>DASYKT010000028.1:0-1633 GCA_035995185.1 Pyrinomonadaceae bacterium
TTCGAATTCGGCGGTAGTGGTGCCGCCCGGGCACCCCGATATCAACGGTAATACCGCCGGCGGCGGCATGCAGCCCGAGGTGCAGGAAGCGATCGAGAAAGCCAAATCTTCACCGGGCGATTTCGACGCGCAGCTGAAGGTGGCCCAGATGTATTACCAGGTCGGGCGGTTCGACCAGGCCATTGAATACCTGAAGCGCGCAAACCAAATAAAGCCGGACGATTACGAGACGATCGTAAATTTAGGCAACGCCTATTACGACTCGGATAAATTCGAAGACGCGGAAAAACTTTACACGCAGGCGCTGGCAAAAAAGCCGAACGACGTAAGCGTCCGGACCGACATGGGGCTCACCTTCCTGTTTCGGCTGGATTACGACCGCGCGATCAAGGAATTTACACGCTCGCTGGAGCTCGACCCGTCGCACGTGCAGACGCTGCAGAATATTACCGTGGCCTATACAAAGAAGGGCGATGCCGCCAAAGCCAAAGCGACGCTCGCCAAACTCGAACAGGTGGATGCGCAGAATCCCGCGCTGCCCAAACTCCGCGAAGACCTGCAAAAGCTCGAAGGTAAGTAAGCTTTTAAATTGCCCCCAGCTTTAGGAATTTGTCGGGAAAATCGATTTTTCCTGTCCCCGAAGGGGACAAACAATAAAGCCCAGGGTCAGCGAGCGGTAGCGAGCGCCACCCTGGGTAAAAGGCAAAACCTGGTTCCGACCCTGTAAGGGTCGAACAATCAATGGTTTACATTCGTCCCCTACCGAGGACGGGGCAGTAATTGTCTTACTCGTAGGGTTTCGGCTTCGCCTCCACTCGTGCGCTATTACATCTGTCCCTTTCAGGGACTTTATGATTTTCCCGACAGACTCCTATAGAAGGGGGCATCACAAAATCAGGTCAACCGGTCAAAAATTTCTATCTTCCCAAGGCAAGTATTTTCCTCAAAGCCCCTGCACTTATTTAGTTCGGCATCTTGAGCCGGAGAAGACTCTCGGAGTATTCTCCGTAGTTGCCCCAGATCGTCGGACTGGTCAGGAAAAGCTGCCCGGTCGGATAGTAGCATGAGCCGCCCGAGGGGCAGAAAAGCGCGCCGGGCCGGTAAACGGACAGCTCCAATGCGCCGTCACCGTCACTATCAACTACCATCGGAATATCATTGTAAAAAGTAGTGCCGTATTGTGTCGAAAACATCGTCGTATCCGAGCTTCGGAAGATATACCACGTTCCGTTAAATGCCGGCCGGTAAACCGCCACATCGGCCTTGCCGTCCATGTCGTAATCGGCCGGAAACGGCATATCGCCGTTTATGCCCCAGTGAAGACCGACGAAATTATCGAAGGTGCTGGTCAGATAAAACCAATCGCCGCTGGAAGGACGGAATATACAGATATTGTCCGCCCCGTCACCATCAAAATCCGCCGGAACGGGAATATCACCCGTCGCCCCAAAATGGAGGAACGTATAATTTGGGCTATCACTGTAAGAAATATACCAATCGCCTACGACAGGCCGAAAAACGCCGATGTCCGACTTTCCGTCGCCGCCAAAACGGGCCGCACGTCGAAAAAACCGAAAATAAAGGCCGCCGTAAAACCGATATGGGAAATCAGTTTCACGACAGCCTTACAACT
>DASYKT010000029.1:0-50916 GCA_035995185.1 Pyrinomonadaceae bacterium
GGAAAAGACAAATAATTCTTAAGCCCACAAAGTCTCGCATTTGCTCGAAAGGTTTTTCGAATTGGTGCTTTTCAATTTTATTAAGGCAGGAATCTAATTCTTTTATACGGGAAGGGATGGAATGGAATTTGATTTCGGCCGATTCTAATTTCTTCTTAAGCGTATATTCAGCTTCATTGCGTAATTCGATGAATTGCTTATTACGACTGCTAAATTCCTTCTCAAATGAGGCTCTATCAAAAGTGGAAGCTTTTTTAGGCATACGAATATCCAGGTGATATAAATTACGCTACCTTTAGGTCTCCTTCTTCTTTTTCAGACGTCTGTTTCTTAATCAGACGCTCTTTATATTGATCTTGCAGTTCTATATAGTGCTCGATCAATTTTTTAGGGTCGTTATCGAACTCTGCGGAGATTTCTTTTCTTACTTTTCTAATTTCTTCGATAGCTTTATCTGATTTCATCGGTGGTGCCTCCCAGTAATTCTAAAGGTGTTACCATCATGGGAATATGTAACCCAAGCATATCATTGATTCGCTTGATATGCCCGAATTTATTAGCATTGGCGAGATGAGCGCAATTCCAAGTTAGGAGAAAATCGCAATCATGATATGAGGCAAGCGCAAGATGCAGTGCGTCTCCGGCGGGATCACGGGGCATTAATTTCTGCTCGATATAAAATTCAACTATTTTAATTACTTCGGTGTCCGCCGCGACAAAGGGCAAGGCTTCAATTAAACCTAACGCCTCGTTTTTCCCGGGAAAACCTCCTTTTCTCAGCTCTTCAAAAACGGCGACGCTTGTGACTAAGTCGTAATTCTTGGCGGCGTTTTCCCACCAATCTCGTGTCCATTCTCGCCGTGCAACCATGTCAGGTTCAGTTCTAATTTCAAAATAGAAGCTTGGGATTGTGGTTTCGATATAGACTTTAGGTTTCATAGGAGTAAATATATTTTACGCACCGGCTGACGCGGGCGCTACTGATCCTGTATCACGTATTGCGTATCACGGTTTACGGCGCATCTCTCTTATCCTTTTCAAAAACTGCGGCAATAACCTTGCCGTTTGGAAGAGCGAGCCGGTGGCGAAGCGGCGGGCTAAACCTCTAAACAATTCCACGGTGTCGGCGTTGTAATTAAACCACCACATATCGGCGAAGATGGTGAAGCGGTTGGTGTGGATGTGCTGGGGCGCGACGAGTTCCATCAGGCCGAGGCGCCCGTGGGTGCGTCCATATCCACTACTACCAAATCCGCCCCAGGGAGTTTGCCCGATGCCGTGCGTGTAGAGAACTTCGTTGACCATCACCGTCCCGGCGCGGATCTGTCCGGCTAAGGAACGTCCACGGGAAATATCGCGGGTCCAGACGCTGGCGGTCAGGCCAAACTCGGTGTCGTTTGCCAGGCGCACGGCGTCTGATTCGTCTTGGAAAACCGCGATGGGCATGGTCGGGCCAAAAGTTTCTTCGCGCATGCCGCGCATCTCGTTGGTGGCGCCACTGATAACGGTCGGCTCAAAGAAAACTCCATCCGGAAAGACGTTGTTGCGCGCTCCGCCGGTGAGAATTTCCGCGCCCGCTTTCTTGAAATCCTCTACGTGGTCTTCGACGATCTTTAGCTGACGCTCGCTGGACATCGCGGCGACCTCGGTGTCGGCGTCGCTGCCGTAATTTTGCGTGAGCTCCAGAGTCTTTTCGACCACCCGGCGGGTAAATTCCTGCGCGATCGAATTGTGCACATAGACGCGTTCGACCGAGCTGCACGCCTGGCCCGAATTTGTAAACGCGCCCCAGACCGCCGCCCGCGCCGCCATTTCCAGATCGGCGTCACGGCAGACGATCATCGGGTCTTTGCCGCCTAATTCTAAAACGACCGGCGTCAGCGATTCCGCCGCGACCGCGGCGATCTTTTTGCCGGTTGCCACGCTGCCGGTGAACATTATTTTGTCCACGCCGCCGGTTACCAGGGCCGCGCCTACGCTCCCGCCGCCCGATACGATGGTTAGAACATTTTCGGGCAGCCCGGCTTTTTCAAATATCTCGCCGATCTTGAGGCCGACCATCGCGGTGACTTCGCTTGGTTTTAGCACGACGGTGTTGCCCGCCATCAGCGCCATCGTTACCTCGCCCAGTGGTATCGAGAGCGGAAAATTCCACGGCGAAATAATGCCCACGACGCCAACCGGCGTATAAATAATTTTCGACGAGCGTCCCAGCCAGCCGTACAGCCCCACGCTGAGCTTTTCGGGCCTTAGCAAGCGTTCGGACTTGCGCGCAAAATACTGCATCAGGTCGAGCACGGGCGCGATGTCGGCAGAGAGCGCCTCGGCGACCGGCTTGCCCATTTCGTCACAGATCAGCCGCGCCGTTTCATCCAGCTGCGCGAGCAAAACCTCGCGCGCGCGCATGATATATTTCCCGCGCACACGAAAGGGAAGTTTGCTCCATTCCTTTTGCGCTTCGCGGGCGCGGACGACGGCCTCCCTGACCTCGCGTTCGGAAGACTGTTTTACCCGGCCGACCTCTTCACCCGTGGCGGGGTTAAAGGAAACAATCTCTTCCTTGCCGAAAGATGTGGCGATAGTGGCGCTCATGGCGAGAATGATATCAGAAAACTGAAGCCGGAAGACAATTTCATAAAAGGCGCTGCATACGGTTTAATCATTCGACGTTGACTTGCCGGGAAGGCTCTATGTTCAAAATTAGTGAAAATACGATAATTATTGACATTTATTTTGTTTGATGATAATTTCGCCGGAAGCTCATAAGAACATTACGCAACATAATTAGAACGATCCTTGTTCTCACGTCCTAATTAACGCAAAGGTGTTTGATCTTGATTTACGTTTCAATTCTTAATCATCGAATAGACAGCGCACAACATCCCAAATTAATATGCCGGAAAATTTCAGTGAGAATACCTCTATAAAAGAGGAGAAAATAAAAGAAGAAAGAAGCATGGTTCTTTCTGTGTACATAGATTTCAGCCCTGAAACCAAGAGAAAAACGGGATGGGAACTGCTTCCAGACGGCGAGGTTTACACATATCCACGTGGAAACCAGAATGAAGAATCTTTTAATAAAAGAAGATCCTTTGACTATCAGGATGTATTAATTTTCCTTGAACATAAAGTGGTCGAAGATTTGGAAAATGAATTGCGCAACATGATAGGGGATAAGCTAATTGAAATACGGCACCCTAAAACCAACGTAGGGAGTATCGAATTAATTCTGGCGATTTATGGGGCCTATGCGAGCATCAATGATTTTATCGAAACAAGTCAGAGAATACAAGAATTTGTCGACAGTTTTATCCATTCAAACTTATCGAATCGCTACGGCAGCATATTTACTACTAATACAACTTTTGCCAGTCCCATGCCGAGACAATTTAAGTTTAATTTTAATACGTGGATGCTTATCCTTACGGCACTAATCAGCGTTTTTACTGTCGGGGTGCTTTTAGTTTTTTCATACAATTTCATTAGTAAGATAATTGTCGGCTCAACTGTGATAGCGGGGTTTTTAGCTTTAATAATTGAACTAAGCAAAATAACTACAACCTATCACGCTGTGAATGAAAGGAAAAAGAACAAAAAGCTCAGCAGACTAGGGCAAACAAACCAAGCAGTAAGAGTTTTTGCTATTCTTTTAAGTTCATTGTTCTGCCTGGGGGAAATTTCAGAGATTAATACCGCGCCTAATTTGGAAACTTATAAAAAAGAAAAACTCAGCAATATAGATGATAAGTTAAAGATGAACAGTGACATTATTATCGCACGATATGACGATGAAAACGTTAAATTGAACGAGCAAATAGTTGTGGTGAGCAAGCCAAGCATGACCAGACGAAATTCATCTGTTGATTACATGGATATTATTAACAATAATGAGGCTATCAATCTAAAAATAGCGAAAAACAGTGAAGCAAAGGTGAAGAAGCTCGAAGAACTTAAAGAAAACGCTGAGAAAGATAAAAAACAAGTGTTGCAAAGTGTATCAAAAGACCCAGAAGTCAACAGTAAAAAAATAAATACGGTACTTACAACGGTTTTTGGCATACCTCTGGATAGTGAGAATTACGCGTTAAGCTACAGGTATTTCATAATTATTTCAAGCCTTTTGGTAACTTTACTGGTTGAAGCGGTGTCGATTACAAGTATGCAAGGTGTAAGTAGATTTTTTACTGAATAGTCCATCCGCTCTTTAAAGATTGCTGTTTTCTTCAGCGAGAGGGCTGACGTTGCTTTTTGAGTAAATTGCATGTTCAAGACAGCTAATAATTGTACACTCCGGCCTTCTACGCAAAAAAGCCAGTCGTGCTCGTCTTTAAACTGTAATGGTTAAAATTTCTGAAACGACCGAAGTCTGAGGACCTGTCGTTTTGATCCCTATCGATATTCCCAAAGGAGATACTTATTTTTATGAGCAAACAAGAAGTTGCTACTTGCACTCCCAAAAGGCTTCCCGACAGTAAGTTGGTTGCCGCCGCAAAAACAGCCGCCGAGCATAACCCCGCTAATCTTCCGCACGTCAATCGTTTGTCGATGCTGGGCATCGCCCCCACCAAACAGAAGATAGCCGTGTTGACCACCAAATATTGGGGTACCAAGGGCGTAAAATTGACGGTCGGCTTTATGGACAATGCTGAAAAAGCGCTGCGCGATCGTGTCATTTCGCACATGAACGCGTGGGCCAAGACCTCTAATGTCAATTTCGTCTATACCGCTAAAGCGGCTGACGCGCAGGTGCGCATCGCGCGTGAAAACGACGGTTACTGGTCATACCTGGGCACCGATGTCCTGCACATCCCGAAGAGCAAGCAGACGATGAACCTGCAGGCCTTTACGATGACCACGCCGGATTCGGAATTCTTTCGCGTAGTGCGCCACGAAACCGGCCATACGCTCGGTTTCCCGCATGAACATATGCGCAAAGCCGTAGTGAAACGCATCGACGAAGCAAAAGCCATCAAATATTTCGGGCAGACCCAGGGCTGGACCCCGACCGAAGTGCGCCAGCAGGTTTTGACCCCGCTGGAAGAAACCGCACTTATAGCTACCCCCACGGCCGATGAAACGTCTATAATGTGTTACCAGATCCCGGGCTTTTTGACCGTCAACGGCAAACCGATCATCGGCGGCTTAGACATTAACAAGATCGATTACGACTTTGCCGGGAAGATATATCCGAAAGTAAAGTAAGTGATTTGGCAATACGTAATACGCGATACGTGATACGCCCGGGCGTTATTGCGTATCCCGTATTGCGTATCGCGCATTACGATTAAACATATGATGACCCGTTCAAGACTCGATATCACTACGATCGCGATGGTTTTGATCGCTTCGATCTTCCTGCTTACCCTCTTGTCCTTTGTCGCCAGCCGCACGGTCGAGGCGCAAAAAAATTACACCATCACCATCAAGGACTGTACTGACGGGGACGGCGGTTCTACTTCAGGTGCGGAAACGCCCCCGGACGGCGAAACCCCGCCGACAGCGGCTACCGAGCCGACAGCCACACCGGAAGAACGCCTGCCGATGAGCGTCACGGACGCTTATCTCTCGGGCAGTAAAGATCTGCCGGGGGACGCGCCCGCGCGATCGACCATCGCGATCGGTGACACTATCGATTTTCAGGTGGAAAACCTGCAGCAGTTGGTGAACGATTCGCAGTGTGTGAACAGTATGGGCGTGGCGCTGCCCGGCTGTGATCCGAAGGCGATCCGGTTGTTTCTTGACGGCGTGATGCTGCCGGGGATAACCGCCGACAGCCTGGAACCGACGACCGGCACGGTCAAGTTTCACCTGGAGCGGATCAGGGACGGCGGCGAACGCGCGCCCAACGCCGAGCAATGGAAAAAGCTGATCAGCACGCCGCTGGTTATGAGAGATTTCTTTAAACGTCAGATCGAGGCTTCGGTGGGCCTGGAAAACGGCGTTCAGATGCCGGGCAAGCCGGTCTTTCTGGTCCGCGTACAGCAATGGCTGTTCTGGGTGTGGCTGGGTATATTGGTGGCGCTGGCGGTGGGTTTGATAGTTCTGGCCAAGAAAACCGACATCCTGCGCGATCAGGGAGCCCCGCCGCCCGAGCCGGGAAAACGCAAACCTTACAGTCTTGCCAAATGTCAGGCGGCCTTCTGGTTTTTCCTGACCATCACGGCCTTCTGCTTTATCTTTATCATCGTCAATTCTTTCGACAGCCTGACCGAAGGCGTTTTAGGCCTGCTGGGCATCAGCGCGGGCACGGCGGTCGGCAGCGCGGTGATCGATAAGAGTTCGCAGACCTCGACCAGGAAAAAACTGGAAGAAACGCAAACGGCACAGGAAGAGGTCGCTTCGGAAGTAAGCCAGCTTGAAGTGGAACACGCGGTGCTGAATATGGCCCCGGTTGGTGAAGGACCGGAAAAAGCAGCGGCCCCGATCGCACGCGACCCGATAGTTGCGGCGCGCGCCGCCGGCGTGGAGCGGCAATATGACGTCAAGAAGATGCGGATGGACGCGCTCCAGCAGCGACAGGAAGAATTGACCGACGCCGTGATGCCGCGCGCTTCGCAGGGCTTTCGCAATGACATTCTGACCGATGAACAGGGAAGTATCGGATTTCACCGGCTGCAGCTGGTGCTGTGGACGCTGGTGTTGGGCGGAATTTTTGTCTACACCGTCTGGCGCAGCCTGGCGATGCCGGATTTCAACACGCTGCTCGTCACTTTGCAGGGCATCAGCGGCGCCACTTACCTGGGATTTAAGATCCCGGAAAATCAAGCCTAACGATTGCGAATTTTGGATTGGGGGTTTTGGGTTTTGGATTTATTCGTGTGATTAGTGTAATTCGTGGCTACTTCTTCTTTCGTTATTTTTGCATTTAGGAATTAACCACGAAACACACGAATTACACCAATCCAAAATCCCAAATCGGCAATCTAAAATCTATGCAGCACATGCGTTACCACACCCCAGACGGCAAAGTCCTCGTTTTCATTTACCTCGCGCGTTTTGAAAGCGGGGTTTTCGGGTACGAGATATAATTCCCGGCGCCAGTTCATAAAACGCTTGACGGTAAAACTCCCGTTTATTTCCGCGATCACCACATCACCGCTGCGCGGTTGTTTGAGGCGGTCGGCCACCAGCAGGTCGCCTTCCTTGATGCCGTATTCGATCATCGAATCGCCCGTGACCGTAATATAAAAGATCTGGTCTGAGCCGCGCCGCACGTAATCGTTTAAGTCGAGCCAATCGTCTTCGTTCGACACATTGTGCGGCTGGCCCGCCGGCACAGGAGAAAGGATCAGCGGCGAAAATTTTTCGGTAATTGTTTCCGGGATGAAAAACGCGAGTTCCATAGCTGAAACAGTATATCAGAGATGCAAGGGCGCGGTCAACGTGACTCACCGGCGGAGATGGCTTAAAATATAGGCATAAAAGGGGAAACGAACATGGGGGATCAGTTGGATAATTTCAGGGAATTTATGAAACAGCGCGAAGAAGCCGCTCGCGCATACGTCAACGGCGACCCGCAGCCGCTCGAAAAGCTGGTTACTACAAATTCACCCGCAACTTTTTTCGGCCCGAAAGGCCAGAATAAAGAAGGCGCCGCCGACGTTCTGCTGTCATACAAATCAGGCGCCACGTCATTCGACAGCGGCAGCGAAACTCATTTCGAGGTGCTGCATATGGAGGCGTCGGACGGCCTCGCCTTCTGGACCGGCTTTCAAAAAGCATCGATACAAATGCTCGAAACGGAAGAAATGGTCCCGATGAATATCCGGGTCACCGAAATTTTCCGCCAGGAAGACGGTGAATGGAAAATGGTCCACCGCCACGCGGATATGGGCGGAAAGCAGTAGGCCTCATCTTCTGAATTTTGTGTACTGGAATTCTTCCACTTAATTACTGATCGGCCGGGGGAATAAAGCCCTCGTAAGCGGCTTTACATTTTTCGGCCAGATCTTTCTTATCGAAATTGGGTTTTGCCATTTCTTTGCGAAGACCGGGCAGGATTTCGTCTCTTAAAAATACGTAAGCCCCTTCCTTCGACGAGTTGGTATTAGAGGTCAGATTTTTACCGGCGGTTTTTTGTTCGACCTTATCGAAAAGTTTGTCGCACTCGGAGACGCCGGAGGCCGATCCGCCGAGCATGTTCTTACCCGCAGAACCGCACCCGCTCACTCCGAAAATAAAGATAAACACGAGCGGCAGCAAAATAGTTTTTATTTTCATTTCCCGCTCACTTCTTTGGTTCTTCTTTATCTTCCTGTTGTTCCAGCCGGTGCATGGCGTCGGTGCATTTTTCCGCGACCTTCTTTTTATCGGCGGTCGATTTATTGGCCAGGTCATCGCGGATAGGTTTGATCACCTGGTCTTTGATGAACTGGTAGGCCGCGCGTTCAAACATGCTTGAATTGTTGTTTTTATCGCTGGCTTTGGCCTCGATCTTTTCGATCAGCTGGTCGCATTCCGGGATGCCGGTTTTAGCGGTGTCCAGGATGGTCCCGTCGCTGCTGACGGAATTGCCGGATGAAGACGAGCCGGAACCTGAAAGGCTTTTGATGGTGCTGCAGGCCAGTGTCAAAAAGGCCAGGAGTGATAAGGCTATTAATAAATTGCGCGTGTTTTTCATTCAAATGCTCCCGGAAACCGAGTAGATATCAGATGCTGGATTTTAATTGCCGCGGTGGCAAATAGTCAAATCCGGCATCTGATATCAGACGCGTCAGGCGCATTTATTTTGCCACGCCCTTATTTGACGGCGGCGTTCGCGTCGATCTCCAGTTGGCGCTGTTTCTTTTCAAACTGGATGGCCGCCAAGCTGCACTGTCCCGCCAGCTTTTCGCGGTCGCCGGGCTTCATCTTGTCGATCTTGCTTTTTATCGGGCCGATCAGCGTCAGTTTCAAGATGGCGACGGCAGTTTTTTCCGCCTTCGAGCCGTTCTTGTTCTTGTCCGCTGCCCAGACCTCGAACTTAGCAAAGAGATCGTCGCATTCGGGAATGCCGGTCACCACGTCGGGCGTCGGCACGGGTGTCGGGGTCGGGGTTAGAGACGGCGTCGGGACCGGCGTCGCGGTCGCTACCGGCGTCGGCGTGGGTGTGTTGGCGTTGGCGTTGGTGTTGCCGGGTGAACTTCCGCACATACTACTGCAGGCACCCATCGTGATCGTAAAAACAACGAGCAAAGTCAGCAAAAGGAGTTTGGTTTTCATTTTTTACATTAGCCTCTTTTGGGAAAAATTATCGCCTGCGGAAGATTCTCGCAGGAGTTTTTAAACTTGTACTTTAATAAGACGGGTTCAGGTAACAGTTTTTGCGAAAAAACGGTGATGTTGTTTCTAAGTCCGGTCAATATCATTTTAAGACCGGGCGCGGGACGCCCATTCCTGACCTGAGAGAGGTGTTCCGCCTTGAAAGGGAAACATAAAAGCTAAATAAATTTGCAGTCCGGAAGGGCCGCTTGCGCCCGCTCTTTTTTCTTTCATGTCAGTAGCGCCTGCGTCAGCAGATGCGTAAAAGAGCGCTTTTGAACGCGCATCTGAGAGGATAAAGATGCCGGGGATTTTCCGATAAATGGTGTTATACTCAGGCGAATTTTTTACTAAGGAGCACTCTCATGCCCGAACCTGTTACTACCGCCATGATCGTCGGCGCTGTCGCGCTATATATGGCTGACAAAGTTGCCGGCAAAGTTATCGGCGATTCCGCAATTGCGCTTTGGAATAAGTTTGAAGCGTTTATGCAGGGTGAACCTCTTTTAAGTATCTTGCCCGAGGCTTACGACTCGCCGAGCGCTCTCAAAAAGCTGGAAACCAGGCTCGATGAAAAACTGGCCGCCGATCCTGCCGCCCGTCAGGAATTGGAAGAGGCTTTCCGCCAGCTTCCGCAGCAGGTGAAAAGCAACGTGATGAATATCACCGGCGACGGCAACATCGGCCTCCAGGATATCTCAGGGAGCACGATCAATATTGATAAATGATTTTTTCGTGTCGTTTCGTTTCGTGTGGTTTCGTGGTTCCAGTCATTACTGCCGGATTTGAGGTCAAGCCGGAAATAACCACGAAACAATTAGCATCGTGTTCCGGGGTCGCTGAAAGCGACATATAAAATAGCGTAGGGTGAAACCCTACGTCAGATCGTAAAAACATTTCGTCCCTGAAAGGGACGCACATCTCACGAGTTATTCGACCCTTTCAGGGTCGCGGTCGTTTGGTTATTGCGAACGTAGGGTTTCACCCTACGCTATTAAATTCGTCGCCTTCAGCGACAAAAAGGCAGAGACCAGGCAATCATTGAGCGTGTTCTTGTCAGTAGCGTCTGCGTCAGCAGATGCGTTCTTGTCAGAACCGGGAGCGGTAGCGACCGGGTTTCTGGATTGAGACGCAATGATTATTGAGCGTGGTTCTGGTCAGTAGCGTCTGCGTCAGCAGATGCGTAAAAAGTATGGCGAATGAAATTAACATCGACGGCAGCGACAATTTGATCATCAGCCAGGTAACTGGCTCAGAAATAACCGTGAATCAATTCCTGGGCGGCTCGGCGGATTACCGGGTACTGGTCGAACGTCTGGGCGACAAAAAGAAACTGTTCGAACTTATTGGTGAAAACAAACCGGAAGAAAAAGCCGCCGTTTGGAAAGAGATAGCAGGTCTCGAGGATGAATTGAAATCTTTTCGGCAGGGTGTGATAAATCTCGCCAAGACCTTTCAAGCTCTCGAAGAAAAGCCTGAGATCAAGATCAACAACACCCGCCTGGAAAAAGCCAAGGAGCATTTCATCGCGGGAAATGTCGATACGGCGCGCGCTATGCTGGAACAGGAGATTGAGGCTATTAACGAAGAACGAAATGTCTTACTCGGGCATAAAGCTGAATTCGAAGAGAAAAAAGCAGAGTTCGAAAAGGAAGCCGGTTGGTATAACGAAAACGTGCAGCCAAAATTAGAGGCTAAAGCTTACGAATATTTGATTCTGGGGCAAACCACAGCACTAAAATACGAGAGCCCTTCGCGTATAGCTGATACAAAACAGTATTTCGAAGATTCCATCGAATGCGCCGCTGTTTATGAAAATCTTTTTGCCTATGCATTGTTTTTGTGGGAGCACAGTTATTTTAGAGAGTCTGTGACTTATTCTGAACAGGCATTGGGTATTGCCCGAAAAGATGAACGGAAACAAGATGAGGGAAATTGCTTAGGAAATCTGGGCATAGCGTATCGCGCGCTGGGGAAATATAAAAAAGCGATAGAATTTCAGGAGCAGAGATTAAATATAGTTCGCGAGATGCGTGACCGTCTGGGTGAAGGGCAATCATTGGGAAATTTGGGAAATGTTTATTTTGCACTGGATGAATATCAAAAGGCGATAGAATTTCAAGAAGAGAGCTTAAAGATAGCGCGCGAATTCGGCGATCGTTTGGTCGAGGGAACATCACTGGGGAATCTAGGAAATGCTTATTATTCCCTAGGACACTATCAAAAAGCGAAAGAATTGCATGAGCAGAGATTAAAGATAGCGAGCGAGATTGGCGATCGTAGGGGTGAGGTGCAATCGCTAGGGAACTTAGGAAATACTTATTTTGCGTTGGGCGAATATCAAAAGGCGATAGACTTCCAGGATCAGAGTTTAAAAATTGCGCGCGAGATAGGCGACCGGCTGGGCGAAGGAAACGGTCTGGGGAGTTTAGGCTTGGCTTATCGTGCGCTGGGGGAATATCAAAAGGCAATAGAAGTTCATAAGCAGATGTTACAAATAACGCGCGAACTCGGCTATCGTTTGGGTGAGGGACAGTCCCTGGGGAATTTGGGAAATACTTATTACTCGCTAGGTGAATACCAAAAAGTGATCGAATTTCATGAGGAGAGTTTAAAGATAGCGCGCGAGATCGGCGGCCGTTTGGGCGAGGGGCAGTCCTTAGGGAGTTTAGGCTTGGCTTATCGTGCGCTGGGGGAATATCAAAAGGCGACAAAATTTCTGAAGCAGTGGCTAAAGATAGCGCGCGAGATCGGCCACCGTTTCGGTGAGGGACAGTCTTTGGTAAATTTGGGCCTGATTTATGTTCAATTAGGCGAAAAGGAAAAAGCTTGCGAATATTTGCGGCAGTCGTTGGCGATCTTTGAAGCCATCAGTGTGCCCGAGGCCGAAATGGTGGTTGAGTTAATGCAAGAGGCGGGATGCCCGGAGGTGGACACGGGAGACGGAAAACAGGAGACAGATTAACCTCGCTCTTGATCCATAAACCACATAATACGAAAAAAACCATCATCGAATTTTGGTGTTGTTTCGTGTATGTTGGTGGTTTCGGTCTTAACGGGCTGAGAAGAAAGCTCTTTGAATATCATGAAAGAAGGCTTCAAAGTGCGATATCAATCGCGGTTTTGGGGAAATTTGACTCAAAGTCTTCCATTATCGAAATTTCTGTTCCAAAAGTGTTCCGGTGTTCCACTTGCACAGCCCCGGAACATGGAACACCTAAGCTTGGCCCGGATTCTGGATTCTGAATTCTTTCTGCGTTATAATCCAAGAGAACTTTTTCACAAAATATATGTCAATCATCAGCGACGTTATCAATTCGACGAAGGCCATTATTACGGGCATGCGGATCACTATTTCGCAGATCCCGAAGAAAAAATGGACCGTGCAGTACCCGGACGAGCCGGTGACCGTGCAGCCGCGTTATCGCGGGATGCACCTGCTGCATGTGGACGAACAGGGCAAGGAAAAATGCGTGGCGTGTTATCTGTGCGCGGCGGCCTGCCCTTCGGATTGCATTTACATCGAGGCGACCGACGACCCGCGCCCCTATGAAGAGCGCGTCGGCCGCGACGAGCGCTATGCCAGCGTCTACAATATCGATTACGGCCGCTGCATCTTTTGCGGATTCTGCGTCGAGGCCTGCCCGAAAGACGCCATCACGCACGGCTACAATTTTGAGATCTCGGTTTATAACCGCGCCGATCTTTTGAAAACGAAAGACGATCTGCTGATCACCAAACAGGTGCAGTCAAAAAATTACCGCGTGGCGCTTTCGACCGAAGACGTCGATAGCGAATTTAAGGAAGTCTAGAAAAGTCTGGGAAGTCCGGGAAGTCTGGGAAGTCTGGGAAGTCTGGGAAGTCTGGGAAGTCTGGGAAGTCTGGGAAGTCTGGGAAGTCTGGGAAGTCTGGGAAGTCTGGGAAGTCTGGGAGGTCTGGGAAGTCTGGGAAGTCTGGGAAGTCTGGGAAGTCTGGGAAGTCTGGAAAAGTCTGGGAAGTCTGGGAAGTCTGGAAAGTCTGGGAAGTACAGGAAGTATTCCGGTTCTCGGAGTTAAAAACTGTAACCGCCAAAACACACGAAATAACACGAAATACGCCGGCAATTCACTCTTCGAAAAAAACTATTGCCAAAATATCGTTGAAACGCTTAAGATATTAAGAGCGGTAATTTTAGCCGTTCTTTTCTCAACCCCTCCCGTTCACACTTAAAAACTTTTATGAAACTAAAGATCCTGTTTCTCGCTATAGTTCTATTTTCTTTAACCTCAATCATCAATGCCGCACCCGGTCAATTTGACCCAACTTTTAACGGTACGGGCAAACTGATCTCCGGGCAGTCTTTTCCTCATACCTGGGTCACAAAAAATTTGGCGATACAGCCTGACGGTAAGATCCTGGCCGGGGGGTGGAACCTTGAACCGTTCCTGAATCGCGGCACGCTGGTGCGTTACAATCCGAGCGGCGCGCTCGACACCACCTTCGGCAATAACGGCAGCGTCGATCTGATCTTTCCCGGCGACGTGCGTGTTTTCCCCAGTGAGATCAAGATGCAGAGCGACGGCAAGATCGTCATGGCAGTGAATGCGATGAACGTCGCGGGCTGCGGCGTGATGCGTCTTAATGCCGATGGCAGTGCCGACAGTTCGTTCGGTACGGGCGGCATCTCAACGATGACGGTACCGGGCGAAAGCTGTATGGCAAGCGGGCTTGCGATCCAGAACGACGGCCGCTATGTGGTGATGTCAAAGATCATTAATCCGATCGATTCTCAGGCCAGTTTTGCGCTGATGCGCTTTATGCCCGACGGCACGCCCGACAACACCTTCGGCGGCGACGGTCAACTTAATGGCGGGACCCAATTTTCGTCTGACCGCTATCGCTCGCTTTTGCTCCAGCCGGACGGCAAGCTGATCATCGTGGGCGAAACCGACGTCATGTCAAAACACATTCTCTACCGCTTTAACGGCGACGGCACGGCGGACAATTCGTTCGGCACGAACGGACGCGCGATCATCGGTGTCGGCGAACAATGCGTGGGCAGCTATTCCGCGGCGCTGCAGCCGGATGGAAAGATCATCCTGGCGGGCGGCGGCGGCGGCATGGGCAGCAGCTGCGTTGTTGCCGCAGGCCAGGTGCGCTTCGGGTTTGAAATGATGCGCCTCAATGCCGATGGCTCGCCCGATCCCACTTTCGGCACGAACGGTTATGTTTTCACGCCCGAAGCCGACAAACAGATCAAGATAGCGCGCGGCCTGGCGATCCAGCCGGACGGCCGCATTCTGCTGGGCGGCTCCGCCACCTATCAGGGAGTGCCCTATCCGGGTTACAGCTACGCAGACATCGCGGTCGCCCGCTACAGCGTCAACGGGGTGCTCGAAGGCTCTTCTTCACGCTCGAAGTTTTTCGACGCAAAATTTTCCGGGGGCGAGAGTTTGCTCGGCTCCATCTGGGGCATGGACGGAATTGTGCGCGCACGGCTTTTCGATAACGTGCAGACCGGTGTGGGTCAGATAGAATTTGATGCCGCCGGCCGCTTGGTTGTCTATGGCGCGTATAACGTCGACGGCGTCGCCTATCCCGGAATGGCGCTGGCGCGTTTTCAGGGTGAAGCTTCGCCCTACTCGTCGATCACCGGCCGCATCACCACGGCGGGCGGTGTGCCGATCAAAAACATCAGCGTTGTGCTGAGCGAAGGCGAACTCGCCCAGCCGCGTTACGCGCTGACCAACCAGTTTGGCTACTACACGTTCAGCGATCTGCCAGTGACGGAAACCTACTCCGTTTCCATCAGCTCGAAGCGCTTTAACTTTAGCGTCGACCAGCAGAGATTGATGCTCAATCACGATGAGCAGAGCGTCGATTTCACGGCCGAACCGTAAAGTATGAAGACAGAAGCAGTGATCAGAAGGCAGGTTTTCGGACCTGCCTTTTTTGTTGAGAAAAAAGACATGTAGAAACTTTCTTGTAAGGCAGCGAATAAAAGACTAAAATACCGTCAAAATAACAAAGGCACCGATGGAGCCCATTATGAAACCTTACTCATTTCTGCTGTTAGCTGTTCTAGCGATCATTCCGTCTTATACTTTTGCCATACCGGGTGACATCGATCCGACGTTCGGCGGCGGATATCACGTCACCGGCATTGGGCAATCCGCGTCCGCAGCGCCATTTACCCAGATGGTGATCCAGCCGAGCGGAAAGATCCTGGTGGCCGCTAATATGAATGATCCCGGTGCGCCGCAGATAACCCTGTTTAGGTTCAATGCTAATGGGTCGCCCGATATGTCATTCGGGACCGGCGGCGCATTTACGATCCCCGTTGTCGGAGGGGCATATAATTGGTCGGACACAAACAAAATGGTGCTCCAGCCGGACGGCAAGATCCTGGTGATCAATGGGAACAACAATGGCTCCACCGTTTTCCGAATAAATCCGAACGGCGGCATGGACACCTCTTTTGCCGGAACAGGCCAGCTGACAATTACCGGATTGTTCTTTGCCAGTGCGCTCAGAGTGCTATCTGACGGAAAAATAGTGGTTGCAGGGAGCCAGGGACAACCGTTTCCTTCGATGTTGGGCACATGGTTTGTAGCCCGCTATAATTCCAACGGCACGCCTGACAGTGGATTCGGCTCCGGCGGCTTCTCGAATGCAGGTTCCTTCGACCTCATCAAATACGGACTTGTCGGCAACGTTTTTATCCAACCGGACGGCAAAGTTTTGGTTTGCGGAGGTTACGACGTTACCAAGCGTTATTCTGTCATGAGGTTTAATGCCTCGGGTGGGCTCGATTCTTCATTCGGCACGAGTGGAATAGCTATGATGCCCCCGCCTTCCGCTTCGGATACTGCGGCTGACGTTGAAATGCAATCCGACGGGAAGATCGTTTTTGTCGGTAATCGTGCATCCGGATGGGGATTTAGAATGGGGCGGATGAATACTGACGGAACGCCTGATACAACCTTCGGAACCAACGGATATGTTGCTCTTACCGGACCGGTCATATCGACGTTTAATGTCGCGGTGATGGCGATCCTGGGTGACGGAAAGATCCTGGCCGGCGGCTACGTTACGAACGCGCCCGACAGGGTCGATTTCGCGGTGATAAAGTTCAACTCCGACGGTTCTTTGGATTCCGCCAGACTGGCCGCGACCGGTAGATCGCTTAAGTCAAAAACCGGCGGGTTCTCCCTGATGCCGAAGGAGAGCGTTTTGTCGAGTTAGTTATGGGGCAGCGGTGGGATGGTGACCGCGGGTACGGCGGATGGTAACGAGAATATTACCAGCATGGGTGTGGACGCCGTAGGAAGAGTGGTAACAGCCGGGTATTCACATGTTTTCTTGGGAGGCAATACGGCAAGTTCGAACCTCCCGATGGCGAGATTTCTGAGCGATGCTTCGCCGATCGCCAACATATACGGAACCATAAGAAACGCTGACGGCATTCCCATCAAAAACGTCACGGTCGTTTTGAGCGAAGGCGGCCTGGCGCAGCCGATGTATGCGCTGACAAACCAGTTCGGACTTTATTTTTTCCCGGGCCTACAAGTGACGGAAAATTACTCGGTCTCGATCAGTTCCAAGCGCTTTAACTTTACCGTGGACCAAAAGCTCGTTACATTGCTTCATGATGAAGAAAGCGTGGATTTCACCGCGGAACCTTAAATAGGAAATAGGAAATAGGAAATGAGGAAAGCGGGTCTTCGGGCCCGCCTTTTTTGTATGGAGCGCGGGCATCCCTGCCCGCTGTCAGTAGCGTCTGCGTTAGCAGATGCGTAAAAGCTCTACAGCTGAATTTTTTCTGCAAGTCTTCAAAAACCTCGCGTTCTTAATATGACAGGAAGTTTAAATTTTCGGCGCGAGGCAACCGCCAGCCGGTTTTAAACCTCGAATAACTGAAGTCGTTCCACAAAAAGATAAAAATGAGGTAATTATGCGAAACATCATTTACGGCGTCGTTCTGTGTTTAATTTTAGCGAGCGGGATTTCCGCCCAGCAGATCACGCAAGGCGAGCTCGACGCCATCGGTAAAGGCGGCAAGGCGCTCGGCGCATGTCCGCTGAAAAATACCGACGTCCAGGCGGAGATAACCGGTTTTCTTTCACGCGTGAAAGTAACGCAGGAGTTCGAAAATAATTTTAGCGAAAAGATCGAGGCCGTTTATGTTTTTCCGCTGCCGCAAAATGCTGCGGTCGACGATATGACGATGCGCATCGGCGAACGCGTGGTGCGCGGAAAGATAATGAAACGCGAAGAAGCGCGCGAAGTGTACGACGCTGCCAAGGCGAACGGCCAGGTGGCCAGCCTGCTTGACCAGGAACGGGCAAATATCTTTACGCAGTCGATCGCCAATATTTTACCGGGCGAAAAGATCGTCATCGAGATCAGTTATGTGGAGACTTTAAAATATGAAGACGGCAGTTACGAGTTTATGTTCCCGATGGTCGTCGGGCCGCGTTATATTCCCGGAAGTGCGATAGGCAAACAGGGTGGCGGGACCGCACCCGACACCACACAGGTGCCCGACGCTTCGAAGATCACGCCGCCGATAGCCCCGGACCGGGGCGGGCACGACATTTCCATTCGCGTTCGCCTCGATGCCGGTGTGCCGGTGGAAACCGTGACGTCAAAATCTCACCAGATAGAATCCGCGGCGCTCTCGACCGGCAGTTTCGATGTAAAACTAAAGAACGACAAGACCATTCCCAATAAAGATTTTATTTTGCGTTATGACGTGGCGGGTAAAAAGATCGAGGATGCGGTGATGACTCATCGCGATGGACGCGGTGGTTATTTTACGATGATCCTGCAGCCGCCCGACCGCGTCGAAGCAAAAGACGTGACGCCGAAAGAGATAGTTTTTGTGCT
The DNA here is from genome assembly GCA_035995185.1 of Pyrinomonadaceae bacterium. Lineage (GTDB taxonomy): Bacteria > Acidobacteriota > Blastocatellia > Pyrinomonadales > Pyrinomonadaceae > DASYKT01. The sequence goes on from DASYKT010000029.1 coordinate 18,109, forward strand.
CGACACGAGCGGTTCGATGGAAGGTTTCCCGATCGAAAAAGCGAAAGAGTCGATGAAGATGGCGCTTGACGGGCTTTACCCGCAGGACACTTTTAATCTGATCACTTTTGCCGGCGACACGTACGTACTGTTTGAAAAACCCGTGCCTGCCACGCCGGAAAATTTACGCGCCGCGCAGGAATTTCTCGCCACACGCAAGGGCGGCGGCGGAACGGAAATGATGAAAGCCATCAAGACGGCGCTTGACCCGTCGGATTCGCAGCAGCACCTGCGCATAGTTTGTTTTATGACCGACGGTTATGTCGGCAACGATCTTGAGATCATGAGCGAAATTCAAAAGCATCCGAATGCGCGCGTGTTCTCATTCGGTATCGGCAGTTCGGTCAACCGCCTTTTGCTCGACAAGATGGCGGAAGAAGGCCGCGGCGAAGTCGAATATGTTTCGCTCAGCGACGACGGTTCGGCGGCCGCTAAGCGTTTTCACGAGCGGATACGCAACCCGCTGCTGACTGACATCTCAATCGATTTCGGCGGGCTCAAAGTCGAAGACGTTTATCCGAAACGCATCAACGATCTTTTCAGCACCAAGCCGGTTATTATCCACGGGCGCTTTACCCAGCCGGGAACGGGCGTCGTCAAATTAAAAGGCCGTTCTTTCGGACGCGAAACCGTGCGCGAGATCGCGGTCAATTTTCCCGAAAACGAGCCGGGCCATGACGTACTGGCGACGCTCTGGGCGCGCACGCGGATCGACGATCTGATGTCGCAGGATTACGCCGGTGTGCAAAACGGAACCGCCAAACCGGACGTGAAAAATACGATCACCAGCCTGGGGCTCGAATACCGGCTGCTGACGCAATTTACTTCTTTTGTAGCGGTCGAAGAAACCGTGGTGACGGACGGCGGTCAGCCGCGCCGGATCGAAGTGCCGGTCGAATTGCCCGAGGGCGTCAGCCGCGAAATGGTGACTTCCGGGGCGGACATGACGTTAAATTTTACCACCTCTCAATTGCAAGAGCTTCCGATAAACGCCAGACGGGCGCAAGGGCTTGTCGCACTTAGACCGGGTGTCGTTAATTCCGGCAGCGGCACCATGGGTAAAGTTAAAAAGAAAAGCGAAGGCAGCGGCAGAGGCTCCGGCGCGGGTGTAGGCGTAGGCGCAAGCGCCGCCGACATTGGTCCGAGAGCTACTCCCCGTTCGAAAAATGACCCGAGGAATGTAAAACCGGAGCTTAAGGCCGGGTACAGGGAATGGGCGGACAAGGACGTCGCGTACATCGTAACCGGCGAAGAAAAACAGGCGTTCGTTTCCGGTATCAAGGCGACGGCAATGCCCAAGCCGCAATATCCGGCGAGGCTCAAAGCCGCGGGCCCCGAGGTCGTCGTCAAGGTCGAAGTGATGCTTGATGCGGCCGGTAACGTTACATCTGCCAAAGCGGTATCGGGAGACGCCTCGCTCTATAAAGCGTGCGAAGCGGCGGCGATGTCGGCGAAATTCGAAATACCGAACCTCGGCCGCGAGATCCTGAAGATCACCGGTACTATTATTTATGACTTTACTAAAGAGAGGAAGGTCGAGGCTGCGGAACAGCTCTTAGAGGCGCAGATCCAGGTAAAGCCGAACAAGTATCATTCCGTGATCAAAGCGCTGGTCGACCGCCTGAAAGCAAATCAGGCGGCCGCTGAAGGCGAAGCGAAATTCGTGGCGAACGGCAAAGCCAATATAATCGTCCGCGTAACGGAGCTTAAACCTGAAACGATCGCCGCGCTTAAAGCCGCGGGCTTTGAAGTGGTCGCCGAAATGGCTTCGTCAAACGCCGTGGTCGGACGCATCGCGATCGAAAAATTCGCAGCGCTCGACGGCATAGATGCGGTTGTTTTTATCTCGCCGCAATATTAGTTCGAAAGAGCAACCTCGCGCTCTTTCAAAAAAAGCCGCAGTATCGAAGGAAATATCTTTCGAGGCTGCGGCTTTTAGATTTTTCGGTAGTGTTCTGAGCTTGTGATGCCGAGAGATCGCTGAAACAGGAGAGAACCACCCCGGCGCTGAAATCGCGCCACCCCTCCTTCGTAAGGAGGGGAGTTTAAGAGTCGAGCCAAAATTCCCCTCCTTACGAAGGAGGGGTGCCCGAAGGGCGGGGTGGTTCTTGCCAAAGCATAAAACACTACAAGAGCGGGACGCTACCGATTTTTCTTGCTTAAAATAGCGTCAGACGGCTAGAATTAAAGTAGCGGTGTGCGCCGTAAGTTTGTTCAACTAATTCCGTACCATTCCCTTACAAAAAAGATAATATGAAACTCAAAGTCCTAATTCTTTTGGCGGGTTCGTTCATTGCTTCGTCTGCGTTTGCCGCGCCCGGTGATCTTGACCCGACGTTTAATGGCAGCGGAATAAAGTTCACTAATTTTTCTACCTTCAATTCGATAACATTTCCCACTAATATTCTGGCGGTGCAGGCGGACGGGAAGATTCTTGCCGGAGCCAGCACGAATTGTCCGGGCGTGGGCGCCTGCATTTCGATCTTTCGCTTTAATCCGAACGGCAGCGCGGACACTACGTTTGGTATTGCCGGCCGGGCAGACCTTTCTTCTTCCGTATCCGGGGTATCTGAAATTTTCGGTATCACTCTGCAGCAGGACGGAAAAATACTGGCCACCGCACGCGCGATGAACGCCAGCCAGACAAAATTCATCGGTGCGCTGGTTCGTTTAAATGTGAACGGCAGCCTTGACCAAACCTTTGGCGGCAGCGGCATAGTCAAAAATGACATGACCTATGACGTCTATTCAACGTCCGTTGCAGTGCAGCCCGATGGAAAGATCCTCAGCGGCGGCTATGTAGTATACAGCTCGGCGCAGACAGGGACCAGATATGCCTGGGCAGTGGCGCGCAACAATGCGGACGGCAGCCTGGACACGAGTTTTAACCAGAGCGGGACGCTGATCCTCGACCCGACAAATGCCGGTTACAGTCTGCTAAAATCCATCATGGCCCAGCCTGACGGAAAGATAATTCTCGCGGGGCACAGCATCGATACGGCCACTCCTAATACCGCAGCGTTCGCTTTAGTGAGGTTGAGTTCCGATGGCACGCGCGACACGGGATTTGGGAGCAACGGAATAGTTTTGATAAGCATGCCTTCGACCACTCAATTCATGGTTGATGCCGCGCTGCAGCCTGACGGCAAGGTCGTGATGATGGGAATGAGGGGGGGAACGAATCTTGTTTTGGCAAGAGTTGATGAAAACGGCCAGCCTGATGCCTCGTTTGGCGCTAACGGCGTCGCGCTTTATCCGGGCAGGGTTGTAAACGGTAATGCGCCGGGCAGCATACTTCCTTTAGCCGATGGCAGATTTTTTGTCGGCGGCGCGGGAATGAATGGCGCAGCCGATTTTGCCGTGGCCCGCTACAATTCCGACGGCTCGATCGATGCGCCGCTGAATGTTTTTGGAAAACGGGAGAGTGTCCTGGGTTCTTTTTGGGGCAGCGGCGGAACTGCCGTGGCCGCCGGAACAAGCGGATGGGACCACAGCATGGTGCTTGACGCGGCGGGAAGAGTTTTGGTCGCCGGAAAGACTTCACCGACCAATACGCTGGCCCTGGCCAGATTCCAGAGCGACGCCTCGCCGTATGCGAGCATTTCCGGGACTGTGCGCACCGCCGGCGGGCTGCCGATCAGAAACGCCTATGTCACGCTGTCAGGCGGCAGTCTAAGCGAACCGGTCACAGCGCTGACAAACAATCTTGGTATCTATCAATTCACGAACCTGCCGGTAACCGAAACTTATACGGTCACCGCCACCGCTAAGCGCTTTCGTTTTGCGGCCGGCGAGCGAGTAGTGATGCTCAACGCCGAGACCGAAAATTTCGACTTTAGCGCTAATCAGTAGATCGATGTCAGCAAGTGCGCTGCTCCTTTACATACAATCTGCCGGGGATTTGGAGAAGCTCAAATAATCAGTTATAAGATTTACACATGACACCAGTGGAAATTGGCGGCATCTCGCCGCTCTTTATCGTGCGCGACACGCCGGAGACGCTTTCGTTCTATCGTGACCGGCTCGGGTTTGAGATCACCTTTCAAAATTCCGGCGACGACGTGTTTTTTGGCATCGTGCAGCGGGGCAAGACGATGATCATGTTCAAGCAGGCCGGCGTTGGCCCGCTTCCGAACAACCAGCGCGGGAATGGAGCTCGCTGGGACGCTTACGTTTACGTTCCCGATCCTGACGCGCTGGCGGCTGAGTTTGCCTCGCGGGATATCGAATTTTCGGAACCGCTCAAGGATAATCATGACGGTTTGCGCGGCTTTGAGATGAAAGACCTTAACGGTTACGTCTTGTTCTTTGGCCGCCCACTCTTGTAGCCGGGCGCCGGGGCGGAGAATTGTTAAATTGTGGATCGCTAAAATCGCGCGAAAAAATCGATTATTCACAAACTACAATTAATGTCATAGGCGCTGGTGGCGCCTTTCTCTCTCGGGAATGTAGACTGGCAGTGGCGGTCTTGGAGACTCCGGTAAAAGACGCTGTCAATACCTTGAAAAAGGAGAGCGCCGCCGGAATTTACCCGGAATAGATAAAAGATAGTAACTGATAGATTTTCCAATCTCTTATCTGTTATCTATCAGTTATCATCTATTCCGAATGATCTTCGACCGGCTCTGGCACCACCGGATCAGGACTACCAAAAAGGAGTTTTCAATCACAGTTTTGAGAGATTTGTTTAATGGCCTCTCATTTTTAAGATTTCTGGAGCATTTTTGGAGCAGGTGGGGCACTGGCGCACCCTGCTCCACTCATCCCTGAGAAACTTTGCAAGGCAAATTAAGACACCACCAAAGTCTTATATTTATTGCTCTAAACAACAAAAGGGAATAGAATGAGCGGGAGTTCTTACCAATCAGAGAGGCATCTTAAAATGAAACTCAGACTATTTCTTGCCGTGATCGTTTTAGCCGCTTTTTCGTCCGGCGTTCCGGCCGCGCCCGGCGATCTTGACTGGACCTTTAACTATTCGGGCAATCTGATCACGCAGATCGGTGAGGGGCTCAATTATGTGCCGAACAGCCTTTTGGCCATCCAGACGAACGGAAAGATCGTCGCGGTAAGTAACTCCGGCACTTTTACCTTTCCCAGCATCACGGTCATCAGGCTTAACACTACGGGTACATACGATCCATCGTTCGGCACGGATGGTAAGAGCGTCATAAGTTTCCCCACCTGGAAACGAAGCAACGCCATGGCCATTCAAGCCGATGGCAAGATACTTGTCACCGGATGGTCGTCGGATTCACCGGGAGACTCTTCGAATAATCCTTCCTGCGTTATTACCCGGCTAAATACCGACGGCACTCTCGATACACCCTTTAACGGCACGGGATTGCTAAAGACGGCGCCCGGCAATTTCCATTGTAAGGCCGAGGCGATCGCGGTCCAGCCGGACGGGAAGATCGTAGTCGCCGGTTTTGCTGACCAGATCTCGCCTGCAAATTCGACCGTGGCGTGGGCCACCTTACGCCTCAATGCCGACGGAACTCCGGATACGGGCTATGGCCCGGATGGATTTTCGCTCTCAACCCCTGCTAACGGCGGCTTCTATCGCGGAGTAAAAAGTGTTTTGATCGGGGCTGACGGCAAAATATTCGTGTGCGGTTATGTCAACAATCCGCCCCAGTACGATTTCGCGGCCGCCCGGTTTAACGCCGCCGGTGGAATTGACACATCCTTTGGTACGGGCGGAGTAGCGTCGATAGTCACTCCTCCGAATGAATTTCCCCAGCAAGCCGCGCTTCAATCCGATGGAAAGATCGTGTTTGTGGGAAATAGGTTTAGTGATTTTACGCTCGCGCGCATGAACACCGACGGTTCGGTGGATACTTCCTTTGGAACGTCAGGCTTTACCATTACACCCGAAGACTCGATGGGTACCACTAAGCCTTCGGCGCTGCTGATCCAGCCGGACGGGAAAATTCTGGTCGGCGGCACCATAATGGTTGGCGGCCTATCGGATTTTGCGGTGGCTCGCTATAACGCCGACGGTTCGCTGGACCAGCTTCGCCCGGCCGGAAAGAAAGCGGCTATATTCGGGAAAAAGGGAAGCGCCCTGCAGTCGCTACAGCCCATGCAGCCCATGCAGCCCCTGCAGCCAATGCAGGAATTGTGGGGTTCGGGCGGTATTGCCATTGGCGGATTTGCTAACTGGGATGACGAATTGTACAGCATGGCGATGGACGCGGCGGGGCGGGTGGTCGTCTCCGGTTATTCCAGGCTTGACGGATGGTCGGGCCACAATTTAGCTCTCACCAGATTTTTGAGCGAGAGCGCGCCGACGGCCAGTATTTATGGCACTATCAAAACAGCCACTGGTATGCCGATCAGAAACGTCTCGGTGGTGCTAAGCGAAGGCCCGCTTTCTGAACCGCGCTATGCGCTCACCAACCAGTTTGGCCTGTATTCGTTCACCGATCTGCCGATCACCGAAAAGTATTCGGTCTCGATCAGTTCCAAGCGTTTTAATTTTCTCGTGGAACAGCAAACTGTAACACTGCTGCACGACGAAAACAGCATGGACTTTAACGCGGAACCGTAAGAACAATAAGTACCAGCAGTAAACAGAAGGCAGGTTTTCAAATCTGCCTTCTCCTGTGGCAAGTGAACGCGTCCAGTGCTCGCCCCGGCCGAAAAAGCGGTGAATATCTGCCAAAAAGATTCCTTAGTCCCAAACTTTCATAAAAACAGCTATCGTTCAAACCTGGTTTTTTGTATAAAGGTCGTCAGCGCTAAAAAACAAAGCAATATAATTGATGATAGGCGCAACGTCACCCAAAAAAAGGAGAAAATAATGTTTGTTCAAGGTACATCGCAGATATCACCGGTCGATCAGAGTAAACTCGTGGAGAAGATCGACAACCTGATTGCGGAAGGCTATGAGCAGGTAGTAGTTTTAAGCTTGGATGCTTCTGCCGACCCGCCGGTTTATGGACTAAACGCCAGCAAAAAAATCGAAGAAGAGTAGTGCATAAAGATCGACTGGCAAAATGGGCAGGTTTTCAGACCTGCCTTTTTTATATGGAGCGCGGGCATCTGCCCGCTTTTTTCGTGGGAATTCGTGGTTACTTCTTTTATCTTCGATGTTTAAGATGCCTAAGCACTGAAACCACGAAACAATACGAAAATTCACGTATTAAGACCAGCGGAAAATATTTCGCATTTGCTTCGCTAAATCTCTACCGTTAAAATAAGTAAAAATGCGGGCAGGGATGCCCGCGCTCCATATTATGATCAAATCAATTTTATTCGACTTTAACGGCGTGATCGTCAATGACGAGCCGCTGCACAAACAGGCTTTTCGTGAAGTTTTCGGCGAGCGCGGGATTGAGATCAGTGACGAGGATTACAATGCGCTGCTGGGTGCCGATAACGAAAGTTTTACCGTGCGAACTTTTGAGCGCGCGGGCAAAGAGGCGGATGCGGCGGAGATTGGCGAAGTGATCACGAAAAAATCCGAAGCTTATAACAAACTGATCGCCGATGAGATACCGCTTTTTCCCGGCGCGGAAAATTTTGTGCGTTCGTGTGCGAATTATTTTGCGCTGGGGATAGTGAGCATGGCGCCGCGCGCGGAGATCGAAAGTATCTTAAAACGGCTCGACCTGCGCAAGTGCTTTTCGTTGATCGTCAGCGCCGAGGACGTGGATATTCCAAAACCAAACCCGCGCTGTTACAAGATAGGTTTTGTCGGCATCGATGATTACCGCATCAGCACGCTCGACTACCCGCCGATGTCGAACGGCGAATGCCTGGCGATCGAAGACTCGCCGCCGGGCGTCGAGGCCGCTAAAGGAGCGGTGCTGAAAACTCTCGCCGTGACCAACACCGTTTCCGCCGATGAGCTTCGCGAGGCCGGCGCCGATGTTGTCACCTACTCGCTCGAAGATTGGACACCGATGGCGGTCGAGGGAGCGTTCAGGTGATTGTAGATTTGGGATTGGGAATTGCGGATTGGAAGAAATGCCGCCGATTAACGAATCCAAAATCCCAAATTCAAAATCTAAAATCACAGATCTACAAAGGGGGGGGACAATGAAGCAATTGAGATCGGGTGAGCAGGTAATTAAAAATGCAAAAATAAAACGCGCGGCGGTCGGCGCGGCCGCGATCGGGGCACAAGCTATCGGCGCTTTGGCCCTGGGTGCGCTTGCGGTCGGCACGCTGGCGATAGGGAGTGTAGCGATCGGCAGTCTGATACTGGCGCGCGCACGTATTCGAAAGCTCGAGATCGACGAGTTGACTGTGGGACGTTTGCGCGTCAGGGAAATAGTAGAAGAATAAGTGAATAGTGATTAATTAACGCTAGTGTGATTCGTGTGCTTCGTGGTTATTCTTAAATTAGATTTATCTAGACGAAACGAATAAATTAACCACCAAGCACACGAAAAAACACGAAAATACCATTCACTATCCACTAACTTTACGGTTTCAGATCGACCGCTGCCTTGTTGTTTCCGTCCATATAGAAGGGAACCGATTCGTGGTAGTGGGCGATCTTCCACTCGCCGCCCTGTTTGCGCAGGCAGATCGTTTCGCGCAGCCACATCTCAAAAGGCTTGCTATTTTCCGCATACTTTCCGGCCATGCGGACCAGGCAGTGAGCGTAGGCGATATCTTCGCCGGCCGTGATCATCAGATCTTTAGCTTCGTATTCCAGATCGCCTTCAAAAGTATCGAACCACTCCTGCACCTTTTCGCGCGTCATCTCATTTGCGCCGGCAAACTGCAGCGGCGGCGCGAGCAAAAACTGAACTTTGCCCGGCGCATACATCGCAACAGCCTTAGCGGCGTTTTTGGTGCGCAGCGCGTCCAGCGCGTCTTCTAAAAAATTGCGGACCTGTGTTTCGTTATCCAACTGCATCGATTGCTTGGCCATATTTCATTTCTCCTTATTTATCTTTGCGCAGGTTCACAGGAGGGATCGTTTGGTATGGGTCCAGTATACCGCTTTGTGACGCTCTTGAAAAAGGCCATCCATGAAGGAGTGACAGATCAGCTTATATTTTATTGAGCAGATATTAGAAAATGTGAGGGTAAACCTGGGAGCGCAGGCATCCTGCCTGCAAGATCGCGCAGCGATCTAAAAAAACGCCTTTATCTCAAATCCGGTTAGCACGGCGAGCCGTGCTTGCAGGCAAGAGCCTCTAGCTCCCAGGAAAAGCGGGCTGATTTTCTTTTCAAATTCGCAGATCGATCCACTACGTGAAAGCGGGATGGTTATGAGCAAATTTTGCTATAATTTCGGCATGGCTCACGAAAAGATTCTCGACGTAAACCACGCCGCCTTTGTAATTATCGACGTACAGGAAGGCTTTCGCAGCATCATTCCCGATTTTGCGGTGATGGCCGCAAATATTACCCGTTTTTTACAGGGCGCGAAAATTCTGGATGTGCCGGTGATCGTGACGGAGCAGTATCCGAAAGGCCTGGGCCGCACTGCCGAAGAAATTCTTTTCGCGCTCGACCCCGATCATGCTCCGCTGGAAAAAACGGCGTTCAGTTCGTGCGGCGCGCCCGCCTTTGTTGCCAGCCTGAAAGAATTGGACATCAAACAAGTGATCCTCGGCGGCATCGAAGCGCACATCTGCGTCAATCAAACCGCGCACGACCTCATCGACGCCGGTTTCCAGGTGCATCTGCTGACGGATTGTATCTCGGCGCGTTTTGAAGTGAACAAAAAAGCCGGGTTAGACAAAATGACGCAGAGCGGCGCTGTGCCTTCGACGGTAGAGATGGCGCTGTTCGAACTAATGCGCGACGCAAAACATGAGCAGTTCAAAGCGATCCAGCAGCTGGTGAAGTGAGGCCGTCTTCCCGGCGCAAAAAAAGCTTTATTATTGACGGTATTAATGTTATTAAATAGCTGTTCCATTTATCTTGCCTTAAAGGAAATGACAGGTGAGACAATTTACCCACACACTCGCAAAAAACGAATGGCAAAATTCCGCGCCCCGCTCCCGGTATGCGTCAGCGTATGCCACGGATGGGCCGCCGGTAAACCTTCAGCGGAAACTTACGATAAATACTCCGGGTGATGAATATGAACGGGAAGCCGACCGCGTTTCCGAACACGTGATGCGTATGCCCGGTACGGCAGCGCAATGTGCCTGCGGCGGAGGATGCCCAAACTGCCAGGCGAAGCAGTCCGGGCAGGGATATCCGCGTTTGCAAACCAGGCAAGCCGGGTCAAACGGCCCGGAAGAAATGACGGCGCCGCCCATCGTTCACGACGTATTAAATTCTCCCGGGCAATCTCTGGATGCGGCGACCCAGGCTTTTATGGAACCGCGCTTTGGCCGCGATTTCAGCGGTGTTCGGGTACATACAGGTGCCAAAGCTGCGGAATCGGCGCGGGAAATAAACGCGCTTGCTTATACCGCGGGGCAAAATGTGGTGTTCGATGCGGGGCAATATGCACCGGAAAGCACAGCCGGTAAAATGCTGCTGGCACATGAATTGACGCACGTCGCGCAACAGTCCGGGGCGACTCAAAACAATCTGATCCAGCGGCAAAACGGATCAGGTTCAGGCCCGCCGCTGCCGTCCGCTACGGTTTATAATCCTGGTGTCAATCACGGCCATGCGCCGAGCGGAAAATGGTCCGAGATCCAGAACCACCCGAACAGTGATTTTTTTGAAAGCCGAGCTTGCGCGAATATGTCGCCCAATCAGGTGATCGGGTTGACCATACTTTGGGAATTCGGGAGCAAACCGATAGCCAAGCGGCACTTGCTCTGGTATTTGGGCGCCGGCGGGGGAGCCGATTTTGTAGAAGATACCTATATCGAGCAAATGCTGCGGACAGACACCGGTATTCAAAACCTGCTCATTAGGCATATGCCGTCTACCGCCCCGCGGAGCGGTAAATTCACTTCTCATCTAAAGGTCAGACAAGAGGACTATGCAAACCAGGATCTTAGATATGCTTTTGGGGCGATCGACCGCCTCGATTTTGAGGTCGACTTTATGGCCGGAACCCTGCACGCGTGGTTCCAAGATCGTTATGAGTGGCACCCGGTTTACCCCGGATTGTACACACAATTTCCTGATGACGAGGTGCGCGGAACAAACTGCGTCCATGCCGCGCTGGTAGAATTAAAAAACGGAGGCGTGATCAGCGACTTTTGGATGAAGGGCGAAGCGACCGTTCCGCTTAGCCTGTTTCACCGGGCGCCCTCAAGCAATAGCGGCGGGGAGAGTAGTTTATGAACGGTAGAAATAAGTCGAGATAACAGGCTTTTAAACCAAAACGCCGACCATTTTTCTCAGCACTTTTTTCTCTTCCTCGCCTACGGGTAATTCCAGTTTCGCATAGACGTCCGAAGCGGCGACGAGGGCGGTGGCTTTGATGCTGGTGTCCAAAATGCGTTCGATGATCTGCAGATTTTCGAGCATCACGGCCGCGGCCTTGTCGCGGTCGCCGAGGTCTGCAAAACGCACGGCTAATTCGTTAAGCGCCATCGAGCGGGCCGGAAGCTGGGGTGTTTCTTCCGATAGCTGGTGGGCATCGCCTAAAAGCTGCAGAGCTTTTTCGTTATTACCGAGGGTCTTATAAGCGTCGCTGACGCCGATCAGTCCGAATATTTTTGCAGCGTCGTCATCGATCGCCTGCAGGGCCTGGTTGGCGGTGATTTCGTTTTCCAGCATTACGCACGCGCTGGCGATCCCCTGCAGCGCGCGGTTGCGGGTGGTCTCTTCTTCTATCTCCTGTGCCGCATGGAGTGCGCGCTCCGCCTTTCCGTAGGTGGCAAAATCGATGGCGATCGCCGCCAGTAATTCATAGCGGGCGCGGCTGTCGCGGATCTCGTTAATCTTTTGCGAGATAAGCAGCGCGCGGCCCTCTTCCAGATCTTCGAGCGCCTCGTCGGTCTGTCCGCCCACGTGTTTGCGTTCGGCAAAACGTTTCAGGCAGAGCGCGAAATATTGCTTATCGTCGATCATGTCCAGCGCGCGTTCGGCCAGCTCGACGCTTTCGCATTGAAAATAAAGCTGGGCGATCTGGGCCAGCCAATAATCGCGCCAGCTCCGGTGTTCCATCTGCTCGGCGATGTCGCGGGCGGCAGAGATCAATTCGATCGCGCGGTCTTTTCGTCCGGCGCGCAGCCATAGACCGGATATCTCGCACATCTCGCGGAGCTTTTCCTCAACGTGCTCGCTCTCGGCGGCGGCCGTCGCCGCGGCGTCAAGATAGGATTCGGCCTCGGGCTTTTTATCGTTGGCCAGCCGGTCGGCGGCGATCTCGGCGTAGGTCTTGGCGCGCAGGGCAGGAAATTCGATCAGGTTTATCAGCTCCTCGGCAGCTTCGTTTTCACCGAGCGCGGCCCGGTGAAAAGCGATCGACGAATAAGCATTTTCACGGTGGTCGAGCGATTCGGCGATCTCCATCGCTTTATCGAATTCGTGCATTTCCGCTTTGGCAGCGGCCAGGCGCTCGCGCGCGATCGACCGCGAACTGTAATCTTCCGCCGCATCCGCTAACTGCAGCGCGTATTCATCGTCATTCGTCCGGGCGCAATGCTCGGCGATGTCGGCCAGCAGGCGGTCGCGGGCAAAATTGTCATCGACCGCATCGGCCATCTGCGCGCACAGGTCGACCTCGCCGCGCTGCAGGTAGCGGGGAACTATCGCTTTGATGGCTTCGCCATGCCCGTCGCTGCTGTTTACGCGCTCCGCCACAAAGGCGGCGCACGCCAGCACATCGTTCTCAGCCGCATCCGGTTCGATGTAAAGATTTTTCATAGGTTAGTGAGTGGTGGTGAATAGTGAATAGTGAATAGTGGATAGTGAATCGATATTCGTGTTTTTCGTGTGCTTAGTGGTTAATTTCGTCTCCGATAAATACTCATCGAAAAAATTTAACCACGAAATACACTAATCACACTAAACGATTCACAATTCACGGTCTTTTTCCTGCTTCTCCTTTATTTCCTTGCGGTATTGACGCAGAAAGAGATAAAGGCATCCCGCCGTGATCACAACCGTCAGCAGCAGCATTACGATAACAAAAATAAGTTCGCCAAGTCCGGGGCCTTGCATGGTTTAAAATTAACACAGTCGACACGTAATACGCGATACGTTATACGAAATACGTAAAGACATTTCCGGTAACCTTTTGACGTATCACGTATCGCGTATTACGCTTCTTCCTGATAGATCGCTTCTCTTAAAAAATCCGTTAAGGGTTTTCCGGTCTTCATTGTATCGGCGACAAACGAGGCAAAGTCTTTTTCCAGGGCCTTTTTTGCTTTAAATTCCGCGCACCAGTATATCTGCGTGTTAAAGAGCAGCGGCTGCTTTTCGGCGGCGGCGGCAAACTCCGGTCCGAGCCGTTTGTTCTTGTGGCCCAGCATCTCGCCAAAAGCGGTTTTCCACTTTTTATCTTCTACCAATTTCTTGAACCGCTTGTCATTTTTTACGATGAACCGGCGCACCCGCGTCAAAACTTCTTTGTCCTCGAACCAGTAGGCGCCGCTGCAGACATAAGCCTCGTCGAGCCCGAGATGAAGGTAAGTGGCGGGATAGAGTTTGTTGCGCGTGCCGCCTTTGCCGACCGTGGCGGAAATATAAGTTTTGTAGGGCGATTTGTCTTTGGAAAAACGGATATCGCGGTTGATGCGAAACATCATCGATTTTAACGGCGTGGTCGCCAGGTCCGGCTCGAATTTAACCGCTTTGATGACCACTTCTTCCAACAGCCCCAGGAAAGGCTCTTTCACCTGCGCTTCATAGCGCTTTTTATTGGCATGAAACCATTCGCTGTTGTTGTTGTTCGTTAGTTCTTTAAGAAAATCGAAAAAAGGCTTTTCAAGCGGCATAAATTCTATCCTTAACCTGGAGCGCGGGCATCTTGCCCGCAACGGACGCTTTTGCGTCCGAAGTGATTTTACTGTTATACGCACTTTCACTTTATGGCAAAAGCCTGTTTGCGACAAGCCTTACGGGCAGGGATGCCCGCGCTCCATAAATATATCCTTTTTTTACCGGGTAAAAACACCCTGCATCGTCCAAAATTCCCCTGGTCGATAGATATTTATCAAGCCCGCCTATTCTGCCTATGATATGTCATCTCTTTATTTAGCAATAGCTTAGCTTAAATTCTTGTTATTTAAACTTCTTTTAACACTGTTGGCATGCGTTTTGCAATAAGAACGCCGGACGCCTGTTCTATGTGCGACCCCACTGTCCATTAAAAAAAGGAAAAAATGAAATGAAAAAAACTATCTACTTATTAGTATTGTGTCTCTTGTTGGCGGGCGGCGCCATTGCTCAAATGAAATCGAACAAGCAAAGCAGCGTCCAAAACATGGTTGAGAAAGGCGAAGATTCTCCGATCGGACTGCCGATGAGATTATCCTTTAACGGTATCGAAACCGGCGCCGCGGAATTGGATGTCATGAATTCGAGCCTCTACCGTGGCAACTCGTTTGCTATGGTGAGCGGTGAAGATCGCGGTATAGCCACCAACATTACCATTAACTATGATTTTTCTCCGGTCGAAGATCAGCCGGGTGTTTTTACCATCACCGGCGGTACCTGGACCCTGAGCGTTTATGAGCACGGCAACTATGTCGGGACTCTGTTTGGCGAAGTGGCCGACGGCACGTTTACGGATGTTATCGACGAAGGCAGCGGCGATTGTGTAAGCCGCTCGATCGTGGCCAGATTCCGCATCAATGGCGGAATGGAGCGCTATGAAAATGTGGAACCGGAAGACAAGCCGAGCGGTGATTTTTCATCCTACACCGATTACACCGACAGAAAACATACCTCAGCGAGTTTGAGCGGAATTCTCTAATACCCGAAGTAGTAGTTTTGTAGTTGGTAGAAGAGAGAAAATGCCGGATCCGAAAGGGCCCGGCATTTTTGCGTTTTTTTACTTGAAAGTAAATATAAGATCTAAATAAATTCGCAAGTCGGGAAGGGCCGCTTGCGCCCGCTCTGATGTTCATAGGGGCTTAGTGATTATTTTTTGGGAAGCGACTTGGTTATCTTGTCGCCCGCCGCGACGGCGCCAGCGGCTTTTATTTCCAGCGAACCTATCGCCTGGATAAGCAATTTTTCGGTATCGGGGGCGTTGGGATTTACCGTCGCCGTTACGATATAAGTTTCGTTTCCGGCCGCCAAAACGCGCACCAGTGTTTTTATCCAGTCGCCGGAATTAAAGACCAGGTCCGCGCCGCGCCATTTCCCCGCGGAAACTCCCTTTTCGGAAACAAATTTTGTTTCCGGGTCTTTGGTGATGGCTTCTTTTATCTGCGTCAGGATATTGGTAACGTCGGCTTCGGCGTCAAAGGTCCGGTGTTCATATTTCGATTTTGTGACGGCAAGAAAGCCTTCGGCGACGTCCCATTTGTATATCGCTTTGGCCGAGCCTTTGATGGGATCGGCCGGCGGCGTAAACGTTACGCTCTTCGGGGGATTCGGCATCCAGATCGTGAACGTTTTTTCGATATCAGTATATCTTTTCGCCACGGGCAGGGTCTTTAACGAAATTTCTGCCGGCGTTACCGACTCGGTTTTAACCGCGCTTAAAACGTCCTTCTGCGCCGGCACCGAAATACTCAGTAATAAAAATAAAAGCAAAGTTATGATGATAGTTCGGATCATGAAGACAGTATAGCAAATGCGCTATAAGCTTTTTAAGCCTCCGACTGGACGGAAAATAATAAATTGCCACTAGCTTTAGCTAGTGGATAAGAATGTAAAAAAAACATCTTAAAGCCCCAAAGGGACGGCAGATATAAGACTCCGGCGAAAGCCTGTGGGGTGCCGTTTTAAATAAAAGTTAGCCCGTTTTAACGGGCGAAAGACAGAAACCAGGGCAGTTACGGAGCGTGCTTCTTATCGCAAATGGCACGCTCCATAACTGCTTGGTTTCTGCCTCAAATTTTCTCTTGACACCCCAAAAACATGCGAGTATTATGATTTGTATAATCGGGTCTTACAAATATT
Source organism: Pyrinomonadaceae bacterium (assembly GCA_035995185.1). Classification (GTDB taxonomy): domain Bacteria; phylum Acidobacteriota; class Blastocatellia; order Pyrinomonadales; family Pyrinomonadaceae; genus DASYKT01. The sequence continues at coordinate 34,114 of DASYKT010000029.1, forward strand.
AAGACCGAAAGAGAAATATTATGCTTTTATCAAAAACAGAGGCTTTAATTTTGCAGTTGATGTCGGAAAACGGCTTCCGCGAAGTGTACGGCCTTGAGCTGCTGCGCCTATCAAACGGCGGTATCAAACGGGGCACCGTCTATACCACTTTGCAAAGAATGGAAGACAAGGGCTTTGTCGTGTCCAGACAAGAAGACAAACCCGACGACGTCTCCGGCATTCCGCGCCGTCTTTATGAAATCACCGGCGCAGGGCAGAGAGCGCTGCAGGCGGTGCAGTTGATGGGAACTATAATGGTGATGGCATGAATTCTAATATTAAATGTAAAAAAGAAAGAGATACTTACAGCGTATCTAATTCCTTAATACAGGTACTTAAATATCCCGTACTTTTTATTGCTTTAGGGGGGATTACAGGAGGAGTCGGAGACTTACTATTTGGAAAAGCGGAAAATGTTTGGTCATCTGCAGTGTTCGGGGTAATGATTTCTGCGGCATTTTTACTGGGAATACCTTTGCTAATAATAATAGTGATCATACTATATTTAGTGCTAAACAATTTCTTTCGTCGCATCAAATCAGTTCAGCCAAAGGAGTTTAACAAGGCAGGAAATGGAACAGGCAAGATAATCATTAGACCGCCATTTTCATTTCTTCACAATATCACGCACATCTTGCCAGCTAAATATGCGCGATGTTTGGAACAGGAAATTTCTGATTTACGATTGGAATATTTTGAAGCTCTAGCTGAAGGTAATACCTGGAGAGCAAACAACATAGTATCTAGTTATTACGTGGGATTAGGATGGTCGGCATTTCGATGGATTGCCGAACGGGTAAAAGAACTTGTCGGATTTATGCCGAAAATGAATTAAATTTGTTTTAAGCCCCCGAATGGGGCGGAGTATATTAGCCCCGGGCGATAGCCCGGGGTTCGTCGTTTTAAATAAAAGTCAGCCCGTTTTAACGGGCGACAGAATCGTTCGTGTGTTTAGTGGTTAAATTTTACTTAAACACGGATGCCGAAGAGATTTAGCCGCGAATCACACTAAACACACCAAAAAGAACGCACCCGTTGACGCAGGCGTTACTGGCAACTCTTGCGCGTGTTCACCCGGTTGCTACTCCCACCACCCCGTCACGCGAAGGGCGTGCCACCCCTCCTCCGGCAGGAGGGGTGTTTTCTCCCGGCTCTGACCTCATTTCTCAAATACCAGGTAGGTCACTTTTCGCTTATCGCCGCCGTGTAATTTTCTCGCCCACGAAGTTTCCATTCCAGACCATTCATCCGCACTCATGACTCCCGATTCTATAAGTTCAAAACCTGCGGCTTCGTAGCGGGGAATCAACACTTCACTGAAATATTTGGCATTTAATTCTGGAATATCTAATCTTAAAATTTCACTTGCGTCGCGTTCGGGGTCGATGCCGATGACGATCTCTAATAAACATTCGGGAGCGGCGATGCGACAAAGGGAAGACAGCACTAAGGGATCCCCCACACAAACTGCCTTTAGCAAACTGCCCCAGGGAAAATGGATGTGAATTTCGTCGGCGGAATCGTCAAACTCTTCAGGCAGATTTTCGACAGCGGCCTGCACAAAGAGAGCGTTGGGAAGCCCGCCTCTGCTAGGCTTCCTCGTTGCTTTCATCGAGGGTTTCTCGAGCGGTTTTGCGTTGGCGTCGATCCCGACAAAGAACTTGTCCGGGTTTTCGGCCGCCATGCGCGATACAAAGCGTCCGTCTCCCGTCCCGATGTCGAACACCACTCCGCGTCCTCGGATCGGCGTAGGATTCCCCACGGATCCTTCGGTATGGTTCGGTAAGGCGTCGGAATTCGTCGCGACTGAGTTATCACCTGGTGCTTCCACGGATTGATTTGATCATAGTTTTATTTACCTTTCCAAGGTAGAAGAAATTATAAGTGGGAATAGTGGCAGGTGACAAGGAAAAAGTGTCAGGTGCGATGACACTTACTTTCCTTTTGTCATTGAAAGCCAGATATTTTTTGCTTCGGGTTTAGCATTCGGATCGATCTCAACGGTTTCCGTTCCATCCGTCGCGCGTACCAACCGTAATCCCGCCAGCGGCAGTACCTCGTCGAGCGGAAGTTTTTCGGTCCCTTCGATATATTTCCGGTAAAAATTTTCCCAATCCAGTTTAGCAGTGCTATCGAGAGCCGCTTTGATGTCGCTCCAGTCATATTTTTTCTCGCCGTTTTTCGTGCGCAGCCAAAGCGCCCGGAACACGTCGCCGATGTTTCGTTTGCCGGCGGTGACGTGACGGATCTGAATATCCCAGCAGAGAGCGACCAGCGCGCCTCCGCCATAGAGCGGCGGGCCTTTGCGATTGCCGGGCAGCGCCAGCGGCGTTTTCAGATTGCGATATTTCGCTATCTGCACGCCGATCCGATGGCGAAATTGATCGGGAGTGATCATCCCGGTTGCGCCCTTTGTACCGGGCTCCGCACCGAGCATCACCAGATCGGCGGCGTAATCGGTAAAGCCTTCCTGAAACCACTGCGTCGCGGCGTAATCCGCGCCGGTGAGTCGCCAGCCGTTCCAATAATGAAAGATCTCGTGGGCGATGGTGTGCCCCCATTCGTCCAGGGTCTTTTTAGAAGGAGCTGTGGGAACGTTAAAGGCAAAACTGCCGCGATAAGATTCGCCGCCGGTATCGAGCACGGGCAGCAGGATCACTGAGTAATTCTCATGTTGACGCGCGCCAAACATTTTCACATAACGCGGGATAATTTTACGTAAAAGGGCGGCGATCTCCGGGCGCACCGCCTGCCAGTGTCCCATCGCCGTGACCGATACGTTAAAGCCGCCGGCGCTGATGCGGTCCGTCGCTGCGTTGGTAAACACGATCAGGTTTTCGATCAGATCGGAAGGCTTGTCGACCGCAAAACTCGAAGCGTTTACCGCACGCCACGGCGCGACCGCGCGCCATTTAGCGGGCAGGGAAAAGCTGACCGTGCTGGTTTTACCGGCCCCCATTTCGGCCACCGCAGTGATAAAGGCCGACCGGCCGACAAAAAGAAAATGATTATCGTCTCGAAAAGCGGTTTCGCGCGGCGCGGGCCAGCCGGCGGCGGCCGGGATGGAATAATCGACCTGGTATGACAGTTTGATACGGCCTTTGTGCGGTTCTTTTAGCTGCCAGCCTTTTGCGCCGATGAGTTTAGTTTCCAGTTTGCGCCCGAGTTCGTCAGTCACCTGCAGATCGCGGACCAGCGCGGGCCACCCGTTATCGCCGACCTCCGGCACGTCGCCCGGCCGCGTATCCGTCATCCGCAGCTCTTTCCCGTCGATCGTAACTACCGCGGTAACCTCAAGTTTCGGAATTTTAGCGTCGGCCAGTTTGATGCGATAGGTCGAAGCGGCAGAAGAGCTTTGTGCTTTTACACACAATGAGACAAAAATTAACAGTACCGCCGGTAGGAGTATAAAAGCGCGCGATCGTAATAAAATTTTTATAAGCATCTTTAAAAGACACCTCAGGCAATGTTACGGTTACCGAATTGTTAACCGGGAATGGATTTGCCTCTAATTTGTAACTTGGGTTTTGTTCGTGTTGTTTTGTGTGATTTCGTGGTTATTTCTTAAGGTTGGTTTTTACAAATTATAAGAGCTGAAACCACGAAATCACACGAAAAGACACGAAAAAGACAAATACTAAATCCAAATCCCAAATCTAATTACCGGGCGCTGCTGCTCCTCCTGTCTCTGACAGCCCGCCCGCTCTTTTAAAATAATATTGCGGATCGTGACGACAAAACACTCAGGGGATTACCGCGTTTTTATTTATCCCCATCGCGGCTGGCCGATTCTCCTCCACGATCCGCAAACTGGTAGTGAATAGTGAATAAATTCGTGTGTTTTAGTGTGTTTCGTGGTTAATTTTTTAGATTCGTTATTTAACCCCAAACGGTAACCACTAAATACACGAAAAGCACGAAGAAATGCGATTCACTATTCACCGATCACCATTCACTTCTTTGTTTTCATCTCATCCAACTCTTTTTGAGTCTGGTCGATGAGTTCCTTCAAACCGTTCTTGATGTTCGGGCGGGTTTGTTTTTCCATCGCCTTGGAGAGCGCCGATATGTAGGCGGTTTTCATGGCCATTTCTTTCGCAACCTTGACGTCCGGTTCGACGCCCGTGCCTTCCCAATTCGTTTTCGTGACGGGGCTGATGGCGCGGCCGGCCGGGACAAAAACGCCGAAGTGTTCGTTCAATCGCACGCGTCCGCCGGGATTTGCGCCGCCGCCGGTGGTTTCGCCAATGATCGTGGCGCGTTTCAAATTTTTCAGGTTGTAGGAAAATTCCTCGGCTCCGGAAAACGTGCGGGCGCTGGTCAGCACATAGACGTCCTTGTCGAGAAATTTGCGGCCGGCTACCGTAGGCTTGGTCCAGAATTCTTCCGTCCGGTTTCCTTCGCGCCAGTACAGGTCGTTGAGATGTACCGGTTTGTCGCCGAAAAGATAAGAACAGATCAGCTGGACCATCGCCGGGTCGCCGCCGCCATTGCGGCGAAGATCGATGATCAGGGCATCGGTATTGGCAATAAAATTAAATGCTGACGCGACGGTTTCCGCGCCGGCTTCGGGTTCGAAAAAGTTGGTCAGTTCGATGTAGCCGATGTTGCCTTCCAGGCGCTCCACCTTGTTAAAGGCAAAATTGATGCGTTTCATGAACCAGGCATCTTCGGCTTTTTCGGCGTCGGTGGGTTCACCGCGCTTAACGCGTTCCGGGATAGCGTCAAAGGAAAATCCGACGCGCATATGTTTATCATGGCTGACGGCCTGTACGTCTTCGGTCAGCTTTTTGGCGAAATCGCGCGAACTGGTGAGGCTATCGTATTCTTTGTTTTTCTGGCGCGCGCGAAGGTCTGCTTCGATCTTTTTTGCAACGTCAGGGAAGACATAGCCGTCGTTGAGTTCTTTTACCAGGTTGTCGATGACGACGGTTTTGATGGCCGCGTCAACCGTCAGGTCCGGCGGCGTATTTTGCGGCGGGGCAGCTGCCGGGGGGGCGGCTGTAGCCTGGCCCAGCACCCGCAGCGGGATCAGCACCGCCAATGCGATCAAAACAACAACGACTACAATGTGTACTAAAGATGCTTTCATATTATTACTCCTGCTAAACGCTTTTTCTGCGGTCACCGTAGGTGACATATTTAATAGCGTCGGGTAACACCCGACTGCAGCGAAAATCTTTGACGCGTCCCTGAAAGGGACAAACTATTCGACGCCTTCAGCGTCGCTTTTTCAATTGTGGGACTAAACGTAGGGTTTCACCCTACGCTATTGAATATGTCGCCTTCGGCGACAGGAATAAAGTTACTTTGCCAATCCATTCACCAACAATCCTGCAATACCTTTAACCCGCTTTTCCAGCTCGGCGCGTTCGCCCAGTTCCTGCGCGCTCAGGCTGTAGGGAAGCATGCTGTTGGTCGCATAGAGCAGAGTGTGCGCGGTTTCCAGGGCATTGTTCTTACCAAAAATGCCCGTGCGTTTTCCCTCTTCGATCACTGCGGCAAAGATCCCGGCTTCGTCGTCAAAGTGCTTTTTGCGCCGTTCGAGCAGCTTTGTTCGCAAGCCCGCCAACAGCTCATTCAGGCTCTGGGTATAGTGCTGGACGCTGTCAAAGCGAAACATCACGCGCTCCAGCAGCATCAGCCGCAGGCGCTCTTCGGCTGAAATTTTGCGCGCGGCGATCGCTTCCAGGCGGAGTTTCAGACGGTCGATGATCCGGTCGATATGCGAGAGGGCTATCTCTTGCTTGCTCGCAAAGTGCAAGTAAACACTGCCTTTACCGATGCCGACCTCGGCCGCCAGATCGTCGATGGTCATTTTTTTATAGCCGTAACGGGCGAGCAACCTATCCGTCGCGTCCAATATGGCGTCCCTGGTGGTGATCTGTCCGACTGCGTCTCTCATAAACTGACTAATGACTATATTCGTGTTTCAGTCAGTTTGTCAAGGCAGAAGGCAGAAGGCAGTAGGCAGTAGGCAGAAGGCAGTAGGCAGTAGGCAGTAGCAGTACACTCACTGCCCACTGCTGCTTCTTACTGCCGCTTCCTACTGACTCTGGCATTTCCCATTAATGTGGGCTAGAATGAAGCCATTCCCTGAAACACCGCACTACCATCCCTGGGGTTAATTAGCAGTAGAAAAGAATCGATGCCGTTCGGTCTCAAATAGAAAGGAAAATATCTATGAAGCTGATTCTCCGAATATCTCTCGTTGCGATACTGATCTTCGGCGCTTTGTCCGCAGCCGTTTTCGCTCAAACAGCGTCGCCGCCGCTTCCCAATCCCGTTCTCTACATGACCGGGTTTGCAGAGTATAAGGCGAGCGGGAAAGATTATATTCGTTACAATTACGCCGTGTTCAATTCAACCTCCTACCCGAACACGCTTTTTGCGCCGGCGCCTGCGCTGCCGCCGTGCGGCACCAATACCAAATCGGCCCGCACCTGGGTCGATTTCTATGACCAGCGCGGCAAGAGGATATATGGATTTTGCGGGCTGGGAAAGAGCGATGATCTAAACACCATCTGGTTTGGGCTGCCGGCCGACGAATTGCCGCCTAGCTGGATCTATATCGAAATGACCGACCGCGAGACAGGAAGCAAATACAAATCGAACCTGGCGGAGACGACGATGTGAACGGAATAGGGAATAGGAAATAGGAAATAGGGAATAGTGATTAGTGATTAGTGATGGCTTTGCCTATAAAGTAGATAAATCAAGTTTTTGCAGTTTTCGTGTTATTTCGTGTGGTTTCGTGGTTCCAGTCCTAAGTCTCTGATTACCGAAGTTTAAGACCTGAAACCACGAAATTACACTAAACAACACGAACAAAACGTAAAACAAAACTCCTGACTTTATAGGCAAAGCCGTTATTAATTATTAGTTTTTGCGGGTTCTGTAAGTTTAAAAGAATCGAGCGCTTTGACCATCAAAGTTTGCGCATCATCAACCGTTTCATCGGGCGAAGCGGTTAGCGTATAGGCCTCTTTTCCGGAAGCCAGAATACGCACGATAATAACTTTACCTTCTTTATTGCCGCGGACGATCTCCGAACCGGTGTAAGTGCCCAGCGTGATCGACTTTTGCGAATATATTTGAAACGTGGTGACGCGTTTCAGTTCTTCGAGAAAGGAAGCGGTGTAGCTGTCCACCAATTCTTTTGACGTAAAAGTGTCTTTTTCATAAGTGCTGTTGGAAATGAAAAAGACGCCTTCGCGCAGCACCCATTTGTAAGTGACATTGGTATGGTCCGCCACGGAATTTAGCGGTGAAGCGATTGTCGCGAACGGCTCGCGCGGCAGCCCGATGGAAAATTTCTTCGCCGGACCGGTAAAACTCTCCGCCTCCAGCTCAGGTGTCGGCGCCGGTTTAGCGGCATTTGGAGTTTGGGGCGAACTTTGCGCCGCGATCGCGCCCGCCACACCGAATACAATAAGAAAAAATATTGATAATTTCCGCAGCATGTTTTTGGAGTATAACGTAAATCTGCATTCGTTATTAGCCACTAATGTCACAAATAACACGAATTAAAAATTCTTATTCGTGTTATTCGTGACAGATACCTTAACGTTTAATTGATGCGCTGGCGCAGCACGCGGGTTGCAATACAGTAGTCGATAATTTCACGTGGTTTGGCGGGCTGCGCGCCTTTGATCACATCGCTCAGCGGCGGGCCGATCAGTTTGGGAGGTATCACCAGTTTCGGGTTTCCGTGAAGGAAGAGCGCCGTAAGCCCCGCGAGCCCGGTAAAAGTGTCGGGTATGTCGTCCAGCTGGTTGAACGAAAGGTCGAGCGTCTGCAACCGGGTAAGGCCGCCCAGCGCATCGGGCACGCTCGCGATCTGATTGCCCGAAATATTCAGCATCTCCAGCCGCGCAAGACAGCTCAATTCACCCGGCAGCTCGGTGATCTGGTTGAGCGAAAGATTGAGCCGCTGCAATTTCGGCATCGAGCAGAGCGATACCGGGATCTTTGTTATGCGGTTAAATTCCAGGTAGAGAGTTTCCAGATTTTCCATCCTGCTGACAGCGTCGGGTATTTCCGCGATCTCGTTATTATAAAGATCGAGCCGCTGTACGCTGCTTAAGTTTCCGACCGCATCCGGTATCTCGGTCAGACGGTTGTGGTGCAGGTAGAGCGTCTCGAGTTTTGAAAGTTTACCGACCGCGTCCGGAATAGTTTCGATGCGGTTGCCTGAAAGAAAAAGTTTGGTCAGCTTGGCCAGGTCGCCGATCGTCTCCGGCAAATGCGTGATCTGATTGCTGTAAAGGTCGAGCTGTTCCAGCCTTATCAGCCCGCCGATCTCTTCCGGAAGCGCGGCGATCTTGTTGTGAGATAAATTTAGCGATCGCAGACGGGAAAGTTTTCCCAGAGAAGCGGGAAGTTCAGTGAGCTGGTTGCCGGTCAGCGTAAGGGTTTCCACATTGGGAAGCTGAGAAAGCGCATCTTCATCTTCGCTGAGGCGGTTGTAGGAAATGTCGAGCCACTTGAGCTGTTTTAGCCCGCGCAGAAGCGGAGAGACACCGGTCAGCCGGTTGCGGGAAAGGTCGAGCTCGCGCAATTTTGTCAGGCCCGCAAACTCGGGCGGAATTTCGGCGATCCAATTCTTATGCAGCGACACCTGCTGCAGGTGTGCCAGCTTGAAAAGTTCCGGCGGCACTTCTTTCAGCCCCAGATCCGAGAGATCGAGTTTTTTAACTTTTTTGTTAGAGGCCGCTTTGATACGGCTTAGAGCTTCCTGGTGACCCTCATCGGACATCATTCCTCCTCGGGGAAGCGAGATAGGACGGTTATGTATATTACTATACAGAAATTTCTAAAAAGGAAAAGTTAAAAGTGGAATACCTCTCAGGTTCGGAAGGTTGCTTGCACCCGCTCCGGATCTTAGGGGTTTTACGCGGCGCTGTTAGATCCGTCACCTGCGCCCGCTATTCGTGTGGTCCGCGTAATTCGTGGTTAAATATCCCCGTATGAAATGGTCGAAATTTAAGACCCGGATCGCGATCTCAGTGGTGTGCGCCCTGGTGTTTATTGTTGTCTACGTTTTTATCGCGGTGGCGATCTCGAAGCTGCTGCCGAACACTTTCATGACGCGCGATATCGATCTTGGTTGGGTCATTCTGCCGCCGTTAATTTTCGTTCCGGTATTGGGGGCGATGATGCTTTCTATCTGGCTGAACTTTGATCTTCACGGAGATTTTTCTATGATGGGGTTTCTCTACCGGGCGGCCATTACTTTCGTTCCACCCATGTTATTTTATTCGTCGATCGCTTATCTGCTGTTGGGACGGCTGAAATGGTTCCGCGAAACAATTGACGAAGGCACGCTTCCCGAACCGCCCCCGCCGCCGGAATTTTAACAAGGTCGGGACCCGAAGCGGTAGCGAGGGGTTTCTTCTGGTTTTTAACGGGCGACAGGATCGGTCGATCATCTTTCGCAGTTTATTCGCCGAAGGCGAAATATTTAATAGCGTAGGGTGAAACCCTACGTCACGGTTAATAATTTCCCGACGCTGAAGGCGTCGTACAATTCGTCCGGCTTTGCGGACGGTTTTGTTTTGCCACAACTACGTCGGGTTTCACCCGACGCTATTAAATAGCCAAACTCCGACACTATCCGTTCACCACTATCAGTTATCAGCTAATTCAGCGCCTTGTTCCATTTTCCGACAACTTCATTGATCAACGCCGCCACTTTGTCGCAGACTTTTTTGTAATAGAGGTCGGCTTTTGTTTTATCGAACACGGGGTAGCCCTGATTTTTTTGATAGAGCCCGATGGACGAGGGGAAGGGCACGGCGGTCCAGGTGCCGGGCGCGGGGTAGGCGGTCGTCATTTCGGCGCCGGTGTATTTTTCCGGGTGCACGAGCGTGGGGTCGATCGCCTGGATAAAAGCGGTTTCGTTATTGCCGGCGTGGCCGCCGTCTTCGCCAAAGACCTCCTTGGTTTCGTCCGAAGCGAACGACCACCAGTTGATGACCAGCGTGCGCACTTTTTGCTCGGCGGAGACCTCGGCCGCGACCGAATTTAGCACCGCGGTCTGCCCGCCGCCATGGCCGTTTAGGATGATGATGTTTTTGAAGCCGTTTTTCGCCAGCCCTTCGAGGATCTGTTTGACGAACGGGCGATAGGCCGCTTCGGTGATCTGAAAAGCGCCGGGATAATCGGCCATCGAGCCGGTGATGCCATAGGGAAGCGCGGGCGCGATCATGGCGTTCGTTCGCTGCGCAATGGTGCGCGCCATCGCCAGCGGCGCGGTGATGTCCGCTCCGTTATTTATCACGCCGTGCGGTTCCAGCGTGCCCGTCGGCAGCAGCACGGTCTTTATCTTGCCCGGCACCTGCTCCTTAAACTCCATCCAATTGATGCGCTCCATCTCTCGGGTAGAAACGGTGTCTTGCAGTCTCATGTTTTGGGCGAAGATGCCGATGGAAAATACGGCCAGTAGGGTAAAAAGCGCGGCGATTCGGATCATTGTCGAAGCTCCTGAAATATAATTTTTAATCATGTTATTTCGTAGCGTCATGGAAATCAAAGCCTTGCCGCAAATAACCTTTTTTACACAATGTTTGTAGTTTATTGCGCGAGAATAAAAGAATCCGGGAAATGCGCATCAAAATAAATAAGATTATTCGGAAAAAACATTTTTTTTCGGGAAAAACCCTCTGAAATTGGAATAAGATACTAGAGAGGAGAATCCGATGATACCAAACAAAAAGGGGATACAAGGCAAAAATGCAGCCACCCGTAAAGGCAGGGTTAGCTTGCCTGAGATCAAAGAGAATGACCGTTTACAACAAATAGAATTGATTCTTCTCCGCGGATTTTTCATAGTGCATATGATGCTTGTTTTTCTGGCGATGATAATTAAAGAGATAAAGGACAAATTTCTTATGTAGCGTTCAAATACACGTTTTCACAGGCTTGCGACAGATAGTGATCGGCTGTAGGCTGCGAATTCGAAGGAGGTTTGGCGCGGCTGAAACTTTGCTTTGCAAAAGCCGATTTATTTTCCCGCAGATCGCGGGTTTCGCAGCATCCGAGGGAGGAGTTCCCATGATACCCGACGACGGAAGACCGAATAGTTTTGATAGGGCGCAATATGCCGTCTATCTTGCTGCCGAACTGGATAAATTTGGTCCCTATGTCAAAACCAAGCTACCCGACTGCTTAAATAATGGATGCAGCGGTAATACCTGCGTAAGGGAAGTTCTCGACAATTTAAAGAAAGAGTTATTGGAAAAGCATGACCGGCCGATCTGGGGACAGAGTGAAGAAGACCGTACCCGCTACTTAAAGGGATGCCTGCGGCGGCAGGCAGTAAAAGTTTACCGCAAATGCAGTATATGTGACAGGAATACAGTAAGCTTCAGTAGCGATGCGCCGGCCGATATTCAGATCCTGATGAATATCCGGACGGATGAACACATTAGCAGTGAATACGAGGAAAAAGAACGCACCTGCCGATTTTTGCATACGCTTGACGAATCTGAGATCACCATAATCGTAAATAGAGCCTTTGGCATAGAAGATGAAAATACTGCATCGTCCCTCGGATGCAGTGTTAAGACCGTGCAAAACAAACGGAGCCTGATCTGGCGAAAATATGAGGTTTTTGAATGAGGCCCGAATACTCGATATCGAAGGGAGGTTTGTATGGAGAATAAGCACAATAGAGATAGAGACCCAGCCGATGCAGCGGGGCCAAAGCTTTCGCTGACAGATAAGGACCAGGCGATCGAGTGGGAGGGGAATGCCGTTGGAGGGCTCGTCGATGCATCTACCTGGACGTCGGGGCCGTTGGTGATGGGAAGCGGCGGCGGCGGGATCTTGATCAAAGCTATTAAAGAGATTTGTCGGGATAAGCAGGAAAACCTTCTTTTGATCGACGGTATAAGCGCTTTTTGGGAAATGGAACAGGCCTGGTGTCAAAAGGTAAAGAGTCAGGTGGAGAAGCGCAAGGAATGGAAAAACATCGGATTGGCTCCTTCGAATCTCCAGCTCTTTGTCGAGGGAGAATCGTGGAGTTTTCATAGATCGCCTCAAATGATCAACTACGAGATCTGCGGATTTGAAGAAGATGATCGCCTGGAATTCTGGAAATGCGACGACCGGGGGGCGAAGGAATTTTTAGTTTTCAGTCACTGCATCAAGCCCGATCCGGTGGACCATGTCGTGCAGCTGCTCACACCGGGCTTCTGCGTAGGCCTGAATTTGCTGTACGAGGTGGATTTCGAATGCTTTCGTTTGAAAGTGTTTTTCGGGAAGCGTGACGAAGTGGTGAAAAATGTTTGGAAGCGATATCTCAAGGACCATAAAGTTTATAAAGGGATCGAGTTTGCACCGGAATTCACCGGCTATAACGCGAACCCAAAGAGCACTTCTAAAAAGACCCCGGGAGCAATTCTAAAAGAAGCTTATTCGAAGATCGGTAAGATGTTTAAGGACCTTATATTCTTACCGGTAACTCAGCAGGCAAAGTTGGTGGAAGCGTCTCTGGTGATCATTCTAACGGTCGGAGTTTTAGGCGGATCGTTCACAAAAGGGTTTCAGAGCGAGGTTATTGAAAAGAAAGATAAGCTGGTGGAGCTGATAGCTCAATTGCCGAAAGAAGAAACTGCAACGCCAAAGAATAAAGAAGCAGCAGAGAAAACTGAAACGCCGGTAGTAAAAGAGCTTCCAAAAGCGCAATTGTTCTCGATGAAAGGTGAGAGTAACAAGAAGCGGTTACAAATGGATGAGGTTCCGTCCCCATATATAGACAGCGTGAAAGACGTAGATAAAGTAGAAAATACAGATCAAAACCCGATCCTTAATAAAAAGCCGGAGGAAATGAAGATGGGACAAGCTCCGAAAACCCGCGGCGGCTCTCCGGGGGTGGCATTAAAAGAGATAATGCGGAGTATGAGCATTCCCTACTGTAAATATTTACGCGAATTCAGACGCGGTAACCAATAATACTTGATGATATTTTGGTCCGCGCCGGCTCACAACTTACGCACATCCACGTAATAAAGATCGGTCGCCACCTGAAACTCATCGCGGTCCAGAGAAGTTTTCATTTTTTGCCATTCGGTGGTGGGTTTAATTAAAATCCATTTATCAACAGCACCCACCTTGATCGGCATGTCGAACGCTTTTTCGTTGGCCTGCCAGCGGTAAGAAACTTCGCCGTTTTCGAATTTTAATTCTAAGACCGGCAGCGCCGCGTGACGTAAATATTCGTCGAAGATCGGAGTCATGTTGCGATGCATCTGCTGGCTGAAATACGCCGCGATGTCTTCGGTCATTATGTTGTGGTATTTGAACTTGTTGTACAACCCCTTGATCAGCGCAAACCATTTCTTGTCGTCATCCACAACGCTGCGCAGCGTGTTTAAGAAAAGCGCGCCTTTGAAATACTGGTCCTGCGGCGGGTCGTTGCCGGTGCCGCGTTCGCTCACGATCGGTCGCTTGTTCTGCACTTTCGATTTGTAAGCGTTGGTGTATTTCAACCCGTCGGCCTTGCCGTAGTGGTACTCGACATAGAGGCATTCCAGATAGGTCGTCCAGCCTTCGTGGATCCACATGTCAGCGTTGTCGGCGGCCGACACGGCATTGCCAAACCACTCGTGACCGCTTTCGTGAATAATGATGAAATCGAATTTGGTGCTGATGCCGACGCCGGTCCAATCGCGTTTCAAATAGCCGTTCTCCCACATATTGCCGTAGGTGACGGCGCTCTGGTGCTCCATGCCTGAGTAGGGAGCTTCGATCAGTTTGTAGCCGTCCTTTTTAAAAGGATACGGGCCGAAGTAATGTTCGAACGCGGCGAGCATTCCCGGCACCTGCGAAAATTGCCGCTTGGCTTTTTCGATATTTTCCGGCAGCACATAATAATCCAGCGCGAGATCGCCATATTTTTCCGACCAATGCTCATAAGCGCCGATGTTGAGCGACACGCAGTAATTATTTATCGGATAGCTGACGTCCCAATCCCAGCGCGTGTAGCCATTGCCGAGGTCGGTCTTGCCGGCGAATTTTCCGTTTGATATGTCGCTCAAATTGTTTGGCACGGCAACGCTGATACGCATGTTTTCGACCTCGTCGCGCCAATGATCTTTGTTCGGCCACCAGATGCTGGCGCCGGGGCCTTCGCAAGCGGTGTTTATCCAATCGCGCCCGGCGGGGTCTTTCTTGAAAGTGATGCAGCCGAAGCGGCCCGTTTCCGGCGGGATGCCGGAATAAAAGAAATCGATGTCGTAAGTTTTCCCCGCCTTTAGCGTCTGCGGAAAATCGATAAAGACGCTGCGTTTATCGCGCGAATATTTCAGCGCCGCCGAGTCCGCTGCGCTCATCGTGATTCTGTCTACGTTCAGGTCTTGCGACAGATCGAGCTGGATGCGGTTGTCGTCCTTGAGCATTTTAAAGCGCACCTGTGTTTTACCGCCCAGCCATTTTTTAACCGGGTCGACGCGAATGTCCAGGTGATAATAAAGCAGATCGTTATTGGCCCGGTACTGGCCGTATGATCCATCCAGCGCATTGGCGTCGGAGGCTGGCAGCGCCGGCGTTTGGGCAAACAGCGAAAAAGGGAAGAGAAGGATAGCGGCAAGAAGCAAGGTTAGTTTCGACATAGCTAATTTTTACCACGAAACGCGCTTTAGTGTGTAATGAGGTCAGTACCGGGAACGCAGTGACCGGGTTTCCTAAAACACCCCTCCTTTTCAAGGAGGGGTGGCACGCGCAGCGTGACGGGGTGGTTATTCTTTTGCTTTCGCCTTTATCTTTTAGCCCTTATCCTTTTAACGAGGCCAGAACCGGGAGCCGTAGCGACCGGGTTCCTTTTGCTCTTGTCGCCGCAGGTGACCAATTCAATAGCGTCGGGTAACACCCGACTTAGCAATCAAATAAATCCACCATCCCCGCAGCGGACAAATCAAATTCGACGCCTTCAGCGTCGGAACAGGTATCTATCCATGTCGTAGGGTTTCACCCTACGCTATTAAATATTTCGCCTTTGGCGAAAAGAGCGGTTACAGCTACGGGTCAGAACCTGGAGCCGTAGCGACCGGGTTCCTTTTGCTCTTGTCGCCGCAGGTGACCAATTCAATAGCGTCGGGTAACACCCGACTTAACAGTCAAATAAATCCACCGTCCGCGCAGCGGACAAATCAAATTCGACGCCTTCAGCGTCGGAACAGGTGTCTATCCATGTCGTAGGGTTTCACCCTACGCTATTAAATATTTCGCCTTTGGCGAAAAGAGCGGTTTACAGCTACGGGTCAGAACCGGGAGCTGTAGCGACCGGGTTAATATTTTTAGAAGTTTTGCCTATAAAGTCGGTATCAGAAGCCGCGGGACCGTTTTGGTTTTGTTAGTGTGTTTTCGTGTGATTTCGTGGTTACTTCTTAAATGCCTTATTTACAATGCGATAAGACTGGAACCACGAAATCACACGAAATAACACGAAAAAAGCATGCGAGCAAAATACTTCAATTTTGAGACTTTATAGGCAAAGCCATTTTTAGGCTATATTGATGCCTTTGTGTAAGGAAGGAGTTTAAGAAACCCGGTCGCTACGGCTCCCGGTTCTGACTTCATCATTGATCGTCAAATCTTAAAATCTGCACGATAGCCGCATTTTGTTTAAATCTGCTCTTCCAACTTCACCACCATTCTGAAAAAATGTACGCGAGAGGTGTCAAAGTTATCATCCCACCAGAAGACGTCAACGCGCACGAGCGCGAGATCCAAAACCACCACAATCTTTTCAATCTAAAACCGGCGAACCAGTGGCTGGAGGATGCCGGAAAGAAACCGGCGGCCAAGTCGCTCTTTGGCGATTTTTGGCTCGAAGGCGAGCTTTCCATCCTTTTTTCCGACACCAATCGGGGCAAGAGTACGCTGGCCATGCAGATCGCCGAAGCCTTGGCACGCGGAAAAGCGATTGCGCCTATGGAATCGGTCCCGGATGCGCAAAAAGTTCTCTATTTAGATTTTGAGCTGAGCGAAAAATAATTCGAAGCGCGTTACTCGACAGCCGGCGAGGATGAAACCCGTCGTCACTACCTTTTTTCGGACAATTTTGCTGCGCGCGCAGATGGCCCCGCACGGCGACCTTCCCCCGGGTTATGAAAACATGTCCGAGTTTGTCCGGCATTCGTTCATTGAGCTCGTCAGAGAGACGGGCGCGCGGATAGTGATCGTCGATAACATCACTTTTCTTAAAGGCGTGAACGAGAGCGCCGCGGCGGCGGCCCAACTGATGCAGGCGCTGAAACACTTGAAGGAATATTACGGTCTCTCGATACTGGTGCTGGCCCACACGCCGAAGCTTCCCTTTACTTCGCCGCTTTCGCTGAGCGACTTGCAAGGGTCAAAGATGCTCAGTAATTTCGCCGACAACGTCTTTGCGTTAGGCGCGAGCCATCAGGCCAAAGACCTGCGCTATCTGAAACATCTAAAACCGCGCGGTACCGAGATTCGCTACGACGCGTCAAACGTCCTCATCTACCGGATAGAAAAGACGAGCGACTTCCTCCATTTTGAGTTCACAGGTTATGGCAATGAACGCGATCACCTGGTGTGGCGTTACGAATACGCTGACGGTGAGCGTGCCAAGTCGATAATCGTCGCCAAAAGACTTTACGCCGTGGGTAAAAGCCAGCGCCGGGTTGCTATGATCATGGGAATTTCGGCCTCCACGGTCAATCGCTATTTGAGGACGGTCATCACAGGCGAAGAAGATATCCTGAAAGAAGAAGATATTCGCCGGATGCAAGA
>DASYKT010000030.1:0-2950 GCA_035995185.1 Pyrinomonadaceae bacterium
GATCGCGAGCACGGTGCAGGGCCGAGAATATTTTTCACCGGGAATATTGTCTTTATAGGAGCAAACTGAATGGGCGATATAAACGAGATCGTCGAAGAATTTGAAGAGCCAAAATCCCTCTCCGAGGTTTCACCTCCGGAGGAAGCGGCAGCGACCGCCACCGGCGCCGTTATTGCTGCCATTGAGGAAAAAACTCCGTCGCGTGTCGGCAATTTTCGCTGGGCGATCTGCTCTTTGCTCTTTTTCGCGGCTACCGTCAACTACATCGACCGTCAGGTGATCGGCATTCTTAAACCGACACTCGCCGGCGAATTCGGCTGGACGGAACTCGATTACAGCTGGATCGTTTTTTCCTTCCAGACCGCGTACGCCATCGGGCTGCTTTTTGTCGGCAAGCTGATGGACAAGATCGGCACGAAGAAAGGCTTTGCCCTGGCCATCGTTGTCTGGAGCGTGGCCGCTATCGGGCACGCGTGGGCGATCTCGATCGGAACGATTTCGTCGCCGATCGTCGCCCCCATCGTGGCCGCGTTGGTGTCGGCGTTTAACGGGATCAGCTCGCTCTTTGGCGCGGCCCCCTGGACCTTCACATTGTCGATCTCGGTGATCGGGTTCATGGTCGTGCGCTTTGCGCTTGGGTTAGGTGAGGCCGGAAATTTTCCCGCGTCGATCAAAACCGTGGCGGAGTGGTTCCCGAAAAAAGAACGCGCGCTGGCCACCGGTATTTTCAACGCCGGCACCAATGTGGGCGCCCTGGCCACGCCCCTGCTGGTGCCGATCATCGTGCTGACCTGGGGGTGGTTTGAAGCGTTCATTTTCACCGGTGTGATCGGCTTTATCTGGCTCTTCTTCTGGCTCTTAATTTACAAGCGGCCCGAGGAACACAAGCGCCTGTCAGCTGCCGAACTCGCCTATATCCAGAGTGATCCGGCCGAAACGCCAGAACTGGGGGCACAAATACCCTGGCGGCGGCTCTTTCCGCACCGGCAGACATGGGCTTTCGGCATAGGGAAATTCCTGACCGACCCCATCTGGTGGATCTACCTGTTTTGGCTGCCTGATTTTCTTAACAAACAACACGGCCTGGATCTTAAGAATTTCGGCATTCCGCTGGCGATCATTTATATCATCGCCGACATCGGCAGCGTCGGCGGCGGATATATCTCTTCAAAACTGATCAAGCGCGGCTGGACGATTAACCGCAGCCGCAAATTCGCGATGCTTATTTGTGCCTTGGCTGTGGTGCCGATAGTTTTTGCTTCGATCACGTCTAACCTGTGGATCGCCGTCATTTTGATCGGCATCGCCGCCGCCGCTCATCAGGGCTGGTCGGCCAATATCTTTACCATCGCGTCCGATATGTTCCCGAAACAGGCGGTCGGTTCCGTGGTCGGGATCGGCGGTATGATGGGCGCGGTGGGCGGGATGGTAATCTCGCCGCTGGTCGGTTGGATACTTTACAAGACGGGCAGCTACCTGCCGATCTTTATCATCGCGGCCTCGGCTTACCTGATCGCATTGCTCATAATTCACTTGCTCGCGCCAAAGCTCGAGCCCGCGAATATTAATTATGAATAGTTTTGCGAATAAAGTAAGAAATGATCTGGCTATAAGCTAATAGCTGTCAGCTAACAGCTTTTCGTGTGATTAGTGTATTTCGTGATTCAACTTTTTTTGCGTAGCTCAACCAAGTAAGTAATCAAGCTAGAGTGTAATTGATTCAAAACGAAACCAGTCGACGTCAACCGATCCGGCGTCGTTGAATTTACCCGGACGATTAAAAAATAAGCCGACCTTGGCGCCTATCCAGCGGCCTTCGCGCGCTTGGAATGCCTCGCCGATATTTTGAAAAACTTTTCCATCGGTGCTGTAACTAAACCGGCACATTGCCCCGTCGCTGACCTTAACTCGCAGGTAAAATTCGTTTGAGGCGATCGATTGCGGCGGGCCCTCCTTTTTAGCAGACCCGGTATCGGCGTTTTTCGCCGTCGCTTGCGCGAGATAAAGTTTGCCGTTTCTATAAGTCACTCCGAGATAGGAATAATCAAGCCCCATGATAACCAGGCCGAATTTTTCACCATCGGATCGAGGTTCGAATTTGACCTTCGCGGTTGCCATAAACCGCTCGGCGGGAAGCTTTTGCAAAAGCAGGTTCGGCAGGTCCCAAAGATTTTTATAACCATCCGGCAATTGCACCGAGTTCATTCGCAGCACGCCTTTTTGCGGGAAAGGAAACGCCCACACGGCTTGAGGATTGGCATGCCACTGCCACTGAAGGTCGAGAGTATTGCCGGCAAACTCATCTGAATCCGCCGGTGTTTCGACCGGCCAGGTCTTCCCGACATTCGGCTTCTTGTATCGTAAGACGGGCTCTCCAGTCCCATCGCCGTCCGCGTCAGAACCGATGACCGGAAAGCCGCTTTTCCATTCGACAGGTTGAAGATGGACCACGCGTCCGTAAGCGCCCTTGTCCTGAAAATGCAGGAACCACCATTCGCCCGCCGGTGTATCGACCAGCGCCCCCTGGTGCGGGCCGTTGATCGCCGATCTCCCCTGCGCCAGCACTATCTTTTTTTCATACGGGCCGTATATCTGTTTGGACCTCAGCGCCAGCTGCCAGCCGGTTGCCACGCCCCCGGCAGGGGCCAGTATGTAATAGTAACCGTTAAGCTTATAAAATTTCGGCCCTTCGACCGTCGGGGTCCGAACCATGCCCGTCAAATACCATCACTCAGTCATTTCCAGAAATTAGATCGAATAACTTTTCCGATAATAAAATATGGCAGATCTGAGCATGAAATGGCTTTGTCTATAAAGCTGAAGAAGGCTGCCACGAATAACACGAATAAGAATCCTCAATGTTAATGAAAAGAGCTTCGCCAGAACGAAGCTCTTTTTTTAGTAATGGTGTAAATCCGTATTGCTAATTGCAGCCGGACCTTTCGAATCA
>DASYKT010000031.1:0-415124 GCA_035995185.1 Pyrinomonadaceae bacterium
CTTCTTTGCTCGTACGCGCGGTGAGTCAGAAATCGGGCAAAGCCGCTGCGCGGACCCCGACGGTACGGTAACACGCAGTTTGTGACGGAGAAGAATTTCCCGAAGAACCGTCAAAGCATGTAAACTCCTACGCGCGAACCGTTCGCTGCCTAAGTTCACCTGCCGCACGCAACAGATAAAATCAAAACAGAAATAATAGTAGGGGCGGTGGCCTGTCCCCGCCCGGAGTCCTGCGGCTCTGCCGCCGTGCTGTGCGGAAAGGCTTCGCCGTTCGAGTATGAGGTCAGAACCGGGAGCGCCGCCTGGAGCCACGACCGGGTTTAATTCTAATACTTCTATCCACGCTGGAATTGCCGAAATCCGGTGAAAATAATTACCCGGTCACTACCGTTTCCGGTTCTGACCTCATCCGGCTAAAGCTCGTAGCAATTTACAAAAATAAAAAAAGACAGCCCATATTAGGCTGCCTTTTTTATTATTTAATAACGTTTCGTTTTAGACGGCGACCGCTCCGACCGCTTTGTTGTAGTGGCGGTAGAGCTCATTGAAATCACGCAGAGCGCGGCTTAGTATCAGCGGGGTCTGGTCGAGGTCCGAAGTGTTAATGGTCAGGTTCAGATTTTTCAGGAAAGCCTCGTGGGCGTTCATGGTGGTGATGTTGTCGTCGATGCACGCCAGGAATAATCTCCGGCGTTCGGCAGAGGCGAGCGAGTTCACTTTCTGCTGCAGGATCCCGGCGCCGCCGAATTCAGCGGCGAAATCGGTGGAGAATATAACGATCTCGGTGCGGCCTTCGCGCAGGCGTTCGTTGGCCTGGGCCGGCGTTTCCGCGGCATAGACCTTATAGCCGGCTTTGGTAAGAAGGTTGGCGACAAAATCTTTTTTAGACTGGTCGAGGCAGAGAAGAATGCGCCGCGGTTTTACTTCTTCCTCATCGTTAAGCTCGATGGTGGTGTTTTCTTTCTGCAAAGCGCCCAGCAATGAGCGAAGCGCGCTATTGATCTCAAGCTCGCTTTCTTTCTGCGCAAATTCCGCCGGATTGGCGCCGCTCACGGCCGGGGCCGGAGCGTTTTGCTTCATCTGTTCCACGGCGGCGCTTCTGCCGCTGCCGGCCGTTACGCGCAGCAAATTCTGGCAGCGCGGACAGCGCACGGTAAAATTGCCCTTTGGCACTTTCGCATCATCGAGCTGCAGTGAAACCGAACAATTATCACAACGAATGATCATAGTGTTTCTCTAAATAATGTTATTCAAGCATATCCAAAACCGAATTCGGATTTTTCTTTCCGATCGGCAGCGCAAATTCGTCGAGGGATTGATCGCGCTCAAATTCCTTCTGGAAACTGTCCGTTCCGCCGAGTCCCTTGAGCATCAGGATCATATTGTTTTGATTGGTCGCAAACGACAGGCCGTCTTCCAATTTGATAATGTCGCGTTCGATGAACTGCTGGATGACGCTGTCGAAATCCTGCATGCCGTCTATCTGCCCGTCGCGAATAGCTTCAAGCAGTGTCTTGCCCTGCTCTTCGCCTTTTTCGATATACTCGCGGGTCCGCTGATTGGATTTGAGAATTTCGATGGCCGGAATTCTGCCCTTGCCGTCGGCCCTCGGGATCAGGCGCTGCGAGATGATATAGCGGAAGGTTTGCGCCAGACGGTTGCGGATGATCCGCTCCTCGTTCTTCGGATAAAGCCCGATGATACGGTCGACGGTTTTCGAGGCGTCGATGGTGTGCAGCGTGGAAAAAACAAGGTGGCCGGTTTCCGCCGCTTCGAGGGCGATCTCGGCCGTTTCCAGATCGCGCATTTCGCCGATCAGAATTACTTTTGGCGCCTGGCGCAGGGCGGCGCGCAGGGCGCTGGGAAAATCTCTGGTGTCGGACCCGATCTCGCGCTGGTTGACGGTCGATTTTTTATGCTTGTGCATAAATTCGATGGGGTCTTCGATGGTGACGATGTGATAACTTTTGCTCTCGTTTATCTGGTCGATGATGGCCGCCAGCGTCGAGCTTTTTCCGGAACCCGTCGGCCCGGTCACAAGCACCAGCCCGTTGCGCAGGCCGCCGATGTCTTCCAGGTGCGGCGGCAGATTCAAGCTGGCGAAGGAAGGAATGTCGCGCGGAATAACACGCATCACGATCGAATAAGAACCGCGCTGCTGAAAAACGTTAACGCGAAAGCGGCAGCGTCCGGGCAGGCTGTAGCTGAGATCGGTAGAGCCGGTGTGGGTGAGGATAGCCATTGCTTCGGCATGATCGCGCAAAAGGGCCATCGCTATCGCCTCTGTCTGAAAGGACGAAAGTTTTCCCAATCCCATCGGCGCGATCTGCACCAGCGAGCCATTTATTTCTACCTGCGGGCTCTGGCCAACCGAAAAATTCAAGTCACTGATATCATCAGAGACTTGCAGCATTTGCTCAATAATGGGCGTGACGTCAAGCAGACTCATTTACTAATTTTCACTCCTAAAGAAATTTAGGCTTTTGTGGCTGTAGGTAGGAAATCGAGTTAAGGAAAACTACCGAGCATTAAGCTCAATAAGTATTCTACCTTAATTTCAAAGAAAATCAAGGATTTTTTACAAACATGCGATTTGTTGTAACAAATTTAACTATTTGCAGAAAAGAATTTAACCCGCTCGGAAATTAGATCCGGGCGGGATAAAACAGCGCTGATGATCGCCACGGAATCGGCGCCGGCAGCTAAAACGTCGCGGAAATTCGTTTCGTTTATCCCGCCGATCGCTGTTAGGGGAAAATTACCTAAAGTCTTTCGTATCAATGTCAAAAGCTCTAAACCGACCACCGGATCCGGATTTTCTTTGGTCGTGGTCGCAAAGACGGGGCCAAAAGCGATGTAATCGACGGGCAGCTCCAGGGCAGCCTTGACCTGCTCCATATTATGCGTGGAAAAACCTATGATCGCCTTATCTCCCAATAGTTTACGGGCTGCGGCGGGCGGCAGGTCATCCTGTCCCAGGTGAACGCCGTCAGCTTTTAGCGCCAAAGCGATATCGACGCGGTCGTTGATGATGATCTTAACTCCACTGGAATGAGCGATTTCGATGGCCTTTTCGGCTTCGCGATAAAATTCCGCGGGTGAAGCGTGTTTTTCGCGCAATTGGACCAGTGTCGCTCCGCCGGCGATCATCAGGTGCACCTGTTCCGCGTGAGATAGACCGCTAAGCCGTGTATCTGTAATAGGATATAAGCGGGGAAGGCGAAAATTCATCAGATGTTGGGAATGAGAGATTTGACCATCAGGAAGCCGTCGTCACCGTTGACGTAATAGTGTGAAAGGCGCTGGACGGCGGCGTAACCCAAGTCTTTATAAAGCTTTTGCGCCGCGATATTGTTAACGCGGACCTCGAGGCGGATAAGATTGATATTTCGCTTTTTCAGCGCGTCTTCGGCCCAACTGAGCAGTTTTTGCGCCAAACCCCGCCGCCGGTGCTCGGGCGCCACGCCAAGGGTGGTAATGTGCCCGGCCCCGTCTTCATTAACCATGGTCACGATAAAAGCGACGATCTTTTCACTCGGCGTCAGAACGCACATGGCCAGCCCGTTGGGTTCGGAAAGCAAGAAATTAAAGGTGTGGCGGGTGTAGGAATCGCCCAGCGGAAAACAGCGGCGATTCAGCTTGCAGACTTCGTCCAGCTGCCGGACCGTAAGCGGAGCGATACTATAAGGCGTAAAAGGAGCGGGAACTATGACTTCTGGTTCTTCGTCGCCGCGCCAGATCTCTCGGATTTTTTTCAGTACCGCCATACGAACAGGATATATAAGATACTATAAAAAGTTGTCAGAGTTCCAGAAAGTTGACCGGGTTTTCCGAGTTTTTCGAGAGTTTAGGGTTTCAAAAACTCGGATAACCTGGAACTCAGATAACTCCTACTCTATCAGCATACAATCGCCATAACTATAAAAACGATAATTTTCCGCCACGGCGTGTTCGTAGGCGGACAAAATAAATTCGCGGCCGGCAAAAGCCGAGACCAGCACCAGCAGCGACGAACGCGGCAGGTGAAAATTCGTCAGCAGTTTATCGACGAAGCGGAATTTGTAACCCGGCGTGATGGTGATATCCGCAGGGTGAGCGCCGCTGCGTAAAACGCCGTTCTCATTTGCGAACGATTCAAGCGCGCGCGTGGTGGTAGTGCCGACGGCGAGCATTTTTCGCCCGGCATCTTTCGCCTCGTTTAAAACCCGTGCAGTTTCGGTAGATATCTCGCACCTTTCGGCGGAAACGCGGTGATGGGAAATATCACGGCTGCGCACCGGTTCAAAAGTGCCGTAACCGACGTGCAAAGTTATTTCGGCTACGGTGACGCCGCGCGCTTTTATTTGGGAAATTATTTCGGGTGTAAAATGCAGCCCGGCAGTGGGCGCGGCTATCGCACCGCGTTCACGGGCGAAAACGGTCTGGTAACGTTCGCGGTCCCCATCAATGTCGCCGATCTGTCCGGTGTCTCGTTTGATGTAGGGCGGCAGCGGGGTCTTGCCAAGCTCGTCGAGAAGCTGCTCGAGATTTCCATTCGCTTCGAACTCGATAAAAACTTTTCCTTCGTCGTTTCTATCTAAAACATTCGCCGAAAGTTTCTCACCGAAGATAATTCTTTTACCAGTTTTTAGACGCCGCGCCGGACGCGCCAGCGCTTCCCAGCTTTTGTCTTCATTTTCTTTAACGAGAAATATTTCGACCTTTGCGCCGGTTTCCGTTTGTCCGAAAAGACGGGCGGGAAAAACTTTGGTGTTGTTTAAAACCAGAACGTCAGTGGGATCCATAAAATCCGCGAGGCTGTGAAAATGCTCGTCCCGCCAGATCTGCTTTTCGCGGTCGACCATTAGCATCCGCGAACCGGCACGGTTCTCAAGCGGCGTTTGCGCGATCAAATGTTCGGGCAGTTGAAAATCAAAATCTGAGATGAGCATAACCGTCGTTAAAAAAATTACGTTCCCACTGGTAAATTAAAGCCGTCAGCTGACAGCTATCAGCTTATAGCCAAACTGACTTTACCGGTATGGGCAAAGCCAAATAAAATATATTATGTCTTCACCGGAAAACGTTGCCAAGCAGGGGGAAATATAGTAAATTTGCGAAAATAAAATTAAAGCTGCCCCCACAAAATTATGAGCAAAACAACCAGTGACAACGGTATTAAAGCGATCAAGGCCCGTGAAGGCGAAGTGCTGCACGGTTATCTTGATTCGGTAAAAAAATTAACTGTCGGCGTCGGCCACCTGGTCTTACCGGGCGAGCCTTACAAGCTGAACCAGCCCATTACCGCGGCGGAATCCACCAAACTCCTGCGCCAGGATCTGAAGTCGGCGGAAGGCGCGGTCAATAACGGGGTGACGGCCCCGATCTCGCAAAATCAATTCGACGCGCTTGTTTCACTCACGTTCAATATCGGAAACGGAGCGTTTGGTAAGTCATCGCTGCTGAAAAAGCTTAACGCGAAAGATTACCAGGGCTGCGCCGACGGTTTTCTGGCGTGGAACAAGGCCGGTGGCCAGGTCGTCAAGGGATTGGTGACGCGGCGAAATGCCGAACGGCTGCAATTCATGACAGCGGATAAATAAACTTGTCGCTTTTAAATCAAAAGAGTCAGGCTGATAGAAATACGGCCTGACTTTTTTATTGATGTATATCAAGCGGAAGAAAGAACCACCCGTCGCGCAGGAGCGCGCCACCCCTCCTTCGTAAGGAGGGAAGTTTGAAATTTTACGCCGCATGAGCATCGAGCAGCGCATAGATCGACTCGATCGAATCGGCCTCGGCGGATGTTTTATCCTGCCGCCAACGGGCGATGCGCGGAAAGCGGACGGCGACGCCGGATTTGTGACGGGTAGATTTCTGAATGGCTTCGAAAGCGAGCTCGAAAACGAGTTCGGGTTTGACGCTGCGCACGGGGCCGAAAGTTTCCAGCGTATTACGCCTGACAAAATTATCTACCTGGCGAATTTCCGCGTCCGTTAAACCCGAATATGCTTTGGCAAACGGGACAAGCTCTTCACCCTTCCAGACGGCAAAAGTATAATCGGTAAAAAGATTCGAACGCTTGCCCGAGCCTTTTTGCGCGTAGATCAAAACGGCGTCGATAGTGTAAGGGTCGATCTTCCATTTCCACCAATCGCCGCGATGACGGCCGGTACGATAAGGCGAGTTTAAGTTCTTCAACATAAAACCTTCGACCCGGCGCGCGCGGCTGTCTTCGCGAATGGCCGCCAGCTCTTCCCAGCTTCCGGCGGTGACGATATCGGTGGGGCGAAAAACTTTTTTCGCTTCGGCGGTTAATTTGCCGATGGTTTTTTCCAAAATTTTGCGGCGCTTTTTGATCGGCTCCGCGCGAATGTCCTGGCCTTGCGCTTCTAAAATGTCATAGCACTGCAGGATGATCGGAATTTCGGCGAGAATTTTTGGCGAAAGATTTTTGCGGCCGATGCGGCGCTGCAGGACGGTAAAAGGCATCACGCCTTCCGTGCCAGGCTCCTCAGACCACGGCAGCACTTCGCCATCGAGCACGGTGCCGTCGGGCAGCGACAGGGCGGCCTGCGCAATTTCAGGGAAACGCTCGGTCATCAGGTCTTCGCCGCGCGACCAGATAAAAACCTGGCCGGCGCGTTTTATCACCTGCGCGCGAATGCCGTCCCATTTCCACTCAGCTTGCCAACCGGCCACATCGCCCAGATCTTCGAGTGGAAAATCGGCCTGGTGCGCGAGATGAAAAGGGTAAGGCCGCGCGATCGGGGCCTCGTCTTCTTCGAGCTGGCCGTTGGTTACCTTTTCAAAAAATTCCGCGCTCGGTTCCCACTCGCCCATCATGCGCTGCGCGATGATATCGGTTTCCACGCCGGAGAGCTGCGAGAGCGCGCGCATCACCAGCAGCTGCGAAATGCCGATGCGAAACGCGCCGGAGATCAGCTTGTTATAGACGAGGCGCTGCGCGTAGTTCATCCCGTGCCAGGCTTTTAAAACCTCGCGGTGCTGCGTTTCCTCGTCAGACTTTCGCAAGGGAAGAAGTCTTTGCTCGACCAGCACGTTTAGCGGCGTCGTGTCTTCAATCGGATTGTTTGGCAGCAGCAGCGCGATCGTTTCGGCCGTGTCGCCCACCGTGTCGCGCGATTCCATAAAGAGCCATTCGGGAATGCCCGATTCTTCCATCGCCCACTGGCGGATCAATTTCGAAGGCACGATCTGGCGCGGTTTGCGTCCGCTTAAAAAATAAAGCGCCCACGCGGCATCTGCCGGCGCGGCGCGGGCAAAATAGTCTTTTAGCGCCTGAACCTTTTCATTGGTCTTGTTTGTCTGATCTAACCTGGTGTAAAGCTCGGTGAAAAGTTTCATTTGAATAGTAGCGCCACCGTCGCACTTATTTAACGGGGCAGTTTCTGTGGCGTCTCGCCCACGGTTAAATAGTGCGAGCGCGGGACGCACTCGCGACAGCCGGCGAGACGCCGGCGCTACACACGTTATTCTTTTATCTCCTCCACAAAATCTTCGCTCAGCACTTCGTCTAGCGCGTCGGCTTCGCCGTGATACTCGGTCTTTAAAGTTTTCGCATTCGTGCCCGATTCGTTTAGCCAGCGCACCAGCTCTTCGGAAAAGCCGTGCGTGACATAGACGGTTTCCGCGTGC
The DNA here is from genome assembly GCA_035995185.1 of Pyrinomonadaceae bacterium. Taxonomy (GTDB): domain Bacteria; phylum Acidobacteriota; class Blastocatellia; order Pyrinomonadales; family Pyrinomonadaceae; genus DASYKT01. The sequence goes on from DASYKT010000031.1 coordinate 7,639, forward strand.
GTTGCGCTGATCGCTGATAATAATTCGGGCCAATCCGCATGGTCCGAAAGCACAAAGCCGCGGTCGATGGCCCGGCGGCGGCGCGCGCCGCGCACCATCATCCAGCCCGAAGCAAATCCGGTCGAATGTTTGCCAAATCTTTTTAGCCAGGTCGAGCCCGCGGCGGAGGGCGGCGCGACGACGAGCGACCCGACAAATTCTTTTTTGTTTTCGACCGAGCCGACATAAGTGGTCGGCGGAAGATCGACGCCCGATTCCCGATAGGCTTCAGTCAAGCGTTCAACCGCACCGTGCGTGTAAATATTTCCGATCGAGCGGTCAATGCCGTTTAAGATGCGCTCGGCCTTGCCCAGCGCGTAGGCAAACAGCACCGAGGCTTTTCCTTCTTCGCGATTCGCGCGCCACCAATCGCCGATCTCTTCGAAAACAATTTCGCTCGGCGTCCAGCGATAAATGGGCAGACCGAAAGTGGCCTCGGTAATGAACGCGTGACAGCGCACCGGTTCAAACGCCGCGCACGTCCGGTCCGGCATCAGTTTGTAATCGCCCGAGGCCACCCAGACCTCGCCTTTGTGCTCGACACGCACCTGGGCCGAACCCAGCACATGGCCCGCCGGGTGAAAAGAAACTTTCACGCCATCGAAATTTATTGTTTTGCCATACGGGGCGGTCTCAATTTGCGCTTCGTCGCCCAGGCGAATACGCGAGAGAAGCTTGCCTTCCTCAGGCACAAGATAGTTTTGATTTCCGCGATAAGTGTGATCGGCGTGCGCGTGTGTCAACACGGCGCGCTTGACGGGCTTCCACGGATCGATATAAAAATCACCCGGCTCGCAATAAAGCCCTTTGCTTGTGAGATGTATCAGCCCCTTGCTCTTCATATATTTATTTTACAGGAATAGCCCAGTCAGCACTAAAAATGAGGTCGGAACCGGAAGCGCTCTTAAAAAATGCGACCGGGTCTTTCGTGCAATAGGTGGATTTCATGGGGCAGGCTTTCTAACCTGATTCAAAGCATCCTTTAAGACTGAACCGCAAAGCTACACGGAACAGGAATCAGGAAACCCGGTCGCTACCGCTCCCGGTTCTGACCTCATTCTCGAATAGTCATGAAATTCGACTTGACTAATATTTAGCAAAAATGCTAAATATTAGATCGTGGGGAGAAACGTGATCAAAGCTGAGCCGAAAGCAAAGATGGACGCGTACGAAGCTGTGTTTTCCGCTTTGGCGCATCCGGCGCGAAGGCGCGTGCTGCTGACGCTGAATTTCGAGGGCGGTTCGATGACGGCGGGTGAGATCGCGGAGATGTTCGATACTGCCTGGCCGACGACCACGCGGCACGTGAAGGTCCTGGAAGCGGCCGGGCTGCTCACGCACGAACGCGAAGGCCGTAATCATATCTACAGCATCAATCGCAAACGGCTCGAGCTGGTGCGCGATTGGCTGGCATGGTTCTAGAAACAAGTAACAAGTAACAAGTAACAAGAAGGATTATCTTGTTACTTATCACTAACAGGAGAAAAAATGACAACAGAAAACAATGACGTGCCGAGTTTGTTTCGGATCAATGTCGAAGTAGGCAACCTTGGCGAGGCGAAAGATTTTTACAGCAAGCTATTTGGCACGGATGGGCGGCTGCAGGCAGGCTCGCGTGTTTACTTTGATTGCGGGCCGGTGACCTTGCAGGTGGTCGATATGTCGGCTGGCGGAACGGAACCGCACCCGGCGGCCAAGGCTTTGTATTTTACGGTGAATGATCTTGACGGGGTTTTTGCGCGCGCCAAGGAACTGGACTGCCTTTCGACGGAGAGCGTGCATGGCACTCCGGCCGGCGAGATCAGCGTCAAGCCATGGGGCGAGCGCTCGTTCTATGCCGAAGACAAATGGCATAATCCGCTGTGCTTTGTTGAGGCGGGCACGATCTATCCGGGTTAGTTTCTTTCTTTAAGAAAACCAGGAAGGGAGTTTATCGGGACTGCGGATTCTCCGGTCTTTTAAATTGCCACTAGCTTTAGCTAGTGGTGGGTAAGGTCAAAAAAGAGAGAGGCTTTAGCCAATTCTTAGTTTGGGCTAAAGCCCCGCTCATAGAGAGTATTTCTTAAGTCCACTAGCTAAAGCTAGTGGCAATTGATGGACTCCGGTTTGCAAAAACTTCTTTACATCTTTTCCTACGGGCATATACTCCCAAAATCATTAGCTTTACCGTTTAATCCTCCCGGTTGCCATATTTGTTTTAAACATTTCAATTCTCAAGGGGCACGATATGCGCATAAGAACATTTCACAGATCATTTCACTCAATTTTTATCATCTCGTTCGTGTTGTGTGTTTTGACCGTGGTAAATGCCCAGCCGGAGCTGGACATAACTTTTAACAGCTCCGGCACGGCTTCGGCAAATTTTTTTGGCGCGGGTGATACGGGCTATGGAGCCGTCGTTCAGCCCGACAACAAGATCGTCGTGGCCGGCATATACACTAATAATACCGGTATCCTTAACACGGGCGTCTCGTCTGCCGAGTCGAAAAAAGTGAAGGCGGGACCCTTCACGACAGCCGCAATCAACTAATGCGACGGTGGCGCTACATTTAAAAAGCCCTCGAAAATTCCGAGGGCTTTTTACGTTGGTGCAGGGGCGACGTTAATTATTCCGCGATAAAATTCACGTCGTCATTGGAATCGTTAAGCAGGATCGTCTGGACCGGCTCGCCGAACGTCCAGCTCTTGGACGAAACGCTGATCACGTAATTTTGCCCCGCCGGCAGATCGTCGATCAGATAATAACCGAACGGCGAGGTCAAAACCGTTTTTATCAGCCCGCCCGGTCCGATCGCTCTGACCTGTACATTCCCGATCCCGCGCCCGCTTTTAGTAGCAACCCGCCCCGAAACGCTTACCGATGCGGCAGAGGTTACCAGCGGGGTAAGTGAAAAATCATCGATCGATAATCCATCGTCTGCCCCGGTGGCGTCCAGGTCCGTCCAGCGGATCCAGAAGGTGGCCCCGTTGGGGATATTCACGCCGTTGATCGTAGAACTCAAAACCGTGCGATCTCCCGCGGAATTGCCGTTCTTGGCCCCGATCGTGACGGTGTCGGGCGTAACAAAATTCAGCGCGGTGATCCCGGTCCAGGTCCCGGTGATCAGATCGGTGGCATTGTCGCTGTATTCAAAATTGATCCGGTCGGTGCGGCCGGCCGTTCCCAGGCGCCATTCCTCGCCGGCATAACTGATACTAAGCGCCGCGATGGTGGACCCGGTGTTGTTGGTAAAAGACGCGCCGAAAAAAGGGATCAGCGTACCCGAACGCAGCTCTCCCAGTGCGCGGTCGGTAGCGGCCGCGGCCCCGTAACTGTACATATCGCCGGTGGTGCTGCCGCCGGTGTCCACGGCATATTGCTCGTTGTCACGCGCGCCGCCGCCCTGTTCCGTCAGGAACCACCCGTTTATCGTTAAAACATTGGTGGTAGATCCGGCGGTGTTGGACAGCGTGTCAAAATCCTGCAGGTAAGGCGTACCCAGGGTCGTAAGCGAAATGGTTTGGGCCTGCACTCCCGTTTGAGGATAGGAAAAAATTGTCAGCAAAACCGCGGCCAACACGATAAAAAAAGAACGCGCGGAGCGGTTGGACGGAGCACGCAGGTTTTTGGTAGAAAGTGTGAGTTGGTTTTTGGCAACCTGACCAATATACATATACATTTCCCTTCATCCCTCAATAAGAGGGGACCATGGACATCCATGGGTAAATTTTTAGCAGGATATGGAAGAACAATTCGGTTTTATCGCATGCAGATGGATAAGTCAATAAAAAAGCGTATTTTTAACTGTGATTTAAGGGCCGGGATAAAAGGAAGGTGGTGCCGGAGGTCGGACTCGAACCGACATGAGCGTTAAGCTCGCTAGATTTTGAGTCTAGTGCGTATACCAATTTCGCCACTCCGGCGTGGATTTACGAATATAACAACCAAAAAAGAGTTGGTCAAACAAGTAGGGATTTCCCGTTCTCCGAAAATTTAAGAATTTTCTACTTTCGCAAAAGAAACAAAGGAAACCAATTACACTAACGATACTAAAGGACACAAGGGATACCCAGAATACTAAGGAGACGAGAAAGCTTATAATTAAGAAATTAATTACTTCAAAAGACAGGGTTTAGAGGATTCCACAAAGAAAAACTCGCGAAAATTCGCCATTTTAGCTACGTAAGCAGCAAATTATTACAAATTCAAACTCAAAATTGCGCCATGAGAGTCTGATTGTGGGCAAATCTTGCAAATCAAAGTCGTTGATTTGGTTAAATAAATCACTCATAATCTATTCCATTGTTAAGCAGAACACCTTTCGTATCGGTGACTGTAAAAGCAAGGGCTTGGCGCGGAAGCGCTACGTGCCAAGCTGACTCTTAAAGGAGGAGTGATGAAGAAAAAAACGGCGAACACTGAGAAAAGAGAAAAGTTCAGACAACAGTTTTTCAAAGATGAGGATGCGTGGACCGGTGAGGATGAAAAGGGTTGGTTTAAGGCCCCCCGAACTTTACCCCTCATTTTACAATTACTCTCATCGAAAAAACTCAGCGGCAAGGGTGGCGATCCTTCAAAGGTGTATTTTGAATTGCTGTCGCGCCATATAGACGAGGGCGTAATTGAAATGACCGATGAAAAAATACATGCGTATGCTTCTGGATATGAAGGAACGCGTGGAGTGCGTACTTGGCAAGAGAGAATGAAAAAGCTCGAAGAGACTGGTTTTATAAAAACTATCCAAATAGGAAATCAAAGATACAAATATGTCTTACTAATTCATCCGACAGTGATAATAGAAAATCTTTGGAAAGCAAAGAAAATAGACAAAGTTTGGTATAACACTTATCGGTCAAGACAAATTGAAGTGAAAGAAGATTCCTTTGAGGAACGCCAGAAAAGGAAAAATATTAATGTGGTTCCGATTAGTTCAGGAAAAAATGCTATAAATGAATAGCAAATCTCAATAATACATCCAAAAAACTCTTGATTAACATCATTTAACTGTGTTAGTCTAATTTGACAAGTGTGACTGGCACTTGTGGTAAGACCTTCAAAAACCTTAATTTTGCGCGTTTGGCAGAACCGTCCGCCGATCGATCCTAGCCCACTTTTTCGGCTCCCTAAGCTGGAAAACTGCGATTGTGCGCCAAAACATATGTTCGGAACCAATCCAATCCACATCAATATACTGGTGGTCAATGACGACCCCGCTGCCTGCAATGAATTGCTCGGCCTTTTGCAGAAGGTATACGACTGCGAGCGGGCCTCGACGCAGGACGGCGCACTGGGCAAGATCCGCGACCGCGAATTTTCCGTGGTCATCTGCGACGTCGGCATCGCCGCGAAAAACGGCTTTGATCTTATTCATTATGTCGATTTCACGTCGCCGAAAACGGTGGTGATCCTGACCGGTAAAGAGATCGATTCCGAAGAGACGTTAAAGATATTTCGCGCCGGCGCCTTTGATTATTTCCCGGAACCATTCGATATAGCGCAGGTCGAAACGACCGTCAAGCGCGCCGCCGAGCAGTACGAATTAAAAAGTTTGAAAGATCATTACCAGGTCCACCTGGAAGAATTGATTTCAGAGCGCACGGTCGAATTAGACAAAGCGCTGCAGGAAGTGGAAGCTTCCTATCGCATGGCGCTCAAGGCGCTGGTGCAGGCGCTGGAAACCAGAGATTTTGAAACGCACGGGCATTCGGAACGCGTGGTCACTTTCAGCCTGCGGCTTGGGCACGAGCTGGGCCTTAGTAAAGAAGACCTGCGTGATCTGGAGCTCGGCGCGCTGCTGCACGACATCGGCAAGATCGGCGTGCCGGATGCTATCCTGCGCAAACCCGCCAAGCTTACCGAAGAAGAGTGGGTCAAGATGAAACTGCACCCGCTGCACGGGCAAAAGATCCTGCGCAACATTCCTTTCCTGGAAGGCTCCGCCCGCGTGGTCGAACAGCATCACGAAAAATGGGACGGCAGCGGTTACCCGCACGGCATGCGCGGCGAAGACATTGATCTTAACGCGAGAATTTTTCAGGTCGTCGACGCCTTTGACGCGATGACCAGCGACCGCGTTTATCGCCGCGGTACGAACTACGAAGAAGCGCTGAAAGAATTAGAGCGCTGCTCAGGAACGCAATTCGATCCATTTGTAGTGGAAGCCTTCAGGCAAATTCCGCAGGAAGACTGGAACCAACTGCGCAAACATTCCATCACGGACAGAACCGAAGTTTCCTCGTTCCAATCGATCGTCACTGAACTGGTCGCCTCAGCCGGCAAGTACGAATTGGTGCATTAATTTTTTAACCACAAAGACACGAAGAGCACGAAGATGGGAAACGCTTCGTGCTTTTTTCGTTTAGAGTCCAAATAGAGTTGCCCATAAATCTCGGAACGACAAACATAAGCAGGTATTTTTCGTGTGTTTAGTGTATTTCGTGGTTAACTTTTTACAGCTATGTAAGTCTTAACGAAAGCTTAACCACGAATTACACTAAATACACTAAACAACAGCCGGTAACTTTTACACCTCTAGTTTATTTTTGAGAGCAGTCTACGGCTTTCTTTCGGGTGGTTTGGCAGCGGGTTTCGGCGGTATGGTAATTACCGTAGGCCTGACCTCGGGTTTCTTGTTAGCCGGCGGCGGTGGCGGCGCATTTGCCGGTTTGTTGGATTCAACCGCGCCATTGGTATTGGCGTTGGCCGGTCTATTGCTGTTTGCTTTGCTGTTGGTATTAGTGCCGGCGGGGATGCCCTGTTCCACGCGGCGGCGGCCGTCTTCGGCTCTTTCCATCAGGTCTTCGGCGCGCGGATTTTCCGAGTCGAGTTCGAGTGCTTTTTTCAGGAAACCGATCGCTTCGGGATACTTTGCCAGCTTGATGAGAATAGCGCCCATCTCGGTCTGGTATCCGCTATCGTCAGGTTTTAATTTGACGGCGCGGCGCAGGGCGTCTTCGGCATCTTCGTCCTTGTTGAGTTTATTGTAAGAGCGCCCGAGGTTAAATTGCGCCTGGGCGTTTTCCGGATCGTTCTTCAGCAGTTTTTTGTAGGCTTCGACGGCGGCTTCAAATGAGGCTTCGGCGTCTTTTTCTTTATCCAGGATTGAGTAAGCCATCCCGAGTTTGAAATGTGCTTCGGCCATGTCGGGATCAAAAGCGACCGCTTGCTTTAAAGCTTCGATGGCCATTCCTTCGCGGCCCGATTCGAAAAATTTAGTTCCCTCGGCAAAAGCGGTTTGCGCGTCCGGGTACTGCGGAACTTCCACGACGGCCGTATTGGCATTGTTCGCATTAGCATTGCCGCCAGCCGTGCTTCCGCAGGCAGAAAAAAACAGGGACACTAGTACTAAAAAAATGATCGATAAATAATTTTGCATTGTAAAATCTTAATTAGCCCGGCGGGAAAACAAAGGCGCGGCCGGCGAGCAGATGCACGTGCAAATGAAAAACCGTCTGGCCCCCGTGTTCGCCGGTATTTATTACCACGCGGTAGCCGTCTTCGGCCACATTTTCGTCCCGCGCGATCTTTCCACAGGTCAGTAAAAGATGCCCGAGAATTTCCTGATGCTCTTTATCGGCCGTCGCGAGCGAGGCAAAATGTTTGCGGGGCACGATCAGCTTATGCACCGGCGCCTGCGGGCTGAGGTCATTAAAAGCGATGCAGACATCGTCTTCGTACACTTTTTTCGACGGGATATCGCCCGCAATTATGCGGCAAAAAATGCAATCTTCCTGAGCCATAGGGATAAATTTATTAAAGCATACTTGGGGAGTTTTGTCAGTAGTGTTTGGGAGGGCTTTAAATTGCCACTAGCTTTAGCTAGTGGCAATTGAAAAATCGGATTTACCAACAGTCCGGAAAGGCCGTTTGCGCGCTCCCAATTTAAACGTGGGCCGCTTCCTGTTCCGCGCCGCGTTCACTGTGGTCGATGCTTTCCTTTACGCGCTCGATATCGGCGCCGATGGATTTGAGCCGCCGGACGATGTGTTCATAGCCGCGGTCGATGTGATAGACGCGTTCGATGGTGGTTTCGCCGCTGGCGGCCAGCGCCGCCAGAACCAGCGAGGCTGAAGCGCGCAGGTCCGAAGCCTGTACTTTGGCGCCGCTTAAAGGCGTGCGGCCCGTGACGGTCGCAACATTGCCGGCGATCTGAATATTGGCGCCCATGCGGATCATTTCCGAAGCATGCATAAAACGGTTTTCAAAAATGGTTTCGCTGATGACAGACTTTCCTTCGGCCTGGGTCATCAGCGCCATGTACTGCGCCTGCATATCGGTGGGGAATTTCGGGTGCGGTTCGGTTGTCACGTCTTTGCCGATCAATCCACTTTCGCAGCAGCGGACGGAAAGCGTGCTGGGATTTAATTCTTCGATCTCGACACCGGCTTCGCGAAGTTTTTCGATCACGGCAGCCAGGTGCTTAGGTTCGCAATCGGCCACTTCGAGGTGGCCGCCGGTGATGGCCGCCGCCACGATAAAGGTGCCGGTTTCGATGCGGTCGGGAATGATGGTGTGTTCCGCGCCGCCAAGCTGTTCGACACCGTCGATCTCGATCGATGAAGTGCCGGCGCCGCGAATGCGCGCGCCCATTTTGTTGAGCAAGTCGGCCAGGTCGACGATCTCAGGTTCGAGCGCGGCGTTATGAATGGTCGTTGTTCCCTTAGCGAGCGCCGCCGCCATCATTACATTTTCCGTGCCGGTGACGGTGATCTTTTCAAACTGCACATCGGAGCCGACCAGGCGACCACGGGGCGCCCGCGCCACGACGTCGCCCGATTCGAGTGAAACGACGGCGCCGAGCTGTTCAAATGCTTTGAGGTGCAGGTCGATAGGCCGCGTGCCGATGGCGCAGCCGCCGGGCAGCGAAACGCGCGCCTGGCCGAAACGCGCCAGCAAGGGACCTAACGCCAAGACGCTTGCGCGCATCGTTTTTACCAGTTCGTAGGGGGCTTCGAAAACTTCGATATTTTTGGCCGAAATTTTATGTGTGCGGAGCTCAGGCGTAAGCACCGTCGCGCCGAGGTCTTCGAGCAGGCGCCGCTGGGTGATCAGGTCGCGGACGTAAGGCACGTTGTGCAGCACCACGGTTTCCGGCGTGAGCAAGGCCGCGGCCAGACACGGCAGCGCGGAATTCTTCGCCCCGATGATAGAGATCTTACCGTTGAGCGGTTTACCGCCGCGAATAATGAATTTGTCCATAAATACCGCTTAAATAATTCTTATAGAAGGTACAAGCTGATGTTATCACGTGCCGTTTAGAAATCAAGCTAAATTGGAAGTCCGAAATGCGGCAGTAAACCTGGGAGCGCAGGCAACTTGCCTGCAAGCACGGCTTGCCGTGCTAAACCAGTGTATGAATAAAGAATTTTAGATCGCTGCGCGATCTTGCAGGCAAGATGCCTGCGCTCCCAGGAAGAGCGGGCCGATTTCTTTCAAATCCATTACGGAAGGCCGACCTGCCGGTACACTTCCTGAAATCTCGGTTCTAAGCGGAACGGATCAAATATATGTTCGGCTCTTCATAAATTCGATTTTAATATACCAGTAACGTTCGTTATAAAAATACCAAATATCCCATTACTCTAATTGCAGCTTGACCATTCGTGGAATTCCCTGCAGATCGGGAAGTATTTCAAAAGTTCGCCAAGTACCCGGAACGATCATCTCGCCGACTGCGACAGCCTGATCAATGCCGATCTCCAGCAACAAATAACCGCCCGTTTTTAGAAAATTAGGCGCCTGGCTGATTATTTTTTCGATGATGGAGAGCCCGTCGCCGTTATCAGTTAGCGCCGAAGCAGGTTCGTGATCGCGCACTTCGGGTTGGAGAATTTTAAAATCTTTTGCCGGAATATACGGAGGGTTAGAAACTATCAGGTCGAATTGCAGGCCAAATGGCAGTGACGTATCGACCTCAGAAAACACATCGGAGAGACCGAGTTCCAACCTGTCCGCAACATTATTTTGATAAGCGTTTTTTTCCGCCACATCCAAAGCTTTTGGCGAAATATCAAACCCTATCGCGCGCGCATTCTTTAGCTCGTGCAGGATCGAAACCGAAATGCAGCCAGACCCGACACCGATTTCACAGAAAAACAGACCACCTTTGTCTTTAAAAAGTTCGATAGCCGTTTCCACTATCATTTCCGTTTCCGGCCGCGGGATCAGCACGTCAGGTGTAACCAGAAAATCCAGCCCGTAAAATTCCTGCCGCCCGGCGATATATTGAAAAGGCTCGCGCGCCGCGCGGCGTCGTAAATATTCTTCGAAAAGTTTTTGCTCGTCTTCAGCGAGTTTGTACTCAGGATGCGCGATGAGAAAAGTGTGATCTTTTTGCAGGGCCAGGGCGAGCAGGGAGTTTGCCTCGCGGCGCGGTTCGGCGATCTCACTTATTCGGAGAAGTTCCGCTGCTTGCTTAATTGTTTCGGCAATATCAGGCATCATGAGTCAGAGAGGGCGTTCAGGGTTTGAGAGCTTTGGTCGCGATAAAGACAGGCATATATTTGTTCAGCTCGATGGCCTTGTCCGACCAGTAGTCTTCGTAAAAACCGGCGATCGAAAATCCCGCGTTTATCTGGCCGCCGATCTGCTGTTCCAGCGTGTGGCCAAATTCCAGCGGCTCGTTTTTATCGATCACACCCTGCAATCCTTCTTTGCTCAAAGAATTGACGTCCGAAAAAGGGAGCGGATATTTCGCTTCCAAAATTCCTTCTCTTTCCTGATTCGCCGCTTTATCGAACATAAAGAGAACAGGGTTGCAAAAACCGGCAAGCATCGTTCCGCCGGAACGCAGCACCACCCGAAAACATTCCAGCCAGACGGGCCCGATGTCGGGGAAAAATAAATTGGAAACAGGGTGGTAGATCAGATCAAAGCTTCCGTCGGAAAATCTGGACAGATCGGCGGCATCGCCCCGCTCCAGAGTGATATTCAGGTTCTCCCGGTCGGACACTAATTTGTCTCGTTTTAATTGTTCGGCGGAATTATCAAAAGATGTGACGTTGGCGCCGGCGGCCGCCAGGATAGGCGCTTGCTGCCCGCCGCCCGATGCCAGGCAGAGAATGTTAACGCCTTTCAGGTCCGCGGGAAACCATCCGCTCGGCACAGGCTTGTTGGGGGACAGTCTTATTCCCAACTCACCACGGCGCGCCTGCTGTATTCGTTCCGGGCTTACCGGAATACTCCACTCGCCTCCGGCATTTGCTTCCCGGTCCCAGGCGGCGCTGTTGTATTTTACGATATTCATTAAATAATCACTTCAAGTCTAATGTTTCAATATCTAACTGGTGTATTTTATATTTTCCAAATTCTTGAGTATTTCGAAATGCAATGTCGGAGCCACCGCTAATTACCAAACCTTCAACTCGTTTTCTTTTTGCGTAAAAATTTTTAACCCACATTATGTAATTTGCTATTTGAGCGATTGTATCGCGTCCTGCACGAACATTCTTTAACTCTATAACGACATAACAATTTTTTCTGGTGTCGTAACAGAGCAAGTCAATTCTTGCGCTGTTTCCCAGACAAACAAGTTGGCGTTCAACTAACTTAAGGTGGTATCCATGCTTTCTCAGGGGCTTTAAATCGGCAGCAAGTCTTTCTTCCAGGTGTTCTTCCAGCCATATTTCACCCGCCATCGGAGACTGTTCCATTTTTGCTAAAACTTTTTCATAAGATGGATTTTTCCTGGCCAGTATTTTATTTAGCCGCTGCCAGTTATCGGGGGAAACGTAATAAGCCATCTTTTGAAAGTTGCCACGCAACGCTGAAAAGTTCTTGGACAAATAATGACTTGCTTTCATTTCAGCTAGAGGTAAGGTAATGTCGAATTTATAAATGAATTTACAATCGCAACAGTAAGTCCAATTATTATTTTTAACTTGTCTTTTATTAGGATTTTGATAAGCGTCACTCTTGGCTTGAATTAAATATCCGATATCTTTCTTCAATCGGGAGCGATACAACAAAATTAAGTCGCCTTTTTTAGTATCCGGATGGCATGTCCATTCTCCATCTAAAGAGGAGGAGTTAGATTTAGAATCAATAGACAACTCATTTCCTTCACCATCTAAATAACTTTCAGGTCCACTTACCCAAATCCAATACCATCTTTCAGTTTTTTCTTTTTGTTTCATAGGAGTTTACCTCGCCCCATCGCCGCGCAGCACGGCGGGCAGCGTTAGCAGAATTATTTTCAGATCGAGCCAGAGCGACCAGTTTTCGATGTAGTAGATATCGATGCGCACCATCTCGTCAAAGCTCAGGCGGTTGCGCCCCGAAACCTGCCAGAGGCCGGTGATGCCCGGTTTCATATCCAGGCGGCGGCGATGCCAGAGTTCGTAGGCTTCGACCTCGTAGGAGATCGGCGGGCGCGGGCCGACCACGCTCATATCGCCGATCAGCACATTTAATAATTGCGGCAATTCGTCGAGGCTCGTGCGGCGCAAAAATTTCCCGGCGCCGGTGACGCGGGCGTCATTTTTAACTTTGCCGAACACCGGTTTATCGACGCTGCCGGCATTGGCCAGGGTATCGCCGGCGATATTTTTTTCGTACGCTTCGCGATGCACATTTTCATCGGCGCCGGCATACATCGTGCGGAATTTGTAACAGAGAAAAATGCGGCCATCCATGCCGACGCGTTCCTGTTTAAAAAGAACCGGCCCGCGCGAGCCGAGTTTTACGAGTAGAGAAATGATCAGCCAGACAGGCGAAAAAATAACCATCACCGCCGCGGCGATGATGATATCGGAAACCCTTTTTACTATTCGCTCGGCATCTGAAAGGGGCTCGCAAAAAAGCGTGACCATCGGCAGTACGCCGATCTGTTCGACACTGGTTTTGTGCGGCAGGAAATTGACCAGATTCGGTGCTACGCGAAATTCGACGCGTTGTTTGCGGCCGAGCTTCATCATCGCTTCGAACAGCTTTTCGCGCGGGATGGTGTTGTCGGTAATAACCACTTCCTGGATGGCGAGTTTGTCGATAACGTCCGGCAGATCGTCCAAACAACCTACGACCGGTACGCCCGCCACTTTTCTCTCGGCGGTGTCGCTAATCACTCCCACTACGCGATAGCCGAGGTCGGGCCGCTCTCGTAATTCACTGATGCAATTTTCCGCGTCTTCGCCCTGGCCCACGACCAGCGCCGGAATGAGATTGATATCGCGCCGCCGCACGAGCGTCTGGATATAACGCAGGCCGAGATGGAAAGTAGTAAAGACAACCAGCGCCAGCACAAAGTCCAGCAGAAATATCCCGCGCGAGTACGAGAATTCGCGGTAGAGAAAACCGCCGCGAAAGAGGAACGCCGCCGAAACTATCAGCAGCGAGCCGACGGAAACGGCCTTGAAAATTTTTATCGCTTCTTCGGTATAGGTAAAGGCGCCGCTTAGGCGGTAGACCTGCTGATAGAGCAGCATCAGAACGCGGATCGGCACGGCAAAACACATCACCGCAAAGTAAGGGGCGAACTCCTCACTTATACCCCAGCTTCCGCCATTAGCCGCCGCAAAAATCGGGCCTTCGGCGCGCAACAAAAAAGCAGCCACAAAACACACCACCGCCAGCCCGGCATCGAGCGCAAAAATACTCAACCGCACCAGGGGCAAAACCCAGCGCGGCATTCGATTTTCCGCGCGAACCAGGTCGATATTGTTTTGCCGTGACATTTCGACTTTCATAACGGCATCTTTCATCTCTTATCTGTAATCTATCCCGAGTGACTTCCCCGGAATGGATCAGAGCTGATGGCTGATAGAGCGGGTCATACTGACAAATCAAACAGTTTAAGTTATTGTTTTTAGTTGCCGTATTGCAGAATAACCTTAACATTTACGCCGAAAAAGCTAAACCGAAATGAAGATCTTGATCACCGCGCCCAGCCTCGACGAAAGCCAGAATGTCAGCGGCATTTCGACCATCGTGCGCCAGATCATCGAGCACGGCCGGCTGGAATACCGCCATTTTACCGCCGGGAGAAAAGACCGCGAAAAGGCGAACGCTGTTTGGGTGGTGAAACAAGCTGCATTACCGGTGCGATTTTTTTGGCGCTGCCTGAATGAAAAACCGGATGTGGTGCATATCAATACGGCGCTGACCGATCTTTCCATCTGGCGCGACGCGGCGCTGGCTGCGGCGGCTAAAATGGCCGGGCGTAAGGTTGTTTTATCGATCCACGGCGGAAAGTATCTGATGAATCCATTCACTTCTGCGCGTGTTAAGAACGTGACGGAAAAAATGCTGCGCCGAGCGAGCGCTGTAATTGTTTATAGTGAGCTGGAAAAAGAAGAGATCTTAAAACGCTGGCCCGAGCTCGATGTAAAAGTGCTGCCAAATGCGATACCGTTTGCCGATGTGCCGGCAGTGGTTGTTGGAGGGGACCGCAAAAACGAAATACCGGTGATGGTTTTCTTCGGCCGCTTTCACGAATCAAAGGGCTTGCACGAAACCATCGAAGCCGTGCGCGTTTTGAAAAACGACGGTTATGTTTTTAACTTCAAAGCGTACGGCGAGGGACCGGAGCGCGAATTTTTTCTGAACGGAATGCGCGAAGCCCTGGGCGAACATTTTCATTACGGCGGGATCATCGCCGGAAAAGAAAAATGGCAGCGGCTGGCGGAAGCCGATATTTTTGTGCTGCCTTCGCGCTATGGCGAGGGCTTGCCGATGGCGATGCTCGAAGCGATGGCGGTCGGCTGCGTGGTGGTAGTGGCGGACGTGGCGTCGGTAACGGCGGTAGTAACGGATGGCGAAAACGGTTATGTGGTCCAACCGAAAAATACCGCGCAGTTAGTCGAGAAATTAAAAATGTTGTTGGACAACAGAAACGATTGGAAACCCGTGCAGGAAAACGCCATCGCCACGGTCCGGGAAAAATTTGCGATCGCGGATTATATTGAGAAACTGGAAGAAATTTATAAAGAGGCTTCCTGATCTCTCATCTTTCATCTACCGGTTAGCATCTGTTCCGGAATAGATAGTAGATAGTAGATGAGAGATGAAAACTGATAGATAAACGGTTTTGGAAAACATAGCTGAAAAATCTGAACGCGTGCGTGTCGTTAGTCTCGACACCACCGTCATTAATATCGATGACGCGATGGCGCGCATGGTCGAATGGTCGCGCGCGCATGAAAGCCGCTATGTCTGTTTTTCCACCGTGCACATGGTGATGGAATCGCATGACGACCCCGAATTTGGCGCGAAGGTGAACGCGGCCGATATGGTCGTGACGGACGGAATGCCGCTGGTGTGGATGCAGCGCCGGCAAGAAAGAAATGATGGCGGCCGGGTTCGCGCCAACGATCTGATGACGCGTCTTTGCGAGATCGCGGCGCGGGAAAATATCAAAGTAGGTTTTTACGGCGGGCGGCAGGAAGTGATCGATCGGATCTTAGAGCGCGCAAAAAAAGAATTACCTGGGCTGCAGATCGCCTATGCTTTTTCGCCGCCGTTTCGCCCGCTCACCGCGGAAGAAGATGCGCAGATCACCGGGGAAATACAAAATTCCGGCACGCAAATTTTATTTATGGGTTTGGGCTGCCCGAAACAGGAAAACTGGATGGCGGCGCATCGCGGACGAGTTCCGGCGGTGATGCTCGGCGTCGGCGCGTCGTTTGATTTTTATGCGGGCAACGTCAAAGAATCGCCGCAATGGCTGCAAAATATCGGGCTGGAATGGCTCTACCGTTTGGCACAGGAGCCCCGACGGCTGTGGTATAGATATTTAGTTCTGAATCCGCGATTCATGTGGCAGGCAGCAAAGCAGTTGTCGGGCAGGAAGAAACAATCGTAGCGCCACCGTCCCGGTGGCTGTACTGTGGGCGTCCCGCCCACAGATTAAGCGAGCGCGGGACGCACTCGCGACAGCCGGCGAGACGCCGGCGCTACAACCTCGGCAATACAAAGCTGAATTTCGAGCCGTGTCCGACCTCTGATTCTACCTCGACGGCGCCGCCGTGCTGCTCCACGATCTCTTTCACTAAAGGTAAACCTAAGCCGGTCGATTCCAGTTGTTTGCCGTTGCGTTCGCTGCGGTAAAAATTCTGCCAGATCTTGTCGAGCTCGTCTTTGGGGATGCCAAAGCCGCGGTCTTCGACGACCACGCGCAGGTGCTCGCGCTCGAGCAAGGTGGAAACCGAGATTGAAGTTTTTTCCGGGCTGTATTTGATGGCATTGTCCACCAGGTGGCTGACTGCGCGCGTGATCAGGCTCTTGTCCACCACGATCGGCGGTATAAAAGGATTGGCAGTTTCCACCAGCCGGATACGTTTTTTCTTGGCGGTTTCCTGCAGTTCGCCGACGACCTCCTTGACGATCAAATCGAGTTTGACCGGAGATTTTACCACCTCGCGTTTATCGCCCTGCTGGAGCCGCGCGACGGAAAGGAAAGTGGTCAGCATCTTGGAGAGGCGATGCGATTCGCCGGCGATGATGCTCAGGAATTCGCGCGCTTCTTCGGGGATGGTTTCATCGTCCTGCAGCAATTCGGCAAAGCCTTTGATGCTGGTGATGGGCGTGCGCAATTCGTGCGACATCAGCGAAACCATGTCGCTGCGCAATTTTTCCAGTTCTTTTTGTGAAGAGATATCGCGCAGCGTCATCAGAAAGCAAAGCGGTTTGGTCGCGACATGGGTGTCGTGGATCGAAATATTATCGGGCGGCGCTTTTACCAAAGACAAGGTAAATACCAGCGTCAGATTTTTGTCGGGAAAACTGAGCTCTTTCTGAAAACCCTCTTCCGATTGCAGCACGCGGCGGACGATCAACTCCGGCTCGCCGAGCATTTCCGATTCAAAACGCTCGAGCAATTGAAAAATATCAAGCTCGGTGGCTTCCTGGCTGGTCAGATTGGCCAGCTGCTTCATCTGCGGATTGAGAAACAACAGCGTCCCGTCAAGATGCGCGATCGCGTGCGCGTCGTTCGCCTTTGAAAGCGCGAGCAGGCCGATGCTTTGCTCGCTGACAAACCCGGTGGTGAGATCGCAGACGTCGAGGCGGTTCATGGCGGAGGCCAGCGAAAAAGATTTCCACCATTTCCAGGAAAAATCTTTGTCGCGCGTCATCTCACGCTGGAAATCACAAGCGAGCTGTTCGCTGAGCGATTCGAGCAGCGCCTGATCGTTGCGCTCAAATTTTTCCTGGCTCTTTACAAACAACGTTCCGACCGCGGTACCCGCATGGACGAGCGGCAGAGCGATCCGGGTAAAACCTTCGGCGCTCTCTTTTTGCTGGATAATAATATCCTTGGTTGAAAGGGCCTGCTCGCAAAGTTTTACGCCTTCCTGCCAGGATGCGTTGCGCAGAGAACCCGAACCTTTCTGGACATCGCGCGCGCGGCTGACCGGCGAAAGATTTCCCTGGTTGTCGAGATGAAAGATTATTATTTCAGAGATCGGCAGGACGGATTTCAAAAGTTTGACGCAGCTATCGGTCCGGGCGATCGCCGATTTGGCTTCGTAGGCCAGAGTTTTTTCCGAAAGATACCCCAGCTTTTCGTGCAGCGTCATATCGGTCTGCCACAGGCGGCTGAATTTTATCGTGATAAAAACGAGCAGCGTGGTTAAAAAGACCGGAATAAAAAGCAGATCGCTGGCAAACCGCGCCGTCACCATGCAGGTGATGAACCAGAGCAGCCAAAAAATACTAAGATAGATAAAAGTGCGCTTGAAGCTGAGCTTTTCGATCAGCAATCCGACCAGCGTGCCGGAAAGAAAAAGCAGGAAAAATTCCTGCCAGAAATAGGGCGAGTAATTTTCCTCGGTCGGTGAGAGGATAGATGAGAGCAAATTGGTCCAGGCCAGGCCATAGAACCAAACGGCAAAAACGCCCAGCGATATCATTATCGGCAGGCCGAATTTGAGAGTATAGGTGCTTTTCTGCGTGAAAGTTTCTTTCAAAATGACTCCGAGAATTAACTTGAACCGAGGATTGGATTCTAAAAAGATGGTGGGCTTTAGCGCCGGCACGTTAAACACACTACAACGCCTTTTAAAGTATGCA
Organism: Pyrinomonadaceae bacterium; assembly: GCA_035995185.1. Classification (GTDB taxonomy): domain Bacteria; phylum Acidobacteriota; class Blastocatellia; order Pyrinomonadales; family Pyrinomonadaceae; genus DASYKT01. The sequence goes on from DASYKT010000031.1 coordinate 25,661, forward strand.
ATAAATAGGCGTAATTTCGCAAGGGTTTAGCGGAAAAAGAGTGCGAAATTTGCGGAAAAGCCCGCAAGTAAAGCAAAACTTCCAAAGCCTTTCTTACTAAAAATAATATCTATTGGCCATAATAACCTCGCGGTATTTCTGTTTTGCGGGGTTTACCGGTCCCGCCGGGATCTTTTCAAGCCGCTTTTATTTACTTTTGGGCGATCGCGTATGATTTTTACGATTTCTGTTCCATTTTCGTTCCAGGTGTTCCATTGTTTCACCCCGTTCCATGGTGGAACACTTCGCGTTTTTATCGCATCTGCCTGTAACAGCAATGTTTACGGGATTTCTTAGAGATAATGTCCTTTTCGAATGTTCTCTTTTCTATTTTGAACACTCATGGAATTTAGAGGCACTCCGGCGGCAGATTGCTTTTTGCCGGCTTGCAAGTGTGCGAAAATGCGTTAAAAATTAAGATGAATCTGATCAAAAACTAATTTTATGAGCGCTCAAGCTGCCGAAGGGATTTCGATGGAAATACTGGAACACGCCGAAGAATGGTCGTGGCATTACTCTAAATGGCCGAAAAATGAAGACTTAAAGGATTATCCGTTCATCAGGAACGAGGCCGCGCCTTTTACGCCGCTCACGCGGGCGCTGCCGATGCTCAACCTCGCATTGATATCTTCGGCCGGCGGATACATCGACGGAACCACGGCGTTTGATACCTCCGCGGAGGATGGCGACCTGACTTTTCGCGAAATTCCTATCGAGGTCGAAGCCGCCGATTTGAAGTTTGCCGCGCGCGGTTACGACCCGGCGGCCGTCCGCGAAGATATGAATGCGCAGGTTCCGGTTCAGCGCCTGCTCGAGTACCAGGCCAACGGCGTGATCGGCGCGCTTAATCCGATCTGGTTCAGCTTTTGCGGCCACATTCCCAGCGCGGCAAAAATGGCCGATGAAATGCTGGCGGAATTTACCACGCGGGTAAAAAGATACGAAGTACAGGCGGCGCTGATAATTCCCGCTTCGCGTTTGTGTCATCAATCCTGCGCGCTGCTCGCGCGCTCTCTGGAAGCCAGCGGTATCTCAACCATCATGCCGACCGTTGACCGCGCGGTGGCGGAAATGGCGCGCGCCCCACGCATTGCCTACTACACGGGTGAATTTGGCGCGGTGGCGGGCAAGCCCGGCTGTAAACAGTACCAACAGCGCGTGCTCGACGAATCGCTGCGCTGGATCGAAACTTTCGATCAGCCGGGTTCGCGTAAGCTCGTGGTCGAACTGGAAACCGCCACTGAAGCCGCGCGCGGGGAGCGGTAATTCTTTGCCCGCTAAAGCGGGTTTTTTTATATATTGGATATCGCTAACCCCGCGCTAAAGCACGTGGCTAAACTCTCTCGTCAGCTTCGCTGACGGCAAGTTTATAATTCTTCATCTCCAGATTTACATTTCATTGAATTCAAACTGACCACTACAAAAACTTTTATACAAAGCATGTCCAGAATCTGATCGCTCGTTCGTCTATTAAATAGAACGCCAAGATTATTCGCGGCGGGAATTAATAGGGAGCAATGATATGGAACAGAGAATTAATTATTTTGAAAACGGAAAAGACGCGATAAATGCATTGTACGGTTTGGGAAAATACCTGGCGAAATCGTCGGTAGATAAGCCGCTTTTAAATTTGCTGTCGTTCAGGGTTTCACAGATCAACGGCTGTGCGTTTTGTTTAGATATGCATTCGAAAGACCTGCGCGCTGAGGGTGAGACTGAACAGCGTCTTTATATGCTTAGCGCCTGGCGCGAATCGCCCGTTTATACGGCCCGCGAACGCGCGGCGTTGGCCTGGGCCGAAGAAGTAACGCTGCTGCCGAATAAAGAGGTCTCGGATAAGGTCTATCAGAAGGCAAGAGAACAGTTTAGTGAAACGGAATTGATCGATCTGACGATGGCTGTCAATACGATCAATAACTGGAACCGGTTGAACATCGCCTTTCGCACTCCGGCCGGAAATTATCAGCCCGGAATGTTTGCCAAAGCGGCCGGCTAAAATAACACGGTTCGGAGTTCAGAGTTCAAGGTTCGAAGTTCAAAGTTTAGCTTGCTATCTAAAGGACGAACTCCAAACCTTGAACCTTAAACTCCGAACCCTGAACCCCGAACTCTAAACCTCGAACTTTGAACCTATTTATCGCGTCGGGAAATCCAGCACGTCGGCGCGGGTGATGATACCGGTGATGCGTTTGAAATCTTCCACCAGCACGGCGGGCGATTTGTGCAGCATCGGGACGATCTTGTTGAGATTGGTATCGACGTCCACTACCGGAAAACTTTTCTCCATTATTTCTTTGACCGGCGATTCCATCAGGTCCCTGTTCTCGAGCAGCTTGGCCAGCACGCGGCTTTCCTTGAGCGAGCCGACCGATCTGCCGTCGTCGAGCACGGGCAGTTGGGTGACGCTGTTTTCGTCCATATATTTGAGCGCTTCGGCAATGGTCGTGTCCGGCGTAACAAAAAGCAGGGCGCCAGGCGAAGAAGAATTTTTGGTCTCAGCCACCAGGCGCGCGGTCACGCGCTGCGGTTCGAGCAAAAGTTTTTCCTTCATCCACTCGTCGGAATGAAACTTGGTCAGATAGTGTTCGCCCGTGTCGCAGACGATAAAGATGACAACCGCGTTTTCATCCAGGTCTTTGGCCACCTTGAGCGCGCCAGCGAAATTCGTGCCGGTCGAACCGCCGCAAAAAATTCCTTCAACGCGGGAAAGCTGGCGGGCATATTCAAAAGATTCGCGGTCGGTGATGTTAATGATCTCATCGATCATCTTCATGTCGGCGTTGCCGACGGGCAGGCTTTGGCCGATGCCTTCGACCAGATAGGGTGTCGCTTCAGGCACCAGGCCGGATTCTTTGTAAGTTTTAAATATCGAGCCGTACGGGTCGGCGCCGATGATCCTGATGTTCGGATTTTTTTCTTTCAGATAACGGCCGGTTCCGGAAATGGTCCCGCCGGTGCCGACGCCGGAAACAAAGTGCGTGATCTTGCCTTCGGTGGCTTCCCAAATTTCCGGGCCGGTGGTGCGGTAATGCGCGGCCGGGTTTGCCGGGTGATTATATTGATCGGGGTAAAAAGAGTTCGGTGTTTCCTGGGCAACGCGTTTGGCGACTTCGACATAGTGATCCGGTGTGCCGTGCTTGGCCGCCGCCGGGCAAATGATAACATCCGCGCCGAGCGATTTCAGGTAGCGGTTCTTTTCCATCGAAACCTTGTCCGTCATCACGAAAATGCATTTATAACCCCGGATGCCGGCAACCAGCGCCAGGCCGATCCCGGTGTTACCGGAAGTCGCTTCGATGATCGTGCCGCCCGGTTTGAGGGTGCCTTCTTTTTCGGCGTAGTCGATCATCGAGATGCCGATGCGGTCTTTTACCGAATACCCCGGATTGAGGCTTTCCATCTTGGCGAGGATGGTCGCCTTGATACCATTCTGTTTTGCTAATTGATTGATCTTGACTAAAGGTGTGTTGCCGATGAGGGATAAAATATTTTCGTGAAAATGCACTTGGTTACTCCGAAGAAGTTTTGGAAATTTACCGAGATTGTAAAAAAGAAGTTTAAAGACAATTGGCTCTTATCGCAAGAAGCTATAACGAGTTGTCGTTATAGCTTCTAATCCCGAGTTTTATAAATTGCCACTAGCTTTAGCTAGTGGCTAAAAGAATTCCACAGAAAAAATGGCTTTAGCCAAACCTTTTTGCAATTTGGCTAAAGCCATTTCTATGTTTATTTTCCTATCCACTAGCTAAAGCTAGTGGCAATTTAGAAGAGATAGCAAATCTATTTATAAGCCGCTACCGCATGGAGCTCGTTTTTGCGGGCGAGCAGCCGCGCGGGATTATTGGTAACGATGGCGTGGATGCCGAGATTTTCAGCGCGCTTTACCCAGGCGGGATGGTCGGCGGTCCAGATAGTTACGGGGAAGCCGTAATCCTCGGCTTCGCGGACGGCGTTCGGCGTGGCCAGCGAATAATGAAGCGAGATCTCATTGGCCTGGAGTTCGAGCGCTTTGGTGACCAGGCGGTTTCGCGGTTTTATCAAATGCATGAATTTTGGGGCAAAGAGCACGGCGATGTGGGCTTCGGGCAGCCGAGCGCGAAATTTGGTCAGCGCGTCCAGGTTAAAACTCTTGACGATGATCCGCGGCAGCAGATCGGACTTTTCGATCATCTCCGCGATCGATTCCACCAGCGCATCGCAGGTTTTCTTCGAGCATTTCATTTCCAGATAGATCAAACATTTGGTTTCGCGCAGCAGATCCAGCAAATCGGAAAGCGCGGGGACGGTCTCGGCGGAAAATTCTTTTCTCGCTTTACTGGGATGTTTTTTATTGAACCAGGTCCCGACGTCGATCTTGCCGAGTTCATGCGAAGAATAGCCGCTTACCCGCCCGCTAAATCCGGCGGTGCGCTGCAAGGTAGCATCGTGGATCACCACGGGCACGCGGTCGCGCGCCAGCCGCACGTCAAATTCTATCCCGTCCGCGCCGTCTCTTATCGCCTGCCGGAAAGCGGCAAACGTATTTTCCGGCGCGATCGCGGACGAACCGCGGTGCGCGATGATTAGAGGCTTGTGGTTGTTGTCACCTGACATTTAGTAGAAATTCTTTTATCGCGCCTAAGTTTCTTTAGCAGATCTTAGGACAGGAGCTGATGCAGTGTAAGTCTTCAGTTATGTCGAACCTAGTAAATAGTAGCGCAAAAACTAAAATTTTATAAGGAAAGCGCAGACCGTAGAAAACAAGCATTCGCTTTTTATTTTTCAGCCAGAAGTTTTTTGATCATCCTCTCGATCTCGTCTTCGCGCGCGCTGTTGCTTCCGCTGTTGATATAGCGTATCAATCCCTTGCGGTCGATCAGGACTACCGTGGGCAGGGTATTCGCGTTGTAGAAAGAGGTGTTGACGCCATCTTTCGAGACCGCTACCGCGTAAGGCATTCGATGGGTCTTGATAAAATTTTTGATCGTTTCCAGCTCGGCCGGCTCATTGTCCGGCAATCCGTAACCGGAACCATAATAACGGGTTGCGCCTACTATCTCCAATCCCTGTTCCTGATAGCTCTGCTGCCAGCGGGAAAGCTTTGGAATGGCCGCGATACAGGGCCCGCACCAGGTCGCCCAAAAATCGATCAGTACGACCTTGCCGTTAAGATCCGACAGTTTCTGCGCGGCCGGCAGCCAATTATCGACGCTCAACTCGGGCGCTTTCGTAAGCATTATTTCATATTGCCGCTCACGCCTCATCAAAAGCCGTCTTACTTCAGCCAGCGCGCCCTGATTGCGAAAAAGCTTGTCGATCGAACCATAGGTCTTTTTGAAAAAAGCCGTTGCCTCGGCCCTTTGCCCCGACTCTAGCAGGAGCATTACCGCTTTATCGGTTGCGCTAAAAAAAATGTCCCAGGAATCATGAAAGGCCCCGACCTTTTGCAGGTCTTCGAGAGTGGAAATAGCCTGTTTGGGATCGCCCTTTTCTTTCTGGATCGAAAAAAGAAGCATCGCAAGCTGATGGATCTTATAGATATCGGCGGGCCGGGCCTCTTTTTCTTCAAAATATGCCTTGATGGCCCGGTAGGCTTCGCCGGCATGAGCGGCGGCCCGGTCAAAGTCCTTCCGGTCATTATAATTTCGCGCCAGCATGCTTTCCAGGTCGCTTTTATCCTTGTTTTTTACCGGCGCATTCTTTGAATACTCAGCCAGCCAGGTTTCGGCGGTGCTCACATCGGACCTTGAGGTATGAACGGCCACCAAAAGAAAACGAGCGCGCTGGGCTTTTTCGGGGTCAGGTTTATCTGAAGCCAGGAATTTTTCAAAAGATATGACCGCGCCGTCAAAATTGGCGGAGAGGTTTTGCAGCAGGGCGAGAAAATAATTATCTTCGGCGGTTAGTTCCGGCCGGGCGGAAATATCGGCGGCATAACGGGCGGCCATTTGGCGCTGGTCGCGCAGGACCTGCTCGTATTCGGCCTGGGGCCGGGGCGGAACGATCTTTCTCATCTCGACAAATTTCTTGTCGGCGTATTCACTAGCCTCGGTAAAAAGCTTTTCCGCGCTCGGCAGATCAGCGACTGCGGCTATAGCCGGGGCCGCGGGCACAGCTGCAACTGTCTGCGGGGCAGCCGGCGGGACGCCGTTTCCCTGGGCAAACGAGTTTATGGCCAGAATAATAAGAAAAAGTACTAAAACCGCTTTTCGCATACTTACAATGTAATTACAGTCTATACAGAAACTGCCTGAGTGAAACGTCCAGGCCTTAAAAGGGTAGAAAATTTCGAATTCTGCCCGTCGGTTATTTGCGCTAACAGCATGTGCGCTGTTATTGGTGCCAGCAAAATACCGTTTCGGTAATGTCCGGTAGCTACATAGAGCCCACCGATATTGTCATATTGGCCGATCACTGGCAGCATATCCGCGGCGCACGGGCGCAAACCCGCCCATTTTTCACTGATCTCGATCTTTTTAAGCTCTGGGGCGATCTCAAAGGCCGCTCTTGAGAGAGATTCGAGTCCCGATGTAGTCACATTTTTGTCAAAACCGGCCTTTTCCACTGTTGCGCCCGCCAAAAGCCTATTATCCGCCCGCGGGACCAGATATCCAGTCAAAGACATTATTACCCGTGTGAAAAGCCGTTTTCCGGGCTGAAAGCTTATCATTTGCCCGCGTACGGGTATTACGTCTAACGATAAGGAGCGGTTTCTTTCGGTTTCTCCCGGCCCGCCAAGCGGGATAAGAGAAGACCATGCTCCTGCCGCCAGGACAATGATCGGCGCCGAGAAATTCCCCACAGGCGTTTCCACGCCGGCTATTTTGCCGTTTTCCACCAGAAGCGACGTTACCGGTGTATTTTCTACTATCCTAACGCCGAGCTGTTTAAGAGAAGCCGCCAGAGCTTTAACCAGCAAACGATTTTCGACCTGAACATCGCGGGGGAAAAACAAGCCGCCTTTTACCTCGGAAGATAGCCGCGGTTCCAATTCCAAAAGCTCCCGCGTATCCAGCTTTTGCACCGGTAGCCCGGCCGCGTTTTGCCAGCTATAGATATTGTCCAAGCGCCGGGAATCGTGTTTGTTAAAGGAAACCGACAGCGTGCCGCTGGTCTCGAGTTCGATATCGATCCCGGTTTCGGCCTTTAATTCTTGGGCGAACCCTTCGTATAGCCCGCGCCCTTCATAACAAAGATCGAAAAGATCGTCGCGTTTTTCGGCGTCGGCTTGCGCGGTAAGCATGCCTGCCGCCGCGGAGCTGGCTTCCTGTCCCAATCGGCCGCTATCGAGCACCGTTACTTCGCCGGCGCCATTTTTCTTTAGCGCGCGCGCGATGCTCATTCCTATTACGCCGCCGCCGACCACCAGGACATCAGAAATTTCTTTATTACTTATGAACACTTGATACTACGATCCACTATTGCACCATACTAACATACCAGTTACCTGTGCTTCAGCCTTTCGGTTACCGGCTTGTCGCCCGAAAGGTGCGGTAGTTTACCCCGCCAATATTCCGCAAAGCTCCAATTTTGTCCTTCCGCTCCTTCGCCGGATGAGAAATTTAAGAACACCCGGGGTGCCGCAAGCCTCGTATATAAGCCATTTAAATCTTTGTCAAACAATATAGTTGGGCCGTGCGGATAATGGCATATCGCTTGCTATGTTCTTTTACGGACAGGCGTCTTTACCCGTACCAAAGCCTGTAGTAGATCCCCGCGGTTTTGGGAAATCAATATTTACAAATAGTTTAATGACGAGCGATCTGACACTAAACGGAACGCAGGCGGAAGGTCAACGGGCAAGCCGCTTGTTAAATTTGCAGCGCCAGTCGGTTTATAAAAACACCGACCGGCTTTTCGCCGTTTTACTTCCGCTGCAATGGCTCGCCGGGATCATAAGTTCCTTTATTCTGGTTTCCGGTGTCTGGGACGGAGTTGTTTCAGAGTTCGACTCTACTATTCGGACGGCAATTTTTATCGGGACGCTGATCACGATACCGCCTTTTCTTTTAGCGATCTTTTATCCGGGTAAGGCGATCACACGCTACGCGATCGCGATGGGACAAATATTGATCTCAGCCCTGCTGGTCAATGCCGCGGGCAATCGCACCGAAAGTTATTTCCATCTTTTTGGTTCGCTGGCGCTTCTTTCTTTTTACCGTGACCTGAGGTTGCTGATCTCCGCCAGCGGGCTTTCTTTTTTCAGCCATCAGATGGGCGCCGGGTTTTATTCCGAAAACTCCGGCCTTAATGCGGGGCGTTCACTGGAGCTTATCGGGTGGATGATCTTTGAAAATGTATTTTTGATCGTCTGGGTGCGCACCACCATCACCGGCATGCGGCAAACTGCCACACGCACCGCCGCGCTCGAGGCGAATGAAGAACGCTACCGCGCCGTGGTCGAACAAACGACGGAAAGCATCGCTCTGATCGATCCCGAAACTTTGAAAGTGATCGAATTTAACAAGGCGTTTCGCAAACTCCTCAATTATGAGGACACCGAGGAGATAAAGTCGCTTAGCGTCCGCGATTTTACTACTGCCACGGAGGAACAGCTGGCCGAAGTGGGAGAGCATTTTCAGAATGAAACCTCATTATCGTGGGAACGGACCTACCGATGCCGCGACGGGTCGGAGATATTAGTCGAGATAAGCGGAAGCCTTATTAAGTTTGACGGCAGAAAGGTGATCTGCGCAACCTTTAAAGACCTCAGCGAGCGCTACCGGGCTGAAGCTGAAATGCAGCGGCTGGCGCTGGTGGCGCAAAAGACGCAAAACTCGGTGGTCGTTTGTGACCCGGAAGGCAAGATCCAATGGGTCAATGAAGGATTTATGCGCGTCACCGGCTACGAAACGGAAGAGGTGATCGGCAGACATCCCATCAACGTTCTTTGCGGCGACGAAACCGATAGAAAGACCCTGGCGGAGATCTTTAAAGCGGTGAATGCCCAGGTCCCTTTCGACGGTGAGATCTATTACTACAAAAAGAACGGCTATGGTTACTGGGCATCGATGTCATTGACGCCGATCAAGGATAACCACGGCGCTCTGCAGGGTTTTATCTCCATCGAAATGGATATAACCGAGCGAAAGAAAATGGAATCGAAGCTGCGCAACGCTTATGAAGAATTAGAACAGCGCGTTATCGAACGCACCAGCGACCTTGTAAGAGCAAACAAGGTAATGCAGCTGGAAGTAAGCGAGCGCAAAAAGGCCGAGATCGAAGTGCGAAATGCGCGCGAGTTTTTGAAAAAGGTCATCGATCACGTGCCGACGCTGATCGCCGTAAGAGACAACGAAGATAAGTTCACGATGGCCAACAGCGCTTTTGCGAAAATGCTGGGAACTACCGTGGAACAAATGATCGGCAAAACCCCTACCGATTTTCACCACGACGCGGAAGAGCTGCGCAGGATAAAGGAAGAAGACAATACCCTTTTTGAGCAATGGTGCGAAAAACCGATATACGAAGAAAGATACACGGATGCTAAAGGAGAGGTCCATTATCTGGAAACGATCAAGCGGCCGCTCTTTAGCGATTCAGGCAAGAAAAATATCCTGGTTATCGCCAACGATCTGACCGACCGCCGGTCACTCGAAGGCCAGCTCCGCAACGCTCAAAAACTGGAATCTATCGGGCAGCTCGCCGCAGGCATCGCGCACGAGATTAACACCCCGACGCAATATGTTTCCGACAATATCAGATTTCTTGAAGATGCCAACAACGACATAAGGTCGATACTCGAAAAATACGATGAACTGCTGCAAGCCGCTGAAAACGGCAAGTTTGAGCCTCCCCTGGTCGCAGGTCTTCGTAAGGAAATGGAAGTTATCGACCTTGAATATCTTTTGACCGAAGTTCCCACCGCCATTTCTCAATCGCTCGACGGAGTTTCGCGGATCGCCAAGATCGTCCAATCGATGAAGGACTTTGCCCACCCGGGTTCGACCGAAAAATCGGCCGTCGATCTGAACAAAGCGATCGAAAGCACCATCACCGTGGCGAGAAACGAGTGGAAATACGTCGCCGAGATGGAAACCGTTTTTGACGAAACACTGCCGCCCGTCCCCTGCTTTATCGGTGAATTTAACCAGGTCGTTTTGAATATGATCATCAACGCCGCCCACGCGATCAAAGACGTTGTCGGCGACGGCGCGGAGGGTAAAGGAAAGATAACTATTTCCACCAAAGCGGTAAAAGACGATTGGATAGAAGTGCGGATCAAGGACACCGGGACCGGTATTCCCGCAAAAGTACAAAACCGCATTTTCGATCCGTTTTTTACGACCAAAGAGATCGGCAAAGGCAGCGGCCAGGGCCTGGCAATTTCGCACTCGGTAGTGGTGGACAAACACGGCGGCAAACTCAGTTTTGAAACAGAGCAAGGTAAAGGCACTACATTCATAATCGGCCTCCCTGCTATCGCTCACGGAAATTCGGCGGTATCAACGGTATGATAAATATTCTTTTCGTCGATGACGAACCCAACATATTAAGCGGCCTGCAAAGGATGCTGCGGACGATGCGGCACGAGTGGGAAATGTCTTTTGCCTCGAGCGGCAACGAAGCGCTGCAGATGGTAAAAGACAAAAGCATCGACGTCATCGTTTCCGATATGCGAATGCCGGGAATGGACGGCGCGCAGCTTTTACAAAACATCCGCAAGGATTTTCCGCAGGTGGTGAGAATAATTCTTTCCGGTTATTCGGAAAGAGAAATGATCCTGCGCTCCGTCGGGACGACCCACCAGTTTCTTTCCAAACCGTGCGATGCTGATTCGCTGCGGGCGACGGTCGGCCGCGCCTGCGCGCTGCGCGACCTGCTGACCGATGAAAAATTGCGCCGCCTGATCTCGCAGATGCCGACGGTCCCCAGCATGCCGACGGCGTACGAGCAGCTGATGCAGGAACTCGAAGCAACGGAACCGAGCATGCGAAAGATCGGCGAGATCGTCAAGCAGGACATCGGCATGACGGTCAAGATACTGCAGATCGTAAATTCGGCCTTTTTCGGATTGCGCCGTACTATTTCAGACGCGGCCGAGGCTCTGACGTTTCTCGGCCTGGACACTATCACTTCGCTTACCCTGAGCATTGGCGTCTTCTCGCAGTTTGAAGGCAACGTTGCGGCAAAGCGCCGCCTTAATGAGATCTGGAATCACAGCATCGCGGCCGGAACGCTAGCCAAAAAGATCGCCGGCAAAAAATACCGGGAAATGGCCAGTGACGCTTTTACCGCCGGATTGCTCCACGATATCGGCGAGGTCGTATTGGCCGCTAATCTGCCTGAGAAATTTCCCGACGTGGAAAGGCTGATGAAAGAAGAAGGGATGAAAAAGATCGAGGCCGAAAAGGTCGTGTTCGAAGCATCGCACGCCGAAGTAGGGGCTTATCTCCTCGGGCTGTGGGGGCTGCCGAACCAGGTGGTCGAAGCGGTGGCTTTTCATCACGATCCGGGAAGCTATGAGTCGGCGTCATTTTCCGCCTTAACGGCGGTGCACGTTGCCAACTCGCTGCATCGCGGTGTGCGGGCGGTGGAAGAAGCCGAAATTTCCGATCCGATCGATCATGCCTACATCGAGAGACTCGGCCTGCAAAACGAACTTGAAGAATGGCGCGCGATCGCGACAGAAATACCGGAAGAGGTCTAAGAGAGAGAACAAAGATGGAAAACATTAACAAGAAAATTTTGTGTATTGACGATGACCCGAACATTCTTGAGGGCCTCAGACGCGGTTTGCGCCGCGACTTCAATGTCTTTACCGCGGAAAGCGGCCTGGAAGCATTTGGCGTAATAAAAGAAGAAGGCCCCTTTGCCGTGGTCGTATCCGACATGCGGATGCACGGGATGAACGGCGTTCAGGTGCTCAGCCGCGTGCGCGAGATCGCGCCCGATACGGTGCGCATAATGCTGACCGGCAACGCCGACCAGCAAACCGCCATGGACGCAGTGAATGAAGGCAGCATCTTTCGCTTTCTGACCAAACCCTGCGCACCTGAAGCGATGATCCACGCTCTGAATTCGGGCGTTGAGCAATATCGCCTGCTCACCGCTGAAAAGCAGCTGCTGGAAGAAACACTCAACAACAGTTTGCAGGTGATGGTCGAGATACTGGCGGTGGTAAATTCGACGGCTTTTAGCCGCTCGACGCGCGTGAAAAAACTGGCCCGCAATCTGGCGACCCGCTGCGGCATTCTAAACGCCTGGGAAGTGGAGATCGCCGCGATGCTTTCGCAGATCGGCTGTGTGGCGGTGCCGGAAAGCATTCTGCAAAAAGTCGTCACCGGCCGGACGCTGACCGGCGAAGAATTCGGCTTGCTGCAGCAGCACTCGCAAATCGGCCACGACCTGATCGCCCGCATCCCGCGAATGGAGACCGTGGCGGAGATCATTCTTAATCAGAACCGCAAGTTTGAAGATACGCTCGATCCGAATGCCAAGAATCGCGATGCCGTGCGCGGCGCGCGGATCATAAAAGTAGTGCTGGATTTTGACAAGCTTCTCGAGGGCGGCCAGCAGCCGGCTACGGCGTTCAAGGAACTGATGAACCGCGCCGGTTGGTACGAACCTGCGGTGCTGGAAAACCTGAAAAACTTTATCGATAACGCCTCGGAACAGATGGTCAGCATGACCATTCCGGTCGGAAAGATCAAGGCCGGCATGCAGCTGGACGAAGCGATCTTTTCCGCCAATGACGTTCTGCTGCTTTCACAGGGACAGGAGATCACCCCGGCGCTGCTGGTACGCTTGGTAAATCTGGCCAGCACGGGAATGATCGCCGATATGATCAAGGTAAAAGTGCCCGTCGACGCTTTTGAATTTGCCGCGTTGGCCGAACCGGCGGAGGCAGAACTGGAAGCGGCTTAATTGTTTTACTTTCAACTACGTTGTAAATTAAAAGCGGTCATAATTTTGGCCGCTTTAATTTTTTAAATTATGAAACACACCATTACATTGATCCCGGGCGATGGCATCGGGCCTGAGATCGTCTCGGAAACGGTCCGTATTATCGAAGCGGCCGGAGTGGAATTTGAATGGGAAACGCACCTGATGGGCGCGCAGGCGCTGGAAAAATACGGCGTTACCATTCCGGAAGCGGTGATCGCGTCTATCCATAAAAACAAGGTCGCGCTCAAGGGGCCGCTGATGACGCCGATCGGTAAAGGATTTACTTCGGTGAACGTCGGTTTGCGCAAGGCGCTCGATCTTTACGCTAACGTCCGTCCGGTGCGGGCGCTGCCCGGTATCGAATGCCGTTTTGGAGATTTGGACTTGGTGGTGGTGCGCGAAAATACCGAAGACCTCTATGCCGGGCTTGAGCACACGGTCGTGCCGGGCGTGGTCGAAAGCATCAAGATCATCACCGAAAAAGCCTCGACGCGCATCGCGCGCTACGCGTTTGAATTTGCCAAATTGCAGAATCGTAAAAAAGTGACCGCCGTGCACAAGGCGAATATCATGAAACTTTCGGACGGGCTTTTTCTCGAATGTTTTTACAACGTGGCGAAAGATTATCCCGAAATCCTGGCCGACGACAAGATCATCGACAACTGCTGCATGCAGCTGGTGATGCGGCCCGAACAGTTTGACGTGCTGGTGCTGGAAAACCTCTATGGCGACATCGTGTCCGACCTTTGCGCCGGGCTGATCGGCGGGCTGGGATTGGCGCCGGGCGCCAACATCGGCGAAATAGGCGCCGTTTTCGAAGCCGTGCACGGCTCCGCGCCGGACATCGCCGGCCAGGGCATTGCCAATCCGACCGCGCTGCTGATGTCGGCAATTTTGATGCTGCGTCATATCGACGAAACCGACGCCGCCGACCGCGTGCAAAAAGCGATGCTCGAAGTTTATGCCGATGGAAATATCCGTACCCGCGACCTCGGCGGCACCGCCAAGACCGCGGAATTTGCCAACGCGATCATCGAGAAGCTCAAAAGTTAAAAAAGTTCAAAATCGATGTTCCAGTGTTTCAGGGGGTGTAACAATGGAACACCTGAAACACTCATGAAAATGCTGCAAGTGTAACACTTTGTTATGCAACAGCTTACAGCGGTTTGTAAGGAAACCAGTGTGGAACGCTTCTTTTTGACTTTTGCGCTGTTATGTAAAGAACGGGCCGCTTTTTTCCTGCCACGCGCGGCTTCTACCACACTTTAAATAGCACATCCGGGCCGGTCCGGCGAAGGTGATAATAAATGAAATAGGTTATATCGCTCTGATTTGTAAGATCGTTACGCGCCTGGCATTTCATATCTTCGTTTCCTGATAAAAATTAAAGGGGGCTGGGATCTCCCAAATGCTCAGCCCCCGGCAATCTCTAAGGAGAGATTGTTTTTCTCCTTTTGAGTTAGGAGAATGATGTTTTTTACCACAAATTTTTGGTTCCATGCATCTTAAACTTACTCAAGTGAAAGATATTGGCAAAGGCTATTGCAAGCACGGACTTAGAGTCAGATTTAAGCGGTTTTAGCGTTTGAGCTTTTTTTTGTTCTGCTTAGATCGTTTATTGCGTTTTATCGTTTCAATAAATTCCTGTTGAAATTGGATCTGCGCTTTATTTGAAATCTCTTCCGCGAGATGTTGATTTCGCTCTTCAAGTTCTGCTTTTTTTTCCTCGAAATTTTTTACTTCAGCTTCAAGGCTTTTGACCTTTGCTTCAATGTCGTGTTTGTCATTTGCGAGTTGGATGGTCGATGCCTGAAAATAACCGCTGTTATAGACGTAGATCAAAGAGGCGATCGCTAACAAAGGAGGCAAGACGGCAAGGACAAAAGCGGGTTGCCACCACTTACCTTTTAGTTGTTTGATCTCGTAAAAGAGCTTTTCCCGTTCCAGGTCTTCCTTGGTTTTACCGGCCCATTTAGGTTTAACTACCCATAGTTGTTTGCAAGAAATATTACAATGTTTGTTCTGTTTTCGACCTTCTGAGGATCGAAATATACTTAAACAAATGTTTAAAAAAAGACTTGACTTTCACGTATCTTAATAATAATCTGATGTTTATGCCACTCGCTCCCTGCATTGGTATGTTATCTCTACTCTCAACTTGAAGGAGAAACTAGTATGAAACTCAGAAGAAGGGTCTTCCCAATGCTAACCCTTTTTGCCGCAGCTTTTGCAATAACCATTGCAAGTTTAGTTTCAATTAACACATTTAGTCAAACCTCGAAAAGCGCCGACACCGGCAATGCTCCGGTGGTATGGAATCGGGTCGAGCTGCCGGTAAAACCGGTTGATTCCGGCTTTAGGCTCGATATTCCCGCTTTTAACAGCGGCGCGGATTATATTATCGGCGTGAAACCGGTAACGGACGGCGAAAAGGAAAAAATGTACGCCGGTATCGTGACCTGGGAAGAGGATCAAAAGATCAAAGGACTTTTACACGTTTCGAAGATGGAAAATTACCCGGTAGAAGCGGGAAGATTCCCGGAGGGGAAGGCCGCTTTTGACGACGTGCTGGGGGCCCGCCAAACCCTGATCATTTACCTGGAGGTCGCGCCGGCTACGCATTTGATGCTGGATAAAGCCGACAGCGGAATGGCGCTGAATTCTTCAGACGGGTCCTTTGTAGTTTTCAACGGCAAAAGAGAAGCGGCAAAGATCGATAAGCCGAGCGCCCTGCTGAACGAATTACACAAGAGGAAAGCCGTGGAAGGAATCATGACGATAAGATAAGGAGAACGGCCAATGAAAAAAGTTCTTACCTTTCTCCTGCTCACATTTTTAATGACATTCCCATTAGCCTCAAATATCTTTGCGCAGGTGACTTGCACCACGCAGGAACAAAATTACGGATCGTGCGTTGGCGGAGACTGTTATTGCTGGTCAATGACAATATCATGTTCGGAAGGAACGACATGTGTCAGATCAGGCGGATACTGTGACTACGGTGAGGTGTCCATTAGTTGGGTTGACGGGTCATGCTCATCTCCGGTTTAGGATCAACCGAACCAATCATTTAATTATAGGGATGCCTCAAGCATCCTTTTTTTATTGCAACGCGAATAGTGATTAAATGTTCTAATTAACTGCCGGCATCATCCGGCCAGAGGTGAGAAGGATGAAAAAGTTTATACCGCTTTTATTCGTGGCTTTGATACTGGGATTGATACAGGTTTCTTTTGCGCAGGCGCAGGACCAGATGCAGCTGCGCGTGGGCCAGCAAAAGTCGATGTCCAAGGGCAAGGTGCGCGTTAAATTTATTTCGGTGACGGAAGATTCGCGCTGCCCGGCAGACGTCGATTGCGTCTGGGCCGGCAACGCTAAAGTTAAGATCCAGGTATGGGTCCGCGGCGGCGAGACCAAGGTTTTCGAACTGGGCACCAACGGCGGTGACAAAGCCGGCCAGGCCGACGCCTACCGCGTCGAACTCGTTTCACTCACCCCGGCCCGCCATTCAAAGAGAAAAATAAGACAGAACGATTACCGCGCGACATTCTCCATAATGAAATTGACGAGATAAAGCTTCTTCTATCTCGGGCAAGCTGATAAAATCGTCTCACAAATTTCCAAGATCAGATCTGTAGGATTATCTTATGGAATCTTTTGTGAGCCTTTTCAGGCGCGAGACAACCTCGAAAGAATTTATCCCGGTTATTGACGGACTTCGCTTTTTGGCCATTTCGATGGTCGTTCTGTTTCATTACGATATTTTTATTCGCGCAAAATCCGTCGAGGTAGCCGGATTTTCCGAGGAAACGGTGCGGGCCTACGTTCCCACTGTTTTTTCCGCCATGAGCCATGGGGTTGAATTATTTTTCGTTATCAGCGGATTTATTTTAGCCGTCCCTTTCATGCGCTATTATCTTGGTTTCAGCGAAAGAAAACCGGGGCTAAAAACGTATTTTTTACGCCGCCTGACACGCCTGGAACCTCCGTATGTGATCGCTGTTATCGGGCTTTATTTACTACAGGTTTTCGTTTTTGGCAGCAGATTTTCAAACGACACCTTAACGGCTTCGATGTTCGCCTCTCTTTTTTACGTGCATAACCTCGTTTTCCCAGGCGAATTTCCTTTTATTAGTTTTGTTTTTTGGTCTCTCGAGATCGAGGTCCAGTATTATATTTTGGCGCCCTTTTTTATCTGGGCGCTCTGCCGCATCAAGAGCAAGCACACGCGCCGGCTGGTTAACTTGTCACTGATAATCGCGTTCGCATTTCTCAGCTGGCTGATCGAGGTCCACTGGCAGGTCCAAACCAGAACGCTGGCTTTATTTTTACAATATTTTTTTAGCGGCATTTTGCTTTGCGACATTTACCTTATCGATAACGAAGCGCTCACCCGTTTAAGCCGCTGGTGGGTGTTTGTGCTGGGTCTTGCGATAGCGGTGCCGATGGTATCGGTCCAGCACGTTTATACCGAAAATCTCGCTCTGCGGATCGCTTCGCCGCTGGCCATGCTGGCGTTTTATCTGATCGTATTCGGCAACAACGGGTGGAAAAGAATATTCAGTATCAATGCGCTGACCTTGACCGGCGGAATGTGTTATTCGATCTATTTGCTCTTTCCTTTTGCCATATCGATAGGCGGGCGAATAATACTCAATCGGCTGCACTTTACTAACTACGCCGTCTTTTACGGGTTCACGCTTATTTTTATTTGTATTTTGTCAGTGTGGGCCATTGCCGCAATCTACTTTTTGCTGGTAGAAAAACCTTGTATGAAGCGGGATTGGGCCGGAAAGCTGTATGAGAGATTAATAAGCGTAAAAATACCCGCGAGACAAAGACCGTTAGAAGACGCAGTCTCCCGGATAATTTCGGCTAAACTTTAAGGTATGGGTTGGCTATCCACATTAAGATCATCATCAAAATAAAATAAGGCACTATAGATGCAGCGCCGGGATAGTCTTTGGCGACGCGCTGGCCGAAGAAGAGCGCGGTGAGCGACGTGGCGCCGAGTGCGGCGGCGTAAAAGATCAGCGCGAGCGAGCCGGTAACAAGAAAATAGACGAGCCCGGCGGCGGAGAGCAGTCCGGTAAGGAGCTCCATGACGGTGATGGTGGCGAGCATCGGAAAGACCATCCCGCGCAGGAACGTTTTAGAAAAATGCCCCGTGAGCCATTCGAGATTGCCTTTGAAATCGAACACTTTGTCGAGGCCCGACTGGATAAAAAGTATCGCCACCAGCAGGGCGCCGAAAAGCGCGGGAAGATTTTGTAAGATAGCGTTGAAATTCATTTAGTTTTTCGGGGCTCCCCTCATTTTCAAGGAGGGGTGTCACGCGCAGCGTGACGGGTGGTTACTTTTTATCCCGATCAAAATTATTCTCGATGACAGAAAGTATCCATTCCAGATCATCGAAAACTAATTTATTTTCAAATCTTAAAACTTTTATACCTAGTTTATCCAAATAGGCGGTGCGAACGCTATCTGCCTCGCGCGCCTGATCATTGAAATGAATTTCTCCGTCCAATTCTATCGCCAGTTTCTCAGATGGACAATAGAAATCCAGAATGTAATTTTCTATGCTGTGTTGGCGTCTGAATTTACGGCCTTTGAGTTTATCATTTTTGAGAAATAGCCAAAGTTTTGCTTCGGCTGGAGTCAGACCGTTGCGTAATGTTTTTCGACGCGGACTTAGATAATCACGATTATTAAGCTTGTCGTCACCGGCGGGAAACTTTTTAGTTTTAGGATCGGAGTAACCACCCCGGCCTTCGGCCACCCCTCCTTGAAAAGGAGGGGAGCTTTTAAAATCCTCCTCGGTGAGCCGTTTTGTATTTTTGGCAGGAGATCGTTTCATTTTTACTTAGCAGCGGCTTTAGCCTTGCCTTTGCTCATCAAGTCTTCGATCTCTTCGCGTTCTTTGGGAACTTTGGAGGTCAGGTTGATGTTGCCGTCTTTGGTGATGAGCACGTCGTCTTCGACGCGGATGCCGATGCCGCGGTATTTCGGCGGGGCGGTTTTATCATCGGCAGGAACGTAGATGCCCGGTTCGACGGTCAGCACCATGCCCGCTTCGAAGGGGCGCGAATTTTTCACATAGTTATCGGAAAAATAGCGCCCGGCATCGTGCACGTCGAGGCCGAGATAATGCCCGAGGCCGTGCATATAATATTTCAGGTAAGTTTTCTTTCTGATCAGGTCTTTCGGTTTGCCTTTGAGCAAGCCGATCTTAACCATTCCTTCGGTCAGCATCTCGATGGCCAGCTGCTGGCGTTTGACGTTGCTTGAACCGACCCTGGTAATTTCGCAGCAGGCTTTTTGAGTTTCCAGCACGATGTCGTAAACGTCGCGCTGCGCGGGCGAGTATTTTCCGTTGACGGGAAAGGTGCGGGTGATGTCCGCGGCGTAACCGTCATATTCGGCGCCGGCGTCGATGAGCAGCAGTTCGCCGTCTCCCAGCGTGCCGTTGTTTTCGATGTAATGCAGGATGGTGGCGTTTGCGCCCGCGCCGACGATAGAGGTGTAAGCCGGGCCGACCGCGCCTTTCTGGCGAAAGTAGCTTTCCATCATCGCTTCGATCTCATGCTCGCCCATATTGGGCTTGGCCATCTTCATCGCTTTAACATGAGCGGCGGCGGAAATGTCGGCGGCTTTTTGCATCAGCGCGGCTTCGGCGTCGTCCTTGATCAAGCGCATTTCGTGAGTGATGAGCGAAGGGTCGATGATAATGGCCGGCGGATAGGCGCCGGGCTGGCGCGAAAAACGCTGGCGGCCGTAGTATTCCAGAATCTGCTTATCGTAATGATCGTAACGGCCGAAACGATAGTAGAGTTTTTCGTGGCCGCCGACGAGCTTGGGAAATTCTTTGGCAAAGCTTTCAATGGGCAGCGCCCTGGTCGCGCCGAATTGCTTCAGCGCGCCGGCCACGCCGTATCGCTTGCCGTTCCACGTTTCCATCAGCGGGTCGCTCGGGCGGACGAAAAGCGTAAAGGGATTTTTTGTGTTTGACGGGGCGATCACGGCCACCGCGTCCGGTTCCGGAAAACCGGTCAGGTAAAGAAAGTCCGAGTCCTGGCGAAACCGGTAGTGCGAATCGTAAGAACGGGTCACTTCGTGCGCGGCGGGGATGATGGCGACGGAGTCAGGCTCCATCCGTTTCATAAACTCTTTTAGCTGCGATCTGATCATCGAATTATTTCCTCTGGTGTTTGGCAGAATTTAAATATTGCAGCGATATTTTACCTTAGCCGCCGGAGTTTGGCACAATAAGACCACTGCTTTTGACGTATTGGCATCAAAAGTGTTCGTTAGGAGAAAGGGAAACCGTCTAAAAATGCGCTCATTTTTTAATTCATTTGCTTTTTTATTTGTGCTGCTGATAGTGCCGCTTTATGTAAGCTGTTCGCCCTCGCCATTTCAGAATGAAGAGCAGGCGCTGCAGCAGCTTCGCCAGGCCACCAAAAAGGGCGATCTGCCGCCGGAATCTCTGCCTATCCAGATCGAAAACGCCTATCCGAACACACGCACGGCCGCCCTGGCGCGCCTGGTGCGAGCGAGGATAAAGCTTGCGGCTAATGATTTTAACGGCGCGGCGGCGCTGCTCGACAGCAATATCTTCCGGCAAAAGACGACCGTGGCGGACCACGCCCTGATGATGCGCGGTCAGGCCCTGGCAAAGGCAGGAAAGTTTGCGGACGCCCTGCGGGTTTATGAGCAGCTGGTAAAAGATTTTCCGGGTTCACTGCATGTGCGCGATGCCAGGCTCGGCTGGGCCGATGCGGCGATGCGGTCAGAGCAGGAGCCGCTTGTCCCGGCGATACTCGATGAACTCAATGAAAAAAATGACGGGGCGGCTCTGTTGATGACGGCCAAGTCGTACGAGACGCAGGCCAATCAGATCCAGGCGGTCAATTTTTATCGCCGCACATATTTTTACGCGGCCGGTACCGCCGAGGCCAAAGAAGCCGAAGCAAAACTCGCGGCGCTTGCCTCGCTGGCACCGCAAACTTCGGACGAAGCGGTGGCGCGCGCTGACAAGCTGTACCAGGTGAAAAATTACGCGGAGGCGGTGAAGGCCTACACCGAAGCACTGCTGGCTTATCCGAATCTTTCGTCAGTCCAGTTTAATTTCCGGCGGGGCAGTTCTTTTGCCTTGTCAAAAAGGCCGGATGATGCGGCGTCGGCTTTTGCCGCCATCCCGCAATCGGCGGGCGAGCAAAAAGCGGAAAGTTATTATCTGCTGGCGCGGGCCTACGGCACGGCGAGAAACTGGCTGGCGGCGAAACAGGCGGTCAGTGAATTAACCAAAAATTTTACGGGCAGTTCGTGGGCGCCGAAAACTCTGATCGCGCTGGGCGGCCAGGCCCGTGACGCAAACAACAAAGCGGACGAATCTTACTTTTTTAACTCGGCGCTTAATTTATACCCGAATGCGATCGAGATCGCGCAGGCGCAATTCGAACTGGCGTGGCTCCAGCATGACGGCAAGAATTTTACGGTCTCGTCGCAAATGCTGACCGAGCACCTGGCGCGTTACGCAAACAAGGACACGACCTATCGCGGGCGCGCGGGTTACTGGTCGGCGCGCGATTCGGAACGGGCGGGAAAAATTGCCGAGGCCTGTGTGCTCTATGAAGCGATGACCGCGCGGTACGACGCCAACTGGTACGGATATTTATCGCAGCAGCGGCTGGGCGCGCTGAAGGGGCGCGGGCAGTGCAGCGGGAATCGTTTCCCGGCGGAATCGGTGGTGATGCGGGCGGCGGCGAATTTGAAAACGGTGACCGTCGCGCCGGAAAGCGCCGGGGCAAGAGAAGATGAAAGGATCCAGAAGGCTGACCAACTCGGCGCCGCGGGATTGTTTGATCAGGCGCTCGATGAACTCGGCGAAGCTTCGAGGACCGCGCCTGGCAGCCCGCGCGTGAACATGGCGACGGCGAGGTTTTACCGGCAGCGGGATGAGAACACACTGGCTTTTCTCGCCCTGGCAAAAACCTATCCCGATTACGCGCAGATGGAGCCCGAGGAAATGACGCCGGAAGAGTGGGACATTTTCTACCCGCTGATGAATTGGCAGGACATAAAGATCTGGGCCGAACGCCGCAATCTCGATCCTTATCAGATAGCGGGGTTGATCCGGCAGGAATCGGTCTTTAACCCGCGCGCCAAATCCGGCGCGAACGCCTACGGCCTGATGCAGCTGGTGATACCGACGGCCGGGGCGATGGCGCGAAAATACAGCCCCGGCAATACCGGCATTTACGCGGAAACCCTCTATAACCCGGCGCTGAATATCGAACTCGGCACTGCCTACATGCGCGAGCAGCTGGATAAATACGGCCGCCTGGAATATATGGCGGCGGCCTATAACGCCGGGCCGGGACGCGTGGTGACGTGGAAAGCCACGCTGCCGCTCGATATCGACGAATGGGTGGAAGCGATACCTTTTAAAGAAACAAAAGGTTACGTGCAAGGGGTAACGCGCAATATGCTGCAGTACCGGCGGCTTTACGATATGGACGGCAGGTTCAAATCGAATGTCGGTTCGCGCGCCGTGCGGGCTATGATAGATTCAACTTCGCCGGAACAGTTGGCGCAGGAAATGCCGGAGCTTAAATTGAAAACCGAGGCGGCGGATGAGGAAGAGTAAAGTCCTGCGCTCCCGAGCCTTCAAACCAAAGTATTAAGAAGAACCACCCCGTCGCGCTGCGCGCGCCACCCCTCCTTCGTAAGGAGGGGAGTTTAAGAGGCGTGCATGGTTATTGCGGCTGTTGGGGTGGCTGCGTTAGTTTGATCTCAAAAAGTTTTTTCCAGAGTTTCCCGGTGACATAGATACGGTCGGTCGGCGCGTCATAGGCGATGCCGTTGAGCGTGTTTTCCGAACCGCGTTTAACGTCTTCGGGCGAGATATTATTCAGATCGACCCAGCCGACAAGTTTTCCGCTGCTGGGATTGATACGGGCGATGCGGTTTGGCTTGCCAAGGATGTCGGGCAATTCCGAATGCCAGATATTTGCCCAGATCTCGCCGCGGATATATTCCAATTCATTGATGTTCATCAAGGGCGAGCCGTCTTCGCGAAAAACCGAAATGGTTTTTTGGGTCTTGAATGTTTCGGGATCAAGAAAACGCAGGACGTGGGTGCCGTCGCTCATTATCAGGTGCGTGTCGTCGTGGGTCAGCCCCCAGCCTTCGCCGGGATAATCGAATTGCTTCAGCATCTTGAAAGTTGTCAGATCGTAGGAAAAGGCGACGCCATCCTGCCAGGTGATCTGGTAGATCTTATCGCCAAAAATGGTAATTCCCTCGCCAAACAATTCGGGCGCAATATCGAAAT
Organism: Pyrinomonadaceae bacterium; assembly: GCA_035995185.1. Classification (GTDB taxonomy): domain Bacteria; phylum Acidobacteriota; class Blastocatellia; order Pyrinomonadales; family Pyrinomonadaceae; genus DASYKT01. Next base: position 48,903 of record DASYKT010000031.1, read on the forward strand.
TTTGCGCCACCTTGCCGGTTTTCAGATCGACCCTTCTCAGCGAAGATGCCCTTTCCTGACCAGTACCTTCATAAAGCCATCCGTCATGAAAAATAAGGCCCTGGGTGAATGCTTTAGGATCGTGGGGATAGGTGTTGACCACTTCGTAACCATACACCGGGACCGCGTTTGTCGTGCGAGTCTTATTGGCCGCCGTGTTGTTATTAACATTACCCACAGACTTGTTGTTGGCACTATTATCTGTGCATGAGGCCAACCCCAGAACGATAAAGGAAAAGATAAAAATAATACCGCGCATAAACTGAGATTTTCTCATAACTTATTGATTAGGGGAAGGTTTTTGTGCCAGCGCCCTGTCGATCAATTTTTTCATCACCTCGACCGAATTCACCGGGACGGGCATTCCATTGATAAATAGTGTAGGGGTGCCGCGAACGCCGTAAAACTCCCCGTCTTTAACGTCGTTGGCTATCTCAGCCGCATACACGCCTTTGTCCAGTTCCGCATCGAATTTCACGCGGTCCAGGCCCAGCTGAGTCGCATATTTCTTTAACGAAGCATTGTCGAGCGCCTTCTGATTACTATAGAGGATCTCGATATATTCAAAAAATTTGCCTTGAGCATTGGCGGCGGCGGCGGCCTCGGCGGCCTTTTCCGCATTAACGTGAACGCTCGGAAGCGGAAAATCCCGCACCACCAAACGCACTTTGTCACCGTATTGCTGCATCACTTCTTTGACCACCGGATGGGTGGCCGAACAGACCGAGCATTGAAAATCCGAGAACATCACGATCGTCACCGGCGCCTTGGGATTTCCCTGCGCAGGATCGTCGTCGACCGAGATCTTTTGCACGGGAGGCTCCGGTTCGGCCAGCAATATTTTTCGATCGTACTTTTTCGCCAGCCGGTCGCGCAGCAGCGCTTCCAGGCGATTGCGCTCGGCATCGGTCTGCTGCTCCATCCGGTCGGTTATCTCGCGGCCGATCAGCTCTTCCGGCCCGATCTTTAAGTTTCTTGCTTCGATCAATACGAGGTTCGCATAAATGGCATCTTCCAAACTCGTATTTAAGCGCCGGTACAATTCCATTTCGTTCCGGTACACTTCCGGCTTTACTTTTTCTTCAAACCAATCGGCTGTGACCTTTCGCGTGCCCACGGTTAAAACCGTGTCCGAGGGTTTAAGTCCCGCCGAATTTATATCCACACCGGGCACAACCTTGTACTTCTTTTTCAGCGCGGTAATGAAACTCTCCAATGCTTTTTGCTCGGGCTCGGCGCGCAGAAAGAGAACGATCCGCGGGCGAACCTCCGTGAGTGCCGCGCCTCCTAATTGCTCGCGGTTAGCATCGTACACGGTTTTGATCTGGGCTTCGGTGGGCGCGGGAACTTTGCGGCCGACTTCCAGCTCGACCAGATCGTCGACCGAGGTTTTGCGAAACTTTGCTTCTTCTTCCAACAGGATGTCGTTGATCGCCAGGTCAAATTCCTGCTTCCTCGTTTCCGGGGCGATGAATTTCCGCGCCTCGTAGAACTGGCGCGCCGCGGGGGAAAGATCGTCAGCGGTGAATGAACGCCCGGCCGCGGTAGCTAAAACGGCCGGCTCTGTCTGAGCGAACGTAAGAGCAGCGAGAAATAAAACCAGAAAGCTGAGTGTGATAAAACGAAAATTCATTGCGTAGTTTTACGTGGTCTTTACCGGTGTTTCAAATTTGATCAGGCCCCGGGGAATTCTTATTGCTTCCTGCACTCCGGGTTCACCGAAAATCTCCGGATGAAATATCTTCGCGAGAATTTCGATGCCGTCGATAACGCGCGGCGCCGGCCGGCTGAAATACGACGTCGCATCCAGAGCCCAAATATTATCGTTCATAACCGCCGGAATTTCACTCCAGTTAGACGGGAAAAAGGTGTTTTCGAGTTGCCGGCAGGTATCGGCGGTGTAATAACCGCAGGGGATGAGAACCATAACATCGGGACGGCTTTCATATATCTGCTCGTAACTTATCGTCACAGATTTTTCGCCGGCCGTGCCTAAGAGGCACATCCCACCGGCGGCCTCGACCTGCTCCGGCACCCAGTGGCCGGGCGCAAAGGCCGGCTCAAGCCATTCCAGCATAAAGACTTTCGGCTGCGGCAGGTCCCGGGTTTTGGCGCGCACGGCCGCTATCCGCTGCCGCAGATCGTCGACTACGGAGGCGGCCTTGTCCGAAGTTCCGGTCAATTCGCCGACGGTTTTGATGTTCGCAAAAATGTCTTCGATGGTGTGCGGTTCGAGTGACAGAACGGTAGCATCCGCCGCGTACAGGCGGGCGGCTTTCTCGACCGTTTTATAGGAAACCGCGCAAACTTCGCAGAGTTCCTGGGTCAGGATCAGATCGGGGTTTAGTTCGGCCAGGAGTTTTTCACTGAGGTCGTAGATCGATCCATGCCCGTCCAGGTGTGAGCGCACCGCGTGATCGATCTCGAGGCTGGTCATCGTTTCGTGCGAAATGCGGCTGGCCGTCATGTGCGGTTTGTCCATTACGGACGCAGGAAAGTCGCATTCGTGCGTGATGGCGACCAGATCGCCTTCCAGCCCGAGGGCGCAGACGATCTCAGTGGCGGAAGGCAAAAGCGATGCGATCTTCATAGATAGAGTGAAATCCACAAACTGCTCTAAGTCAAGCGCCGGTATTTCGGAATAGATGCGAGATGAGTGATGATAACGTAAGGACCTAATCTATAATCTTTAATCTATTAGTTATTATCTATTTCGAAGAATCTGATTTGCCGAATGTATGAAAAAACTTTCCCGCCAGTTTTATCTGCGCGAAGACGTCGTGCAGATCGCCCGCGAACTATTAGGAAAAATTCTGGTGGTGCCGGCCGATGACGGCGAGCGTGTTTCGGGCATGATCGTCGAGTGCGAGGCTTACATGGGACAGATCGACCGCGCGGCGCATTCCTACGGCGGACGCCGCACCGCGCGTAACGAGATCACCTATGGCGCCGGCGGATTCGCCTACGTCTTTTTTATCTACGGAATGTATTACCAGCTCAACGTCGTTACCCACACGATCGACACGCCGCACGTGGTGCTGATCCGCGCGCTTGAACCGGTCGACGGGATCGAGATAATACGCGCGCGCCGCAATGTGAAGGGTAAAACGATGCCCGATAAAAACCTCACTTCGGGGCCGGGAAAACTTACCATCGCGATGGGCATCGACCGCAGCTTTAACGGCGAAGATCTGCTGGGTGATCGAATGTGGCTGGAAGAAGGAAAAAAATGTGCGAATAAAGAGATCGCCGTGGGAAAACGCATCGGCATCGATTACGCCGGCGAAGACGCTGAAAAACCCTGGCGCTTTTGGGTGAAAGATAATCCGTTCGTTAGCAAGAAATGATTTACAGGGATAAAGGGGATGAAAGGGATAATAAGAAAACCATGGGAAATTTGTGACGGTGTTGACGTTACTGTTAAATACTCTCTTATCCCGTCCATCCCCTTTATCCCTGTGAAATTTACTCCAAATGGAAAAGCCGTCCGAGGTGAACTCCGGACGGCTCTTCGGTGTACTGTTTGGATTGACCTGTATGATAGAGCACGCAAGTCTTTCTACAAACTTGCGCGTTCTAGGTCGCAGCCACCTCACTGATTAAATAATTACTCATAAATTTTTCGATCACCTCCTTTCCAGTGATGGGAAAAATAATAATGCATAAAACCTTGTCTGTCAATAGGTTTTTACGCACCAGTTAAGCTATTTCTTTATGTGTCGCAGGTGATCAGAAAAGCGTGGTTCGAAGCAGGTATTAATTGGGGATATTGTAGGAAATATCTTCTTCGTCAACGTTTGCCACGGTGATGGTCGGCCCCTGGGCAGTCATCTGTTCCGGATCGCCTAAAAATTCGATCACCAGGGTCCCGTCGCTGAGAGAGACCTGAGCAAATTCCTTTCTTCTAAATGCGCTGTTAATATCGTCAATTACGCTCGGCATATTTTTCTCCTTTCCATAATTTTATTTATTTCAAGACGCCGATGTTAACAAAAGATCGAATGGATATTGATAAGCATTTGAGGAGATTTGGAAAGACGGAGTCGATTTATTTCGTTAGCGGGATTTTGAGAGAAACGGTTTGAGTTCAAAGCGGGCTTGGCCATTGGCGGCTGTTTCGTGTGTTTGGTGTATTTCGTGGTTAAACTCTTACAGTTCTATGAAAATAAAAGCCTAATCACGAAGCACACTAAATACACTAAACAAGAGCGGCCACTCCTCCTCCGGCAGGAGGGGAGTTTTATCACTTCATATATTTGTCCAAAAAGTCGGCCACCAGCGGGTAGAGGTCGAGGCGGTTTTTGAGTTTGGCGATGCCGTGGCCTTCGTCGTCGTAGAGTTTGTACTGCACGATGCCGCCGCGATCTTTTACGGCTTTGACGATCTGTTCGGCTTCGGTATAAGGCACGCGCGGGTCGTTCTTGCCCTGAATGACAAAGAGCGGGCATTTGATCTTATCGACTTTGGCGAGCGGCGAGATGGCGCGCAGAAAATCGATGTCTTTATCCAACCGGCCATATTCCACTTCGCGCTGGCGACGGCGATAACCGCTGGTGTTTTTTAGAAAGCTTTCCCAATTGGCGATGCCGACCGTATCGACCGCCGCCGCCCACAGATCGGGATAGAGCGTGATCGCGGCCAGTGTCATATAGCCGCCGTAGCTTCCGCCCATCACGGCGATGCGTTTCGGAGCGGCCCCGCCATCTTTTTTTAGCCATTCGACGGCGTAGGCGAGATCTTTGACCGAGTCTTCGCGATTTTTAACGTCATCCAGATGCGTAAAAGTTTTTCCATACCCGGTAGAGCCGCGCACGTTCGTCGCCAGGATGGCGTAGCCGCGCGAAAGGTAGTACTGATAGAGGCCGTTAAAGCCCGGACGCTCCTGGCCTTCGGGGCCCCCATGGACGGAGACTATCACGGGTAAATTCGAGACTGTACGGGCACCGAGCGTAACAGTTTCAGACATCTTGTAATGTTCCTCGGGCCTATAGTACCAGGCTGGAATTTCACGCCCGTCAAAAGTCTTATATTTGATCAATTGCGGTTCGACAAAGCTTGCCTGGTCGATGCCGGCGCGGTCGCTTTTGGTGACCTGCGTAAGTTTTTTTGTCGCCAGATCGTAAAACCAGATATCGGTGTTGTATTTCGCGCTGGAAAAAGTAAAAGCCAGCTTGCTCTCGTCTTGTGAGAAAGTAAGCCCGCCGACAATGCCCTGCGCGGGAAGCTGAACCTTCTCCGCCTTGGCATCGATCGTTGTGATCAGCGGTTTGCCGTCGGTTTCGGTTTTGCGAAGATAGAGATCGGAAAAGCCCTCGCGATTTAAAGTGTAGGCGATATGGCTGGCGTAGGTTTGCATTTCAATGCTGCCGATATCCCAATTTGTTTCGTCGATAATTTTGACCGTCCGGTTGGCGTCGCTCCAATCGCTTTTGTTCGCGGCATTTTTCAGCCGCATATTCGAAAGACTGTAAAATTCGCGCTTGTCGTTTTGCGCATAGACGATGCCGTCAGCGGTAAAGTGGACGTCGCCGAACCCGGCCGAGCCTTCGTGCGGGGTGAGCAGCAGTTCCTGCCTGGTTTTCAGGTCGATCAGATACAAATTATTGTCGAGGCTAAGCTCGACGCCGTCGCGCGAGACGATAATTTTTGTTTCGTTGCCATCGACTGCGGCAAAATCGTTATTACCGTCGTATTGATAAAGCAGCTCTTCCTTGCCACCCGAAGCAGCCGCAACGTCCATCGAATAAATATCAAAATAATTTTTGTTGCGTTTGTTTGAGGCGTAATAGATTTTCTTGCCGTCTTCAGACCATGCGCCGAAGTTATGACGGACTGCCGGATCTTTGGTGAGTTCGCGGATCTCGGTGCCGTTACCCGCCATCCAGAAAAATTGCGTATTTTCGTCGCCGCCGCGGGCCTTGCCGAAAACCAGGCCGTTTCCCGCCGGCGACCAGCGGACAAAACCGATATTGTCATCGTAACTGGTGATTTGGCGGGGTTTATTCTCGGCGAGATCGACCATCCAGATCTGCGAAGTGCCGCTGACGTTGGTCAGATAGGCGAGCTTTTTACCATCCGGCGAAAGCGTCGGCGAAGTGGCCGATTTGATGTTCAGGTACTGCTGGATGGTGTAGTTTTGCGCGAACGCCGGAGCGCAAAAGACAATAAGGGCGAAAAACAGGCTAAGTTTCCTCATAATTCTCCGTAAATTCAACTGGGTGTATTAGGAAAACTTTATTACGAAATCTCTTGAATAACAAATTCGATTCAGTATCGGCTTCGATAAAATAAAGAGAAAGCCCCGACTTTAAAAACCGAGGCTTAATAGCTGCTGATATAGCGTCCGATCATGGATTATGTTATCGGACAGCCGGACGGAACTCCGCACAAGTCAGAGCAGGCGTAAAATTCCGAAATACAGCCGTGCACGCACTGAACCCGTTGAGCGAATTCTGGTAATTCAAGACAGTTTACGTGACAGATCGGCAGCGCCGCGATGCAGTCGTCACAGCAAGAATCTGCCGCAACGCGGCGAGTGGAAGACAATACAAAAAGGCTCGTCAGCATGACGGTCAGAATGAGAAGCTTTCGATAAAGCTTCAAGCTGGGAAATTTGAACATAATTTTTCTCCTGGGTGATCAGAACATTAAGTACCGGATCATTTACGGATGGTTGCATCCAAAACCGCCGAAGTCGCCATAACAAAAGCCTCCGCAGTAAATATAATTCTCTTCACAAATGTAAGTTATGCATGAATCATAATTTTCCGGAAGCCCGTTCGCACAACTGGTCAGGCAGCTCTCATAGAGTATCTGGCAGTAATCGCAGCAGAAAGTTGCGCCGACACGATTAGCTGAAGAAGACGAAACATACAAGCCCGCGAGCAGAACGGCCAGGATCAGAAACTTTCGGTAAAGTTTCAGGTTGGGAAATCTAAACATAATTTCTCCTTTAAGAGTTGGGAATCGATAATATTAAAGGTCAAGAATGTTGGGAAAGATAGACGTTTCTATCAGCCAAGATATATATTTTTTACCTACCAAAGTCAAGAAAATGCGCAAAACAAAAAGGGATAACAACTTATGTTATCCCCTCACGTTCCAAATTAAAAAATATTTATAACTTGATCTTTTGGCTGTCGCCGCTGTCATCGGGCGCCGCGCCGGTGACCATTGATTTTAAGGAGCTATAAAGGTGAACCAGCGTGCCGGAAGGAAAATCCCAATATTCCGCTTGTTCGACATCCACCTTGAGCAGGACGAGATCCGGATCGTCCTTGCCTTTGGGAAACCACAGCTTGTGAGACGGGTTCCAAAATTCATCTATTTTCTGTTGATCTTTGACCAGCGAGGCCGTTCCGGAAACTGAAACAAAAGTGCTTTTTCCCGGCGCGGCATAACTGACATTAACGCGGTTGTCCCGCTCGATCTCTTCGGCTTTATGAGTGCTGCGGCTGGTAAAAAACCACAACTCGCCGTCGAATTCCATCTCCTGCGTGCTCATCGGCCGCGAGCGCAATACGCCGTTGTCCAGCGTGGTAAGCATCGCCATGTCAATGTCTTTGATAAGGCCGCGTAACTTTTCTATCGCTTCCTGTTTGGTGTTTTCCATTTCCCTTCCCCTTGCTCGCCAATATCTACTGTCCGGTTTGCGTACAAAACAAACCGTAAAAATAAACAGAGCAATTACCGTGCTACTAAACTGTTCCCGAACGTCAAAGAAGCCTTGTTTCCTCAAAACAAGACTTCTTTTTCAACCGGTTAAAAATTATTAACAGGTGATGTCGCAGTTGAATCCCAGGCAGTTAAGATGGGAGCTTTGGCAGGCGCTGACACACTGTGCGTACTTGGCGGGAATGCCCTGGTACATATTGCAATCGAGCACACAGTCGTCGTACCACTGATCACATATTGCATGCAGATCGGTGCAGCAGATCGATGCCGAGACGGGATTTGACGAAGAAAAAACAAATAAAGATCCTGACAAAAGTGTCAGAACCAACAACTTCCGGTAGATACCAGCAAATTTCAACATAGATTCTCCTTAAGTAATTGAGTAAAGGCGGTACTCGGTGTTATGACTTTCGCCCGGTCCTAAGCCTTTTTTACATAGGTTCGGGGCACAGGGGACTGGGATCGCAGGGTTCGGCGAGCACATAGCAATTTAACAGAGTCGCCTCGCAATTCTCAACGCAAATGTCATGCTGGAGGCGATCGAGCGTAGCGCAGCCAAGCACACAGATGTTGTAATTGTTCATGCATACTGCCCAACGGGGGGCGCAGCAGGGTAGTGCCGACGTGCGGTACGCGGAAGAAAATAAGAATACTGAACCTGACAAAACCGCCAGGATCAAAAGCTTCCGGTAGATCTTCAAATTCGCGGGTTTTAACATAATAAATTCTCTCCTTTTTTGTAATTGGGACAACGAAATTTTTGCGGCTAAAAGTATTTAACCTGAAAAACAAAGCCCTGTTTTTGAGAAACAAGGCTTTTTTCAAACACTGACATCATCGGCAAGTCGGATTGCACGGTTCGGCGGCCATGTAACAATTCAAGTGAACCAGTTCACACGCGCTGGTGCATTCGTCGTACTTGGCGGGAACGCCTATGTACACATGGCAATTGATCACGCAGGTGCTGTAGGCGTTATCGCAGGCGTCCAACCGGGGGCCGCAGCAAGGGTCCGTAGCCGCCGCCTGGTTCGCTGATGAAAAGACGAATAAGGATCCCGACAGCACGGCCAGGATCAAAAATTTCCGGTAAATTTTCGCATTCACGATATTCAGCATAGTTTCTCCTTGAGTTTGGATAGAGCTGTAAAAGGCGTTATTTAGTTTTCCGGCTTCCGCCCGGCCTTAATAACCCGGGTCGCGGGGCCAAGCTCAAATCGTTATCCGGCAGGCAAATTTCCGGATACCTAAACCGAGCGGTTACGGATGTTCGCAGCCCGGCTGCTCGTCAGGAAGGACCGGGCACTGCTGCCCGCAGATCTGGTAGTTCGCTTCGCACACAAACGCAACGCAAGATTCATAGTCATCCTCTTTGACGTAAATTGAGCAATAAGTCAGACAGTTGTTATAGACAACGTCGCAGGAATGACAACAACCGGGTGTTGCGGCCACGTTATTACTTACCGGCAGCGCGTACAAGCAAGTTAACAGGACGGCCAGCATCAGAAACCTTCGATACAGGCTTATTCGTATGGTTCTAAAAATAGTTTCTCTCCTTTTATGTGTGGGATACGACCTTTTGAAAAGTCTAAATGGTAAAAGACTTTTCCGGCTTCCAACGAAGTTTAGTGTTGGCAGCCAAAGACGCCCGCCTCTATTTCACAAAAGTGTTCCTGTCCGCAGGTGTAGTACGCCGTTTCGCAGTAGGTAGCCACACAATAAGAATAAAATTGGGGTTTCCACTCCTCGCCGCTGCACCAGCTCAGGCATTCGTCGTAAGCGGGTTCGCAGGCGTTACAGCAGGGAACCGCCGATACCCGGACGTTCGCGGACAGAATAAAGACGCCCGCTGTCATAACACACAGGACCAGCAGCTTTCGGTAAAGCTTCAAATAGGAAGATCTAAACATAGGGGTTCTCCTTGTTGGGAATAAGGGACAAAAGATCTCAGACAGTACAAAAAACGACCGTCCGATCTTTGATCATTTACCTGGGAAAAGAATGTAAACTCTTAGCACCCACCGACATGGCATGACAGCTGGCAAAAGTAATACGCTTCCGCGCACAACTGTTCGCATTTGTCATCGACGCCGCAGATACTCAAGCAGGTATTGTAATTAGGTTCGCACAGATCACAGCAGATCATGGTTGCGCGCGTTTGGCCGGCGCCGATAAATAGGGCAACGGCTAACCCGCACGACAACACACCGAGGACCAAAAGTTTTTTTACAAACTTTGGTATCGAAGTACTTCCACATAGACGGTCTCTCCTTATCGGAAATGGGATATGACTTTTAAATGAGTCCGCAAGAGATAAAAATTTATTGGAGACTGTTTATTACTTCGGTTTCTTTATCGGCGGGCAGTTTACCGACCCAGAATTTTTGCACCTGGCCGTTCTTGTCGGTCAGGATGAGTGTAGGGGTTCCGCCTACGCTCATGGCCGCGAAATCGGCCTGCTTCATTTCCGTTATCGGAACATTCAATTCTTTCAGGTATCCCTGGCCCTCTTCGACAGAGTGAGGAAAAGCCGCAATGATACGCACGCCTTTTTCGGACGCCAGCTGTGTCAATTTCTGATAAAAGGGCGCGCTTTCGCTGCAAAAATGACAGCCCTTTTTCAGCGCCAGGATCAGGGTTTTCTCACTAGTGGAAAAATCGGTATCGGGCAAGGTGACCGTGGCACCCGCCTGAGGTTGTTTCATCGGCCCCGGCTGGGCAGCCGGCGCAGTAAAAACAAATTGTTTTACCAGGACATAACCTAAGATAACGGCTACCACGATGATAGCGATATTTGCTGTTAGTTCGAGTTTCTTCTGAAATCCGGCCATATAGGGAATAGACCTCACGAAAAGAATTAGTATTTCAAGGTAACTTACCGGAGAAGCGAAAGTCAAGATTTTTGCAAAGATTGTTGCGTCCTGTGAAGCGGCCGAGGGCTTTGTCTATAAAGTCGATTTTTCTTATTAATAAGATAAACCAGGCGCTCATTATTGGCCGCTAATTACACAAATAACACGAATTAAAGATTTTATTCGTGCTATTTGTGACCTTCGTGGCCCATTATTAGACAAAACCAGTTACTCCTTTACAGGTACGTAGGTATTGATCACGATACCCGTATTGTTCGATTGCGAGATTATCAATTTAAGTTTTGTGCGGCCGGAAAATATCCGCAGGCCTTCACCTATAGCTACCGGGTGGATGAAAAAATTCAGCTCGTCGATCAAATTATGTTCGATCAGCGACGAAACAAAGCTCGCGCCGCCATAGACGATCAGATCCTTGCCGTCCTGGTTTTTCAGCTCATTTACCTTTTCCACCAGATCGCCGTTTTCAACTCTTACGTTCCGGCCATCTATGTGATCGACCGTTTTGCTAAAAACTATCTTTGGCAGGTCGACCATCTTTTGCGCAAATGGATGCTCGGGACTATCAGGCTGGTTGTCGAAAACATTCTCCCAATAAGTGACGAACTCTTTGGTCATCTTTCGCCCCATCAGGATCGTGTCGCTCGTATTCATCAACTCGCTGATGTATTCGTTGATCTTTTCGCCCATCTCCCAGGTCACCCAATCGAGCTCGCCGTTTGGCCCCGCCACAAATCCATCGACCGTGATTTGCATCTGCAATTTTAGTTTTCTCATACGCTTATTTTACAAAAACAAAAAAGACGAAGCCAAAGCTCCGTCCTCTTTTATCGGCACGTGCGGTTTTTATTTCGCTTTATGCGCTTCCATATCGATCTCGATAAGCTGGCCGGGCAATGCCAGCCCTTTTACCTCGAGCCATGTGCCGGTCGGGAAATTCTTTTTATAGATCGAATTGCGGTAGCCGGAGACTTTAATAAATCCCTGCATATCGGTCGTGTAGATATTTTCGAGCGTAACGTCGTCAAATGTATAGCCGTAATGCTTTAAGACCTTTTCGAGATCGCCATAGCAATTTTTCATCTGCTGTTCCAGATCACCCTTTGCTGTCAGCTCTCCCTTATCGTCCATGCTGACCGCGCCGGAGATCTTTAGGTCTTCGCCGATCCGCACTGCATGCGAATAACCGTACCGCTTCTCAACCTCGGGACGGAGGAGAAAGTAGTCAGGTGTTTCGCCCGGTTGAGCAGGCTTGGTTTCCGTGTTTTGCGGCTTTAGCGGTGCCGCTGTTACTAGCAGCATTGTTGCAGCCGGAAAATACCAAAAACGCGGCCAGCGTGAAAATTAACAATGACAGTTTTTTCATAGAGTTTAAAATGAGATCAATTTCAGATTTGAATACCATTTAGAGCCGAACGATACAACTACTCGACGCTAATATCAAATGGGGTCAGAACCGGGAACGACTGGATTTTAATGCCTATATTTAATCGATTACTTTTAGCAGGAAGTCTAGTTCCCCGTTAAACAGTCTAGAAAAGGCTTCTCGATCAAGAATCTTCTTTGATATTTCGAATGCGTAAAGTTCCTTCGCTTTACCAACGGATTGTCTGTCCTGTAGGCTTGCAATATTTTCTTTAGCCTCTCTAGCAAAATCTACATCAAGATTTGAATAATAATCTTCTAAGGAAGCCAAGGTTAATTGTTTAAATCTATCTCGAAGTTTACCGCCTATTCGCTCAACTCGTTCTTTGAGAACCAGATCAAGTGCTTCTATGTTGTCGATAATCAAATAATATTTATCGAAATAGTAGGGATTGCATTTCACTAGAGTATTCAATTTTTCGAGTTCGTAAATCTTATCTGCCAAATCAAGCGATTTCGTTACACCTGATGCAGAAACAAATTGAATATTTTTAATGATCCCCTTTTCTCGAGCGTTATCCAAAATCACTTGCAATGAATATTCTTCCAATACGCAATAATTTTCCGGATAACCCAAATCTGTTATATCGGCGCCAAGCATTTTACTTACAACGTACGCGCATTCCGCGCCTGAATAGCCTTCAGTTTTATCAGTCTCGGTCCAAGAGAGATTATGCAGATTAATTTCTAATGGTTTGCCGTTTTGCAAGGGGTACACTTTTTGATTTTCGTAGTTAGCAGCGGCACTTATGATGAAAGGGCTATGGGTTGATATAAAGAAAAAAACATGCTTGGCGAGCTCACGATCTAAACCCTTATAAAAGTCATTGAGTAATTTAGGTATTTCCTTTTGTAAATTAGGGTGAAGATTATTTTCCGGTTCTTCAATTATTAGAAGATTAACAGTGCTCGAATGACGAACACTATCTGCCCATTCTCTTAACGTTCCTTTGAGATTATATACTGCTGTCAGACCATCTGCTATAAATGAGGGGTCAATTGTTTCGTGTTCATTTTCAAAAATTAATCGGCCATTATCCTGATTAAAGGGATCAGTTTGGTCAACAAATTTCCTAGCGGTTAACTGATCCATCCCACTTTCTTTTAAGAAAGCATTAAGTTTTTCCAACGACTGGGCGTTTCCAACTCCAATTCTGTCATCAATCTTCGCTTTACCTTTTAAACCATTTGCTCCTTTTTCTCCCTCAAAATTTGAGATAAGAATATAAATATTTGGATTTAAATCTCCCCTGTCCTCTGTCTTATTTGGGTTGGCAATATTCCAGAACAAGAACTGTTTTGTGCCATTATGATTCAATTCGACAACACTTTCCGGGCCGAAAAAATGTCTAGAATTCCCACCATCTCTTAAAAATGAAACCGCATTTAAAATGCTGGTTTTCCCACTACCATTTTCGCCGACGAAATAATTAACGAAAGCAAGATTTGTAAAAGAAACTTTTTCACGAATTCTTTTAAACTTTTCTATAGTTAGTGTAGTCATTTGTTTTGGAATAATAGAAATAGGAGGATCCATAAGAAACATTTTAACCGAAATTGGCCGATTGCTCATTAAAAAAAGACGAAGCCAGCGCGTCGTCCTTAACCCGGTCACTGCCGTTCCCGGTTCTGACCTCATACTCGCGGTCTCGCTTATATTTCTAACTCCCTGATTTACGTGTTGAGTCAAAGAAGATTAGAATGACAATACAATAATCTGAAATAAAATTAACCGATAAAATGTCAAAAATTTACTACACTTTAACCGATGAAGCGCCGCTGTTGGCCACGCATTCCTTTTTACCGATCGTCAAAGCATTTACAAAATCCGCAAATATTGAAATTGAAGTTCCGGATATTTCATTGGCGGGAAGAATTTTAGCCAACTTCCCCGAATACTTAAGAGACGAACAAAAGGTTCCCGATGCGCTGGCGGACTTGGGTGAATTGGCGACAAAACCGGAAGCCAATATTATCAAGCTGCCGAACATTTCTGCTTCCGTTCCGCAGTTGGAAGAAGCGATCGCCGAACTCCAGCGACAAGGTTTCGAACTGCCGAATTACCCGGCCGAGCCTAAAACGGACGAAGAAAAAGCCATCAACAAAAAATATGCGAAAACTTTGGGAAGCGCGGTAAATCCCGTGCTGAGAGAAGGGAATTCGGACCGGCGCGCGCCGAAGGCCGTAAAAAATTACGCCAAAGCAAATCCTCATAGAATGGGAGTTTGGGTCTCGGATTCAAAAACTTCCGTCGCGCATATGAATTCCGGAGATTTTTACGGAACCGAAAACTCGACCACAGTGGAAAATGAAGGAAGATTCAGAATTGTTTTCTACGAAACGGGCGGTTCTGCAAAAGTTTTGAAAGATTATGCGCCACTAAAAGCGGGCGAAGTAATTGATTCTTCCGTAATGAATCTTTCTGCGCTCAAATCTTTTGTTCAGGAAGCCTTAAATGAAGCCAAAGAGAAAGACATTTTGCTTTCGGCGCATTTAAAAGCAACCATGATGAAAATTTCCGATCCGATCATTTTCGGGACGATCGTCGAAACTTATTTCAAAGACGTTTTTGAAAAATATTCGGCCTCCTTTAATGAATTAGACATCAACCCAAACTTCGGATTAGCCACGCTTTTCGAAAAAATTGCCGGTCACCCGCAGGAAGCGGAGATCAAAGCCGACATCACCAGGACGATCGAAAACGGTCCGAGAATTGCGATGGTAAATTCGGACAACGGCATCACGAATTTCCACGTTTCTTCGGACGTGATCGTGGATGCTTCGATGGCGGCGCTGGTTCGCGGCGGCGGAAAAATGTGGAACGAAGACGGCAAAGAAGAAGATACGGTCTGCATTATTCCCGACCGCACTTATGCCGGTTTCTACGATGCGATCATTGCCGATATGAAGCAAAACGGAGCGATCGACGTGAAAACTTTCGGTTCTGTTCCCAATGTCGGTTTGATGGCGCAAAAAGCTGAAGAATACGGTTCGCATGACAAGACGTTCCAAATTTCAGGTTTCGGAACGGTGAAAGTTGAAAACGAAGACGGAAATGTCCTGCTCGAGCAATCTGTTGAGAACGGCGATATTTTCAGAATGTGCCAGACCAAAGACGCTCCCGTCCAGGATTGGGTAAAATTGGCCGTCAACCGTGCGAGACTTTCCAGCACGCCCGCGATCTTCTGGCTGGACAAATCCAGGGCACACGATTCGCAGATCATCAAAAAAGTTGAAGCATACTTGAAAGATCATGATCTAAACGGCCTCGACGTGCGGATTATGGATGTGAAAGACGCCATGCTCGAAACTTTGAAACGTGCCAGAGAAGGCAAAGACACGATCTCGGTTTCAGGAAATGTTTTGCGAGATTATCTGACGGATATGTTTCCGATTTTAGAACTTGGCACTTCCGCAAAAATGCTTTCAATAGTGCCGTTAATGAATGGAGGCGGACTGTTTGAGACCGGAGCCGGTGGTTCTGCTCCGAAACACGTAGAACAATTTTTGCGGGAAGGTTATTTGCGTTGGGATTCTCTCGGTGAATTTTTAGCGTTACAGGCAAGTTTGGAGCATTTGGCCCAAACTCAAGACAATAAAAAAGCCCAGATTTTAGCAGATGCTTTGGATGAAGCGAATGCGAAGTTTTTAGCAACCGACAAATCTCCGGCACGGAAAATAGGCCAGATCGATAATCGCGGTTCTCATTTTTATTTGGCAATGTACTGGGCTGAAAGTTTGGCAAATCAGACATCAGACACGGAAATTGCTTCTAAATTTGCGTCGGTCGCAAAAACAATGAGCGAAAACGAAGCAAAAATTAATGACGAGCTTGTCGGAGCGCAAGGAAAATCACAAGATGTCGGCGGTTATTATCATCCGGATTCCGAAAAGGCTTACGCCGCGATGAGACCTTCTGCTACGCTGAACGGAATTGTGGATATCATTTAAGATTCTCCTCAAATTGCAAAGCCCTCACGGTTCTTTATTAGCCACGAATGCCACAAATAACACGAATTATAAAATTCTTTATTTGTGGCATTCGTGGCCATATCCGCGACTTTAGAGGTAAAAAGACTGCGTTTTTCACGCAGCCTTCTACTTCATTTATTGGTCGGGAGTCGGCGTCGGCGTTGGCGGGGGGGCCGGATACCAAACGGAACACGGCGTCGCAGACGCAACCGGGTTCCCTTCATGGAAACAAACATTCCCAAAGTTAAAACCGCTTTGATCCTCGCCTACCGTTCCGCTGTAACCGCGAAATCCCTCTTCGTTAGGTAACGGCGCGGTCTGCTCCCAATATGCACCGGGCTCGAGCTCAGGATCGGTAAAAGGCTGGTCCTCGCCGATTATGTATTGCGCTCCGGCCGGCACAGTCAAACTCCAATTACCGGATCCGTCCGTCGTCGCAGACATTAGCGTAGTACCATCACCGGTTGTAAGGACAACCAGGATCTGCACACCTCCAACCGGAACTTCGCCCACGTCAAACACCGCATTTGCGTTCGCATCGTAGAACTTCTTTCCGCTTAACACCGCAGTCGTGTTGCAATCGGGGCACGGCGTCGGCGTTGGCGCAGGCGTTGGATCCGGCGGCGGCAGATCGCTAACGGAACAC
The DNA here is from genome assembly GCA_035995185.1 of Pyrinomonadaceae bacterium. GTDB lineage: Bacteria > Acidobacteriota > Blastocatellia > Pyrinomonadales > Pyrinomonadaceae > DASYKT01. Next base: position 65,526 of record DASYKT010000031.1, read on the forward strand.
GGCGATGACGACGCAACCGGGTTCCCTTCGGCGTCAGGATTGAAACAGATATTACCGAAGTCGAGATTGGCTTGATCTCCGCTTACGGTTCCGAGGTAACCCTGAATTCCTTCGCTGTTGGCTAGAGGCGCGGTTTGCTGCCAATACGAGCCGGGCTGGCCATCCGGGCCGGTGAAGGGCAGGAACTCGAGGACCAGGTATTCCGCCCCCGTCGGCACGGTGGTACTCCACGCACCCGATGCGTTCGTTGTAACGAGGGTTTGGGTATCACCTGCGAGGATAAAAATTTGCACGCCTTCGATCGTAACTTCGCCCTGATCAAATAACCCATTTGCGTTTGCATCGTAGAATTTCCTGCCGCCTATTACGGAAGTCGGGCTGCAGCTGGGGCAAGACACAGAATCAGCTCTAAAGATCTCCGACTTTGCATCGGAGTTTTTGAAATTGATATGTATGCCGTCAGCGGCGACGGTCGTATTACTGGTCTTGGCAATTAACCAGGCTTTGTAATTACCGCCCGGGTTCGGCGTGTCGTTAAAAGGCATTAGCTTGATCGGTGTTGCGCCGTCTTCTGCCGACTCCGGAATGCCGGTCGGATGCTGGCAAGACGGCCCGTCCGCGGCGGCGATCCTTCCGTTAAATACGATCAACTGCCGGCAAACCGCCGCGTCGGTCGAGAGCAGATCATTTCCGCCGGGACCGGTTACCTGGAAATAATATGAGCCGTCGGGAAGTGCGTGGTTTTGGTTTTGCGGTCCACCGCTCAGATAAACTGCATCTTTACTTGAATAATGGTTTTGGCCGACAGTCTGTCCGTCGAAGGTTGTGGTAAAGATCTTGCCTTGAAAAGCGGCCGCCGAAACTTTGTTTTGAAAAACATAAATACTCGCTGCGCTAAAAGCGGCGATCGTAAACAAAACTATAATTGTTTTGAACTTTATCTTAAAATTTATCATGTGCTTTCCTCCCTTTTGCCGCTTGCTTTCACCTTACGTTCTCGCCTGAGTAAACGGAATCCGAGCTTCTTCACAGTGGAGTTAATTAGTTCAGCCTTGCGATCCGCACTGACTTTTTTTCACATCAATAGTGGGGAGACGGTTGTTTTGGTTTTTTTTGCGCGACTTGATAGGCTTCGGCATTGGCTATATGCCTCCTAATCTCAGGGAAATTGGAAAGTGCGGATAATGTATATTAAAAAGCCCAAACGGGTTAATATTTTGATTTCAAACTGAGCCACTCCGGACTTAAGAGGATAGATATTAAAGGGCGTTTGATCCTATCGGTCCTTTTCCTCTATAAGACTATCTATTTCTTTTGCCAGGGCGAGATCGAATTCCGTCAAACCGCCGCGGTCGTGGGTGATGAGGGAAATTTCGGCGTAGCCCCAGCCGACACAGATGTCGGGATGGTGGTCGTGTTTTTCGGCTATCTCGCCGGTTTTATTTACAAAATCCAGCGCCGTTTGAAAGTTTTCAAATTTGAATTTCCGGTGCAGATGACCGGTGTCATTCACGTCCCAATCGGTCAATTCAAAGAGCGCCGCGTTGATCTCTTCAGTTGTAAGTTTTCGTCTTTCCACGTTAAATAAACTCCCCCGGTCTGGTTTATACTTTCAATTTATCGATAAGTATAGCTACTTGTCTGAAATAAATTCAAAGATAATGCGGCTTAAACTATTTTTATTATTAATATTTACGATCTTTTTGCTTTCCGGCTGCGGTTCGGCGCCCGAAGCGGTCTCGCCGGCAAATACGACGGCCAACCGCGCCGCGCTGCCGGTAAATTCGGCCGAAAATCCAGCGATAAATTCGGGGGCAAATTCCGCTAACTCTCTGCCGGTAAACGCCGCTAGTATCGCCAATCAAACGGCCAATCAAATGGTCAGCCAGGCCCTGGCAAATCAGCCGATGGAAGCTGAGCCGCTGCGGATCGCCTCGCCGACCGAAGCTTTTAAGTCACTGGGCGATGCCGGCAACCGGAAAGACCTGAGAGCGCTGGTGCAATTGTTTAACCAAAAGTCGCTGGAATTATTTGCCGAGGACGCCCGGGCGCAAGGTAAACTCATAGATGTAATAATGTTAAACCAGCGGGCGGTCACCGTTGCCAAAGCCGCTCCGGCCGTGCGAAATGAAAAGATCAACGGGGACAGCGCGACCCTTGAAGTGAAGATGGCAGGCGGCAACTGGGAAAAGATGTACTTTACGAAAGAAAACGGGCAGTGGAAAGTGGCGATGGATAAATATATGGAAGAGATGATCCGGCAGGTCGAGGAACCTACCAGAAAACTGGAAAAACGCTCGGACAGGGAAGGCGATAGATGATACAGATGGAAAATACTACGGACAGGAGAAATTTGTGTCGTTGATCAAACCTTTTCAGGCCCTGCGGCCCGGCGCGGGATTTGCGGAGAGAGTTTCATGCGCGCCGTATGACGTGGTCAGCGTGGCTGAGGCCAAGGCCGCCGCGCAAAGCAATGAGCTGAGTTTTCTGCGCATCACCAAGCCGGAGATCGAAAGCCAGCTCACGGAAGAAACCCTGACCCTGGCGGAAAGAAACCTGCAGCATTTTATCGAGGACGGAACGCTGATCCAGGAAGCGGAGCCGAGCCTCTATGTTTACCGGCTTTTGGTTGGCAGCCATTCGCAGACCGGTGTGGTGGCGTGCTGTTCGCTCGATGAATACGAGACGGGTAAGATAAAAAAACACGAGCAAACGCGCGAAGACAAAGTGACCGACCGCACCAACCACATGCTTAAGCTGCGCGCCCAGACGGGCCTGATCTTTTTGGCCTATCGCGGATCGCAGACGATAAACGATCTCGTCAAACAAGTAGAACAAACCGCACCGCTGTACGATTTTGTTTGCGAAACCGGCGTGCAAAATACCGTCTGGAAAGTGGCGGCGACCGCTGACCTGATCCAGGCATTTGGCGGGGTACCGGCGCTTTATATCGCCGACGGGCATCATCGAATTGCCAGCGCCGCCCGCGTCCGCGAAGCTTTTGCGAAACGCAACCCGAATCACACGGGCGATGAGCCCTACAATTATTTTATCGCGGCGATGTTTCCCGCCGAGCAAACTCAGATATTGGCCTACAACCGCGTGGTAAAGGATCTGAACGATCTGAGCGAAGCCGATTTTCTGGCGAAGGTGGCGGAAACTTTTGAAGTGGCGGAAAATGCCCCGGCGGTGCCCGAACAGCGCGGTGAATTTTCTATGTACCTGGCCGGCGAGTGGTATTACCTGCGGCTGCGCGAAGGGCGAGGCGCGAATGGCTCGATCGCCCGCACGCTGGATGCAAATATTCTGCACGAATTTTTGATCGAGCCCGTCCTCGGCATTAAAAATCTCCAGACCGATAAGCGGATAAAATTTATCGGCGGCGGAAGCAGCATCGAGGAACTGCAAAAGCGCGTGGACGGGGGCCGGGCCAAGGCAGCTTTTTCTCTTTATCCGCCCTCGGTCGAAGATATGCTGCGCGTTTCGGACGCGGGTGAGGTGATGCCGCCCAAATCTACCTGGTTCGAACCAAAGCTGCGCGACGGGCTGCTGATCCATTTGATCTAAATGTAACGCCAGCGTCTCGCTGGCTGTGGTGTGGGCGTCCCGCCCACGCGAGAACTGACGGCGGGACGCCGTCTGGACAGCCGCCGGGACGGCGGCGCTACAAAAAAGATGATAGAAACCGAACGTTTAAAAATGCGGCCGATCACATGGGAGGATCTCGATTGGCTTTTTGAGCTGCGCCAGGACCCGGACGTTTCGCGCTATCTCGGCGGCGTGCCGACACGGGAAAAGCTCGAAACGCGCACCCGTTTTCACATCAATTGCCATGAAACCCTGGGAATAGGGATGTGCATCATGACCTATAAGCCGGACGGTAAAACGGTCGGGTTTTCCGGCCTGCAGCCGCTCGAGGCAGCGGGCGAGGTCGAGGTCGGCTATAGCATCGATAAAGAGCATTGGGGTTTAGGCATTGGCACGGAAGCCTGCCGCGGCTGGCTGGACTACGGCTTTAACAAACACGGCCTGGAACGCATTATCGCCGTTTGCGATCCGAACAATTACGGGTCGTATCACATAATGGAAAAATCCGGAATGAAGTATGAGAAACATATTTTTGCATACGAATCCGATTGCCTGATGTACGGCATTTCCAAAAGCGAATTCAACGCGCTGCAGAAAAGCTAAGCTCCGAACGCTGCGCGTTCATGCGGGGCAAAGTCCCGGCTCCACACAATGATCGAAACCGAACGCCTCCTTTTCAGAAAATTCACATTGGACGATCTCGACTGGCTTTGCACGCTCCGCGGGGATGAAGAAGTGGCGCGATACCTGGACGGCGTTCAGCCGCGCGAAAATATCGAAAAGCGTTTGCGCTGGTATCTGGATTGTTACGAAAAACACGGCTTTGGTTATCACGTGATGAATTATAAGGAAAACGGCGCGCAGATCGGCTGGGCGGGCCTGCAGCCGCTCGACGATACGGGTGAGATCGAGGTCGGTTACGGCATGACGAAAGAATTCTGGGGGCGCGGCATTGGAACGGAAGCCTGCAAGGCCTGGCTGGGTTACGGTTTTGATCGGCTAAAATTAACGCGCATTACGGCGATTGCTTTTCCCGAAAATACGCCTTCGCGCCGTATAATGGAAAAAGCCGGGATGAAATATGAAAAGAACATTTTTCTCCGCGGCCACGACCTGGCAATGTACGCGATCTTGCGCGCAGAGTATAAGGCCTAAATGAACACTAAAATACCAAAACTTATCGTCGGCATTTTGGCTGCGCTTTATTTTTTGTGGTGCGCTTATGACCCGTTCACCTGGCGGCTTTTGGATGGCGTTGATTTTTTGCTGCACGAAGCGGGCCATCCGATCTTTCACATCTTCGGCGAATTTATCGGGGTCGCGGGCGGTTCATTGATGCAGGTGCTGATACCGCTGGCGTTCTTTATTTATTTCATCTATCAGAGGCATTTTTACTCGGCGGCGTTCGTGCTGTTTTGGGTGGGCCAGAGCCTGCTCAATGTTTTTGTCTATGCCAATGACGCGGTGGTCATGCAGCTTGTGCTTAACAGCGGCTTGACCGGCAGCGAAGGCAGTTTTCACGACTGGAACTACCTGCTGGAGACTACGGACACGCTGAATTACACCAAACAGGTGGCCGGGTTTATCAGGATACTGGGAACGCTTTCCATTCTGCTGGCGGCGGCGGGCACGATCTATTTTTCCTCGCAAAATGAGAGAATGTTCGAAGATGAATAGCGGAAATTGAGACGTAAGAGGTTGTTTTGTTTCGCGTGTTTAGTGTGATTCGTGGAAAACACGAACAAAACCAACCGAGGTTGTAAATATGAAAAAAGTAATTCTGCTTTCCATGGTATTTTTAGCTGCCTGCAGCGCTTTCGCACAAAAAACGGCCGAGGCGAAAGATAAATTTGCCGACTTTAACGGCGTAAAAATCCATTACCGCGATCAGGGCAAAGGAAAGAACGCACTGGTTTTTATCCATGGCTGGACGTGCAGTATCGAGTTTTGGAAAAAGCAGTTTGAAGGGTTTCCCGGCCGGCGCGTGATCTTTATCGATCTGCCGGGCCACGGCAAAAGCGATAAGCCGCAAGGCAACTATACGATGGAATATTTCGCGCGCTCGATAGACGCGGTGTTGCGCGCCGGAAAAGTTAAGAAAGCCGTTTTGGTCGGCCACAGTATGGGTGCGCCGGTCATTAGAAACTTCTACAAATTTTATCCCGACAAAACTGCCGGGCTGGTCCTGGTCGATGGCAGCCTGCGCCCCTTTGGAAATAAAGAGCAAGCCGTGCAGTTTATCGGCATGCTCAAGGCAAACTATAAACAAACCGCCACCATGATGATCGAGGGAATGATCTCCCCTATCAAGAAACCGGAATTGAAACAGGAAATAAAGGCCGGAATGTCATCCACGCCGGAAAACGTGGCGGTCACCGCCATGGAAAGCATGATGGATGAAAAAAGTTTTCCGCAGGATAAGATCGGTGTGCCGGTGCTGGCGATAATGACTGATGCTTCATTCGGTAAAACGGACATCGATAAATATCTGCCCACGATCGCGCCCAAGGTCGATCTTCAGCTCTGGAAAAATGTCAGCCATTTTCTGATGATGGAAGAGCCTGAGAAATTCAATCTGGCGTTAAATTCTTTTCTGACAAAAAACGGTCTCTAATATGAAAACGAACAAAATTTTAGATTCTTTTGCGGATCAAAAACTTAATCTTATTGTCCGACTTCTGGAAAAGGAAGAACCTGAAGAAAACGATATGGTTTTAATAGAAGGTTCTTCCCAAGCGCTTTCGTTTTTGGGCAAGCTGCTTCTTGCTCACGCGGAAGATGAGGAAGATGGTGTTCAGATTTCTCCAAAGGGAGCGGGACGAGTCTTTTTTTCCAAAGAATCGACTTTAGGTATCTATATACATAGGCTCCGTGTGATCCCTAAGGTATGACATCTGCTTCATTTGCTATGACCGTTTTATTTCTTTTGATGGGAGCATAAATACCCGCAAATATACCTTTTGGGCACGTCTCACCTTTGCCGGCTAAATATGGCCGGAAAAAAATCACAGCATTTACCAAAGGAGGTAGTATTGTGCCCACAATAAATATTGACCTTTTCAAGAGACCATTGTTCCTTGTTTTAAGAGGCAGCGGTCTTTTTCTTGCCTTTTTAGCATTGTCGGGCGGCAGCTGCCCGCCGCCGGCGGTAGTAGATGAACCGGCGTCAAACCTGTCAGCCACCGTCACGGTCGTCGACACCGAAGAAAGCCCGTCGGACGGAAAGGTGCCGATCATCATACAGTTTTTTAAGAACGGTACGTATGTGCAGTTAGCCGGCAGCGCTGCGGTAACTTGCAATGGCGTGAACCTGCCGCTCGGTGGTTTGGGATATGCCGAGCGGGTCCCGATCGTCGCCGCCGGGGGAGCATATCATTGTATTCACTCGCGTAGCGCGGTTAATACGCAGATCAATGTGACCGTGCCTTCGCGCCCGGTGATCACTTCACCCGCGGCAGGCTCGACCGTCACGCGCAGCAATAGCTTAACGATAAATTATGTAGCGGATGGAGGCACCGGCATCAGAGGTAGCGCGGGCGACGGCTCTACCGGGTTGAGTAAAGATGTGCAGAATGATACCGGAAGCTATACCGGGTTTGACGTCAGTTCGCTGCACGCCGGCCCAGGCAGCATTGGAATAACCCGTGAGTTTAACAATAACCTTCCGGCCGCGGGCTTTATTTCGGTGCAGCAAAAATACAGTTCGGGTAAGAGCATCAACATAACCTGGAACTAATCTGGGGGAGCTGCAAAGTTTCATCCTATTCGGCCCATTCGCTGCAAAAACCAAGATCTGCCCGCCCTTTGAGCAGCATTTCGCCGTCCGCGCGCCACAGAACCTGGGTCGTTCCGCCCGGCGCGCGAACGGAAACCTCGCGGTCTGTTTGCCCGGTAAAAGCGGCGGCGACCGCTGCTGCCGTGGAACAAGTGCCGGATGAAGAGGTCTCGCCCGCCCCGCGTTCCCAGATGCGGATCTCTACATTCCGACGGTCGATAATTTTTACAAAAACTACATTGGTGCGTTCGGGAAAGATTTTGTGAATTTCGATCTCAGCGCCGAGCTTGCGCCAGTCCACCGAATCGAGGTCTTTGGAAAAGATCACGCAGACGGGATTACCTATATTTACCCCCGTAATATCAATATTGCCAAAAGAAGTTTCCAGCGGGAAACCGGTCACCGTCTCGAGGTTATCATCCAATGCCATCGGAATATCCCGGCTAGCGAATTTGGGTTTGCCGATCTCAGCATCAAACCAATAATGCCCCGGCGAAATTTTTTCGAGCAAAGTGTATTTCTTGATACCGCTGAGAGTGGAAAGTTTTAGGGAATCGGCCTGCCAGAGATTTTTGTAATAAAAATAGGCGACAGCACAACGCGTGCCATTTCCTGAAAAATTTGCTTCGCTGCCGTCCGGATTGATGATACGAACCGAAAAATCAGCTTCGTCATTTTCCAGTTTTTCCCACACAGCCAGACCATCGCTGCCGATGCCGTTATCCCGGCTGCAAATTTTGCGGGCAAATTCGCCGATATCGATCGCGCGCAATTCATCGGCGGCTATCACCAGATAAGCGTTGCCAAAGCCTTCGAATTTACAGAAATTGATCATAGGTCGTTTAGAGATCAATGATTAACGATTAGTGATTAATTAAATCACTTCAGCACGTCAACCACTAATCACTAACTCAATTACTTTTGCCATTGTAATTTGCCAGCAGCAGCACGATCTCGTCGATGGTCGATTGCCTGAGCGAAGATGAAGGAATAGCGTTTGTCATGATGGAAAACACGAGCTTTTCGCCCGAGGCGGTGGTCAGATACCCGCTGAGCGCGGAAACCTGATCGAGCGTGCCGGTTTTGGCCCGGACGTTATTCATGGTCGCGGGATTTTTCAGACGATTTTTTAGGGTCCCGTCTACCCCGCCGATCGGCATTGCATCGCGCCAGATATTGCTGTATTGATGCCGACTCATATAGGTGTGAAACTGCACGACGGCGGCCGGTGTGATCAGATCGTGGCGCGAGAGGCCGCTGGCGTCATTCATCAGCACGCTGCCATCGGCGACGCCGGCCTGCTTGATAAAGCCATCCACCACGCCGACGCCGAGCTGAAAACTGTTTTTCTTGCCCTTTGTTTTATCGCCGATGGTTTCACCCATCGCGCGCAGGATGAGCTCGGTATAAAGATTCTGGCTGGGCTTTAAAGTGTTGGCGGCGATCACGGAAAGGGGCGGCGATTCGAGCTTGGTTATTTCCACCCAGGCGGTAGAAGACGCAACCGCACGCTCTTTGGCGTCTGTCGAGCGCGTGGCGCCGGTGACGGTCACGCCTTTTTGCTCCAGCACCTGGCGCAGCATTTTTACAAAGGCTTCGGCCGGGCGCGTGATCGCGACCGAACCGACATTGGCCAGCTTGCCCTCATCGTTTATCGGAATGCTGCCCGTTACCTCAAAGATGTTTTGTCCGAGCGGCCTGAATACACCCAGATCGCGCTTTGCTCCCGCCGCGCTGGTGAATACCTTGTTTCTTAAAGTAACGCCGGGCACCGCGGGGCCGAGCGTGACGTTGGCGATGGCGCCGACACTCGCGCCGGGTTTGGCGGTCACGTCGATCGAATTGTCATTGGCGGTCAGCGAAGAAACTTCGGCGCCGTAATACCACTGCAGATCGTCCCATTCCCAGCCGGCGGGAATCGGGCCGTCGGTAAAATAGCTTTCGTCGCCGACCAGGCCGCCTTCTACCCGTTTTACGCCCGCCTGCACGATCTTGTCCGCCAGGTCGTTAAAAGCCTTGAGATAATCGCCGTTGTTAAAGGCGGCGGCCAGCGACGGATCGCCGCGCCCGTAAATGGTCAGGTCGCCTTTTATCACCCCGTCGGCGTCGGGTTTTGTCGCGGCATAAACCGAAGTAGAAAAACGAAAATCAGGCGTCAGGCGGACCAGCGCCGTGCCGACGGTAAAGATCTTCATATTCGAAGCCGGCATAAAATACTTTTCGGCATTTTCTTCGAACATCGTCTTTCCGCTGTCGAGCGAAGCCACCTTTATCCCCACCTGCCCGCGGCGGAGTTCGGGGCGCAGCAGGATCGAGCGAATTTTTGATTGCAGCTCCGGCAGGGTCTGTACCGGTAATGGTGTTGGAGTAGCCGTCGGAGCTGGGGTAGCAGTCGGGGTCGCCGTGGGTTTTACAGATGGTGTGGGTTTAGGTGTCGCGGTCTGTTTTGGAGTAGGTGTGGCCGAAACCTTGCGGCTGCGCTGGTTCGTTTCCTGCAAAGCGGAAACACCCGTGACAAAGTAGGACCCGGCGGCAAAGAACGTAAAGCCGATAAGCGCGATCGTGATAAGACTTCTATTAGTGGTGCTCTTGATCATTAGATTGATTCTTGCAATTCTGTTGACAGGCAATTATCTACTAAATTACAGTGATACAACAAACCAAAAGCCTTCCACGATCCCCGAAATAAGCCTTTGCGTTTGTAGCTTAAACCATAATCCGATGAGTCTTTATAGCGGCGAACCAAAACTTTTCAAACTCATTCTTCTTGGATCGAGAGATCTGGCGTTAGCTATTCTGATAGGAACACTTATATTTCTTCCCTTCTATGCCTTTAATGAAGTTTATATTGCAACACAAATCGAAAGTGCTTTTTCCGTATTGCCTGAGAATGATCTGGCGCTGGAAACTTGGTATCACGAAAATGGTTTACGGAATGTAAAAATAGAAAGGTATGAAAATACATTAACGATCACTTACAAAAAAGGGTTAATGGAAAACCCGAATTCAACCTGGGTTTTTCCCTCGCCCGAAAAACTGGCCGCGCTAGGGTACACTCAGCAAACGAATCTTAAATTCAGTGATGAATTCGCCCCGTCATTTAACATCTTATCCTTTATTCCTATCCTGATAATTTGTTCCCAGACAGGATTTTTATCGATCGGCCTCTGGAGAATGAGACGGTTAAAGCGAGAGCTTGGGCCGGATAAAGCCGCCAGCAAAAGCCTGCTTTTTAAACTTTCTGTTGGAATATTTGCGGGGGGTGGGAATAGTACTAATAGGATTAGCATATGACCTGCTATTTCGGACTCTATTTGGATCTCAGGCAGACATTTCCGGTATTTGGAATGAAACCAAAAAATTCAGTCCGGAATCGAAAATTTTTATAATATTCGCAGGAGTCATTATTGCCCCTGTTTGCGAAGAAATGTTTTTTCGCGCGGCTTTATTTAAAAGTTTTAAAGATAATGGCTATGCGCTCTTCGGAATCCTTTTTTCGTCCTTGATGTTTGCCGCCGTGCATTTCGATCCTTATTCCTTTCCGATCTACCTTATTTTCGGAGCCGCGCTGGCTTACCTGTATTTAAAGACAAACTCCCTTACTTCATCAATAATTGCGCATGCAATTAACAATGCGGTCGCATTTTACTTGCTTTACGCTTGATACAGAGCGCAGATGGCGCCGGCCGGGTCCTGAATGACGCAGTAATTATGTGTGCCGCCGGTCGGGCCTTTGAGGATCTTTCCGCCGAGCTCGGTTACCTGGGCGGCGCTGGCCGCGATATCGGCGACGACGATATACATCATCCAGACGGGCGGCAGATCGGCATTCACACCGCGCTGGTGGCAGATGCCGCCGGCCGGGTCGCCTTCGGCGGGTTTCATCACATAATCGGAATAGCCGCCCATATCGAGCGCGTCGGCTGTCCAGCCGGCCACTGACTGGTAAAAATCGCGGACGCCGTCCGCATCCGGAACGGTCAAATCGTGCCAGCCAATAGATCCGATTTTAGGTTTATGTTCGTCGGCCATCGTTTCTCCTTTTTTGATGGCCTTTAGGTTACAACTTTTTGGCCAGAATGCTCAAATCGCTCTGCGGTATCAGGAGGTCGATCTGAACCAGCGTGCCGGTGCGGCTGACCTTGGCATTGTCTACCATGCGCGAATACATTTCCCGTTCGGCCGCAGAGCCTTTGATCGTTCCGATAAAAGCTTTGCCCAGCATTTTAAAACCGAGAATTGTTTCTTCGAGGGTTTGCGCCTGGTCGGCACTGAGAGTTTTCGCGCCGAGCATGATCGCCGCGTTACCGGCATTCATATCCAGATAGCCGAAAAGATTTTTGATCGAATCCACGGTTTTGGCGATCTCATCATTTTCAAGACCGAACATTTTGGACATTCCCGCCGGCATATTTCCCGCAAAGCTGAGAACGGCCGCCGGTTTGGCATTTACCATCGTCTTTAATTCGGCGCTGAGCGGCGTGCTGCGGGAAAAGGTTTCCTGTACGCGGGCGAGCGAGCCCATCGCCAGGGTGTTGTCACTAAGAGCGCCGACGGCAAATTCACCGCTGAAGGCGCGGAGCATTTTTTCGACCATCTTTTCCACACCGGAAGATTTGCCCGGATTCTGCCCTTGCACTTCGGCCAGGATCTCACTTAACTGAAGGACGTACACGGCCTTGCCGCCGGCCTGCTCTTCGCGATATTTACCGTTGGCCGCGATCTTGACCAGCGCCAAAATAGCACCCGCGTTGAATTTTCCGCTGGCCAGGATCAGCGGTTCAAAATCGACCTCGGTGGCTGAGACCTGTTTGTACTTGATGCCGACCGCCGCTTGTTCAAACTGGCGAAGGTCGAGCCCGGTCCTGGTTTTTACCAGGTCTATATGAGCATTTATCTTTGCCATCTGGGGCGAATCTGCGCCCAGAAGCTGCGGCAAAGCGGTGCCCAAAAATTTATGCGCGTCAAAAGAAATGACCGCGTCTGAAGCCGGAAGTGAATATACTAAAAGGTTTGCGGGCGGCGGCCCGGGTTTGCGCGCCTGCTGGGCCTGGGCGGTCCCGGCCAGTAAAAGTGTAAAAATAGCGAAAAAAGAAAATATAAACCTGTTCATAATGACAACCTCTGGCGATCTTCGGACTTTATACAGTTTAACACCTAAAAGATGTCCGCCGGAAGAAAATAGTTTGCCTGGATATGGAGCGCTTAGTGTTTGAATGGATCAAAGATATGAGAGAACCACCCCGTCGCGCTTCGCTCGCCACCCCTCCTTCGTAAGGAGGGGAGTTTTAATTTTTAAGAAGGGTCTTTTACTACTTCAAACTCGAAGTGTAATTCCTTGCCGCGGAAGATGTAGCTCAGGTAGTGTTCCCAAAACTTCCGCAAGAAACGCATGCCCGGAAATTTTTGATCGAGATTTACCAGGAATTCAATGCCCAGCGCGCGCCAGAGATTTTGCAGCGACACGTAGATTTTCAGCGGGCGCAGATTCACGTCCGAGTAAAAATCAAAAACGCGGCGGTCCGGCATAAAGACGTTAAAGGAATACGAGTTCAGGTGATTGCGGTGCGTGGGGTCGTTGGCCCAATCGGGGTTGGTGTAGTGGGGCGTGACCAGTTTGATGCGGCCGCCCGGTTTGGTGATGCGGTAGAGCTCGGTGACAAAAGCCATCACATCAGGCACGTGTTCGACCACGTGGCGGCTGATTATTTCTTCGAACTCGTTATCGGCAAAAGGGTACGGAACCGAGCCGAGATCGTGGATAACGTCGGCGGCGGTGCGCGGGTTGTTATCGATACCGATCGCACCCGGGTGTTTGTTGCTGCCGCAGCCGACATCAAGAATTTTTGTCATCGTTTCAGATTCTATTTGAACGGAAGCCCAGGCGTTAGCGCGGGCTCTATATAGCCCTCCCTGACGGTCAGGCTTCTGCTTTAGAAATTCAAGTTGAAAAAGTGGAGCACTTTTTTCCAGGCATCGGCGGCTGCCGCTGCATCGTAGACTTCCGGCCGGGTGTTATTAAAAAAAGCATGATCGGCATCGTAAGCCACGGATTCCACCGGCAGGCCAAATTCCGAAGCGGCTTTTTCCAGCGCGGCCACTTTTTCCGGATTGATCCAGGCATCTTTTTTGCCGGAGATAAAAATGGTCGGCACTTTTAGTTTTTCCAACAGATCGTCTCCGGGGATGTCGCCGTAAAACGGGGCAGCAGCAACCAGCCCGTCGAGTTCGCAGGCGGCACGCAGCGCAAAGGTCCCGCCCATGCAGTAACCGGTGATGCAAAATTTCTTAAAACCGTAAGTTTCACGCGCTTTTGCCATCGCATTTTTGATGGTATCGAGCCCGTCTTCGACGGCGAGGGCGTGCATCAATTTCCCAGCTTCGTCGGCGTCTTTGGCGATCGTGCCGCGATAAAGATCGGGCGCGATACAGGTAAAACCTTCAGCGGCATAGCGGCCGGCGATGTCCTTGATGTGATCGTTCAAGCCCCACCATTCCTGAATTAAAATGACGGCCTTATGGCCGGGCCCGGAATCGGGCATCGCGACGTACGCAGTTGTCGCGCCGCCGGCGGTGTCAAAATTTAGTGTCTCGGTTTTCATAACTCTCCTGAGCTGACTTTATTATTGCTGTTAGATTATAAACAGTTTATCCATTGAGGTGAATTCGGAAAGAAGCTTGCAGAGGCGTGAGTACTAAAGCTCAGTGATCTATGAATTGCCACCAGCTTTAGCTAGTGGACTAAAACATATCTCTGTGAATGGGCTTTAACCCAATTCCAAGGGTTTGGGCTAAAGCTTTTTTATTTGTGTATGACTTATCCACTAGCTAAAGCTAGGCAATTTAAAAGAGGGGGGATCAGCCTCATCATTAATTAAAATATCAGTTGAGATACCTGCCCTACATCGCACCGCCGCAGGCCCATTTTTTTTCGGTCGGAGTATAGCGGCATTCATCCGCGCCAAAAAGCGTCGGGTAGCTCATGCGCAGATTATACGAAGTGTTTTCTTCTGCCGGGTAATAGATAAATCTTATCTCGCCGGCGTCGTCTTTCTCTGGGTTTTTCTGGGGGTCTTTTTCCAGATATTGCGGCACCAGTTCTCTCAAGCGGCGGGGATACCTTCCCTGCTCGTTCTTATAATTTTCCAGCGCGGCGATAATAGGATCAGCCGCGGCAAAGCCCTGCTGGGCCTGTTTTCCCTCGCCGGGTTTTTCGACGCAGGCGGAAGAAAAGCTCAGGGCCAGAAGACACAAAAGCACCGCGGCACTAATATGAGTTTTAAAATTGAGATATTTAAACACTTCGTATCTTAACTTGCCCGGTCTTTAGGGCGCGCCGCGCCGGGCCAGCAGCTCGCCGGCCGCGACGTGCGCAAAATCCGTATAATCTTCGCCATCGCCGGCTACTACCCGCGCATTCGGATCGGAGAAAAATCCTGCGAGATAGGCGTGCTCGATCAGCTTTGCCTGCTGCTCCGGCCCGAGCTCTGCCCAGCTTTTACCTTCTTTTATTCCGCGCTCAAAACGATAAGCGTAGGACATCCCTTTGCCGCTCCACCAACCACCGAGCTGCGCTTTTACCGAGCCGGTTATATAATCCGCGCCGCCGTTCTGAAATTGCCAGACGTGGACAGTTTCGTGCACCAGCAATTGCAGATACCCTTCAGTGCCGGGCGGCCCGTAACCCGCGCCGTCATCACCCGGAATATAGATCGTATTGCAAATAGTGACCGCCCGGTGGCTCATGCCCATCAGGCCGAGCTTTCCTTCCTTGACCACTATTTTGGAAAGATCGACGGTGTCGGCAAAAACTTTTTTCAAAACGGCTTTCTCGTCTTCAGTTATGGAACGGCCTTTCGGCTCGAGGCCGAGCAGCGTCTGAAGTGCGGTAAAACATTTGATGACAAAAGCGATCATAACTTCGCGGGAGTAATTTTTTGAGGCTTAAGAATAAATATTCATCGAACGGGTCAAAAGAGCCAACGGATCTGCGACATTGAGCGCTTCACGGACATAAAAGGGCTCGCCCGCTTCGACCTCGATAAGCGAACCGTAATAGCCCATGCGCGCGCGCAGACGGTCGAGAAAAGTTTTTCCGGTCAGGGCTGTTTCCGGTTCGGTCGAATTCGGATCGTAGAATTGCGACTTATGTGCGGCGATCGCTTTCATTTTATCCTCGGCAAATTCCGTCACATCGACGATAAAAGACGGGATCACATGGCGCGAAAAAACGATATGCGCCACGATCGGCGCGGGAATTCGCTCGCCGCCCGTTTCCGGGTCGTATTTGCGCAGGCTGGCGTGGCGCGAAGCTTCGCGCACCAGCTGAACGATGTGGTTGTGATCGGGGTGCGGGTCGTCGTGCTGGTGGGTGATCAGGAGTTTTGGCTTTAACTCGCGCAGCGCGCGGACAAGTTTTGTCCTGGTACTTTCAGTCAGCCAAACATGGCCGTCAGGCAATTCCAGATTTTGGCGCACATCGACTTTTAAAATAGCCGCGGCATCGGCGGCTTCCCGCATGCGAAGCTCGACCGAGCCGCGCGTGCCCATCTCTCCCTTGGTGACGTCGAGAATGCCGGTGGTATAGCCGAGGGATCCCAATTTTAACAGCGTGCCGCCGCAGTTTAATTCTACGTCGTCCGGATGAGCAAAAATTGCCAGAACATCAACCGTCATAACAGCATCAAATTTAACACAGAGACGTCAAAGCAAATAATGGCCGAACTACCGCGCGGAATTAATTTCGGAATAGCCGATAGATCCGGGATAATAGATCAGAGATAAGAACGCAATGAAACTTACCGTACTCGGTTCCGGCTGCGCCGTGCCCCATCCTCAAAGAGCTTCTTCCGGCTTCTGGCTATCCACTGCCGCGGGGTCGCTGCTGCTCGATTGCAGCGCTTCGGCGCCGCACCGGATGGCGCAGGAAAATTTAGATTGGCCCGCGCTGGATGCGATCTGGATATCGCACTTTCACCTTGACCACTGCGGCGGGCTGGCGCCGTTTCTTTTCGCCACCCGGCATGCACCCGAGACCAAAGAGCGCACCAAACCTTTGAAGATCTTTGGCGGAAAAGGGTTGAAGAATTTATTAAGAGCTTTTGATGGGGCCGGTAATTACAAACTTTTTCAGCAGCCGTTTCCGGTGGAAGTTGTCGAGATCGAACCGTTTCAAAAATGGGAAATTTTACCCGGCCTGAGCGCCGCCGCGATCTCTACCCCGCATAAAGAAGAAAGCCTGGCGATCAGGCTAACGGACGCAAACGGCGTTTCACTTGTGTACACCGCCGACACGGGTTTCGACATGATCATCGGCGATCTGGCGCGGCACACCGATCTGCTTTTGATGGAGTGCTCTTTTTTCCAAAACAAACCGGTGCCGTATCACCTGGAATTGACGGAGGCGATGCACTTGGCCCGCTACGCCGAGCCCAAGCGCGTGATGCTCACGCATTTTTATCCTGAATGGGACACGATCGATCTGCCGGAAGAGTGCAAAAAGTTTTCACCGCGCTGTGAAGTGATCGAAGCAAAAGATGGACTGGTAGTTGAGATAGGTTAGGTTGCGTGCATCTCGTATGAAGAAACCCCTCGCTACCGCTTCGGGTTCTGACCTCGTTTCTATCGAATTCTTGCCTGCAGGTCTCTGGGCAAAACCGAAAGAAGCTCGTCAATATTACAGCCGACATCGGTTGCATCGCTGGCTTTTCCTTTTAAGCGGCTGTTTGGCGCCAGACGGAAATTCTTTCCGGTATAACTTACAAATCCGACCTTTTCAAAACCCTTGATCTCGAAATTGCCGTTGGGGATGACAAAACCGCCGCTGTCCAGATCGTTATTATTGACTATGCCGTTGTTTCTGATGATGCCGCCCGGGGTGTAGCGCGCGATGGCCTGCGGGCCGACGCCGATCCCATCGCCAAAGAAACCGTACTCGTTGTAGGCAAAAATATTATCGCGAAAGATGAACCGTGTCGCAGGCGAACCGTAAGCCGTAATGGCGTTGCCGCGCTGGGTGACGGTGTTGTGGGCGATCTCGATGTCTTCGCCATCGGCCAGGCGGATGAAATAACTTTCGTTGTTGAGGAAAAGATTGTTGACGATCTTGATCCGCCGCATTCGCTGGCTGGGATTTAAATCGTCGCGGCCGAGCAGCTGCGTGCCGTTGTAGGTGTTTAGGAAGACATTGTTTTTAATCACCACGTCTTCGATAGTGCTAAAGGGCGCGCCGCCGTTTTGATTGCGGACGGTCAGGCGCATGGTCTCGCCTTCGGGCGAATTTTCCATCAGGTTGCCGATCACTTGTATCCGCTTGCCGTTCTTTATTTCCAGCAGCGCTTTGCTGGTGACCTGCCCCTGCCACTCAGGCGGCTTGTACATCCAGTTGCCGCGTATCTCGATATCGCTCGGCACCAGATCGGCCGACGCCGGATCGGCTCCGCCAAACATGATATTTTCCGCGCCGCCCTCGAGCTTGTTATTTACGATCTGAACATTCTTGGTGCCCGTCCAGCCGCAGATCGCCTGGGTTTCTTCCTGCGAAAAAGCGAAGCCCTGAAAATAGCTGTTTTTGATCACCGTGTCGGCGCTGTTAAGCGCGAGCCCGCGGCGCACTTTGCCCGCGCGAAACGGATGCAGGTAGCTGCGGTCGATCTCCAGATGATGCGGCACATCGGCGAGCCTTTCCGCGTCGCTGCCGAGATCTATCAGGTTGTAAATAATGTCGGCGTTTGCCGGGGCAAATTCGATCCCGACAAAACGATAGTGATGCGCTCGCGGCGCGGTAGCCACCGCCGGGGCGGCACGGCCTGAGCTGAGAATTTTTGCCATCACCGGCGCATCGGATTCGTCAACGCGTTTTCCTTCCGGCAGGCGATTCGCAGCCGAGGATTGGATGGTGATGAATTCATTGCCCGGTTTATAAGGCAGCACGAGCGCGCCGGTATAAGAAGCGCCTGACTGGAGCTCGACGATGTCGCCGGGCTGCGCGATATTTATCGCCTGCTGCAGATCGCCGCCGGCCGGAACTCTGATAGTGACATTTTTACCTTCCGGGCGCGTGATCCGCTTTTGCGCATACGCAACGATCACTGCCGCCAGGCCCAAACACACTATGGCGCTGAATGTTAAAACTAACCAGAGTTTTGTGCGGGAAGGACTTTTTTCTTTACGGCGGACTTGCATGTTGTTTGAACTTTTCTGAAACCCGGAGCAGTGGCGAGGGTTCCGACCACATTCCTTACTACTTTTTGGTAAACACAAATTCGTTACAGCCGAGGCCGACCCCGCCGCAGCGCATTTTATCCAGCTCAAAATCGCGCTCGCGATAAAAGTCGAAGATCTCGTCCGGCGTGGCTACTTCGTAGGGGTAGCCGCCAACCCAGTCGATGATATCGCGCCAGCGGTTCATGCCGCGCGATTTGTCATAGGCGGTCCAGCTTTTTATATAATCGCCGGGCTTGAGCGTAAGCATCGCTTTGGTAAAATTTTTGGCTTCTTCGGGCAGGATCATCAGCGCGGCAAATGGCGCGCGCAGCGATCGCGGCAGATCGTTATAGGTTTTCTTGATCCAGGTCCAGCGGGCGGCCTGGCTGCCGGTGTCGTTATAGATGGCGATAAAAAGTTTTCGGCGGGGTTTTACCAGCGCGGTCACATTTTCCAGCGCTTGCCACATTTGGCCCGTGTGGTGCAGCACGCCCCAGGAATAAACCACGTCGAATTGCCCCAGTGTGCCGATATATTCTTTATCCAGCGCGGAAGCTTCGTTGATGGTCCAGTTAAGATCATCGGCGAAAAACCTGCGTTTTAATTCCCGGGTGCAGGCGACGGATTTCGGGTCGAAATCAAACGAGTGGACACGGGCGCCGAGGCGGCGGGCCGCCAGGCTGAAAAGCCCGCTGCCTGAACCTATATCGATAAAACTTTTGCCCTCGAGGTTTTCCACATCGAGCATTTTCCGCAGCGAATTTTCGGCTTCGGCAATACGGTCTTCGTTTAAAAGCGCGAGAAAACGGGTCCAATTTTCGCCGAATTCAAAGCGCGTTCCGCTTTCGATCTCTTCCCGATGTGAAGCAAGTGTACCGGTCATTTCCATAGCGTTTACTACCTAACCAACAGGAAAGAAACGCTTAATAAACAGTGTTTTCCAGGGATTGATCCGCAAAAGTAGCGCCGCCGTCTCGGCGGCTGTCCTGAAGGCGTCTCGCCTTCAGGTATTAGGTCGTGGGCGGGACGCCCACGAGACAGCCAGCGGGACGCTGGCGCTACAATAATAAGTCTTATTTTTAGCGCAGAAAGCCGATAAAATCGACATATGGCGGTTCTTCGCCGCCGGCGCGGATGTGGGTAAGGATCTGCCCGCGATGATGCCCGGAGTGAAAAAACAGGTGGGTCAGCACCTCGCGGATGGTGTTTGAGTACTCTACGCCGCGGCTATTTTTGTAGACGGTGATGTCTGCCAGTTTTTCTTCCGTCAGGCCGGAGAAAAACTTTCCCAGGCTTTTTTTGTTTTCCTCGAAAAGCAATTCGCAAAAAACGACGTTTTTGCCCGACCAGAAATCAAACCCGGTATTATCCACTCCTTCGAGTACCCGCTGCAGCCAGACCTTTTCCGCCAGCAGCAAATGAGCAAAGGCGCGAACCGCCGGCTCGCTCGGTTTCGGCGACTTTTGCAGTGAAGTGAGGATCAGCCCATTGGCCCAGTTGTTGAATTCGAACAGTTGACGGAAAAGTTCGAGAGTCTGCATATGTTTATTTTTTATCGGGCGCCAGGACCCGCGTGATACTTTCCGGACGGCGATCGGTTCCGATGTTGATACTATTTGCCTGCATCGAATTTCCCGTGGCGCGCTGCAGATCGGCGATCGCCTTGTTGAGTTCGGTTTGCGCCCGAAGTTCGGTACCGCGCGCATTGGCCAAAGCGGTCTGACGTTCCAGCACCAGAAAGATGGTTGACTGGCCTTCGTCGAGCTTTCGTTTTTCGGAGTCGTACTGCCTCTCACTATTTTCGCGCGCGATAGCGGCGGAACGCAAGCGGGCTTCTGAAGTTCTCAGGGTTTGCAGCGCGTTGCGCACGTCGATCTGGATCGTTTGCTCGAGCTGCTCGCGCTGGGTTTGGATGCGTTCGCCTTCGACCAGCGAATGGCCGAGCTGCGCTTTAGCCGTTTGATTTCCAAAGAGAGGCAAATTGAATTGCAGTCCCACGCGAAGCGTCGGGTAGCGGTTGGCAAAGATATTTCCAAAGACGTCGGAATAACCGCCGATAAGATTTCCGGGCAGAGTTCCGGGCGTTGCCGGGATAAGCGGGTCGATCGGCGGCAGATTAGGATTTAAGCCGTTAACACGGGTGATAAGCTCGCTGATGGCCCTGACGCTGTCGGCGCTGGAAGCCGAAAAAGGGTTGGTGCTTCCGCTCAGGCTTCCGGCCGTTCCGTTTAAGCTATAGCTTGCCGTCAGGTCGACCTGCGGTTTGACCAGGTCCCTGAAAAGTTTTACATCGAGCTTGTTAATATCTTTGGCGATATCGCTTTGCTGTACTTCGGGGCGATTTTGCAGCGCGGCGCTCAGCGCGTCTTCCAAAGATGTCACCGGTACTTCATTATCGACCGGATCGACCGGCACAAAGGCGACCGACCAGATCGCGTCCTTCCTGTTCGGCGCGATCAAACCTTTTAAAACATTTTCCGCGCGGTTCACGTTGTCGAGCGCGTCATAAACGCTAAGCTCAAAATTCGCGACCTGTGTTTCGACCGCGACCACGTCGATCGGCGCCAGCTGGCCTTCGTTCACCAGGCGCTTGTTGTGTTCGAGCTGGTCCTTGGCGTCGCGCACGGCGTCACGCTGGATCTGCAGATTGCGCAGCGCAAAGGTCAGGTCCCAATATGCGCGCTGAACGGCGGCAATGACCTCGATCGTGCGTTGGCGAAATTGCGTGTCGGAAAGCGAAAGATTTTTCTTGGCCACCTCGATATTGCGGCGCGGCGTATCAAAGCTGCGGCCGCGGAAAAGCGGCTGTATGACGCTGAAAGAAAGATTCGCCACATAGAGCGGGTTCAGCGTCGTAAAAAGATTATCGGTATTGATATTCGAATTATTAAATGAGGCGTGATAGCTCGTTCCCTGCGGCCGGAAATATCCATCCAACTGCAAATTGTTCACAAAATTACTCTGCGTGGTCGAACCGTTCGGACCGCCGCCGAAAAAGCTTGTGCTCGGGGTCTTGGCGCGCTCGTAATAAGAGGTGCCGCCAAAACGCGGTTCGTAAAATCCTCGGGCCGCTTTGAAATCAAACTCCGCTATTCGGACGTTTTTTCTCGTGACCTCGATGTCCTTGTTATTTTCCAGCGCCAGCTGCAGCGTATCGCGCAGCGTCATCGGTTTTTGCTCCGTCATATCCACGCCGACGCGGCCGAGATCGGGCATTTTCCGGTCGTCAGAACGGTAACCCGGCGCTACTTCCGGCACGCCTCTGAGCTTATCCGGCGCGACATTTTGGGTATCTTCGGGACGGGGCGAGGCCTCCGGAGTGGGCGGGGTAGGCGTAGGTGTTATTTGGGGCGTCTGGGCCAAAAGGCTTCCAGATGCCAGTAAAACAACGGTAAATATTGCAAATAAATAAGTTGATCTTATCAGGGCGAATCTGTTCATACATCCTCCGAAAGCAAAGTAAGTGCTTACTTACTTGTATAAATTTCACATTTTCGCCGATTTCTGTCAAATAAGGAGGATTGAATTCACTGTTAGCCACTAATTACACAAATAACACGAATAAAGAATTCTAATTCGTGCGATTAGTGACATTCGTGGCAACTATCTCTGACTTTATAGACAAAGCCGATTAGTAGTCAGCTCGCATTTCCGTCCGGTTTATATCCGTAAGGACAGTGGCGGCATCCGTTTTCACAGCAATAGCCGCGTTTTAGCAGAAAATGTTCGGTCAGGACAAAAAGGCCGTTCTCAAAATAATAATCACGGCCTTCGACGAGTTTTTCTTCTTTCGGTTCCGATCTATCTTCGCTCATTTTCACCCATCTTCGGATGCCAGCTCGCGGTAGAGCGCGAGCCAATCTTCCCGCACCGCGGCCCAGGTGTATTTTTCCGACTCCTGTTTTCCCGCTGCGATTATTTTCCCTGCCAGCACGGGATCTTCCAGCAATCGAACGGCTTCGCGCGCCAGCGCTTCGTGGTCACCCGATTCGACCAGCAAGCCGGTTTCTTCGTGGCGCACGATGTAGGGAATTCCGCCGGCGTTGGTAGAAACGATCGGCAGCCCGGCAGCGTATGCCTCGATCAGCGAGTTGGGCATATTGTCGATGCTGGGCGAATTGAGCAAAATGTCGGCCGCGTCACAAAGCTCCGGCATTTTGTCCTGCGCGACGAGACCGAGAAATTCCGTGTTTTGCAATTTTAATTCGGCCGCGAGAGTTTTTAGTTTTTCGCGTTCGGGTCCGTCGCCGGCGACGGTTAACTTAGCGTCCGGATATTTTTTCTGTATCAAGGCAAAGGCGCGCAATACGCAGGCGACATTATAGTGCGATTCGAAATTTCGATTGGAAAGAAAATTGGGTTTAAGCGGAGCGCGCTCGCGGAATTTGTATTTTTCCGTCTCGACGAAATTCGATACCACTTGAGCCTTTAGATCGAATTCGGCAAAAACATCGACCAGATATTTTGACGGAGTTACGATGCGGTCAAAACGCTCAATGGTTTTGATCGCGCCGGGCCATTTCGTCAGATGATCCCGCGCCTGCCCGCTGCGATAATTCAGAATAGTTTTTTTGCCAAAATGTTTTGCGATCCTAAGCGCGGGTGTCGGCGCGATGACGAACGAAGCATATGAAGCGGAAAAAATATGAATGATGTCGTAGCGCGGAATTTCGCGGCGAAGCAAGCGCCGGTATGCCAGTGAAGTCGCGGCCGTGCGCACGTATTTTATTTTTTGCAGTAAGCGCAGCGGTCCCGGCAAACGCGGATTGATCGGAACAAAACCCACTTCGATCTCCGGTTCACGGCTAAATTTTTCCCGCAGGCGCGCAGCCTGCACTGCCTGCCCGCCGACCATGTCGAGCGATGGCGCGACGATCAGCACGCGAATCGGAGCAGAGTTTGTTTGAAGTTCAGCCAAAATTATCTAAATTTCTTTGCGGCCTTTGCGAAAAAACTTTGCGCTCTCTGCGGTAAAAATTTTCTGACCGTAAAGGCGCCAAGAACGCAAAGAAACGCATTATTGTAAAAGCCTCGCGTACAGCGCTTTTGTTTTTTGCAGCTGCCCGTCGAGCGAAAACTCGGCGTTGACTTTTTGCCGGCCTTGCGCGCCCAAGCGTTCCGCCTTCAAAGTATTTTTTAACAGCTCCACCAGCCGCGCCGCCATGGCCGTGTGGTCGTTAGATTCGACCAGGA
This sequence comes from Pyrinomonadaceae bacterium, assembly GCA_035995185.1. Classification (GTDB taxonomy): domain Bacteria; phylum Acidobacteriota; class Blastocatellia; order Pyrinomonadales; family Pyrinomonadaceae; genus DASYKT01. The sequence continues at coordinate 89,287 of DASYKT010000031.1, forward strand.
AACCGGTTTCGCCATCGTCGATTGCTTCTGCGGCGCCGCCGACGCGCGTCGCTACCACCGGCAAGCCCGCCGCCATATATTCCAAAATGGAATTTGAAAACCCCTCGGAGGTAGAACTCAGCACGCCCGTGTAAGATACCGAAAGAAGCTCGGCGACCATCGCGCACCGGCCCAGGAAATACACATCGCTGCCGATGTTTAAGCTTTCCGCCAGCGCTTCCATTTCTTCCATCAATTCGCCTTCGCCGGCGATCACGAAGGCGGCGTCCGGTATCGTGTCGGAAACTATCCGGGCGGCGCGCAAAAACATCGGGATGTTTTTTATCGAATGGCGCAGGTTGGCGACGATGGTGATCAGCCTCTTATCCTGCGGCAGCCCCAGCAGCGCCAAAATTTCCGCGCGGTTCATTTCCGGATCGGGCGCCAGCCGCGCGGTATCCAAACCGTTATGGATAACCTCGATCTTATTCTCGCGCACGCCGCGTTCTATCAAATAATCTTTGATAGTGCCGGCATTTACGACCACGGCGTGCGAAAAAAGATACGAGTTTTTCTCCATCGCTTTTTGCGTTACGCTGCGCATGCCGTCGGTTTCGCGTTTAGAGGCGATCCGCGCGGCGGTTTTCGCCAGCCGCGCCGCAAGCATGCCAAAAATGTTCGTATAAAAATCGTGCGTGTGGATAAGATCTACACGATTTTCGCGCAGGTAACGGGCGCACCGGCGAGTCTGCTGGAGCATATTGGCGTCGTAAAAGTTATTCAGAGGAAACTCGGGGATCTCCGAAAAGCCCAGTTTTTCTATTTCATCCAGCAGCACGCCTTCGCGGGTCAGGCAGGCGACGCGGACATTATACGTTTCGTCTTCGCGCAGCAATCTCACCAGCTGAACGGCCTGGCGTTCGCTGCCGCCCTGGTTAAAACTGCCGATGAGTTGAAGAATATTCGCAGGCATCGTTAATAGATATTACCAATGTCTCGTCGATTTTAACCGCAAAGCGTGTGATGTTGTCTAAAAATACCATTCGGAATAGATAATAACTTATAGATGATAGAGGAAAGATCCGGAATCTATCCGTTATCCTTTATCATCTATTCTCTATTCCGAAGAGATCCATAAACGCCGCGACTCTGAACGGTTGTTCTTGCTTGGAGCAATTAGGTATCATTACTTAAAGCATTATTAATTTCAAAATAAAAGAGGTATTTTATGCTCAAGGAAGGCAATAAAGCGCCCGATTTTACCACCACTGATCAGGATGGCAACAAGGTAAAACTATCCGACTTCAAAGGCCAAAAAGTGGTCCTTTACTTTTATCCCAAGGACGATACGCCCGGCTGTACCAAGGAAGCGTGCTCTTTTCGCGATTCGAATACGGTCTATAAAAAGAAGAAGATCAAGGTGCTTGGCATCTCGCCCGATAACGAAAAATCGCACCAGAAATTCATCGGCAAATTCGACCTGCCTTTTACCCTGCTGACCGATCCCGAACACAAGATCGCGGAAAAATACGGCGCCTGGGGCGAAAAATCGATGTACGGCAAAAAGTATATGGGCATTTTTCGCTACACCTATCTGATCGACGAAAACGGTAAAATTGCCAAGATCTTTACCAAGGTCAACGTCAGCGAACATGCCGATGAGGTGCTCGAGGCCTTCGGCGAGAAATAGTTTGTCTGGAATGGTGCAGTGGAACAGGGGTGTTTCACTTGCACCATTTGCACCAGAAATCTTGCCTGTTACCTGTCTCCCAAAAACCTTAAATCAGCGCTATCGTTTCAAAAAAACGAGACTACGATAGACACCCATATTTTATATTAGATGAGATAGAGAGGGGGCGAGACACGGTAATACGATCATTCGTCGGTTACGAGTTTGTCGATCTCTTCGTCGCTCAAGCCCCAATTGCGGAGAACCGAAATTGCCAAGCCTATAATTTGCTGGCAAAGCACCAGCATTTCAGCGAATGGCCATGCGGCACGGATAGCGTCAATAGCGAGGTGGATCGATCTATCGCGGTCCAATATTGACTCCTGGTAGAATACCGCAAGGTTTGCAGCTGTTGTGGCAACATAAGGCAGGTAAGCATCGGGGTTTGCTTCAGCCAGTTTGCGTCTGATCCTAAGCGCTTCGTTATATTCCTTTTCAGCGTTTTTAAGCTTTCTTGTATCAGCATAGACATTAGCTAAGTTATTTAGCGTCATGGCAACCTCGGGCAGGTAGGCATCCGGATTCGCTTCAGCCAACTTGTTGTATATTCCAAGTGCTTTATTAAACTCCTTGTCAGCATCCTCAAGCTTTTCGGTTTTGGCATAAAGAATTGCCAGATTGTTGAACGTTAAGGCGATATGGGACAGGTAGTCGTCCGGGTTTGCTTCAGCCAACTTGTTGTATATTCCAAGCGCCTCATTATACTCCTTTTCAGCGTTCTCAATTTTTCCGGTATTGGCGTGGAGAAGGCCTAGATTATTGAGCAAATTGGCTATATTAGGCAGGTAGATATTTGGTTTTGCTTTTGCCAGCTTACGTCTAATTCCCAGCGCTTGGGTGAACCTCTTTTCAGCATCCTCGAACTTTCCGGTTTCAGCATGTAGAATTGCCAAATTATTTGTTATCGCGGCGATATTTGCCTCTGAAAGTTCGCTAAGAAACTCTGTTAATATACGTTCGTACAGTTGTGTGGAATCTGCGAATTTATTTTGCTGTTGAAGAAACGCTGCGAAACCAGATAGGTTTTCAGAGGTTTCAAATATCCTGATCGAATCTTCAAAATAACGGCTAGTATCGGCTAAACGGCCCGGATTACCGAAATCGATCTGTGCGCCTTGCGCCAAAATCAGATATTCAAATGATTTTGTCCTGAGTTTTGGTTCCAGATTTTCTTCGTAATCTTTCTTCTTTTCAGTAAAGGCAGCTTCCTCTTTTCCCCATTCTTCTTTGTGTTTGAGCAGAGTATCGCGCTCGTCATCTATCCGTTCAAGATCGTTCTCAAGCTCTTGGTATGCCTTGAGGATCTTTCCGGCTTCGAAAAGAATTTTTACTTTTTCGAGCCTGCTGACATCCACATTTGACAGATCGCGAAGGTCTACCGATTTCAGAGTTTTTCCGATATCGGCTGCCCGATTGAAATACTCTTTTATCAATCGGGTGTGGACCGTAATTTTCTGGCTGCAAACGATACGCTTAAGGGACTCGTTCTCCGGCAGCGATTCAAATTCTTTCTCGAGGCTATGGAGATGGGCTATATATCCGTCGAGCTCAGCGGTGTTATAGCCGGGTATTTTCTTTAATTCATGATATGCCCACTCCATCTGCGGGATCTCAACCGGTATTTCGAATATTTTCAATACCTGATCGAATTTGCTTTCGATTCGGTCAGTAGTTTCCTTGATGCTTTGGACGTTCGACGCAATATTATCGAAATGCTCGGACAGACGGCCGAGAATTTTAAGCACAGCTTCCGATTGCTGCTTGGCAATCGCGGCCTGAACCTGGAGGTTATTTTTGTATTCCTCGTTGAACGCGGTGCTGACAAGCTGATACCAGCTTACGATATGCTCGGGGGCGGTTGGGCTTTTTTGTTCCTTCCAATGAGTTTGAATAGCTTTTTTGAGGTATTCAAACCCATCGCGGGAAAAAATGGCGAGTGTTTCTTCATTCTCCCTAATAAGTTCAAAAGCTTCTTCATGCAGCTTTGCAATCAGGTGTTGTTCAAGAGAGTTCTTGTCCATGCCACCAAAAACACCCATGATCTCATCCCGCGTCAAATAGGATTGGGGCGTTGTTTTGTCAAGGTTTTGCGCCTGAACCTCAAGCGATTTGGCTAGTCTTGTAAGCCAAATGACCTTATCCGATTTTTTGTCTTCGTATTCGAGTTCCGAGACGCAGCCACGGGCGGCAATTGCGGTCGCTTGCATCATCGAACGCTTTGCCGCACGAGCGAGGTCGTGGTTAAAGGATCGATGATCAAGCTCAGAAACCTCGAGAAGAAAATCTGCATATGAGCCTGCCCGGTTGAGACCCTTCGCGGCAGCATCGCCAATTATCCCGCTAAAGCCTGCATCTGCAATATCATGTAGCAAGCCCGATTCTCCGGTTTGTTGAGCTTTAATCGCCGCCGTTATCCCGGCACCGATTAGATATATTAAAGTTGTTCCTGAAAAAACGGGCATGAGTTCAAGATTGGTTCACCTATTAAGGGAGTTTCGTATGAGACAGCGGCATTCTAACACACTTATTTATTGGATAGTATGCTGCCGGAAGCATGAAAAAGCCTGCGGCGGCATTGAGCCCAAGCGAAATTTTTTCGACCGGTCGCTACCGCTTCTGGCCCTGACCTCGTTGCTGTGTTTCGAAAGTGTTCTGTTGCCCGTTAAAACGGACTTTATTATTCATTTTGGGCTTCAAACCCCGCGCTAAAGCACGGGGTTATTATCTTTTAGCCCGCAAAATGCGGGCTTCAAAACAAAAGCTCAGTAAAAGCATGAAACCTTTTGGCGTGTTTTTGTGTCTAACCTGGGGTACAATGGACAACTTCGGTTTGGGGGCGACAGGCTTCGACAGGGGTTTGTTAGTTCTTTGGATGCATGCCGGGCTCACTCTGGGTAGCTCGTTAAAAAACACGGAGAAACACAAATGCTAATCAAGAATTAGCTCTTGCTGCCTAGTTTAAACTAGCCACAAGTGTTCTGCCGGAAGTCAGCTTGATGCGACCGGTTAGGGCATAACACAGTTCAAGCTGGTTTGCGCGCACCGTCTGCGCGCGCGAATGAGATTTAGCCAGGCTAGCTTTTGGCAAGGTCTTGTCGGTTCACTTACTTGTCAAAGGCGAAAACCAAAGAGAACCAACTAAGCATGTAGACGCCACTGGGCACAGCTCTTGGATGCGGGTTCAAATCCCGCCGCCTCCACCAAACTTTCTGTTTTACACATACGGTTTATTCGCTGAAATTCTGCCGGTTTTTGATACAACTAGGGCGTAAAACTTGCGGTTAAGGAACGAAAAGCGGTATCTTAGCGTCAAAAATCGGGGAATTTCGGTCTACATTAATTAAAGGGAAGTAGTACAAAAATGAGAAAAACACTCTTGATCTTAGCGGCGATCCTGATGTTAGGCGCGGTTGGCCTGGCGCAGGATGATAAAAAATCTGACAAGCTTACCGGCGATGAGCTGGCAGCGAAGAATTTGGCGTCTATCGGGACCCCGGAAGATATCGCGGCCGTCAAAACGCTGATCTTCAGTGGCGACGGAACGCTGACATCCACGCTCAAAAGCACTGCTTCGCTCAGCGGGCAATCGCAATTCGGGTCCGAAGGCAATAAGATGGTTTTTGCCATCGTCTTTAATTCCACGGAATACCCGTACGATAAGGTAGCCTATGACGGGAAGAGTCAATCCGTCGGTTATCCTAATGGAAACCCAAGCATTCTCAGCGAGTTTATCAAGGCGCAGCCCCCCCTGCTCAAAAACGGCTTTTTCGGAGGAGCTTTGTCGACCGCGTGGGCACTTTATGATCTCAAAGGCCATAAGATCAAACTGGATTCGGCCAGTCTTTCAAAGATCGACGGAAAACAGCTTTACAAGGTGAAGTATTCCCCGGGTGACAATTTAAGGATCGCTATGTATTTTGAGCCGGAAACTTTCAGGCATGTCATGACGGAATATGAATACACCATTGCGGCCGGAATGATAAGCAGAGATCCGACCGCCGCCTCCGGCTCGAAAGAGAGCCATTACAAACTCCGGGAAGAATTTTCCGATTTTAAAGTGGCTGGTAAATTGACGCTTCCCCATGAATACACCATCAAAATAGATATTGTGGATCCCAATTCCGGGAAAGGGGCCAGATCGCTGACGTGGCACATAAATTACAAGGACGTTTATTTTAACGAACCGCTCCAGCCGGGAACGTTCAAAGTAGGATAAACCGGTACAGTGAACGAGTGATGACAAGTAAAGAACCGGGGGGCATCTACTCCCCGGTTTTGTATATTAAAAAAGCGAAAGTATTGCAGGAGCAACAAAAGATGAAGAAGTTTTTATTATTGATAACGATCGTGCATTTAGCATTCTCTCTTGGTTTTTCCCAGGAAAATAAACAGGAAAATAAAGATGTCAAAAAAGCGGAAAAATTAACCCCGGAAGAGATCGTAACGAAACACCTGGCCTCGATCGGGACGCCGGAAGATCTGGCGGCGGTAAAATCAAGGGTAATGATCGGGCAAGGACGCCTGAGTTTAAAACTCGGCGGCAGCGGCGCGCTGACCGGCCCGGCGCAGATGGCCGCCACGGGCAATATGTTTCTTTTCGCGATGATCTTTAACTCGAATAATTATCCTTATGAAAAGATCGGTTATAACGGCAAGGACCTGACGGTGGGGATACCCGACGGCCAAAAGACCGACCTGGGCAAATTCCTGCAGTCGCGAAATCCGATCATGAAAGAAGGCCTGTTAGGCGGTGTTTTATCGACGGCGTGGCCGCTGCTGGATACCAAAGCAAAAAAAGTTAAGCTGGAATACGGCGGCACTCAAAGATTCGGCGAAAAGGATTATTACAAATTAAAATACACCTCGGGCGTGGGCGATCTGAAAGTCACTTTGTATTTCGACAGCGAAAATTTCCGCCACGTGTTGACGGAATATAAATATACGGTCGAATCCAATATCTCCCGGGACATGACCGAGGCCGCCCGGGCAAAACCGAATTACTATACGCTGACCGAGACTTTTTCCGATTTCAAAACGGCCGGCAAGCTGACCATCCCGTTTTCCTACAAGATCAACCTGACGGCCCAGGAACAGGAAAGCGTATCGTCCACCGACTGGGCGGTCAAATTTGCGGACGTTTATTACGATGAAAAATTGGACGCGGCCGTGTTCAAGGTTTCGTAGCAAGAGCCGAAAAAAGAGTAAATATGTCCTGGGGTGATTGAGTTTCGTGTGTTTAGTGAGATTCGTGGTTAAGCTTTGATCATTAATAATAAATCAGGGGATTTAACCACGAAACACACGAAATGCACAAAGAAAGCGCCGGCCCGGCGGCTTTAAAATGACGAAGTCATTCTCAGCCAAAATTTTTATCATCAGCAAGATCAACCCGGTGGTCGATGTGCCTGAGGATGTGCTGGAATATCTCTTTAAAAAGGCGGGCAGACGAACCGGGGCAATTCCCGTCAAAGGAAAACTTAACGGCGCAAAGTTTATTCACAATATCGTGAAATACGAGGGCGCCTGGCGGCTGTATCTGAATGGCCCGATGCGCAAAAGCGCGGGCATAGATACGGGTGATATTGCTCACGTCGAGATCGACCACGACCCTAAGCCGCGCACGGTTCCGATGCCGGCGCCGCTGGAAAAAGCTCTAAATAAAAACAAACCCGCTAAAGCCGAATTCGACAAACTCTCTCCCTCCCGACGAAAAGAAATACTGCGCTACCTCGGCTCGATGAAAACCGAAGAGTCTTTACTGCGAAATGTCGAAAAAGTAATTAAACATTTGGTGGGCGAACCGACGGACAGACTCCATGGGTTGATGCGGCGGGAGAAATAGGGATAGGTAGCAGCACTATGCACGACCGTTAGAAATATATCCACCGGAGATTTAATGAGCCTCGTTCACGAGGCTTTTCTTTTTTAATATAGCCACGCGATTTATCGCGTGGTCAGGCATTCGTTAGGAACAAAAAGGGCGTTTTAACGTCCTTTGAAAAGCTTTAGCAAATCTGGAAATGATAAAGCGGATGCGGACAAGGACGTTAAAACGCCCTCATGCATTTGGGGCTTCGTTACCACGTGCTAAAGCACGTGGCTAATAAAATCATTAAAAACTGAAACCACGAAATCATTCTAATAACACGAAACTGCCGTCTAATTTTCTCGACGCCTTCTCGCCAACAGATAAATTCCCAACCCGATAATATTTGCCACGATGATCAGCGCCGAGATTTTCAGAGCAAACGCGAGTTGGCTTTCGACCTTGATGATCGGGACGATGGAGAGTGCGACGTAGAGCAGCACCATAAGTAATCCGCAGAGCGCGCATACCTTGACCCAGACGGGAGGTTGGACCGCGCCGCCTTTTAGGCCAAAGACCGGGATGGCGAACATCACGAGGTAGGTGAGCGCGTAAAAGAGACCTGAGGCGTTCCAGAGAAGCTGAAAGGCTTCCTGCTTGCCCACGCCGATCAATCCCACCAGCGCCAGCACAAGCGTGACCGCCCCGACGAAGAGGATGGAATTGACGGGCGTTTTGTATTTCGCGTGCAGCTTTGTAAACCACGCGGGCAGCAAATTATCCCAACCGGCGACCATCGGCAGGCGGGTGTTGCCGGCAAACATAACGCTCGATTGCGCCAGGCGGATGGCCAGCAGCGCCATGATCGCGCCCGGCGCGACCGCGGCAAAAAATCCCAGCGACCCCCCAAAGCGGCTGAAGCCGATGCTTAGCACCTGGGGAACGGGCGCGATCAGATCGATCTGTTCCTGCGGCACGAGCGAAAGAACGGAGCTGGTGCCGAGAATGAACATCAGCGCGATGATGGGCGCCGCCACCGCCACGGAACGCCCGATCGAGCGCACCGGGTCTTTGCACTCGCCGGCGTGTATCGCCACGTATTCAAAACCGCCAAGCGCGCCAAAACCCATCTTGCCCATCAGGTTCAGGGTCATCAAAGCCGCCGCCGAAGTCGAAACGTCAGGCATCTCCAGTTTGAGCGGGTGATACCCGGCGCCGGCGGGCAGCGAACCGTTCGCCAGATTGAGCAAGGGAAGCACCAGCACCGCGGCAAATGTCAGCAGCATCAGAATGCCGCCCGCTTTGTGCACCCACTTGCCGACGCCGAGGCCGACCACCGTTATTACTATCAGCGCGCCGATGATCGCGGCGCTGGCGATGCCGATAAAAGATTTGCCGGAGACCAGGTCTTCGCTGCCGGGGCCGAGAATGTAGCCGATGTATTGCGTCACCTGCAGGCCGATCTCGGAAGTGTTGAGGATGGCGAATAGCCACAGGTTCCAGGCCACGAGGAAGCCGACCATATCGTTAAAGCCGAGCTTGGCCCATTGATAGAGGCCGCCCTCGAGCGGCATCGCGCGGTTAAGATAGATCACCACCACCGCCGACGGAATGTAAAAAAGCAGGATCGCCGCCAGCCACAGCACGATGTGCGATTGGCCCTGTTTCGCGGCGACGCCTACCCACGGCAACCCGACGATAAAAAGGATCTGCGTCAGGACAAGATCGGTCAGGCCGAGTTCTTTTTTGAACTCGGCACTTTTGGTTTCTACGCGCTGCTCTTCTTCGCGAAATTCCGCGGCGGCAATTTTGTCAGGATCTTCCGGCATAAGTTTCGATGTTGTTTTTGCGAAGTATCCTATTACAGTAATCCTGATTTCCCAAGAGTTTTTATTGAGTTTGGGGTATTGCCATTCGGAATAGATGAAAGATCATAGCTGATAGCTGAGAGATCAAATCTATCATCTGTCATCTATCAGTTATCATCTATTCCGAATAGTTGTTCTATACGGCCACCCCTCCTTTGTAAGGAGGGGAGTTTTGATATTGGTATCAACCTAATTGAACTGTTGTTAAACAAATTTCGGTCAGATTGACCGGAGAGAAGATTCGGCCGCCGGAGCGAGCGTTTCGATAATTCGTTTATTCACTGGCACTTAACAGTATCTTAACATTTGGCACAGGCATTGCCATTAAGAGACCAGCCCCCCGAGGCGGAATTTACACACGGAGGTAGTCCTAAAATGAATCCAATTGCCAGAACACATGATCTTGTTATCGAAAGAGACGGAGTAGACCTTTTTATCCACGACCTGCAGCGTGAAAAATATATCCTGCTGAACCCCGTATCGGCTTTTGTCTGGAAAAAATGTGACGGAAACCGCAACGCTGAAGACATCGCACACGAACTCGAAACCGAGATCGGAACCAAGGTCAGTACGAGCCTGATCAATTCGACCGTAGATAAACTCTTTTCCGAAAGCTTGCTTGAGAGCCAACCCGCTTTTGCCTGATACTTCACCCTCTAACCCCTAAATGGAAAAGAGCGGCTATTTTTTAGCCGCTCTTTTTTTCAGTTGTTTGCCGATAAAATTCGTTACCGGATCCAAGGTTAAACGAATCAGATAAACTTAGTGTATTTTGTGGTTAGATCTTAAGTTTTTCACCAAACCGTGACCTAACCACGAATCACACGAAACAGATTCGCCACGTTAATTTTGAGAAACAAAATTCAGATTCTCAACATTGGCCGTGAGAGTGAGTGCCTGCGGAGAAAATCTAAACCGTTTCTTGCTGGCGACGAAAGAGTATTGCCCGGAGGGCAGCCCTTCGATCAAATAATCGCCAAAGGCGTTGGTCGAAGAAATGCGGATGATATTCTCGCCGGTGTCAAAGACCAACACTTCCGCAAAAGGCACGCCGCTGCCGCCCAGAGACAACACTTTGCCCGAAACATTAAATGACGCGGCCTGTGCCGTAATGGCAAAGTTGGCCGAGGCGCCCAGCGGATCGGTAAAGTTATGCTCGCGAACGCGGATGCGCGCGCTTGATGTAGGAAGATTCGGCACGGTGAAGGTAAAGGTCCCCGAATTGACAACATCGGAAGCAAGCGCCAGAGGGAAAGTATTGCCGCCATCGGTCGAAAGCTCGATGGTGATATTGCGGTTGAACCCGCCGTTATTCGTCCAGCGAACGGTGTTGCTTTGGCCGATCACCGCCGGATTAGCCAGCGTCACAGCGGTTATCGTGTCGGGGATCAGATCACCGTTTGAATCGCGGTACCATCCGACATCGCGCATGACCTGACGGGTCAGATCGAGCGTGATCGGCAGCCCGGCATTTATATTGGGCTCCATCAAGAGATTAGGCGAAGCCACGGTGTCGAAGTGCGAAACGGAAGAGCCGCCCGCAAATGTAGTAGGCGTATAGAGCCTGACACGCCCGGCGGAGTCGTTACCGGCGGTAAGAAAACCCGAGGCGAGTTTTACGTTAGCGCCGTCCCAGCGCAGGCTGCCATTGGCGATCGCCGATGTCTGCCGTTGGGCGGGCGTCATCGCATCCCAGAAAAGGCCGGTGTTGGTGTCGAGCAAAAAGTGGTCCCAGACGCCGGGAAAACCGGAGTTGAAGTTTCCGGTCTGACCGTTGGTCGAGGTCGAAAACCCTAGGCCGTGTCCCATCTCATGAAGCAAGGTGACCAGCAGATTGATGCGCAGCGAAGGCGTGGCATTATCCAGCCCGTAGTACCAGCGGCTGCCGGCGGTTAAGCAGCCGGTGTCGATGGCGCTGTTAAAGGTAGCGTTGATATCGGGATTGACGGATTGATCGGCATTTGCGCGCTTGTTGGCCAGCGCCCCGTGATACCAGGTGCCGGGAAATTGCGCATTCGGAAAATCACGGAAAAGATTGACCGACCCGGCCGAACCCAGCACCGCGCCGGCGGGCGAGCATGTTTGCGGGTTAAACTGCGAGCGCACGTCGATGGTTATATTGCTGTCCAGATAAGCGCCCCAGATGCTGGCGGCAAATTGAAAAAGAATAAGCCGCTGTTCGCCGACGGTCGCTCCGGAGTTGCCGCCCTCGCCGACCACAAAGGCCGGGGTTGTATCATTAAAGCCTTCGCCCGCGCCGTCGTTATTGACGATGACGATATTGGCCGAGCTGGGACGGTTGGCCGCGTCGGCAATAAGCGCTTTGTAAAATTCAAATTCTTCCAGGGACATCCCGTGGGCCGCGGCTAACTCCGCTTCGGTCGGTTTCGGGAATTTTGTCTTCGGCACCTGCCGCCCGGTTTCCAGATCACGGCCGAAAAACGCATTCGCTTCGCCTAAGCTGGCGACACAGGCCGCGCCGATGCTGCCGTCGTCATCTATCCGCCCGAGCGCCACATTTTGAAAACGCCCGTCCAGGTCCATCTCGACGCCGCCGCTGGGTACGGGCTTTTGCGTCAGACCATCGGCGGAGCGGTCGGTGAGCTTTTTGATGGCCCGGGCCATGTCGGCATCGTTTCCGCCCGTTACGGCTGTCCCTGGCGAGTTACCCTTGACCGGACCGGTTTGCTTCTGGGCGGAGACCCTGGTCAACTGGTCCGAACTATTAAACAAAAAGCAGCTTGCTAAAACTACTACCGAGAGAAGTACAACTTTTTTCATTATTATCTCCTAAAACTTTCTGTAACAATGACTTGGGAATTTTACAAGCCGCAAGTGGTTATGGTTGATGAAATACAGCAGGAAAAGTATTACCAAAATATTTTCGAAAGGATAGATTCTCTAAAAGCTTCGAAGGTTGCCATCGAACCCGGTGTACCACTGGTTCGACATTACTAAATATTATACGCTCTCACGGCGGCGAATGTCTAAGGTAAAATTCGGCGCCGGCAGCACATTTTTTTCACCCTTTATTTGTTCAGTTCCATAACCTCTATATATACTGTTTCAGACCTTGAGCGAAAAAGACATAAGAGAACTTCCGATAGGCATTTTTGACTCCGGCGTGGGCGGGCTGACCGTCTATCGCGCGCTGCATAGCCGTCTTCCCGATGAACGCTTTATCTATCTGGGAGACACGGCGCGCGTGCCGTACGGGACAAAATCGCTGGCGACGGTCGAACGTTATGCGCTGGAGAATTCGAGTTTTCTTGCCTCACGCGGCATCAAGATGCTGGTGGTGGCCTGCAATACGGCGTCCGCACTGGCGCTGCCCAGGATCCGGGAAAAGATCGGGCTGGACGTGGTCGGCGTGATCGGGCCGGGCGCGCGCAAAGCCGTCGCGGAAACGCAGAACAAAAGCGCTAAACCCAAGATCGGGGTGATCGCCACCGAGGCCACGGTTTTGAGCGACGCCTACGCCGAAGCGATACGAAGAACGGAAGTAGAGGTCGATATCATTCAGTCGGCCTGTCCGCTTTTTGTTCCGCTGGCGGAAGAAGGCTGGACGAAAGAGCCCGAAACCTATTCCATCGCCAAAAAATACCTGGAGAAAATGGCCGGTGTGGAAGCTTTGGTGCTGGGGTGCACGCATTATCCCATCCTGCGGCAAGTGATACAGGAAACCGTCGGCCCGGACGTATTGCTGATAGATTCAGGAGTGGCGACGGCGGAAGAAACGGCACAGCTGTTAAGTGAAAAAGGTTTAGCTAACACGGAAACTATTTCCGGTGAGCGCCATCTGTGCGACGATGTGGACCATTTTTATGTGACCGACGCGGCAGAGCGTTTTGCCCGCGTGGCGGAAAGATTTTTGGGCGTAAAACCTGCTAAACTGGAAGCGATCGAGCTGTTATAGAAAATAGGCAGGAGCAGTGGGCAGCAAACACCAGGCGGTAGGCAGAAGCAGTAAGCACTAAGAAAGAAGGTTTACTGCTGCCAACTGCTCCTGCCAACTGCAATTGCTCCTGCAAAACTGAATTTATGGCTTACATACGAACTGACTCTCGCACTCCCGACCAGATCCGGCAGACAAAGATCACGCCGAATTTTGTTCCTTATGCCGAAGGCTCGGCACTGATCGAGGTCGGCAACACAAAAGTTATCTGCGCCGCCTCGATCGAAGAAAAAGTACCGATGTTCATGCGCAACCAGGGACGCGGTTGGGTCACGGCGGAATATTCGATGCTGCCGCGCGCCACTCACACCCGCAGCCAGCGTGAGATACAGCGCCCGTCCGGCAGGACCCAGGAAATTCAGCGGCTGATCGGCCGCAGCCTGCGGACCATTGTCGATATGACAGCCATGGGAGAGCGCACGATAACCGTTGACTGTGACGTTTTGCAGGCGGACGGCGGAACGCGCACCGCATCCATCACCGGTGCCTATGTCGCGCTGGCCCTGGCGCTGAGAAAGCTCGAGCAGGATAAAAAGCTAAAGAAAAATCCCCTGATCAGCGAGGTAGCGGCGATCAGCGTCGGTATAGTGGAGCAGACCCCGCTGCTGGATTTAAAATACGAAGAAGATTCGATCGCCGAAGTGGATATGAACGTCGTTTGCACCGGGCAGGGAAAATTTATCGAGCTGCAGGGAACCGCCGAGCGCGAACCTTTTAACCGCGAGCAAATGGACGAAATGCTGGCGCTGGCCGAAAAAGGCATTCAGCATCTGTTCACCATTCAGCGATATGCACTCAAATGAATTTTGGATTGCCGATTTTAGATTTTGGATTAATCGAAAATCCAAAATCGCAAATCTAAAATCGTTTTAGGCTCTTGGCCGGATCTCGTTTGGCACCTTAATAACGCCGCCGCCATAGAGCGGTACGCCGGCATCTTCGGACTTTTTATGCTCCGTTTTTTGCTTGTACATTTCGGCGTCGGCATGGGTGATGGCGCTTTCCAGTTCGTTAGCGTGGCTAAATTCCGCGATGCCGTATGAAACTCCCACCGATATCTTTTCTTCGAGAGTGTGAAATTTCAGATTCATCAATGATGTTTCGAGCGTGGCAAAACGCAGGTCGGCCAGCTCGAGATTCATCCCGACCATGATCACGAAAAATTCGTCGCCGCCCCAGCGGAACAAAAGATCGTCCGCGCGGATGAGCGCGCGTATCTCGGTCGCGACCGCGCGGATCGCCAGATCGCCGACACTGTGGCCGTAAATATCGTTGATGGGTTTGAGGCTGTCGATATCGAGCACGCAGACACAGCCGCGAATGGATTTGTCGGCGTGTTGTTTCTGGATAAAGCTATAAAAAGCGTGGCGGTTAAAGGCAGTGGTGAGCGGGTCGGTCTGCGCCAGCTGTTCCAGCTGGAAATGAGCATCCTGCAATTTGCGGTTGGTCTTTTCACCGTCCTGGATCACTTTTTCCAGCAGCACGATGATCATCCCAAATCCGAGCACAACTTCGATTACCAGGTCGATCAGGCCGTTAAAGGTGAAATAAGCTTCCGGTAGCGGTATCGCGTACGGCGTCTGCCTTAATCCGAAGATGACGAAATAGTGAAGGGTGTCGAGCGTCAACAGCAGCAGTCCGGCGCGAAAAACCTGCAGCCCGAAACTTTTCTGGCGCGATCTTTTCACGTACTTCAAGACGTAAAACGCCGACATGAACAAAACCGACAGCGCCAGCGCATGAAGGAAGAAATACTTATCGATGTCTTGCCCGGTCGACGCCAGCGCGCCCGCCACCAGCGCTCCGCAGAGCAGCCAAAGCGAAAAACGTTTATTGATGCGCAGGTTGAGAACATAATTCCGGCAGCCCGCGATCAGGAAAAAACAAAACACATACTCACAAAAGAAGTAGCCGAAATAAAAGAACGCAGAGTATTGCGGCATGGCAAATCCGCAAACGAGGCTGAGCAGCGCCAGTGAGAGCACCCCCCAACCGGCAGACCAATAGTTCAGCGCGGTCGATTTGAGCGAGCGTTTTAAAAAAACCGATAGCAGGGTTATCAGAAAGATTCCCGCAAATTGAACGATTCCGGTTAAAGAGTCCATTGAGAGTAGGAGAGATCTGTTTTTTAATTCGAGTTGTGATGGCAAACCGGGTTCCCGGAAGAGCCCGCTTGTTTATTTTCTCATGTTTGCAGAGGATTTTTCAAGAACTTTTTTAACACTGTTTATTGGCTGTTAATAAGGCTAAATACCTCATTTTCGGTGGGTAAGGCGGTGCGGGCGCCTAATTGACGGCATTTTAACGCGGCTACGGCGTTGGCATATTTCAGGCTTTCTTCGATCTCGGCGCCTTTTAAAAGGCCGTAGATCAGGCCCACGCGGAAGGCATCGCCGGCGCCGGTGGTGTCTACGCAGCCGCCGGGAACGTCGTAAGCGGGGGTTTTGATATAGGTATCGCCGACCAGGACGGACGAGCCGCGGACCCCTTTGGTCGAGCCGACGATGGTACAGCCAAAGCGCGAGCGGATCTCAGCCAGCGCGGTGCGGCGGTCGCGAATGCCGGTGAGTTTTTCCGGGAACTCGACAGACGAGATCAGCACATCGACCAACGGAAGCATTTCCGCAACGCCATCTGACATTTCGTCGATGTCGATGGTGACGATCGCGCCGCCTGCGCGCGCCGCCTTTGCCATTTCCGTCACGGCAAAAGGATCGTGCGCATCGGCGTGCAAAACTTTGGCCAGGCCGGCCGCGGCTATGGGCGCATCACCGGCGCTATATTCCAATTTGCTGTCACGGTGCCAGATGACGGTGCGCTCGCCGTTTCGCTCGTCTATCAGGATAAAGGCGATCTGTGTGCGAGCGCCTTCGATGGTTTCGCTGAAACGGGTATCGACGCCTTCATCGGAAAGACTTTGCAGGCCAAAGGCGCCTTCGCGATCGGAACCGAAACGCCCGGCGTAGGCGGCTTTAAATCCCAGCCGGCTGACACCGGCCATGCAGGAAGCTATCTGCCCGCCGGCGGCCTGGATATGTGTGGTCAAATGGATCTTGGAATCGAACTGCGGGTATTCCGGCACGACGATCAGATGGTCCACGGCGTTAGTGCCGAAGCCGAGCACATCGAATTCTTTATTTTCCGGCAGTGTGAAGGGAAATTGCACTTGGTTATTTGACTCAAAGAAAGCGTTTAAGTCAAATATGGAGCGCGGGCAGGATGCCCGCAATCCGATCTGACTGCTGGGATTTTCGCGCTTTTGCGCTCACTGCGGGCAAGGATGCCCGCGCTCCATAAATTATTTCTTCGCGGGTTTTCCGCTATCGGTTTTGGCGAAATAGCCCTGGCGATGCACTAACTTAACTTTCTTGGAATAAGCCGGATTGGAGATCTCTATCTGGATCTTTCGATAGGTGCCGTCTTTTTTGGCATTTGACGGTTCGTAGGCAAGCAGGTATTGCGAACGCATATCAAGTTGTATTTCAGTAAAAGCATGGCGCAGATCGAGCTCGCTTTCCGGGAAATAAGAACGGCCGCCGGTGCTTTCGGAAAGTTTTTTCAGCACCCCTTTATCTACGCCGGTATACTCAAAATCATCGCCGATGCCGATACAGTAGATCAGCGCGTCGCTTTTGATCGCCGCGTCCACCGCATCGTTAAACTTCTTGGAGCCGAAAGTATTGACCCCGTCCGTGATGAGGATGATCGCCCGCCGCGTTCCTAAAGGCGCGGTCCGTAAAATATCATTCGAAGCGACCCAGATCGCATCCCAGATGGCGGTAGCGGCCATGATGTTGCCGCTGGAGCCGTTTATCGGGGGCGTGCCGGTCGATACGCCGCCGCCGATGTAACCGGCCGGCGGAACGAACTGTACGCGGTCAACCGCGCGCTGCAGGCGCTGAACGTTTCCGGTCAAGCCTTGCTCGAGCGTTGTTTCCCCGGTAAATGAGAGGATCGCCACTTCGTCCTTGCTGGAACGCACTACGTCTTCCAAAAATCCCTTGGCGGCCTCTTTTTCTTCGGGAAGGGTGCGCTCCTGCGAGCGGCTGGTATCGATCAGGATAGCGAGGGAAAGCGGCAGGTCGACCTGCCGGTAGAAAGTAAATATGTTCTGCGGCCTTCCGTCTTCAAAGATGCGGACGTCTTCTTTTTTCAGATCGGTGATAAAACGGCGGTTCGAATCGGCTGCGGTGAAAAGCACGTTCACCAATTCGGCTTCGATCTTTATCGGCTCGTCATCTTCATCGATGATCTCGGGAGTGGGCGTCGGCGGCGGAACCGGCGTTGGCTCGGGGGTCGGCTCCGGGCGTGAAGAGGTATTCTTATCGGTCCGCGCTTGTGAGACCTGGTAGCCGGAAATACCGGCCAAAACCGCGATCGCGAATAAAATAAGACAAACATGTAAACCGTAATATCTCTTCATTTAATAAAACCTCGAATAAAATAAGATGCCAAAAGCTTACTTAAGGCTGTCCTTTACGGCCCGATATTTCTTTTTCGTTCGGATCTTGTAATCGTTTTGTTTTTGCCGGTCGGTAAAACGCACCTCGATCGCGCGATCGGTGCCGTCATATTCCTGATTTTTCGGGCGATAGGTAATGATGTATTGCGAACTCAGTTCTTTGGAAATGCGGGTAAAGGCGCGTTCCAGCGCGGTCATGTCTCCGGTAAAGAAAGCTTCGCCGCCCGTTTCCTGGCACAATTTCACCAGATCTTTGTCCCCTTTATCGTTGGTCTGGCCGGCGTCCACGCCCGGTACGGTGCCTAAAAAACCGGCCTTAGTGGAAATGGCAAAAATGGTCGTTTCCGTGCGCTGGGCCAGGTCGATGGCGTCGTTGAGGTCCGCGCGGCTAAAAGTATCGTCGCCGTCGGTGATCACCACCAGCACATGCCTGCCCGGGGCCGTGCGGAGTTTTTCATTGCAGAATTGCCAGATCGCATCGTAAAGCGCCGTTTGCGAACCCGTCTTACTGACATTTTCCACGGCCTTATCGAGCAGGTCCATTTTGTCGGTAAAATCCTGGCGCAGGGTTACTTCGTGGTCAAACGTCATGAACGCCGCTTTATCCTTGCGCAGCCGGGTGACGGTGTAAAGAAAGGTCCGGGCGGCCTCCTTTGAGAATTTCATCTTGCCCGCCGTCGAGGGTGAAGTGTCCATCAGCACCCCAAGGAAAACCCGCGGATTATTTTTCTCGTCGCTGAAAAAGGTGACCTCCTGCGGAATACCGTCTTCCATAATGACAAAATCATTTTGATTTAGTCCCGGCACATATTCGCCCTTGCCGTTCTTAACCGTGACCGGCAGGCGAACTTCGAATATCTTGACCACCTCATCAGGGCGCGGGGTCGGGCTTGGCTTGGGGGTCGCGGCCGGATTTTGAGCGTTCGCGGACCCGGAAAGCAGCAGAAAAAGGGCGGCCAGCATTGCCGGTAAATAAAACAGCTTGGATGATTTCTTCATAAAATAGTTAAAACAGATCGGACCTTCGCACGAGTTCGATGCCCGGAGCCAATGTTTTGTTGCCTTTTTAAGCGAGCAGCGGAATCATCTAGTATAGCCAAAAAAGGGGAATTTCCTAAGTCTTCCCGGGTGCTTTGCCTGTCTAGCCGCGGATGCGGCCACTAAATACACAAATAACACGAACTAAAGATTCTTATTCGTGTTATTCGTGACATTAGTGGCCGATAATACTAAATGTCTAAGCGTATGGAACGACCCGCAGGTCGTCCATTTTGACCATCATCCCGCCATTTTCCTTAAAGCTGAGATTAACTCCGCCAAAGCGGTCGACGACCACTTTGACCTCACCCTGGCCTTCATAACGAAAATAAGCTTCGAGGCCCTGGTATCTGATCAATCCGCCCCAGGTGAAATTGGTCCAGGGAATATCTTTGTGGGTAAATTTATCGATCTTATAATCGCCCATATCGATAAAATTGATCTCTCCCATTCCGGGAACGGTAAGAATGTGGCTTCCCCAATCCTTAAAATTTGACTTATTTTTCGGGGGCGGGGCGGGCATATTGCCGCCGTCTAAATAAAGCGGGTAAATATAGTTGTTCGTTATGGATACGTTGTACA
Organism: Pyrinomonadaceae bacterium; assembly: GCA_035995185.1. Taxonomy (GTDB): domain Bacteria; phylum Acidobacteriota; class Blastocatellia; order Pyrinomonadales; family Pyrinomonadaceae; genus DASYKT01. The sequence goes on from DASYKT010000031.1 coordinate 108,706, forward strand.
TGGGAATCTCCTTTTGTCTGAAGTTAGAGGGAAATCCTGCTTGGGAACTGCGTTTAGGCAGGGGTGAAATTACTATTGAGATTGGGAATAATATAACCGCGGCGGGTAAGATTGGCAAGAGTATTGGCTTTACCTCTAAAGTCGTGTTTGCCTATCAGCTGCTCATTTATAAAAGTAGACAAAATTAAACGATGCGGTAGATCTGGGAGCGTCGGTAGGGGAACAACAGCTTTCCGGGCTATCGATTCTGATAAATGTGAAACATGTGAAACTTTGGGTACGGGTGATCGATTTGTGTGGCGCCGTGCCTTTGTGAGGAAAATTTTCTTTCGTGTGTTTAGTGTGAGGCCAGCGGTTTCGAGTTTTTTTTGCCGCAAATGATACAAAATTCCCGATCGGACAAAAACCGTTCTTCACCTTTAATGCTTCTTCAGATATTCTCTAGCCGCCAGTCTTCCGGCTGCTGTTCTTTGAATTTCAAAAGTCCCAAAACCGCGTTTCAAAAACGTTTCAGGTATTTCATTTTGGTTCACCCCGGATGAAACAAGAGTGAAACAATACTGGTCCGGACTTTAGAGGCAAGGCCAAGAATATTTCTATAGAAGGAATTGAAGAAATCCCTCGAGTTCGGGAGGAAGCGCAGAATAAAATTTCACCAATTCTCCGGTTGCGGGATGCTCGAATTCGAGCCGCTCGGCGTGGAGAAAAAATCTGCTCAGACCCGCGACAGCTTTGCGTATTTGCGGATCGGCGATCGTATTATCGCGCCCGCCGTTATAGGTTTCATCGCCGACGACCGGGTGCCTGATATGCGCGAGGTGAACACGGATCTGATGCGTGCGGCCGGTCTTTATTTCAACACCGAGCAGCGTGAATTTTTCAAAGCTTTGGCGCACCCGCCAGAGGCTGACAGCGCCGCGGCCGCTCCTGATCACCGCCATTCTTAAACGATTGCTGCGATCGCGGGCGATGGGCTCTTCGATCTTCCCTTTGGACGCTTCCATTTGGCCGTGAACGAGCGCGAGGTAGGATTTAAAGACCTTGCGGCTGCTGAATTGTTCGCCCAGGTTTTCGTGGGCGGCTTCATTTTTCGCCACGACGATCAAACCCGAAGTGTCTTTATCGAGGCGGTGAACTATCCCGGGCCGCACTTCATCAGCTTTTGAAAGCCCGGCAAAATGAAACGCCAGAGCGTTTGCCAATGTGCCGGTTGAGACGCCCGCACCCGGATGCACCACCATTCCGGCTGACTTGTTTATTACGGCGATATCCTGATCTTCATAAACGATGTCGAGCGGGATGTCTTCGGGTGCGAAAAGATTTGAAGCCGCGACGGCGGCAGTGAGTTCGACTTCGATCTCATCGGAAATGTTTATCTTGTAAGAGGATTTGACCGGCTTTTGGTTGACCAGCACGTCGCCGTCTTCGATCAGCCGCTGCAGGCGAGAGCGGCTCCAGCCCCCGACCTTTTCAGCGATCTTTTCCGCCAGGTAGGCGTCCAGCCGTTTTCCTATATCGGTTTCGTCAGGGGCCAAAACCAAAACCTGATTTTCTTCAGTCAATTTGGGCACCGCCGGACTCGGCCGCTGGAGTTTTTATATTTGACGCCCGGCGCAGGCGCATCACCAAAAAGACGGCGGCGCCGACCGCGACCAGCAGGCTGATCATCTGCGAAGTGGAAAGGCCGGTCATCGTGGTGAGCCCAAAAAGATCGCCGCGCGGATCGTCGCGGAAAAACTCGACGGTAAAGCGGATCAGCGGATAGAGGATCATGTACATGATCAGGATCTGCCCGTTGAATTTTTTGCGGCTGTGCAGGAAATAAAGCAGCGCAAAGACCGCCAGCATGGCGAACGATTCGTAAAGCTGAGTGGGGTGCAGGTGGAGGGCGGAATTGGTGGTGTAATCGTAGACGGGAACGCCGGTCATCTCGTGCGCCTTATCGCTGAAATGCACGCCCCACGGCAGGCCGGTCGGTTTGCCCCAGCAGCAGCCGGCGGCAAAACATCCCTGCCGCCCGAAAAACTGGCCCAAAGCAATGGCGGGCGCAAAAGCGTCGGCCACTTTCCAGAAATTCAGTTTATAAAACGGGATCAGGATCGCGGCCGCTAACAGCCCGCCCAAAAAACCGCCGTAAAACACGCCGCCAGAGCGCAAAAAATCGAGCGAAAAGATCCTGGCGCCGGGATCGAGCAAGGCCAGTAAAAGTTTGGAACCGAGCAGCCCGGCGAGCAGTATCCACAAACCCAGATCGTACATTCGTTCCGAGGGAAGCCCGTCCCGCTTTGCCAGCCGCGCGGCGACGAACAGCGCCAGGACCAAAGCGACCGCCAGCAGCACGCCGTAGGTATAAATGGGATAACCCCAGATCTCGATAATTTCAGGATACATAGCTTTTGTTAATTGCCGGCTGCCGTTTGCTCGTCGATGTCGGGTTCGGCCTTATCTTTTTTCCTTCTACTTAAAAACATATCCAGCAGCAGCAGTCCCGCGCCGACGCAAATGGCCGCATCCGCGACGTTAAAGGTCGGGTAATGCCAGCCGCCGAATTGCACGTCGATAAAATCGATGACAAAACCAAGCCTGATACGGTCGGTCAGATTCCCGATTATTCCGGCCAGCAGCAATGCGCAGGCGCCCAATATCCGGTCGTCGGCGCGCTTCGTCCGCCAAAAGAAGTATAAGACCGCCAGTACCGCAATCAAAGCCAGCGCCGAGAGCGCCCAGCGTCCGGAATCGCCGCCGTTCTGCAGCTGGCTGAAAGCCACGCCGTTATTTTCGGCGTAATCGAAATTCAGAAAGCCGGCGATAACTTCATAGGGCTTGCCGTCAAACCGCAGACGTCTGGCGGCCCAGGCCTTGCTGGACTGATCTATCAGCACGACCGCGCCGGCGGCCAGCAGGTAGCCGATCTTCCAAAGAAAAGTGTTTCTATTCACCGGGTTTTGCCGGCGGGGCGCTCTTGGGCTCCGCGTAAAAAATTTTGTTCACGATCTTCCACTCGCCGTCGATCTTGAGCAGAGACATATAGTCGGTAAAAGTCACCGCCGGGTAATCCAGGGTGATCTTCGCGATAGCGGCATTTCCCGAGATATCGATAGTGTCGATATTGCGTTTGCGCTGGGCCTCGTCGGGCGCGGGCGTGCCGCTAAAACCGGAGGCAAATTCCTCAGCCGTGCGCGTCATCATCTTTCCGTCGCGATACCAGAAAAGTTTTGCATCGGGATGAAAAGCCTTGCGGACAAACTCGGCCTTTCCGGTGGCGTGCGCCTGCAGGTAGTTGTTAAGCGGAACTTTGACCGCTTCTTTTTCAGCCACCTGCGCTTCGCTCTGTAAGGTAAAGAAAATACCTGAGCCTAAAACTATTAACACTAAGATAAGAGCGCTTATTCTTTTCATGATAATACTCCTTAAAAATTTTCGCGTTCCTTCGCATTGGCTTTCGCGCCGGAAACGCCGCGGTATAACTCCCGATATTTTTCCCGCACAAATTCATTCAAATGTTCGGCAAAACTCTCATCCAGATCTTTCAGCTTTATTAGTTCCTGCACATCGGCCAGATCCTTAAGGCGGTCACCGGCGGTCATGCCCGAAGTCAGTTTCAATTCGATCAATTTTTCCAGCGAGATAGTTTTAATGCCCTCGATCACGATCGAATGCTCACCGGGGTCGGGAAACGAAACGGGTTTCGGCAGCCCGTCGCCGGGAAATTCTCCCGACGTAATAATTTCCACCGGAACATTTTCTTTTGTTGTACGGAATTTTCTCTGCGCACCCTGAAATGCCGGCAAATAGCCAAGGCCGACCAGTTTTTCACGGAATTTTTCCAAACCGCCTTTGGTTAAAAGCAGATCAATGTCTTCAGTAAAGCGGCGGTAACCGTGTTGATTGAGGGCCACCGCGTCAATAACCGAATAATCTATGCCGTGGGAATCCAAATCATGAGCTATGCGTTTCAGTGCGTCATTCATCATACCTTAGCCTCGAAAAAACCTCAGTCCTTCGGCATAAACTTCAGCAGGAGAAGAAAAAATTGTTTGAAAATCAACTGCCATTATCTTACTCAGTATACTGGAAAATTGCCTTGGGCGCTTTGTGGTCTTTCCACCAGGTTAAATAACAAACATCGGTACAGCCGACAGCGTAAGTTATTACCTTCCATTTACCGGCGGCCTTTTTTAAGAGCGCGAAAAAATTATTATCGAACGCGCCGGCATCGACCGCGTCCCAATATTTAGTGTTGCGATAATTCGGGCGGCCGCCACTTTCGGTTTGCGGCTCACCGCTTAAGAATGCCCAGTTTCCTGACACGTTAAAATGTTCAACGTTAAAAACGATCTTTTGTTTCAGATCCTTTTCGACGGGAATGCGCAGCGCATCAAGAATAGCCTTGCGCTCAGCCGAGCCTTTTTCCGGCGTGTGAACCTGAGCAAAAGAGGAAACGGCTGTCACGGCAATGATCAGACCGGCAATAAATAAAAGTTTTTTCGACATAAATTTTGTTTGGAGTCCCGCCTTCAGGCAGCTTTCGAACGCTTCACGTTCATTGCGGGCAGGATGCCCGCGCTCCATAATTACACTCCCGCCGCTTTCTGGATCTCGGTCAGCGCTTCGACGCATCTTTCGCAGGCGGTCGGATATTTTTCCGATTCGCCCACGCGGGTCGAATAGTTCCAGCAGCGCTCGCATTTTTCGCCGTCGGCTTTCTTGACCTCAACTTTTAGCGCATCGCCCTGCAAAAGTTCTACTTGCGAAACGATAAAAATATAGCGCAGCTGCCCGGCGTATTTTTGCAAAAACCCGTACAGATCCGCGCCGGCCGTCAGCACGACTTTCGCTTCTAATCCGGAACCGATAAGTTTTTCGTTACGCGATTCTTCGAGCGATTTTAAAACCTCGTCGCGAACTTCGAAGATACGCTCCCAGTCAGCCAGTAAGGTATCGCCACCGTCCCGGTGGCTGTCTTGAGTGCGTCCCGCGCTCAAATTTTCTTCTGAGTGAGCGAGACGCTCACTCGACTGCCGGCGAGACGCCGGCGCTACACTCGGAAACACCGCCAGATGCACCGAGCCCACATTCCGGCCCGGAAGATTTTCCCATGCTTCATCCGAAGTAAAAGCGAGGATCGGCGACAGCAAGCGGCAAAGAGCATCGACCAGCCGGTGCAGAACGGTCTGGGCTGAGCGGCGTGCCGGCGATCTCGGCGCGGCGGTGTAAAGACGATCTTTGATGATGTCAAAATACCGCGCGGAGAGCGTGATGTTCATAAAATTCGTCAGTTCTTTGGTCGCCGTCTGAAAGTTGTAACCTTCATAGGCCCCTAAAACTTTCACGGTGGCCGCATCAAGCGATGCCAGCGCCCACCGGTCGAGCTCCTGCAGATCAGCAAAAGCAACGCTGTCGTTTACCGGGTCAAAACCGTCGAGATTACCCAACGCGTATCGCAAGGTGTTACGGATCTTGCGGTAAGAATCGGCGATGCGTTTTAAGATGTCGTCCGAAACGCGGACGTCTTCGGTCACGTCCATGGTCGACGCCCAGAGACGCAGGATCTCAGCGCCGCTTTGCTTCATCACGTCATTGGGCGAGACGGCGTTGCCGCCCGATTTGTGCATCTGCTTGCCTTCGCCGTCGACGACCCAGCCGTAGGTGACGATCTCTTTATATGGCGACTGGTCATGCGCCGCCAGGCCGCACATCAAGCTGGAATTAAACCAGCCGCGAAACTGATCGCCGCCTTCCAGATAAACATCGGCGGGAAAATGCAGGTTATCGCGCGTTTCGAGCACCGCCACGCAGGACGAACCGGAATCGAACCAGACGTCTAAGATATCCGTCTCCTTGGTAAAATCCGCGCCGCCGCATTTGGGGCATTTGAACCCTTCGGGCAGCAGCTCCGAAGCCTCGCGGTTGTACCAGGCGTCGGCGGTTTCCTGCTGGAAAATGTCGGCTACGTGGTCGATGATCTTCGGATCGGCGACGGCCTCGTCACAGCCTTTGCAATAGAAAACCGGGATCGGCACGCCCCACAAACGCTGGCGCGACACGCACCAATCGGGGCGGCCTTTGAACATATTGCGCATGCGGCTTTCGCCCCAGCCCGGATACCATTTGATCTTTTCGATCTCGCGCATCGCATTTCCACGCAGCGAACCTTTATCGCCATCCGCCGCATTTTCGTCCATCGAAATGAACCACTGCGGCGTGGCGCGAAAGATCACCGGATTTTTGCAGCGCCAGCAATGCGGGTAGCGATGCTGATAGTCTTCGGTAAAGAGCAGCATGCCGCTCTCTTTTAATAATTCGACGATCTTCGGATTCGCCTTAAAGATATACTGGCCAGCAAAATGCTCGACCTCGCTGGTGAAAACACCGGCGTTATCGACCGGGCAATAGATCTCCAGCCCGTACTGTTTGCCGATGTAAAAATCGTCCGCGCCGTGGCCGGGCGCGGTATGCACACAGCCGGTGCCGGATTTGGTGGAAGACTTACTCTCGAATTTTACGTCGAGCTCTACTTCGGCGTCGGCTTCGCCCAGCGTGACGTGCTCGCCGTTCATCAAGAGCGATGTGCGGTCGAGCCAGGCATGTTTTGCTTCCAGCCGGTCGAGCTTTTCGCCTTTAAATCGTGCAAGCTCGTTAGCCTCGCCTAAACCGCAAAGCTCGAGAAAACCTCTGGCCAGGTCGCTGGCGACAATATAAACCTCGCCATTTACTTCCAGCGCCGAGTAATCGTATTTCGGATGGACCGCTATCCCTAAGTTAGCGGGAAGCGTCCACGGCGTGGTGGTCCAGATAACGACAAAAACATTTTTGCCCGCCAGCTTTTCATCGATCTGTGCGGGATCGCTTTTGAGCGGAAACTTCACATAGATCGAGGGGCTGGTGTGTTCTTTGTATTCGACCTCGGCTTCGGCCAGCGCGGTCTGGTCGTGCATGCACCAGTAGACGGGACGCAGGCCTTTATAGACATAGCCGCGTTCGATAAATTTGCCGAAAAGCCGCGCGGTCGCCGCTTCATAATCGTTGGACATCGTCAGGTAAGGATTTTCCCACTCGCCGAGGATGCCGAGCCGGGAAAAATCTCGCGTCTGGCCGTCCATCGCGTGTTCGGCATGCTCGCGGCAGAGACGGCGGAAAGTGTTCACCGGCAGGTCGTTCTTGTTCTTGTTTTTGGCGGCAAGCTTTTTCTCGACATAGGTTTCGATCGGCAGCCCGTGACAGTCATAGCCCGGCACATAGGGCGCGTCAAAACCCATCATCGAACGCGATTTCACCACGAAATCTTTTAATATTTTGTTAAGCGCCGTGCCGATGTGGATATCGGAATTAGCATAGGGCGGTCCATCGTGCAGGATAAATTTTTCCGCGCCTTTACGGGCTTCGGCAATGCGTTCGTAAAGCCCCATTTCTTTCCATTTGGCGAGGCGCGCAGGCTCGCTCTGCCCCAAATTAGCTTTCTGGGCAAAATTCGTTTTGGGCAGGTTAACCGTTTGTTTTAAGTCTAAAGGTTCAGTCATAAGATCAGAGTAGTCAGCGGTCAGTGGCCGGATGTCAGTAGCGCCTGCGTAAGCAGGTGCGTGTTTTCAGGCCTCTTAACCTGTTTTAAAGAAGAAATCTTAACATTTATCGGCCTAAAATTCCGAAATCTGCGTTCTAAAATCCAAAATCGAAAAGTCCCAGGCTTTCGTTCGGCCTGGGACTTGAGCAAAGATCATCTTTGGCTCGACTCGTTAAAGAGCGAAGTCCCTTTTGATAATAATGCTAATTATATTTAAGAAATCTTTCACAACCTTAATTTATGCCAAAAATGTCGGAAATAGTCAAAACGCGGGTACGCGGCTTAAACAACAAGTGCCGAGGCGCTTTACGCTTTTTTTCGAGAATAGGTCAGATCGAAAGTGGTCGTCCATGTTTTGCCCTCATCCGTTGAATTTTCGCCGTGCTGGCGCACATCACCGCCCGGCAATTTGCTAAAGGTCATCCGCGCCAGGGTCTTTTTACCGTTCACAACGGAATCATTAACGAGCATCATCTTGCCGTCTTTAAATTCGCCGATGTAATGCGTAAAAGTGCCCTTGTCGTCGACCCAGGTCTGATGCCATTTTTTGTCGTTGACGTCGAAAATATTAAAACTCTTACCGGTCGTAACCGGAGATGCCCAGTTTTCAAATATCACGCACGTGCCCAGGATCAACTGGATACTGCTGGAACCGGAAGGCACTCCCTGTTGGTTCTTTGTGTCCCATTCGCCGATCCAGAAATCGAACTGGCGAAATTCCGCACTTGCCTTGCAGGGATTGACCGCGACATCTTCTTTTTGCAGCAGATCTTTAAAACGCTGTTCGGTTTTTATCGCGTCGAAATCTTTATCGCCGCTCAGAGCTTCGGGCGCGATGCCGCCCATCGCCAGGCTCTTGTCGAGCACCTCGTAAGCTTTTTCCTTGCTGCCGGCGCGCACGTAAGCCTTGGCCAAAAACTGCGCGAAGATCGCGTTGGGCGAGATAGTGAACGCTTTTTCCAAATGCGCCACGGCCTCGGCATTTTTATTTAAATTGAGCAGCGAATTGCCCGCGCGGTAATGCGCGTTCGGATTATTGGGCTCCAGCTTGACGATATTTTCATAGGCGCCGGCCGCGTTTTGCCAATCCTGCGCCTGGTAAAACTTGTTCGCCTCAGCCCGCATCTCCTGCGTTACGGCCGACACGGGAGCGGTTTGAGCAAATGCTGCGCCTGTTAAAATCGTTAGAAAAGACAGCAACAAAAGGCCCATATTGAACCTTGCGGAAAAAACTTTCATAATTTTCACCTCAAACGAAATAACGACAGAGTTGTAAGGTTAGATGTGGAAAGGCTTTAAGGGTTGCTTGAGTGGATAAGGAAATGAGTTTTAACTTATAGAATGGCGTTGCACTTAAAGAATAAAGTTTATCGCTGACGAGCGATATTTTCGTGTGATTAGTGTAATTCGTGGTAAAACTTCGGAAATTAACCACGAAATGCACGAAATACACTAAGCTCACCTGCCACGAATTTAGGTAACGTCGTTAGGTAATTTTTTTAAATCAACCAGTTGAACAACTTCAAAAACTCTCTGAAGTCTTTCGGAAGTTCGATCTCCATAATTTATCCGGCGTAAGGTTTCGATATGTTTAAGACGGGCTTGCGGGGTTTGTTTCAGCCAGTAATCTTTTTCATCGGATTCTTTGAGAGAAGTCACCGAGAAAACATTTCTGTCAACCGCCGGGTTTTCTAAAGGCTCTTTTGCCATAGCTCTATTTTATCAGGTCTTTAACTCTATTTTCTATAAGTCCTTGAATTTTCCTAAGATTCTCCGCGCTGTCCGCTTCGAAACGCAAGACCAGGATAGCCTGGGTGTTCGACGCCCGCACCAATCCCCAGCCGTGCTCGAACAAAATACGGGCACCGTCGATATCGATCACTTCATTGGTTTTACGAAATTCTTCGGTGATCGCTTTTACGACCTCGAATTTTTTTTCTTCGGGGCAGGGAACGCGCAGCTCCGGCGTGGAAAAAGTTTTGGGCAGGTCGGCGAGAAGCGCGGAAAGCGGCTGATCGGTGTGCGAGAGAATTTCCAGCACACGGGCGCCGGCATAGGTCGCATCGTCAAATCCCCAGAAACGGTCGGCAAAGAAAATGTGGCCGCTCATTTCGCCGGCCAGCGCCGCATTTGTTTCTTTCATCTTTGCTTTGATCAGCGAATGCCCCGCCTTCCACATCAACGGTGTTCCGCCGCGGGCGGCGATGTCGTCAAAAAGTTTTTGCGAGCATTTGACCTCGGCGATGATCGTCGCTCCCGGTTTTTCTTTTAGCAGCGTGCGGGAAAAAAGAACCATCAGTTCATCGCCCCAGAGGATCTCGCCTTTGTCATTTACCACGCCGATGCGGTCGCCGTCGCCATCAAAAGCCAGCGCGAGGTCGGCTTTGTTTTCACGCACCGCGCGCACGGCGTCCTGCAAATTTTCCACCACGGTCGGATCAGGGTGATGATTGGGAAACGTGCTGTCAGGTTCGCAAAACATCTCGATCAGATCCATCCCCAATGCTTTATAGATCGGCACCGCAGTAACTCCGCCCATGCCGTTTCCGCCATCGACGACTACTTTTAATTTGCGCTCGCCGATCTGCAGGCGTTTTAAAATTTCCCGCCGGTAATCTTCCAGTACGTTCTCAGTTTCGACCTTGCCCGTACCATCCGCAAATTTTCCTGTCAGCGCTATCTCTTTTATTTCCTGAATTTGCGCGCCATGAATACTGTCTTTGCCGAGGCTGATCTTAAAGCCGTTATGGTTGGCCGGGTTGTGCGAACCGGTGATCATCACACCGCCATCGACGTCTTTGGTAAAAACCGCAAAGTACAAAACCGGCGTGGGCACGCGGCCGATATCGAGCACGTCAAGTCCCGATCCGTTCAAGCCTTTTATCAGCAGATCGCGAAACACCGGTGAGCTTTCGCGCGCATCAAAACCGACGGCTATTCGCCTCGCATTGTTCTGCGCGAAGAAAGTGCCGATCGCGCGGGCAAGAAGCGCCACCGTTTCAGCGTTTAAATCCGGGCCGACGATCCCGCGAATGTCATATTCTCTGAAAATGTTTTGATTAAGCATATCGTAGCGCCAGCGTCTCGCTGGCAGTCGTGGGGGCGTCCCGCCCGCGCACAGTCTGACGGCGAGACGCCGTCAGGACAGCCGCCGAGACGGCAGCGATACATATATTAGTGAAGCAGGCCGCTCAATCCCGTGAAATTTCTCCCCTTAATTCCCCATCGCAGGTTGAGCAGCATCTCGCCGTCTTTTTGAAAATATTTCACGCGTATTTTATGAAAACCTTTGGCCAGCGGGACATCGCCGCTCGAAGTTTTGCGAGTATGAATGCCGTCGTTATCGACAACGGTTTGATCGTCGATCATCAGCACCGCGCCGTCGTCGGAATCGATGGCAAAATCATACAAGCCGTCTTCCGGAACTTTAATATAAGCATCCCAGATCACGCCGAAATTTTCTTTTTCATTAAGTGGCTTGAGCGCGAAGGTTTTGGTCTCGCCTTTAACCGCCGGTTCGACGCCGTCCAGTATCTGAACGCTGTTAAAAGTCCCTTTGTAGACCTGGTAAGTCATTCCTTCGATCTTCGGCGCGGCGTCAGTCAGGGCGCTGGCGGGAAGCATCTTGCGGTTGGTGATCACGGCCGAATACGTCGAGCTTTTTCGCCCGTTGTTCATCATCACGATGGTTTTTAAGACCGCGCTGCTGCCTGGCGTTAAAGAAATTTTTACCGGCGCGGTGTACGGGTTAGAAAATTCGCTCGGTTCACTGCCGTCCAGCGTATAAAAGATCCGGCTCCCGGGAATGGGGCTTAGCGCAATCTCGGTCGAGGTTTGATCGCTGCCGAGGATAACATTTCCCAGTCCCGTAGGCTCGGGAATTCTATAAAGCACATTTTGTTTATCGAGACGTGCCAGCTGGTTCGGCAGCCGCTTGATAAAGTCTTTATAATCACGCACTTCGGGCTTGGACCAGACAGATTCTGCGAGCGCCAGCATACGCGGAAAAACCATGTATTCGACCTTATCCGGATTTTTCATATACTCGGTCCAGACGTTTCCCTGGCCGCCGATAATAAATTTGGCTTCGTCGGCGGAAAGCTCTTTGGGAACCGGGTCGAAGGAATAAACTTTTTCCAACGGCACGTAACCGCCGATATTTAGCGGCTCGGTGCGCGGGTCGCCCTGGCCGTAATCGAGATAGGCAAAATCGGTCGGCGTCATGATCACATCATGTTTTGCTTTGGCGGCCTGGATGCCGCCTTTGACGCCGCGCCAGGACATTATCGTCGCGTTAGGCGCGATACCGCCTTCGAGAATTTCATCCCAGCCGATCAGGCGTTTGCCTTTTGCGTTCAGGAATTTTTCCATCCGGCGGATGAAATAACTCTGCACTTCGTGCTCGTCTTTCAGATTTTCTGTTCGCTTCAGCTCCTGCACCATCAGCGATTCTTTCCATTGGTCCTGCAGCACCTCATCTCCGCCTACGTGAACATAGGGCGAATCGGGGAAAAGAGCGATGACCTCGGTCAGCACGTCTTCGAGAAATTTGAAGGTAGTTTCTTTCGGGCAGTAAGTTTGTTTAAAAATGCCCCAGGTAGTGGTCACTTCGTATTTGTCTTCCTTGCAAGCCAGCTCAGGATAAGCGGCGATCGCCGCGGCGGAGTGCCCGGGCATTTCGATCTCCGGAATGGTAGTGATGTGCAGCGCTTTGGCATAGGCGACGACCTCTTTTACCTGTTCCTGGGTGTAAAAACCGCCGTGCGGAAAATTGTCGCCGACATAAGGATTAAGCTGGCGCTCTTTCACGGTTTCCTTGCGCCAGGCGCCGACCTCGGTCAGCTTCGGATATTTTTTTATCTCGATACGCCAGCCCTGGTCTTCGGTCAGGTGCCAGTGAAAATAGTTGAATTTATACTGCGCCATCAGATCGAGATATTTTTTCAAGAAAGAGACGGGCATAAAATGACGGCCGACATCAAGATGCATTCCGCGATAGCGAAAACGAGGCTCGTCTGCCAGATCGACGGCGGGCAGCGTCGTTCTGCCATTTTTTATCTCGGCGGGCAGCATCTGCAAAAAGCTCTGCAGCGCATAAAATGCGCCGGCGCCCTTACCCGTCAGCCGCACGCCCTGCGGGACGATGTAGATCCCATACGCCTCATCTTTTAACCCGGCGGGGACCACTGATTGAGATTCGATGACGATGGAATTTTGTTTATTTCGCGGAACACCGGCGGGCTGCGGCAATTTGAAACCGTAATTTTTCTGCAGGTATTCGTTAAGCAAGGCGGCGATCTTAAAGCCCGCTTCATCGTCGGCGATCAGGCGCGTCTGCCGGTTCAATTCGAATTTCGAACCCAAGTATTTAATAGACGACGGTTTCGGCACGATGCTGTACTGCGCCGGGGCGGAAACATTAAAAATGCACAGCGACAGAAAGAGACAGAAAACCGGTAAAGAAAAATGTCTTTTCATAAGATCAGTTTTTGCAAAAAATAAGGATGAAATTAAAGTCTGAAGAATTTTGACATCAAAGAGGCAGTTTCTCAAAATGCCTGACTTACTTGTCTTCCGCCATGCGTGAATCAAAGGGTTCGGAAATATGCTGCAGGTTCGGATTTTCGGCAAAAGGCCTCGCATCTTCTATTTCAAAAACCTCGACCAGCCCGTTCTTGATCGTGAAAATATGCCTGACCGTTTTATCCAGCAAGACATTACCCTCCAGGTCGCGGACGATTTGATGATTGCTGACGATGTCACGTCCGCCGTCATCGGTTTCGAATTTTACCGGCTCCAAATGCGGCGAGATAAATTCGAACTGCTTTGCCCAATATTCGCGCACCGCTTCGCGGCCGTTGATAAAGCCGCCCTGCATGCCATTTTCCACTTCACTTTCGGGTGCATCATCGAAATGATCCGGTCGATCTCACGGGCATTAAAGGCCTGGTAAAGTGTTTCGAGAAAATTTTTATTAGATGACATATTAAAATTGCTTTTGCGCCAGCCATTCGCCGGCGACATCTTTCGGCGTCTTTTTATTTCCATCCACCTCGTAATTCATCCGCCGCATATCTTCGATCGAAATAGCATTTTTTAATTTTTCGAAAACTTCGTTAAGAGTTTCTAAAACCTCGGTGCGGGCGATGAAAACGGTTTGATACGGCGGGAAATAATGCTTGTCGTCCTGGAGTTGGAAAAGGTCGAGCGTGGCGATCAGGCCGTCGGTTTCATTGCCCGCGATCAGGTCCAGTTCACGCGAGGCCAGCGCGCGGTAGGTGAGCGACAGGTCCATTTCGCGCGGCTGTTTATTAAAAGAAAACCCGTACGCTTTAGAAAACCCGGGATAGCCATCGGCCCGCGACATAAAGTCCTGCCCAAAACCCGCCTGCCAGTTTTTGGCGTGCGGCACGGCGTCTGAGATAGTTTGTAAATTCGATCTTCGCGCTTCGTCGCCGCGCACCAGCACGGCAAAACCGTTGCTGAAACCAAGCGGCGGGCTGACGGCCAACTTAAATTTTTCGGCGTATTCATTTTTTGTCTGGTCATAAACCGCCTGCGGGTCGGTAATTGGCTGATGTTTAAGAATGGCGGTATAAGCGGTGCCGGTGTATTCGGGATAAACGTCGACCTGCTTTGCCAACAGGCCGTCGTGAGCGAGATTGCCGCCGAGTTCAAGCCTTCGTTCTACGGCGATGCCCCGTTTTTCCAGCATCTGTGCCAGGATCTCCGCCAGGATCACAGATTCGGTAAAGTCTTTCGACCCGACCACTATTTTTTGTGCTGACGGGGAAGAAGTGGTTTTAGGCTGCCAGAAACTGAGGCCGATCAAAACGGCGACCAGCAAAACGGCGGCTGCCAAAACGATCTTTCTTAAGACTACCACTGCGCCCTTGGCAGTTTTTTCCGGCGCAAACATCCGCGCGATCTGTTCGAGCGCAAAGTCGGCGATCAATGCCAGCAGCGCCGAAGATACCGCACCCGCGAGCAGCAAGTTGTTGTCGTTTTGTCGCAAGCCGCGGAAAATGTATGTGCCCAGGCCGCCCGCGCCGACGGCCGCGGCTACGGTCGCCCCGCCGACGGAGATGACTACCGCCACGCGCACGCCGGTCAGCATCACGTTCATTGCCAGCGGCAGCTCGACCTGCCATAGTATCTGCCACTCGGTCATTCCCATCGCGACCGCCGCTTCGCGCACTTTCGGATCGACGCCCAAAATTCCCGTCACCGTATTGCGAATGATCGGCAGCAGCGCATAAAGCGCCAGCGCGATGACCGCCGTACGCGCGCCGATACCGCCGATAAATGGAATAGGGATAAGCAACCCGAAAAGCGCAAGGCTGGGCACCGTCTGCATGATATTGGCGAAACCCAGAATGGGCGTGCGCAGCGATTTGATGCGGGTCAGCAAGATCCCCAGCGGCATACCGATCAAGACGGCCAACCCGGTCGAGAGCGCGACCAATATCAGGTGTTCGCGCGTAAGAGCGAGCAATTCCGCCCAGTTTTGTTGTATAAAGTCGAAAAATGACATCGGATAGGCAAAATTGTAGCAGAAAAGACGTGAGGCAAAAGCAACTGGATGCAAATTACACCGCATCTCTTGACCAGGTCCGAGGGAGCAAAATGAAAGATACACAACTTGATATCAATAGCCTGCGGGTAGCGACGCCGTGTTCGATGGGCTGGGAAAACATGGCCGGCGACGAGCGAAAGCGGTTTTGCGCGGCCTGTGAACTGAATGTTTATAACATCTCGGAAATGACCAGGACGGAAGTGCACGCGCTCATCGGCCGCTCGCCGGGCAGTATCTGCGGGCGGATCTATCGCCGGTTTGACGGCACCGTTATTACCAAAGATTGCCCGACAGGCGTACGGGCGCTGCGAAAACGCGCGGCACGAACAGCCGGCGCCGCTCTTTCCGCCATACTGGGATTATTTTCGGTTGGGGTGGCGCAAACCACCGAGCAGAAAGATGGCGCGGCAAAACCGGTTTCGGAAGCCGAGCTCAAAAGTGAAAAGAAATTGCTTTCACCGGACAAGCGTATTCTGGCGGGAACGGTGACCGATCTTGAGGGGAATTTTATCGCGGGCGCGGATATCATGATATATCCGAAAGACTCGGGCGGGAGCGATCTTAAAAACATCATCAACGCCAAGACGGACGGCGGCGGAAAATATATCTTCGACGGGCTGGCCGCCAATACCTACCTGATCGAAGCTAACCTGCAAGGGTATGCCCATTCGGAGATCGCGGAGATCACTATCGCCGACGGCGAACAGATCACGCTCGATATAAAACTGACAAAGTACGTAGCGATCACCGGGCTCGTCAATATTATTGTACCGCCGCCCCCGTCCGTGCCGGGTAGGACCGTCATCACGCGCGAAATGCTCGACCGGATGCCAAAGCGAAACCTTTTCTGATCACGTTTTTATTGTTTCCAGGTATGCCCGCGCCAGAGAGTGGTCCGACTTTACAAAATTTTCCGGCGATTCCAGCACGACAATTTTGCCTTTTTCCATCAGTGCGATACGCGTGCCGAGCGTCAAAGCTTCGCGAAGGTCGTGGGTGACAAAGATCGCCGTTTTGTTCAGGCGTTTTACCAGCGCGGCAAATTCTTTTTGCAAATTACTGCGGGTGATCGGGTCGAGCGCGCCGAAGGGTTCATCCAGTAAAAGTAATTCCGGATCGGCCGCCAGGGCACGGGCGACGCCGACGCGCTGCTGCTGTCCGCCGGAGAGCTCGCGCGGAAAACGGGCGGCGAATTTTTTTGGTTCAAGCCCGACCAGGTCGAGCAATTGTTCGGTGCGGTAATGCGTTTTATCCGCGCTCCATTTTTCGAGCGAAGGCACCAGCGCAATATTTCGTTCGACCGTAAAATGCGGGAAAAGGCCGCCTTCCTGCAAAACATAGCCCGTCCGGCGGCGCAGTTTTATCGGGTCCCATTTGGTGGTGGCTTTGCCGTCGACCAATACTTCACCGCGGGTCGGCGTCAGCAGCCGGTTGATCATTTTAAGCGTCGTGGTTTTGCCGCAGCCCGATTCGCCCAGCAAAACAAGGGTCTCGCCGCGGCTTACCGAAAAGCTCAGGCCGCTTAATATTTGTGCGCCGCCGATCTCGAAATCGACATCGCGAAATTCGACCACATTTTCAGGTTGTACAGGCATTGCTCTTTATTTTAACCGGAAATCATCTCTTTCGGCGAATAAAATTCCCGCTAAGCAACCGGAAAACTCCGGGACCTCATCAGACAAACGGGTATGCAAAATTTCGACATCAACGATCTGAAAGTGGCAAAACCCTGCCCGGTAGGGTGGGAAAATATGAGCGGCGACGACCGGACGCGCTTTTGCAGCCTCTGCGAGCTGAACGTTTATAACATCTCGGAAATGACGGCGGCCGAAGTTCGAAGTTTGATCGGAAAGTCCGGCGGGCGCGTGTGTGGAAGAATATATAAGCGAGCGGACGGAACCGTGCTGACCCGCGATTGCCCGGTCGGCTTAAGCAAATACCGCAAGCGAGTGGCGAAATATTCCGGCGCCGTTCTGGGAGCGATATTGGGCCTTTTTTCGGCGGGTTTTGCGCAAGCCGATCAAAAGAAGAGCGAACGCGCGCCGGACAGCGCAGCTGTAAAGGCTGCCAAAAAACCGGTGCCGGACGGATACGCCATGCTGCAGGGAACCGTAATGGATGTTCACGGGGCCGTCGTTCCGGGGGTGAGAGTCGTCATTACGTCCAATAATGAAAAGAAAGAAAAGAATATCGTTATAACGAATAATGAAGGCATATACCGCGCAGCTATCCCTGCTGCCTCCAGTTTTGATATCGAGGTGAAAGTGCCGGGATTTAAATCCTTTGAAAACAAAGACCTGTCTTTCGACAATGGAAAAGACCGGTCCGTGGATATCATTTTACAAATAGATGAGTCTTTTATAGTGGGTCTTCTGGCGATCACTGAAACTCCCCTGGAAGTAAAAGACGCCAGTGTAACTAACACCATACAAAAAAGAAAACTGGAAAAACTTCCTTTCTAAAAACCGCCGCTTACAATACCTCCGTTTTCGCATGTCGCGCCCCGCAGTGCTTTGCTAAAATAGCGCTATGGGGTTGTGGACACATTTAAAACAAAAGCCTGACAAGGAAGATCTGCAAAGGGCGCTAGAGCGCACCACGCCTGACATAATCGCTCCTGATCTGAAAGTATTATTTTGCGGCATCAATCCCGGCTTATATTCCGCCGCGACCGGCCATAATTTTGCTCGCCCGGGAAATCGTTTTTGGAAAGTGCTGGAGCGGGCCGAATTCACTCCGCGCCGCTTTCACCCTTCGGAAGAACGGGAACTGCTCGAACTTGGCTACGGCATCACTAATTTTTGCAAACGCACAACGGCCACGGCCGCCGAACTCACGGACGACGAGCTGATCCAGGGCGGTAAAGATCTGGTAAAGAGGGTAAAAAAATACCGTCCGCAATTTTTGGCCGTGCTGGGCGTCACCGCTTATCGCAAGGCATTCAAAAAACCAAAAGCCAGGCTCGGTTTGCAGGAAGAAAAAATAAATGATACCAAGATATGGATCTTGCCAAGCCCCAGCGGGCTGAACGCGCATTATCAATTGCCCGACCTGATCGAGCTTTTCAGCGAACTGCGGCAGCAATTTTGACGTAGTAGTAGAGGTTCTTTATTTACCTGATACGTTTGGTGTGTTTAGTGTGCTTCGTGGTTTCTGTCTTAGTCTTTGATAATAAACTTTAGGAATTTAACCACGAAGCACACGAAATGCACGAAAGATCGTTCGGCGCGCTTGGCGTGAATTTATGACAAAGCTGCCTTAATCTTGAAAGATCTGATAATGAAACTTAAGTATCTGTTACTTCTCATAACTGTCATGTCGGTTCTTTTAACCGGACCGGTATTCGCGCAAAAAAAGCCGAATGTAAAAACCGAGGCCGCTTTGATATCCGTGGTCAAGCAGATGGTCGATGCGCAGAGTGCTTTTGACGTGGCGGCGCTGGAAAAAATTACGACGGCGGACTACATCGAGATCTCGCCGCTCGGCGAATTTGACCCGCGCGAAAAAATGCTCGGCTTTTACAAACCGGAATTAAAGCCGAAAAACATGGAGATCAAAAACGACGCCGACGAATTTTCCATTCGCGACTATGGCAAGTTTGCGATAGTGATAGTGCGGCTTAACTTTTTGATCACGATGGACGGCAAAACGGCCCCGCCGCGCAGTATGCGCGCGACGTATGTTTGCCGCAAGGAAAAAGACGCGTGGAAGATCGCCTCGGCGCATTACACCGGCATCCATCCGCCCGCGCCTGCACCTGCAAAATAAAATCGGGAGAATATATTTTTGTGAAAAAACTTTTAGCATTTATCTTTTTATTAACGGTCTTATCGATCGGATGTTCATCGGCTAGCGTTGCCAACCAGGCAAATAATGCAAACACCGCGACAGAAGCGGCGCCGGCCCTAGCAGCCGATCAGGGCCCGGCCGCTTCAGGGGCAATGCCCACCGCGCCCGATGCGCTGGTCGCCGATCTTTATAAGCAGCACGACGCGCATAAAAGCCCTTTTTTCCAGTCAAAAAACCGCGCGCTGGTTGATAAATATTTTACTAAGGCGACCGCCGACCTGATCTGGAAAGACGCGACGCGAAAGAATCAAAATGAGGTCGGCGTGCTCGACGGCGACCCGCTCTACAACGCGCAGGATACCGACATCAAAAACTTTAAGGTCGGTGCGGCCGATATCAAGGCAGATAAGGCGACGGTCACCGTTACTTTTGACAACTTTGGCCAAAAACAGTCGCTCAAGTTTTCGCTGGTGCAGGAAAAAGGCGCCTATGAAAAAGGGTGGAAGATAAACGATATCGATTACGGCGAAGCGGGCACGCTGGTCAAATGGCTCAGGGACGAATACTCCGGCAAGGCCGAGGGGCCGACGGATAACCGCTTCGAAGGCAAATACCAGGTGGGCGATACCACCTGCACGGTCAAAGCGATCAAAATGGCCTTTGAAGTTCGCTGGGCAAAAGGCTCAGGTGTGGAGACCTTCTATGCCAACGACGATGAAAGTAACCCTTCGTTTTCCAGCGAGAATAAAGACGGCGGATTCGAGAACACCTTTGCCTTTGACGACGACACCTACAACACCGGAAAATTCCTGCGCGCCGACGGCAAGGAGCTGCCGATTAAGCGGGTAAAGTAAATTTAAGTTCTAGTTTCAAAAGAACTGTCAAAAAGCGGCAAAGTGCCGCTTTTTCATTTGCACCTCATCTTTGACTGTGTATACTCATTGTAGAAACATTATATGAGAGTTCAGATTCAAAAATGGGGAAATAGCCTTGCATTGCGAATCCCTAAATCTTTAGGCGAGCAAATCGGAATTAAGTTAGGATCCGAAGTGGATATTTCGGTTCAGAAAGGAAGCATTATGATTACGCCAATAAGGAATACTGCTAATAAAGAAAGTTTGATTGCGTTTATAGCGAGAACGGATCTAAGTGACTCTGCTATAAGAGAAATTTCAAAGGAAGTAAAAACTATTTTCACACGGTATGCTGACAGAGAGAAAAAGGCGAAGATGATGGTATTTAAGACTTCAGGTGAGACGTTTAATGAAGTAATTAGCAATGAGAAACATGCCTTCGCAGTTTTGCCTAAAAATTGTGTTAAGGGAACGGTAGTTTTGGTAAGCAAAAACAAGACCGCCTGCTTACCTTCAGAAAAACAGATATCTTATTTCGGGAAAGTCAAGAATGTAAGGCTTCTTGAGCAAGGAGAAGCTGGAGATATATGGGGTTCTAAAAATGAAAATAGATGGAAATATATTGTTGAATTTGAAAAAATTAAGCCTATAAAGCATCCATTTAATTTGGAGGATGTTTTATTTGAGAAGGCACGTTTCTACGGGCCGGCAGTTGCGTTTGCCACCATTGACAGTAATCACGCAAAACTAATTTCTCTGTATCTTAAATAGCAATAATACTATTCCCACTCGATGGTGCCGGGGGGTTTTGAGGTGATGTCATAGACGACGCGGTTGATGCCGCGGACCTCGCTGGTGATGCGTGAGGAAACGCGGGCCAAAAAATCGTGGGGCAGGCGGGCCCAGTCGGCGGTCATGCCGTCGGTGCTGGTGACGGCGCGGATGGCGATCATGCGTTCGTAGGTGCGGAAATCGCCCATCACGCCGACGGTTTCTATCGGCAGCAAGACGGGAAATGCCTGCCAGACGTCGTGATAAAGGCCAAACTCATGCAGCTCTTCGTTAAAAATGCGGTTGGCGGCCTGGAGCAGCTTAACTTTTTCCTCGGTGATTTCGCCTAAAATTCTGACGGCGAGGCCGGGGCCGGGAAACGGATGGCGCGTAAGAATTTCTTCGGGAACACTGAGGTCTTTGCCGATGCGGCGCACTTCGTCTTTGAATAATTCACGCAGCGGTTCGATCAGTTTCAAATTCATTTTTTCCGGCAGCCCACCGACGTTATGATGCGTCTTGATGGTGACGCTCGCTCCGCGTAAGCTTACGGATTCGATCACGTCCGGATAGAGCGTGCCCTGAACCAGCCATTTTGCACCTACAGAATCGGAGCCAAGTTTTTTCGCTTCGCGCTCAAAAATTTCGATAAATAGGTTGCCGATGATCTTGCGTTTCTTTTCCGGTTCGGTCACGCCCGCGAGCGCCGCGTAAAATTCCTGCGAGGCATCGACGCCGATCACTTTCAGGTGCATCGTGTCTTTAAAAAGTTTTAGCGTGGTTTCAAACTCGTCCGCGCGCAGCAATCCGTTATCGACAAAGATGCAGGTTTGCCGGCCGCCCACGGCTTCGTGCACCAGCGCAGCGGCGACGGTCGAATCGACCCCGCCGGAAAGCCCGCACAGCACCAGATCGTCAGGCCCGACCAGAGTTTTAATTCTTTCTATGTCTTCGGTGATAAAACTGGCGGATGTCCAATCGCCTTTGCAATGGCAGACGCCAAAAACGAAATTGCTCAAGATCTCTTTGCCGCGCGGGGTGTGCGAAACCTCGGGATGAAACTGCACGGCGTAAAGATTAGCTTCGCTGTTTTCAATAGCGGTGATGACGTCGCCAGTAGTAGCCGTAGTATTAAAACCTTTGGGCAGGCTGGTCACGTGATCGCCGTGGCTCATCCAGACGTCGAGCTCTTTTTCCAAATTACAAAAAATATTTGAATCGCCGTTTAAGACCTGCAGCCGGGCGTGGCCGTATTCGCGCTTCGCCGCCGGTTTTGATTCGCCGCCGAGGCGCGCCGCCATCAATCCCATGCCGTAACAGATTCCGAGGATCGGGCACTTAACTTTTTCGAAAAAATCATCCGCCACGGTTGGCGCGTCCTCTTCATACACGCTCGAGGGGCCGCCGGAAAGGATCACGCCTTTTGGGTTTCTTTCAATTATTTTTTCCAGGGGCACGTGAAAGGGGACGATCTCGCAATAAACGCCGAGTTCGCGCACCCGCCGCGCAATAAGCTGAGTGTATTGTGAACCGAAATCGAGAATTAAAATAAGTTCGTGTTGCAAGCGCTTTCTCCGATCAGTGTGTAAAAGGAGATTATACGCGCGGAAGGGGATAGTTCAAAAAAGTACACCCACAGGCAGCCGGAGATCAGAGTTTGAAATTTTCTTTCTTCTTTTTCTCTTGTTCCTCGTGAAGTTGATAAACCTTTTTCTCCGTTGCCTTATCGATCAACCGTACCGTAACGGTACTGTCTTTAGAAACGGTTATCTGCACCTCGCTGCAATCCAGCCTTCGCATCGAAAGTGAGGAGTGGGGCAGGCTTCTTTCGATAGTTATTCGATTGTCGTTAACATAGAAAGTTTCCTTTGCGCTGTTACGCGAGAAATCAGGATTAAACCAGAGCTTAGGCAGCGAGAGTTTTTCCGACATGCGGGTGACAAACTCATCGATAGTGCCGGCATATTTTTCGGTATACGAGACTGAAATACTGTAAACCCGGCTTTCGTACGTTCCCAAATAGATCGAATCGATCCCCTTAAATTCCTCCAGGGGCTCGGGTCTGAAATAGAATTCTTCGGAGTAAAAATGATAGGTGGTGCCTCCGACACTTCTTAGAGTCGGGTTCAGATCATCGGACAAACCGATCCGGGAAGGGGGCAGAACGGCCCTTACTTCATCCATTGTCATTCCCAGTTTTAACCCTCTCAAGACAGGGGAATCCGCGATCGTGAGAGCGCATAGCTCCTGTTTCTTTTCCTCTACCGGTGCTATCTGGATGGTCGGAGTTGGCTTCCGTTTTGCAGGTGCTTTTTTGGTTTGACAATACAATGCCGGCGCGAAGGATAGCGCCAGCAAAAGGGCCGGGAAAATTTGCAGAAAGCGCATCGATAGTTTCATTTCTTGCTCTTTGTCTGCTTTACCGAAGCCGCGATCAATTCTTTTAATACTTTTATATCTACGTCCGAAAGCCGTTTGATATAGAGGCAGCCCTTGCTGGTGGTGTGTTTGCCGAGTTTTTCCAGCAGCTTATTCTGCTCGGCCGAATTGTCGACCACGTAAAGCGTCAGGTTTGCCTTGCGCGGGGAAAAGGCGATCAGCATCCAGTCCATTTCGCGCCCGTCGGGATATTTGTACTTGCTTGATCCAAAGCCAACGATGGCCGGGCCCCACATTTTCGGTTCGGCTTTGGTCGCCTTGCGCATCATTTCCAGCACGACAAATGAATCGGCGCGTTTCTGCTCGTCTTCGACGGCGTTAAGAAAATCTTCGACACTGGCGTCGCTCAGTTTGGTTTGTAGTTCGTATTTGGCCATAAAATTTCCTAAGGCTTTTTGACTTCGCCGACAGTGGGGGCCGGAGCGGACGGCTGAACTTCCGGTTTTTCCAGCACCGCGTTAATATTCGGCGCGCTGTCGGGTTCGATCTTCATTTTTCTTTCCCAGGCGATGTAGCCGCTGCGCGTGATCTTGATAGTGTGTTCGCCCGGCGCCAGGCTGATCTTGGAAGGCGTGCTGCCGACAAAATCTCCATCGACATAAATATCGGCCCCGCCCGGTTCGGAACCAAATTGGACCTGTACCTTAATTTCTTCTTTCACGGCGGAGGCAACCGCTTCCGCATAGACCGGCGTGAAATTGAAATGCTCTTTGAGCATCGCCAATATTTCGCTGGTGAAAATGGCAAAATTCAAGCCTTCTTTACCCGAAGCGCCCATCGTATTAACGCCGACCACTTCGCCATAGGTATTGAGCAGCGGGCCACCGCTGTTGCCGGGATTGATCGCCACATCGGTCTGCACCATCAATCCTTCGTCGTCCATCTGGCGGAAAGAGCTGATGATGCCTTTGGTGACCGTGTTTTGCAGCGACAGGCCGCCGACGCCGGGCGAACCGATCGCGACCACGTCCGCGCCGACATTTACATACGCCGGATTGGTCAGCGGGATGAACGGGAAATTTGCCGTGTCTATTTTGATCAGCGCCAGGTCTTTGGTCGGGTGTATATAAACGGACTTGCTCGGGATCGTCTCGCCTTTGGAAGTGACGACCGAAACATTTTGAAACGCTTCTACCACGTGCCTGTTGGTAACGATGATGCCGGTATTAAGAATACAAAAACCGCTGCCGGTGCCGTTGGGCGTTTTTACAGTCACCACCGCCGGCAGAGATCTGCTGACCAACTCCTCGGTCGAGACCCGCGGGCGGGCGGGCGTAGGCGGCGCAGCATTGCCGCCGTCCGGATTTCTCAGCGCGAAGGGATTGGTGCCTAAGAATTCTCCGATCTTTTCCAGCTTGATATGAAATTCCGGCTGGCTGACCACAAAGTAATCGAACCAATTCGAACTATCGAGGCTGACCCAGCGGAAAGGCCCCTTGGTAACCACGATGGTCTTTGAAACATAACCTTCCTTTGAAACCGTCATCGTAACGTGGCGGATAAAGCGGGTGGAATAGGCCAGGCGCGGACCGTGGTAAAAATAAACATATTTGACCTGTTCGGTATATGGCGTAGGGCCGAGCGATTTGCCGTCCCAGACGACGGTCGCCCCCGGCGGGTCGGAAGTAATGACCAGCTTTGACCATCTCTCGGTCTCTTTTTTCTCGGCTTCTTTCTTTTCGCGCTTTTCTCTTTCCCGGGTCTCTTTATCGACTTTTTTATCCTGCTGCGCCGTCACGATCAGGGAAAGTGACAGGCAGAATAACAACAAAAGAATTGTGAAACTCAACAGGCGTTTCATAACGTCTCCAAGTAAGATTTTAGAATTAAGTATTGCGGGGCGAGGGTAGTATAAACTCGACCCTTGCTTCCGGTCAATTATTTTTATGACGATGCCTGAACAGCCGGCAAATAAGCCGCTTTTTTTGGCGGAGGCGTGTGGGAATCGAACCCACCTGAGCCTGCTCTCACAGTCTCACAGACGGTTTTGAAGACCGCGCCATTCACCAGAACAGATGCGCCTCCCGCTTGTTTGGTTTCATAAAAGTAATTTTGATATGGTCCTGTGTCAAGAAGTATAGGATTTTGTTTCGTGCGGTTTGCGTATTTTGTGGCTAAAAATTTCGGAGCTAACCACGAATCACACTAAAAACACGAAATAAGAACGGCAACTGAAAAAAGCGAGAACCACCCCGGCTCGCAAAGCCTCGCCACCCCTCCTTCGTAAGGAGGGGAGCTTTAATTTTTTTGATTGTTAAATTTCGATTTTCTTATTAAGATATCCAAAAAAATAAAACAGTTCATAACTTCCACAATTATGAAAACATGGATATCTCTTAACATGACTCCCGGTGTCGGGCCGCGTGCAGCAACTAAGTTGCTCGAGCGTTTTGGTTCGGCGGAGGCCGTCTTTGGCGCACGGCGCAGCGAGCTTGAATCTTTGCGCCTGCGGCCGGAAACGGTTGAAAGCATCATCAGAAAAGAGTTTCACGATAAGGCCGCCGAAGAGCTGGACACGCTGCGCGAAATGGGCGGCGACGTGCTGGTGCTCGATGACGGAACGTACCCCCAGCTTTTGCGCGAAACGGCAGATCCGCCGATCGTTTTATACGTAAAAGGAGCGTGGCAGGAATGTCTCGAAGCGCCGTGCGTGGCTATCGTCGGCTCGCGGCGCTGCTCGACATACGGGCAGAACGCGGCGGAAATGCTCGGCAAAGACCTGGCGGGCCGCGGCGTGACGGTGGTGTCGGGATTTGCGCGAGGAATAGATGCGGCGGCGCATCGCGGGGCATTAGTGGGAGGCGGCCGGACAGTGGCGGTGATGGGCACCGGCCTCGACATGATCTATCCAAAAGAGCACCGCAAACTGGCCGAAGAAATTCTTGGCGGAGGCGGAGCACTGGTCACGCAATTTCCGCTCGGCACGCCGCCGCTCAAGGATAATTTTCCTTACCGCAATCGCATCATCAGCGGGTTGAGTTTGGGTGTGCTGGTGGTGGAAGCGACCGACCGCAGCGGCTCGCTGATCACGGCGCGCCTAGCGATGGAGCAGAACCGCGAGGTTTATGCCGTGCCGGGAAATATCACATCGGCGAATTCATACGGTTCTAATTTTTTGATTAAGAGCGCGGGCGCAAAACTCGTCCAGCAATGGCAGGACGTCGTTGCCGAATTTCCCAAAGAGATCGCCGCGGCGATACTTCCCCCGCCGCTGACGAAAAACGAAAATGGAACGATGCCGGTGCAGGCCGAATTGCGGCCAGCAGACCTGGACGCGGTTGAGCAGCAGGTTTGGAAATTACTGGCGCCTGACGCTGCGGTTCATATCGATGCGCTGCTGGAACAAAGCGGGCTTCCTATCACGGATGTAACCAGTGCGCTGGTGGCGATGGAAATGCGCGATCTGATCCGGGCGCTGCCGGGCAGGCATTTTGCTAAAAAACTTTGATCGTGAGGAATTAACGGCGGCAGATGGCAGCAGATGGCGGCGGACGGTAGACCGCCCGCCGGATAACATTCTCTATCTAAAATAGAGCTTCAAAACAAAGTCCATGGCGAGGGCGCCACCGGGACCGTTCCCCGACCACCAGACATCGACGTAGTAATCGCCCGGGGGAAGTTCGTGCGGGCCTGTTCCTACTCTTTGGAAAAAGTTTCCGGCGATCATATCGACATCGCGCTCCGCCTCTTCCGCTATGGCCGGGCCGTTGAGGCCGCCGTAAGGATTCTCGTAGTGTCCGACCATATGACGCGGCATGCCACCGGCTACTGCCGGGGTAAGCGAAACCTGGAACAAAGCCAGGGGCGCAACACCGTAAGTTTGCTCGCCGCCGACAATGGCGCTGAAATGAGCGTTTAAGCACACGCCCTCTACGAGACGTACTTTGGTTGACAGGACCGGGGTCTTATCAAAACCACCGCCTTCACCGCCGCCCGGGAGGGTGAAATAGTCTGCCGGCGTAAACTTCAAGCCTTCGAACGCAACATCGAGCACCCGGCTAACAGGACCGGTACACTCCAGCACTTCGGGCGCCGGTGCGGCCGCCTTTGATGTGTCAGATTTTTTGCCGCTCTTAGCTTCCGCCTTAGCCTTATCGACAGCTTCTTTCGGAATGAACTGGCGATCCTGCTGAGCAACTACCGTGTGGACGGCGCTCATTAAAACTATCGCCGCGATCAAGCCAAGCAACGAAAATACATTTCTACCGTGTTTCATTTAAATTTTAATCCTTCCTGCAGTGACCAGTTACAGGGTTGCGGTACCGCGTCAGTGTAAGACGCTTTTGGGAAAAGCCGGCAAAACTTGCGTCTGGGAGATGGTGACGGCTTCTGAGTACGGGGTGTCTCTATAGAAGATGATTTATTCCTCTAAACGTTACGCAGATCTATCACGGGTCTCATGCGATACCAGCCGGACAGGAATGCATGATCTGATCTGCGTTCCGCGGGGCAGCATTTTACGAAAAACTTTAAGATATATTAGCTACAGAATTTACCGGGAAATTGCGAAGTGTTCCACCCTGAAACGGGGTGAAACAATGGAACACCTGGAACGAAAATGGAACAGAAATCTTAAAAATCACGCGTATATTCCCAAAAGTAAATAAAAGCGGCTTGAAAAGAGCGGCGGAACCGGTAAACTCCGCAAAACAGAAATACCGCGAGGTTATTATTGCCGATAGATATTTATTTTGGTAAGAAAGGTTTTGGAGAAGTTGTTTCTTTTGGCGATCTTTATATAAAAACGATGGTCATTATGATGAGGTCAGAACCGGGAGCCGTAGCGACCGGGTTTAGATTTGCGGTAAATTCAGCGACCATATATAAGAAACCCAGAAAATAAACCACGAAATCACACTAAATGACACGAAGGCGGAAACCCGGTCGCTACCGCTCCCGGTTCTGACTTCATTCCATGATCAGGGCTTAAGAATAAGAGCGGGCGTAAGCAACCCTTCCGGACCTGCGAATTTTATTTACTTGAATGTTTATTATTTATTTATCATGCGAGTTGACCACCTCTTAAGATCGGGGAGGGCGCCCGCGTTTGATTTATTTATCCGATTTTTCGGTCAGAATGACTTGAAAAAGCAGTCAAAAACAGCCAGAATTAAGCGGGGAAAAGAAATTCTTATTCATTTTTACCCTTTGTTTATAGGTGTAAAACGAATTTTATCTGATGGCATAAAAAGAGTTGTTGACATAAACCGGGGAAAAGTTAGATAATCATAAAAGCGTTCTCTCCGCTAGGAGGGAATTGACACCTACGAACTAGACATATCTACTTGAGCCAACCTAATTTTACCCCCCATTCCGGGTTTGTATCTTAACGGAGGATTTCATTGTGAACAGTGAAGAAATTGAAGTCAGCTTGAAAGCCGAATTCGAAAGCTATCTGAAAGACGTAACAGAGGGCTTTAAGGAAAAACTATCTCAGCTTCAAGCAAAGATCGATGAGGAGATCGACCGGCATAAAGAAGAATTCGCCAAGGTTTTCAGCGAAGCTGGCGAACATTTTGATGCCCATGGTGCGGTAAAACCCGCATTTGCCGATATCGTCGCCGAGCATTTGAAACTGGCGCGTGACGAAGGCGCGCAGATTTCTGCCAATGCTTTTGCCGAAGCGGAAAAGTATGAAAAAGAGCATGCCCAGCCGGTAGAAGTGGCGCCCGCCATGACCGGCAGTATGTCCGGTCTGCGTGACGCCATCAGAGACGTCAGCGAAAAAGGATCTCAGGTAGAGATACTCAAGGCATTGATCGGCCATGCGGCTGAATTTGCTCCGCGCGGCGCGTTTTTCGTTCTCAAGAACGAACGCTTTGGCGGCTGGAGAACTTTCGGCACATCCGATGAGGCTGACGAAGCGCTCAAGCATGTTTCTTTCTCAGTTTCCGACCCGAGCGTCATTAATGAAGCCGTTAAAGACAACGCGGTCAAAGAATCTTCATTTGGCGAATATGCCGAAGACAATGAATTTTTGAGCCTGGTCGAATTTGGCCAGCCGGAAAAAATGTACGCGGTGCCGCTGGTAGTACGCGGACGCAGCGTCGCGGTCCTTTACGCCGATTCGGGCGTGGAAAATAAACCGGTAAATGTCGATGCGCTGGAAACGCTGGTGCAAGTCGCCAGCCTGCGCGTCGAGCTGCTGGCCTCGCTTAAAGGCACTACCGAACCAGCCGCCGAAACTGCTGAAACCGCTGCTCCGGCTGAAGAGCCTGCTTACACGGCAGAGACTCCGCAGTACGAAGAAGCGCATTCATACCAGGAGGTTCATGAAGAAGAACCGGTAAATCCGTACCAGGCCGTCGAATCCGAAGTTTATGCGGCCCCGATCGAACAGCCGGTCGAAACTTTTTACGAAGAAACTCCGGCGCCTTCCATGGAAGCCGAAGAAGCGGTCGAGGAAGTAGAAGAAGTGCCGCAGGCCGAATGGCAGCCGGTCAGCGATTCATTCGAAGTGAGTGAAGAGCCGGCCGTGGAAGTGGAAGAAACTGCTTCGACCAACGGCTATGACTTCCAGTCGGATTACAAGGAAGAACCGGCACCGGAATTTGAAGTAGCACCGAGTTATGAAGCTTCTCCGGCACCGTCCTTTGAAGGTTTCGCGCCCGTCACGGAAGCTCCTTCGTTTGGCAAGGAAGCGTCTTTTGAATCATTCAAGGCCGAGCCTTCCATCGACAGCATGATGCCGGTGGAAACAGCGGTGACGACCGAGGTCGTTCAACCGGTGTCAACCCCGGTGCGCAGCCGCCTCAGTGAACGCAACGTCGATCTTCCGATCGAGGTAAGCGACGAAGAACGCCGTCTGCATAACGATGCCCGCCGTTTTGCCCGCCTGCTGGTTTCGGAGATCAAGCTTTATAACGAGCAGAAGGTAAAAGAAGGCCGTGAAAATAGCGACATCTACAACCGCCTGCAGGAAGCGGTCGACCGTTCGCGTGAGATGTATGACAAACGCGTACAGCCCGCCGTGGCTGGACGTTTCGATTACTTCCACTATGAGCTGGTCAATGCTCTGGCGGAAGGCGACGAAGGCAAACTGGGTAATGGTTATCCCGGCGCCAGCGTCTAAACTCTATCAGTCAGCTTAGGAACTAAAAGCCGTTGGAAGAAATTCCAGCGGTTTTTTGTGTTTGTAGCGCCAGCGTCTCGCTGGCTGTCTCGTGTGCGTCCCGCCCACGTTTATCTGACGGCGGCGCTACGAGGCGGAGCTACGTACTTGTCAAACCGCACGCTCTCCCGCAGAATTCTTTTGTGAAAAACACTCTGCGGGTCACTGAGATTTTTCTTTCCATTCAGGGAGAATCAACGCATGCCGGGCGGACGTGCGCTTTTGTGCGGCTGACCGGCTGTCCGATGCGCTGTGTCTGGTGCGACAGTGAATACACTTTTACCGGTGGAGAGACAAAAACTTTTGACGAGATCCTGGCACAGTTGGAAGCGTGGAATTGTTCGCTGGTCGAGGTCACCGGCGGTGAACCGCTGGCGCAGAAAAATGCGTTTGAATTTATTTCGCTGCTGTGCGACAAAGGCTATGAGGTTTTGATCGAAACCGGCGGATTTGTTTCTACTGAAAATGTCGATGAAAGAGCGCAGGTAATTCTGGACGTGAAATGTCCGGCCTCAGGTGAAGCGGAACGGAATCGATGGGAAAATCTCGCGCGGCTGCGGCCGGAAAAAGATGAAGTGAAATTCGTCATCGCCGCTAAAAGCGATTGGCAATTTACGGCGGACATCGTCAAGAAATACGAACTCGAAAAACATGCGCGGGCAATTTTGATCTCGCCCGTTTTCGGGCAGGTCGATCTCTCGGAGGTGGCCGGCTGGATCACGGAAAGCGGATTGCCGGTCAGATTAAATTTACAACTGCACAAATATATTTGGGGGGCCGATGCCAGAGGAGTTTGAAAATTCAAAGGGCCCGGATATTTGCGCCGTTTGTTTGGTTTCGGGCGGGATGGATTCCTGCGTGACCGCGGCCATGGCCAAACGCGACGGTTTTGAACCGGCTTTTTTGCACGTCTCTTACGGCCAGCTTACCGAGGCGCGAGAGCGCCGCGCATTTGAAGAGATCGCGGATTTTTACGGAGTCCGAAAACGTCTCGCGGTCTCGATCGAACACCTGGCAAAGATCGGCGGTTCATCGCTCACCGATAAAACGGTCCCAGTGGCCGGGGCGGATATAGATTCGGAAGACATCCCCACCAGCTATGTGCCGTTTCGCAACGCGCACCTGCTGGCGATCGCCGCCAGCTGGGCTGAGGTTACGGGCGCGGAAAGGATCTACATCGGCGCGGTAGCGGAAGATTCCAGCGGTTATCCTGACTGCCGGCCCGAATTTTTCGCGGCCTTTAATAAGAGCATCGAAACCGGTACGCGGCCGGAAACAAAGATCGAAATATTTACGCCGATCATAAATTTGCGAAAGTCTGAGATCGTAGGCATGGGGCTTATGCTTGGCGCCCCGCTGCATTTGACCTGGTCCTGCTACCAGGGAACTGAGGTTGCGTGCGGAAAATGCGACTCCTGCGCGCTGCGGCTGCGGGGGTTTCGTGAGGCCGGGGTCGAAGACCCGATACTTTATAAATGAGGAATGCGGAGTGTGGAATGCGGAGTAGCCAATGTTATCTCTGTCGCTTTCGTTTATTATTCACCCTGTTCCTCATTCCGCATTCCTCATTCCCCGTTGCCGCTTTTACTATTATCATTTTCGGTAAATTTGAGTTAAAATTTAGGAATCTAACAACTAATATCCCGCCCGCGACATCTTAAGCGGGGAAGAAAAGTTGTCCCTGAGTATAGTGGAGGAAGCTAAATGCATCGTAAAAGTTTAATAACAAGTTTATTTATTATTGCTGTGGTTTTTGCGGCCAGTATCGGTGTTTCGGCGCAAGCGTTCATCGCCCGCGGCAAGGTCGAAATGCGGCAGGCGGACGGAACAGTGGTGCCCGTTGAGGGCGCGATGATCGACGTTTTCCGTACCGACATCAGCCTCAAAGGCATTTCCGCCAAGACCAATAAAAAAGGCGAATACAATATTGCCGGGCTTACCTTCGGCGGAGTTTTCATATTTGCCGCCAGCGCACCCGGCGCCGCGCCGGATATCATTCCCGACATCAAGGGAAGTATCGAGAGGTCATTCGATTTTGTCTTGAACGCGGGTGACGGCAAGCGGCTCACTATGGAAGAAGCCCTGGCGTTAAAGACATCGGGAAATTATGCGACCTCGGGCAGCGAGGCCAAACTAACCCCCGCACAGCTGAAGGCGCAGGAAGAACAGCAAAAGAAAATCGCCGAGGTAACCGCCAAAAACGCCAAGATCCAGGACGTTAATAAGGTGATCGATTCCTCGGTCAAAGAAGGAAATGCAGCCTTTCAGGCCAAAGATTACAACACGGCGATCACTAAATATACCGAGGGTATAACCGCCGATCCGGAATACCTGGGCAGTGCTCCTATCTTGTTGAATAATCGGGCAGTTGCGCTCAGACAGCGGGCCATCGACCGCTACAATGCTTTTAATAAGACCAAGGACGCTGCCGATCAGGCGGCGGCCAAAGCCGATCTTCTGGCTTCATATGATTCAGGCAAGGCCAGTCTGGCCCTGACCGCTAAAGCCAGCTCTGCGGACCCGGAAATTACCAATAAACTTCCGCAATACAAGGCGGATGCTAATAGCGCTGTCCGGGAAGCCTTACGTCTGTTGGCCAAAACAAAGCTGGATACGACAAAAATGGATGAATTGGCGACTTTGTACGATGCGACCATAGCGGCTGAGCCTGCTCCGGATAAAAAGACGGCTTTTCGTATGGAAATGGCCGATGTCTTTCGCGAAACCGGCGATTGTGATAAGGCTGTTACGACTTATAACCTTATCCTGGCGGAAAAACCCGATGATCCGGACGCCCTGGCCGGCGCCGGCCTGTGCACGGTAAATATTGGGTTTAATGGCGATAACAAAGAAAAACTCCAGGAAGGTCTTAATATTCTGCAGCATTTTGTGGATGTCGCCCCGGACACCCATAAATTGAAGGCGGATGCTAAAAATACCATCGAATATCTTAAGACCGAGCAAAAATTGGCTCCGGTCAAGACGACCGGTAAAGCGCCGGCGAAAAAGAAAACGTAAAAGAATAGAGATAGCAAAGAAAATAAAGGCTGCGCGGTCTCCCGGATCGCGCAGCCTTTATCTTTTTAGATCAAAATGACCGTTCAATTTGCGAAAAAACAGCTTGACACTCTCACCTTCAAAAATATACTATAGATACAACGGTGTTTATCATCGTTACTAGAAGTTTTAACAAACCTCCCGATTAATGTCCTAAACAGCCTTCCTCAAGGTTAAATATGAATAAATAAGGATTTTACGGCTCCTTTTACGAAATAAATGTCGGCGAAATTAGGCGAAATTCTCGTCAGAGAAAATCTTATTACCTCCGAGCAGTTGAGAGAGGCATTGGACTACCAGCGTCAGTCTGGCGGACGGCTGGGGTCTAACATTGTCAAACTCGGCTTTATCTCGGATGACGTTATTACCGCGGTATTGTCGCGGCAATACGGCGTTCCTTCGGTAAATTTAGAGCTTTTCCAGATCGAAAAAGAAGTTATCAACCTGATCCCACAGGAAGTGGCCCAGAAATACTCCGTCCTGCCCATCTCAAAAGTAGGCGCCACCCTGACCTTGGCTATGGCCGACCCGACCAACGTCTTCGCCATGGACGATATCAAGTTCATGACGGGACTAAGCGTGGAACCGGTGGTCGCCTCTGAGGCTTCGGTCGATATTTCCATCTCCAAGTATTACAGCGGCTCTACTGACATAGAATTGGCAGAAGCCATAATGGAAGGCGATTTCGAGAAGATCGGCGCCAAAATAGCCAGCAAGCAGCCGGGCAGAGGCCCCAAGCTAAACAACGGCAACGGCAAGGTCAAAACCGGCAAGGAAAATATTTCCCAGGAAGACCTGAATGTTTCGCTCGACCGTTTTGAATTCGACGACCACGATGCCGAAGATTTCGAGCTGGTCGAAGAAAACGACGAGATCGATCTCGGCGCTCTGGCCCGCGCCAGCGAAGACGCGCCGGTCGTTCGTCTGGTAAATGTTTTGCTCGTCGATTCCTTACGCCGCGGCGCATCTGACATACACATCGAGCCGTACGAAAAAGATTTTCGCATCCGCTTCCGCATCGACGGAATTTTGTATGACATCATGCACCCGCCCATGCGCATTCGCGACGCTCTGATCTCGCGTCTGAAGATCATGGCGAAACTCGATATTTCAGAAAAACGCCTGCCGCAGGACGGGCGCATCAAGATCAAAGTAAAGATCGACAACCGCGGGCGCGAACTCGATTTCCGCGTGTCGACCCTGCCCACCCTTTTCGGCGAAAAAGTCGTGCTCCGTTTGCTCGATAAAGACAAACTGATGCTCGATATGACCAAACTCGGATTTGAAGAAGAGAGTCTGGAAATGTTCCAGCGCAATATTTCAAAGCCGTACGGAATGGTGCTGGTGACCGGGCCGACCGGTTCCGGAAAAACAAACACATTGTATTCGGCGCTGCAAACTTTAAACACGCCGGAAACCAATATCATGACCGCCGAAGACCCGGTCGAATTCAATCTTCCGGGGATTAACCAGGTGCAGATGAAAGAGCAGATCGGCCTTAATTTCGCCGCCGCCCTGCGTTCGTTCCTGCGCCAGGATCCGAACATCATCCTGGTCGGTGAAATTCGTGATTTTGAAACCGCCGAAATAGCTATCAAAGCTGCTCTCACCGGGCACCTCGTTCTCTCAACCCTTCATACGAACGATGCGCCTTCTACTATCTCCCGTTTGGTCAACATGGGTATCGAACCCTTTTTGGTGGCCACCAGCGTCAACATCATCCAGGCACAGAGACTTATCCGCCGCATTTGCGAACAGTGCAAGGAAGAAACCACCCTGCCGCCGGAAGCTTTGCTCGAGGCAGGTTTCAAGGCCGAGGAAATTTCCACTCTTAAAACCTACAAAGGCCGCGGATGCCAGGTCTGTAACAACACCGGTTTCAAGGGAAGGGTCGGTCTTTACGAAGTAATGGAAGTAGTTGACGAATTGCGTGAATTAATAATCATCGGCGCGACGGCGCTGGAGATTCGGAAAAAGGCGAGCGAACTGGGAATGCTCAGTTTGCGTGAATCGGGTCTGTGCAAGATCCGCGCCGGTATAACGACGATCGAAGAAGTACTTAAGGAGACAGTTCTTTAAGAAGTAACGGAGGGGTTATGTTGCGAGCAATAGCATTGTCACTAGTTTTATTAATGTCCTTCGGAACGGTGGTCACATTGATGACCGATCAGTCCGAAGCATCCGCAAAGTACAACAAGAAAAAGAAAAAACGCAAGAAGATCAAAAAATATTCGAAAGCCTGGTGGCGTATCTATCGCGCCAAGCAGAAACGCCGCCGAGCCTTGATGGCTCGCAAACGCGCTTTAAAAGCGCGCCAGGCGGCATCAGCCGGCAACAGCACTGAATTGACGCTGGCGAAAGATGCTTCGGGTCAGCCGGTAAAAGCGACCGTCAAGGTCACCAAATCGCGCAAGACAAAAAGCGCGGCCGCCGTCATGGTTGCCGATACCTACCAGCCCAACGTTTTACCGTCCGGTGAAACGGCGCCGATCGGCTGGAAACGTAATGGTTCCGCCGCGGATGTACAGTTCAGATTGTCTGACAATAACGGTGCGGACGTCGGTTCAGCCGACCTTAAGGTCGTCAGCCCGTCAATGGGTATTGACACCGATTCCAGCCCGCGCATCAGAAGCGTAGGCGGAGTCTCAACGGTTGCGCTGCGCCGCACGGTCATCGACAAGATGATCAAGGACAACGGCTGGGTCGTTAATGACTTTCAGAAAGAGGTGGACGGTAAAAAAGTCTACGTAGTTTTGGCGCAATCGCCCGGAGCGGGCGGCGTGCAATCGCGCGTATTCTACTTTATGGAAGCCGATGGCAAAGTTTATAGCCTGGCCACCAGCGCTCCGGCTGAAACGGCGGAAAAAGTAGCTCAGGATTCCGAAAAGGTTCTGAACTCGCTTCACCGTCTTACCCGTCCGGTGCAGGCGTCAGCGTCGGCACTGCGTTAATAACCACCCGCTATTGACCGCAACTTGAGATGCGGCGGAACGTTTGAAATATTCCGCCGCACAAACAACACCCACTAGAGGTATTATGGATAACGAACAGACCCCAGGCAGCTCAGGTTTTTCCCTGCCCGAACTTTTGCGCAAGATGATCGAAATGCGCGGTTCGGACTTGCACCTGACGACCAACAATCCTCCGCGCGTCAGAGTTGACGGGCATCTCAAGCCGCTGGACGGTTACCGCAATATGACCCCGGCGGACACCAAGCAGCTTGCCTACTCCGTTCTGACCGATTCGCAGAAGCACCGCTTTGAAGAAAATCTCGAGCTCGATTTTTCATTCGGCCTGAAAGGGCTGGCCCGTTTTCGTGCCAACATCTTCAATCAGAAGGGTGCTACCGGCGCCGTCTTCCGCGCTATTCCTTACGAGATCAAGCAGTTCGACGAACTCGGCCTGCCAAGTATAGTTCGCGACCTCTGTAAAAAGCCTCGCGGCTTGATCCTGGTTACCGGGCCGACGGGTTCCGGTAAATCCACTACGCTGGCGACGATGGTCGACAAGATCAACACCGACCGGACCGAGCACATCATGACGATCGAAGATCCGATCGAATTTCTGCACCAGCACAAAAACTGCCTGGTCAACCAGCGCGAGGTCAATGCCGACACGCATAGTTTCGGCGCCGCGCTCCGTACGGCTTTACGTCAAGACCCCGACGTTATCCTGATCGGCGAAATGCGCGACCTCGAAACTATCGAGATGGCGCTGCGCATCGCGGAAACCGGCCACTTGACGTTTGCCACACTGCACACCAATTCGACCGTTTCTACCATCAACCGTATCATCGACGTTTTCCCGGCCGGCCAACAGGCGCAGATCCGCACCCAGCTCTCGCTGGTGCTCGAAGGCATTATGTGTCAGGCGCTGCTGTCGAAAGCCTCAGGAGCGGGACGCGCGATGGCGATGGAAATAATGATCCCGAACGCAGCTATTCGTAATCTGATCCGCGAAGACAAGATCCACCAGATCTATTCGATGATGCAGACCGGCCAGGACCAGTTCGGAATGCAGACCTTTAACCAGTCGCTGGCAACGCTTTATAACAGAAAGCAGATCACGCTTGAAACAGCGCTGGCCCGTTCGTCCAATTCCGACGAGTTGAGAGACCTGATCGAACGCGGCGCCGGCGTCAACGCAAATTACGTTGACCAGTCAACCCAATTTAAGAACAAGATGCAGGGTGGGCCCGCCCCCAAAGGCGGACACCCCAGTCCCTATGCCCAGGGACGCTCTATCGGAACGCGTCCGCCGGTCCGTTAGTTGAACCATTTGAACAGGAGCTAAGAAAATGCCTACATTTGTCTATAAAGGCCGTGACCGGATGAACCAGGTCGTAACCGGCGAAAAAGATGCCGACAATCGCGAAGCGCTGCGCATGCTGCTGCGGCGTGAGCAGATCGTGATGACCTCAGCCAATGAAAAAGGGCGCGAATTCAGCATTCCTAAGCTGAGTGCCCGGAGAAAGGTTGGGGCCAAGGAGCTTGCGGTTTTCACCCGCCAGTTTTCGGTCATGATCGACGCCGGTTTGCCGCTCGTTCAGTGTTTGGATATTTTGTCCGAGCAGCAAAAGAACCAGTTCTTTAAAGACGTGTTGGCGCAGGTACGGCAAAATGTCGAAGAGGGCTCTACCCTGGCTGCTTCGATGGCGCGCCATCCTAAAGTTTTTGACAATCTCTATTCGAGCATGATCGAAGCCGGTGAAACCGGCGGTGTGCTCGACCTTATCCTGCAGCGTTTGGCGACACTGATCGAAAAGGTCGTCAAATTAAAACGCAGCATCGTTTCCGCGTTGATCTATCCCACCGCGGTGGTCGTGGTTGCGGTCGCGGCCATAGCCGTGATCATGGTGGTCGTGATCCCGCAGTTCGAGCAGATCTTTTTAGGCTTGCTCGGGCCCGGCGAGCTCCTGCCGTTACCGACCCGTATCGTTATGGGTATCAGCGGTTTTGTCGCCGGCTGGGGCGGCCTCGTAACCTTAATATTAATAATTGCCGGCGTGATCGGGACCTTCTTTTACTATAAGACGCCAAAGGGCCGCTACAATATCGATTGGCTGTTACTGAAGCTGCCCATCTTCGGGCCCATCCTGCGAAAGGTCGCAGTAGCCAGATTCTCGCGCATACTTTCAACTTTGCTTTCCTCGGGCGTACCGATCCTGCAGTCTTTGGAAATTACCGCCAAGACTTCCGGCAACGTCGTCGTTGAAGAAGCCATCCTGAAAGTACGTGACGGCGTCGAACGCGGTGAAAGCTTTGTCGAACCGCTGAAGGCCACCGACGTGTTCCCGCATATGGTTTCGCAGATGATCGGCGTCGGTGAACAGACCGGCGCGCTGGATGCGATGCTTGGCAAGATCGCCGACTTCTACGAAGAAGAAGTCGACGCCGCCATCGCCGACTTGCTGGCTTTGATCGAACCCGCGCTGATCGCCTTCCTCGGCGTCACCATCGGATCGATCGTCATCTCGATGTACCTGCCGCTCTTCTCGCTGATCGGAAAACTTGCCGCCGGCGGAAAATAGCAGATAAACTTTAAACAAGGGCTGTTGTCCAAAATTGTCGCTGTTCGTGAAAACGGGCAGCGGCAATTTCTTTTTTGGCGGTTTCCAAAAAGAGGTGTATAAGATGACGAGGAGGACATTTATGTCGATCAGATCCGTTTTGCTTATTGCCTTAACATGCCTGCTAGTCGGTTCCTGCGCGCGGCAGCAACCGGTGCAGCAACAACAACCGCAGCCTTCTTTTTCCGCCGGTACGTGGATTGACCTGACGCACGATTTTTCCGATGAAACCATTTACTGGGTCAACGCGGAATCGTTTAAACGCACGACCGTTGCCGAAGGGATGACCGATAAAGGCTACTACTATTCGGCCTACAACTACTCCGCGGCGGAGCACGGCGGAACGCATATCGACGCGCCGGTTCACTTTGGCGAGGGGCGGCATTCCGTCGAGCAGATCCCGCTGACGCAGCTTACCGCGGCGGCGGTCAAGATCGATGTATCGGACAAAGCGGCCGGTAATCGTGACTACCTGGTGAGCCTCGAGGATATTCAAAATTGGGAAAAACAAAACGGGCAAATTCCCGGCGGCGCCATCGTGCTGCTGCAGACCGGTTTTGGAAAATACTGGCCCGATAAAAAACAATATCTCGGCACCGATCAGAAAGGCGACGCAGCCGCCAAAGACCTTCATTTTCCGGGCCTGCACCCGGACGCCGCCAAATGGCTGGTGCAGAATCGGACCATCGACGCGATCGGCATCGACACCGCCAGCATTGACTACGGGCAATCCACCACCTTTGAATCCCATGTCGAGCTGATGACCAACAATATCCCTGCCTTTGAAAATGTCGCAAATCTTGACCAGGTCCCGGTCAAAGGGGCTTTTGTCATCGCCCTGCCGATGAAAATAAAAGGCGGCAGCGGCGCGCCGCTGAGGATTGTGGCATTCATTTCGGAATCGAAATAATAAAGCAGAAAAGATCGATTTTTCAGGAGGCGGCGCTCGGAGGCCGCCTTTTTTCTATGCAAAACTCACAACCGGGCTTCGAACATTCGCATTAAATAAAAGTTTATTTTTGTCACAAAAGCCAATCACACGGTGTTTTATTGATTGTAAAGGCTTTGCAGACCATTCCTCATTTCAGGAGCGCTGAAGTCGGCTCGGCAATCATACATAAGGGAATTTATATATTTTTTAAAGGCTTTATATGAAATACGTTCCAACGCTCTGCATTCTTACCGTTTTACTTACACTGTTCACGTTTGCCCAGACATCGACGCCTACGCCCGCGGTTGCGCCCAATAGCGAGACCGAAAACTCATCCGGTACAGCGCAAAGTACGACAACGGCAAAAGTTTTAACCGAAGCGAGCCCAAAAAGCTCGTCGCCGGACGCGTTCGCGCGGGAGTATGTAAAAAAAGACGCGCCCGCCGCGATACCGCAATTTGCTGCTGCCCCGGCGATCGACGGCCAGTTAAACGATGCGGTTTGGCAAAATGCGGCTGTCTTCGGCGATTTTTTGCAAACCCAGCCGGGCGACAACGTCAAGCCTTCATTTCCGACCGAAGTGCTGATGGGTTACGACGCAAAAAATCTTTACATCGCCTTTCGCATAGTGCAGGACCGCAATACGGTGCGCGCGACGGTCGCACGGCGCGACAATATTTTCGATGACGATTATGTCGGGATGTACCTCGATACATTCAATGACAAACGCCAGGCGTACGCGATCTTTTTGAATCCGCTGGGCGTACAGGCCGACGGAACTTTTTCCGAAGGGCGCGGCGAAGATTACAGCGTCGATCTGGTGATGGAATCAAAAGGCGTCTTGACCGAGAACGGATTTACTATCGAAATCGCCATTCCTTTCAAATCTCTGCGTTACGAGGCGGGAAAAGATAAACAGTGGGGGTTGATGCTTTTCCGGCGTGTCAAATCCGCCAACAATGAACTCAATTCATGGACGCCGAACGATCGCAGCGCCTCCGGTTCGCTGAATAAGGCCGGGCATATTACCGGTCTCGAAGGCATCGAGACGACCAGGCAGCTGGAGATAAATCCGAGTTTGACGCTGAGCGAATCCGGCCGGCGTACGCGGTTTACTTTTGATAGCGATCCGACGGGCCGTTTCGTCAATGACGGGCTGAAAGGCGAAGTGGGGCTGACCGTTAAATACAGCCTGACGCCGACAATCACGCTCGATTTTGCCTACAATCCGGACTTTGCCCAGGTCGAAGCCGACGCGCCGGTGACATCCGCCAACCAGCGTTTCCCGATATTTTTCTCAGAAAAACGTCCCTTCTTTTTAGAAAGGATAGACATTTTTCAAAGCCCGTTGAGCGTCGTCAACACCCGCGCGATCGTCGATCCCGACATCGCCGCGAAGCTGACCGGCCGCCGCGGAAAAAACACGTTCGGCATATTGTATGCTTCGGACAACGCCCCGGGAAATTTTTCTAAAGACGAGCGCACCGATCTGCTGTTGTGCAAGCAGCAGCAGTTGACGGACCCCACAGTGGTCTGCGGAACCGAGCGCTTTATCAATAAAAATGCGGACATCGGAGTGCTGCGCTTCAAGCGCGACGTCGGCAAGGAAAACAGTCTCGGATTTTTTGCTACCTCGTATAACTTTGTCGACCTGCACAATTATGTCGGCGGTTTTGACGGGCGCTTTCGTTTGGATCCAAAGACCGTCGGTGAATTTCAAGTGCTCGGCACGCATTCCCGCCGCAATTTTTACGATTCAAATCTCGACGCGATTTCTTACCGGACGGGCAATGGCGTGGGCTATCGCGCGTATCTCGAACGCTCGAGCAGAAATCTCTACATGAACTTTTTAGCCGAGGGACGCACCCCAGACTATCGCGCCAACGTCGGCTTTACTCCACGTACGGACACTAATTATTTCGGGTCCTACATTCAGTACCGGACCGAAAAAGACGCCAAGAAAGCGATCATTTACAAAGAGTTCTGGAACGAAACAAATGTCCGGACCGACGGGCTCGGGCGCATGCAGTACTGGATAACCAATAGCCGGGGAACGCTGGCGCTGCAGAAACAGACCTTTATCGGCCTTAACCTTCAATACGGCGCAGAGCGCGTGTATGAGCACGAATTCGGCCCCGTACGCTCGCTCACGCAGCAGGGCGCATTCTTTGGCCCGAGCGCGCAGCGCGGCGCCAATTTTCGAGCGTTCCAGGCCTTTATCGAAAGCACGCCTAATAAACAGTGGTACTTGTTTTTCTTTACCGACAATACCTGGGGCGTGATGGATTATGATTTTGGTGGCGGGCCTGATTTTCCTCGCGCCAGTTTTGCCGCGCAAACCTTAGGACAAAACGCGCCGCTCGATCCCGGCGCCGGTTATCAGTTAATGATCGAGGCCGTGGCGCGCTACCAGCCGACCACCGCTTTTCAGACCCAGCTGCGCTATAACAAGATCAAGCTGACGAGAAACGATACCGGCCTGGTCGCTTTTGACGATAATCTTTTCAGCTCGCGCTCGACCTATCAGTTCACGCGCAATACGTTTGCCCGGCTGCGGCTTGATTATTCCACACTTGCTCATCGTATGCTGCCGCAGCTCGTGATCGGCTGGACGCCGAGCCCGGGCACGGCTATCTACGCGGGATACAGCGACAATTTTAACGTCAACGGGCGCAATCCGTTCATTTCGTTTAATGACCCGCTCTCGCGCGAACAAGGTTTGCACAGCAACGGGCGCACATTTTTTATCAAGATGTCATACCTCTTTAAGAAGAGTTTCTAAGGCCTATGCAGATCATTCTGTTTCTAATATTGATCCTGATCGCCTGTGTTTCCAGCTTGCTCGCGTAAATTTTCGGGCCGGACAAGAATAGGAAGTGCGCCTCGACAAGGTTTTGTGTTTTTAGTGTGTTTCGTGGTTAAGTTCTTATGCCGCTAATTTTGTGTATATCGGATTTAACCACGAAATACACGAAACGCACGAAGGTCGTTCACTATAACGTTCAAATCTTCGAAAAGGCTAAAAAACGCCAATTCCATTTAATAAACACATCGTTTTACAATTTCCTGCTCAGTGCCAATAATAGGGCATGTTCAGAATTAACAAAGCGCACCCTTGGCACGGAATTCCAGTGGGAAAAAATGCTCCGAGCGAGGTCACCGTTTTTATCGAGATCGTGCCGAGCGATACCGTTAAGTATGAGGCAGACAAGGAAACCGGCTATCTGAAGATCGATCGCCCGCAGCAATATTCCAATGTCGTGCCGGCAAATTACGGTTTTATTCCGCAGACGTATTGCGGCGAAGGTGTAGCGCGCCTCGCCAGTAAAAAGTCGGGAAGGACGATCGAAAAGGGCGATCACGACCCGCTCGACATCCTGGTCCTTTCCGAACACCATATTCCGCGCGGCGATATTATCCTGCGAGCTTCGCCGATAGGCGGACTCTGCCTGGTAGACAGCGGCGAGGCCGACGATAAGCTGATCGCGACCCTGGTGGGTGACATGGTGTATAAAAATTACCAGGACATCGCGGACTTGCCGGATGGAATAATCGACCGGCTGCGGCACTACTTTCTCACCTACAAACAATTACCCAATGAGCCGAACAAATGCGAGATCGTCTACGACTACGGACGCGAAGGCGCGTACGACGTGATAAAAGAAGCGATCAAGGATTACGGTGAATTGCTGGCAAACGAAAAGTAACGGTCAACAGCATTTAGCGCGGGCGCAGGTGTTTCGCTAAAAATCTCATCAACAGCGAAGCTGTCACCTGCGATCCCCACCCATTGATGTTGTAGTCGAATCC
Organism: Pyrinomonadaceae bacterium; assembly: GCA_035995185.1. Lineage (GTDB taxonomy): Bacteria > Acidobacteriota > Blastocatellia > Pyrinomonadales > Pyrinomonadaceae > DASYKT01. The sequence goes on from DASYKT010000031.1 coordinate 152,174, forward strand.
GTGCTGGCCATAGGGAATGAAATGTATCTCGTGCGGAACTTGCGCGCCATCGAGCTTTTTTTTCAGGCGGTACATATTTTTCCAATACACCACCCGGTCGCGTCCGCCATGCGCCAAAAAAGTGGGCGGCGTGCTTTTGGTAACGTGGTTGATAGACGAAGCAGATAAATACCTTTCCCGCATCTCATCCGATTCGTCGGGCCTGCCGCCAAGAAAATTTATCAATGTCATCGGGCCGTCATGCACTTTTTTATTCGCAGGAATACCATAAGCCCAAAGCAGATCGATAGGGGCGTAAAATGAAATGACGGCCCTGACCCGCTCCGCTTCACCGGCAGCCGAATAAGCGGCCAGCAAAGCAAGATGCCCGCCGGCAGAGCGCCCCAGCAAAGCTAGCCGTTCCGGGTCGATATCAAATTCCTGTGCCTGCGTTTTTATCCACCTGACGGCGGTTCTTACGTCCTCCGTCGCGGTCAGATAATTCGGCTGCGCCAGACGATAATCGATATCGAAAACCGTATAACCTTGCGCGGCGAGCCATTTGTTCCAGCGCGGAAAATCACTGCGCGCGCCCCCGCTCCATGAACCGCCGTGAACCACGATCACCACCGCGCCGTTGTTCTCATTTTTGACCGTCGGCGGGCATACGTCGAGCCGCAGATCATTTCCGTCAATGGAAGAAAAAATGTGAGTGCTTAGATGTGCGCCGGGAAAACGGACGAAATAATCTTTGGCGGGAATCCCGTTAAAATATTTTGGAAGCGAAAGCCGAACCTTATTTTTGCGCGCCAGCGGATAGACGCTGAAAAACGGATAAAGTGTGAGCGAAATTACCGCCACGCCCAGAACACTGGTAACTATCCACAACGAACCGTAGCCGGTCAAATATCTTTCCAGGGCGGCAGCGAGGATACAGAGCAGCGCGAGCGCGCCGAACCAAAGGCTCCATTCGCCTACGCCGATCGCCCAGAACCAAAAAAACCTGTTCGGCGCGGGAATGATTATCCAGACGGCCGCAAACAGCAGGAAGACAACCAGGATCAGCGGAATAAAAGCCAAGGTTCTTTTACGATTTTGTTTCTATTTAACAGCGACTAGTTCTACCACAAAGATCAGCGTGGAATTTGGCGGGATCGGCCCGACGCCCCCGGCGCCATAGCCGAGTTCGGGCGGAATGATCAGCACAGTCTGCCCGCCGACCTTCATCATCGCAATGCCTTCGTCCCAGCCTTTGATGACCATGCCTTGTCCGAGCGGAAATTCGATCGGCTCGCCGCGCTCGATCGAGCTGTCAAAAATAGCCCCGTTGCCAAGCACGCCCGTGTAATGAACACTGACGGTCTTACCGGCCTCCGCCAGCGCCCCGTCACCCTCTTTGATAACGATATAAGTTAATCCTGATTCTGTTGTTTGCATAATATTCTAAGTAACTAACGCTTTATGTCTAATAATAGCAATGGAAAGCTCTCTTTATTGTTTTCACTGTAGAAAGAACTCACGAAGGTCGTCTTCTAGTAAATCCACCTTATAGTAAAGTTCGAAATTATTCCGATCGTCAATAAAATATTTTGTCTTAGCATTTTTTTTCTGAGCAAATCTGTCAAATTTTCGCCAGTCATTGAGCTTCTCAGCTACAAGGATTTTTGCCTGTTGAAAAATTGCATCGGAAGAAGATTTTATTAAAGGTACAGACAAGCCTATTGCGCAAACAACCGCCCATTTTCCATAAAGCAATCCATAACCGAATGTCGTCGTAGAATCAGATTTTTTCTTAAATCCCGCATCCAAACGTTCCAATTCCATGAACAGTAAATATGCAAAAAACATATCATGATAAGACTTAACGTCATGCAGAATTTTATAGAAAACCTCTTCTTTGAACACGACTTTTTCGCTCGTCCTTCTCGCTGATGCTGGATGTCCTTTAAAGGCCCAATAAGCCTTTATAAATTTTAGCCGATCAACTACGAGAGCTCTATTTACAAAGTTATTGTTAATACCATCATGATATTCTCCCGCCTTTCTTTCATAGAGATAGCCGTAATCATTGTATAGTTTCTTTTGTAGCTCGATTTGAATATCGTGGTTAGAACGCCTATCCGCTTCACTGACTTCGTTTTGTTGATTTGTAGCATTGGATATTAAGTCGATAAATTTGGAGTTTGGGGTATCAGGGTCTTTGATCGGAGTGATGATTTTTAGCAAGACTTCCTTGCCTTTCAATGGGTTATCAGGCTTATTTTCAAATTCATCGAAAATCGTGCTAAGAGTAAAAGCTGTTTGACCGCCGTTAAGAATTTGCGGACGGGTTAGAATTAATTGCCCTTGATTCTCTTTACCAGTGCTATCAGATATATTCACATTATCAGAAAGAATAGTTATACCATTATTCAAAATGGCGAAATTGTTCTTTTCGTTATCTGTGATTGAACCTCTAATATTTTCATTAACACTCTTTTTCTTAAGTGACAAAAAATTTCGTGGATTGTATTTCAATATCGCATTTTTATATTTTGATAACATGCGACCAATTTCAAAAGTAGGTACGAAAATGGCCGTTACGTTGAACTGACCAAAATCAGTTTCAACTATTTGTTTAAGTGTAGGATGTTGTTTATTAGCCAATTCGATAGTTATTACGATTTCCTCTGGGTCGTAGTACGTGCCAGTTGAAAGTGGAAAAAGAAGTTTTTCATAGGCTTTTTCCGAGTCGTAGATCTCATAATGATTGTTATCTATAAGTTTTCTGATTTGGGCATCATTATATTTAAACATATTGCCTAGAAGCAGAACGATATAATCGTATTTAGCAATATCTCGAATCTCGGAAATCTCTTTCTGAAAAGTTAGAATTTTAGGATTGAAAGAATTGCTATTGCTATCTTTTTTAATGCCTTTCGTGATTTGGGCGATCTCCATTTTAACTAGTTCGTTAGCTTCCATAGACTTTTCGGTAAAATTTTTGGAAGTATGACCAAATTTTGATTGAATTAAATAAAGCTTTTTGTTTTCTTTGTCAAAATAATATGCATCTAAGCCTCCATCAAAAGGACCATCTGTAATGTGTTTATGTCTATTTAGAAAATCCGTAATTCCAAATCTAACTTTTAATAGAAGATGAATAAATGCAAGTGCCCGTGCCTGCTGTATAGATTCAATTTCTTCAGAATCGGGTCTATATTTTTTGTAAGAAACGGGAGCTTCTTGCCTCAGTTTATCTAATGTTGAGACTAACATTTCGTATTTATGTTTCATTTGAATTTCTCCAAATAACAATAGGAGTTACAAGTGAGAATGATTTTTTCTGCTGTCTATAAGTATCTTAATCTATCTTCCTCGTTGCCTAGATGTCGGTGATTGAGACGACGTCGACGATACTTTAGCCTTGCAAAATAGACCAAAGGCCAATCTCCGAACTAAATCATAACTTTATTTCGCAACTGTAATGGCCAGCATGCCGGCGAATATCGATTCATCGATATTATCATTATCCGATTCGTAGATGTACATTTTAGAGATCGCACCGTCTAAAAATAAAGCGTTCCCGCAATTAAATTGCTCTTTAAAAACCAGAGCAAAATCATAAAAACTTATAGGATCGTCCGAGATAGCAAAAACGATATTATTATCATCGATAATTCCTACGCCGCTTCTTATTTTCAGATTACCGGAGTTTTCGTTAAAAGACGGATTTATCGCGCCGTCTATCAGCAGCATCGGTCCTGACTGGGTAGCTAATTGCACGCCGCTCCAATCCTGCACGCCCGCTAATTTTTGAGTTTCCACTACGCTTGCCTTGCCTTCCCGGACGCTAAAAACGCCATTGTGAGGCAGATCGAAATTACCGACAACCGCATCCGCGTCAACATTATTTCCAGGTTTTGGCAGATGCATGTTTTGCAGGACGTGTCCCTGCTCTATGTGCAGCCCGAGCGGGAAAAACCCTTTACCAAACATCCCGGCATTGGTGGCAAAAACAAGCCGCTGGTTTTTTGCGGAGAGCCACTTATCAAGTTGGTCAAAACTGCGAAAAGGTTCTTTATTCTCGTCACGGTAATAGAGAGCCAGGTTTGCATTTTTGATGTCAACGGTGAGAGCTCGATACTTTTTTCCCGCCTTGCTTACCGATATCTGCATAACGCCGGCGGGTGTTTGGCGTCGGACCACGGTGTTTGAATCGGGGATCACTGTGGTGGACCGCGGCCATATAAACTCAAACGCACGCGGTAAATATGACAGCGCCAAAAGACACACGAGCAGCGCAATAGCTAAGTTTCTCCAAAATATCTTTCGTCTGCTTTTCTGTAATTGAGAGCTGAGCTGCGCCGCAGTCAAGACCGTGGGATTTTCGTTTTGCTCATTGCCGGGTTGATTCATAACTTTCGCGGACCGCGAAGCCCAAATGTGTATGCATTCTACTTAATTTTATTCCGGTGTTAAATAAAAATATCCGGATTTTGTTCTTTATCTTGACCGGCGGCTTCGTCACCAGCTAATTTTTCCCTTGGTATACCCTTCGAAATAGATGATAACTGATAGATAACAGATCATAGATCGGATCTCTCAGTGTCTGTTTCATTCCGCACACCAGATTAGAACATGCTATTAGCAATGATTATTGACAGCATTTCAGTGCCTGTGATAGCTTAGCTTTGAAAGCCCAAAATCTCCTGTTACACAGTAAAAAATTGATCATACAGGTGGAGCCTTAGCCCACAGAAGGAGCCGATATGACTGACAATCGCAATAATGCCTCGGGAATAACCATTGCCCGCAACGCCGCCATGGCCGCCGGTTTAGACTGGAAAGACGAACAGTCTTTTAGCGATGCCCAGCGAGGATACGTCGCTACCTGGGACCCGCTCACTATCACGGACTCCAACGGCAATGTCGTTTGGAATATCGAGCCCTATCTACAAATGGAGGGGGCGGGCGAGCCCCTGCCGGCCACGGTAAATCCCAGCCTGTGGCGCCAGGCGCATCTCAACAATTTCAATGGCTTGTTCCAGGTTTGCGAAGGCATTTACCAGCTGCGGGCCTTCGACATGTCGAACATGACCATCATCGAGGGCAAGACCGGGCTGATCATCATCGATCCGCTGATCTCCGTCGAATGCGCGCAGAGCGGCCTTAAACTCTACCGCCAGCAGCGCCCCGAAACAGCCGATCTGGACGTGACGGCGGTGATCTACACTCATAGCCACGTCGATCACTTTGGCGGTGTCGAGGGCATAGTTCCCGAAGACGAGGAAAAGAAAGCCGCAGTGCAGATCTACGCACCCGAAGGATTTCTCGAACACGCGGTTAGCGAAAACGTCTATGCCGGCACCGCCATGGGGCGCCGCGCGCAATATATGTATGGCCCGCTCTTGCCGCAAGACGATAAGGGCCAGGTGGATACGGGATTGGGCAAAGGGCAGAGCACGGGCGCGGTTTCGCTTTATCCGCCGACGGTCAATATTACGCAGACCGGCCAGGAAGAAGTTATCGCCGGCGTGACCGTCGTCTTTCACCTGACGCCTGGTTCAGAAGCTCCGGCCGAAATGGATTTCTTTTTCCCGGAATTCAAAGCGTTTTGCGCGGCCGAGAATGCTACTCATAATATGCACAACATCCAGACGCTGCGCGGCGCTAATGTGCGCGATGCGCTGGCCTGGTCTAAATACCTGGGCGAGGCTATCGAATTGTTCGGCGGCAAGGCCGAGGTGATGTTCGCCTCGCACCATTGGCCGATCTGGGGCCGCGAAAATGTCTCTGCTTTTCTCGGACGGCAGCGCGATATGTATCGCTATCTCAACGACCAGACGCTGCGCATGCTCAACAAGGGTTATACCGGCATCGAGATCGCGGAGGTTTTCGAGATGCCCGAAGGGCTGGCCAAGGATTGGTCATGCCGCGGCTACTATGGCAGCGTGAGCCATAACACCAAGGCGGTGTACGACAAATATATGGGTTGGTTTGACGGCGACCCGGCTAATTTGCACCGGCTGACGCCGGAAAAGGCCGCGCCGAAATATGTTGAGCTGATGGGCGGGGCCGAGGCCGTTCTTGCGGCAGCGAAGGCCGCCGGCGACGAAGGAGAGTACCGCTGGGCCGCCGAGCTTACCCGGCACGTCGTGTTCGCGGACCAGGACAATCAGGAAGCGAAAAACCTTGAGGCCGACATGCTGGAGCAGATGGGCTACCAGGCGGAGAATGCCACGTGGCGCAACTTCTTTCTGCAGGGCACACAGGAATTGCGCAACGGCATTGCGCCCGCGGGCCCGAAAAAGACCTCGCCGACGATCATTGCCGCGATGACCACGGACATGCTTTTCGACGCGTTTGCCGCGAAGATCATCGGCCCCCGGGTCGGTGACGCAAAGATCGTAATGAACTGGATATTTATCGATCCGGTCGATCCTTATCTCGTCCGGGTGCAGGACGGCGTGCTTAACTATACGGCGGACAAGCTGGAGACGCGCGCCGATGTCAGCCTGATGCTAAGCCGCGATACGCTCAACGCGATCATGTCCGGCGAACTCTCTCCCAAGACCGCGATCCAGGACAAGCTGATCACGGTCACGGGCGAAATGACCGCGCTGCTGCATTTCTTTCTCTTGCTCGATGACAGCGATCCGTCGTTTCCGATCGTTACCCCGCGCTCAAATGCCGAAGTCGCATGGTCGGGTCTGGGTAAATTAGAAGATAAACTGGCAGGTAAGCTGGGAGGCAAGCTCGCCGATCTTAAAGACGCCCTGAAAGATTCGTTGGACGAATTGATGGAACATCCGGCAGTGGCCAGGGCGCGCGTGTTTATCGGCGAGCTGCCGCGCGGATGTTAATGATGCTAGATTGGATCTTATGTTTTTTCTTTGAATCCGGCCGTCTCTCCCAATTTTCGGCGCGGACGGCAGGGTAAATTCTAATAGCTGTTACCAATGGAGGTATGTGATGAAAAAGGTCAGAAAACTTTTCCCCGCGGCCGTCGTTGTCGGCCTGTTTTGCCTGGTAGTGATTGCCGGCATCTCTTACGAATCTTACCGGGCGGGCCAGACGCCTGTCGCGGCGCAATCGACCGTAAAAGCGACCTTTAGCTTTGACCGGTATACCGGAAACAAACCTTTTAAGCTTAATACGCTTCCGACCACGCCATACGGCCCTGCTTGGGCGGACGTGGTTTTAAAGCCTTCGAATATGCTGGCCTGTAAAGGATCGGCTCCGATCGCGCTTTGCTACTATTCGGGCCCGAATGGGGTTACGCCCTGCACGCCTGACGGGCTGGGTATCGCAAACTGTACTTGTTACGAGATTCCAACCGGTCAGCCTTACATGGTCGATATCAATAACATTTTGAATGAAGAGGCGTACCTTAAAACGGTGAAAACGTGCGGCAAGGACGGGAGCGATTGCCTTCCGACCGGCAAAGCCGAAGCCCCCGTCTGCGACTATATCAATAAGAACACTTTGATCCCCGGCGCGGACCTTATCTCGACCTTTAGCTTGTACCTGGAAAAACAGATCCCCATTGGTGAAACGAATTGCCCGACTCCCTCGGCCTACGCCGGGTGCATGACCGCGCCCTGCAAGCGGACGGGCAAAAAGGATCCGAAAACCGGCTTGCCGCTGGTGCAATGCGGCTGCCCTTTGTACACCGGCCCATACCAGGTAGGAACTGCCACCGACCAGTGCGCGCTCGACGGCCCTTATGTCTGGTCGGCTGCTTATAATCCGGCTATGAATCCAAGCCCGACCCCGACACCGGGAGAGTAGTTAACAGATCATTTTTCTGCTTGAGCGGAGGGGGCCTATCTAGCCGTCGAAAGAGAATTCCGTTGGCAAAGAACGCCCTGTGTAATGAACTGCGACGGTCTCACCGGCCCTCCACCTCGATTGGTGACGATGTAAGTCGATCTGATGACATTTTCCATAATGTTTCCGGCAAAACTACACTTTTCCGCTGAATCATAGGCAAAGATAAAATCCTTTATTATCATTTATGATCGTAGAAAAAGCTCTTTTAGAGTATTTTTGTTTTGAAGATACACAATGGAAAAACCTGGTGTTACAAAAACCAATCACCTTTTACCCTTCGGCGAATTGTCATCGGGGCAATTCGAGCGTTTGTGCCTGTGGCTGGTAGAACGTGAAGGCTATGAAAACCCGGAACATCTTGGCGAAGGAGGGGCCGAGGACGGGCGTGATGTGATCGCCTACCGCGTCACCGGCGGCGGCAGGCAGCTTTGGTATTTTCAATGCAAGCGCTACGCGAGAATCAGCGCCGCCCGCCTTATCAAAGAGGCGGAAAAATATAACGATCTGGTTGCTTCCGATCCGACAAAGAAACCTTACGGCGTTATTTTTGTTACCAACGCCACGCTTACTGCCGTCGCGCGTGAAAAAGTGCGGGCTTTTTGCAACAAACATGGATACGAATGCGAATTTTGGGCGCGAACCGAATTGGATCTTCTTGTTAAAAAACACCCGGAAATCGTCGCTGAGTTTTTTAACATCGCAATGCCGAAATTACCGGTGCGCGACAAGATATCAATAGCTCGCCTGCCGGCGACCAATTCCGATCTTTTTGGCCGTGACGATGAACTAGAGCTGCTCAATAATGCCTGGGAACACGGGGAGGTCAACATCGCAGCTTTTGTAGCATGGGGCGGTGTCGGAAAGACGGCGCTGGTGAACCATTGGCTTAAGAAAAGCATGGCAAACGCCGATTATCGCGGTGCGGAGTTGGTGTACGGGTGGTCATTTTATAGCCAGGGCACGAGCGAACGCGTTGCTTCCGCCGACCTTTTCATAGACCAGGCTCTGCGTTGGTTCGGCGATCCTGACCCAACTTTTGGCACCCCTTGGGATAAAGGCGAACGATTGGCCGGATTGATCCGTCAGACCCGCACGCTGCTCATCCTCGACGGAATCGAGCCTTTGCAATTTCCGCCGGGCGCGCATGAAGGGCGATTGAAAGACAACGCGTTACAGGCGCTTTTGGTCGAGTTGGCAGCCGGGCAGCCGGGCCTGTGCGTGATCTCAACGCGTGAGAGAATAGGTGACCTGGCCGAATTCGAAAATGGCACGGTAATACAGCACGATCTGGATAATTTGACCCCGCAGGCCGGTGCCCAGCTTTTGCGCGCACAGCAGGTCATTGGCTCCGATCACGAGCTGGAAAAAGCGGCGGAAGAATATCAAGGGCATGCGCTGGCGTTAACTTTGCTGGGCGGTTATCTCGCCGATGTTTACGATGGCGACATCAGGCAGCGCGAGGCAATTGAGAATCTCGAAAATGACGCGCGACACGGCCGCCATGCCGAGCGCGTGATGCGCGCTTACGAAAAATGGCTGGGCGAAGGAGCAGAACTGGCAGTATTACGATTGCTGGGTTTGTTTGACCGTCCCGCAGATGCGGCAAATATCAAGGCGCTGCGCGCCAAACCGGCCATCCCGGGCCTGACAGATACTTTGCTCGATCTAAAAGAGCGTGAATGGAAGCAGGTGTTGGCAAAATTGCGCCGGATCGGGTTGCTGCATAAGGCGGTGCCGGGCGAACCTGGTACGCTGGACGCACATCCGCTGGTGCGCGAACATTTCAGACAGCAGCTTAAACAGGAACATCCTGCCGCCTGGCGGGAAGCAAACGGCCGGCTCTATGAATTTTTGAGCGGCACCGTTAAAGAATTTCCGGATACGATCGTAGAGATCATGCAGCTTTATTTGGCTGTTGCGCATGGGTGTGAGGCAGAAAAATATCAGGAAGTTTTCGATCAGATATATAAGCGCCGTATTCATCGCGGTGAAGAATATTTCGCCTTGTATAAGTTAAACGCTTTTGGCGCCGACCTGGCCGCATTGTCCAAATTTCCGGTCACTCATGAAGCGGACCCGGCCTTAAAACTGACTGAGGACAGTAAGACAGAGATCATAAGTTTGCGCGGTTACAATCTTCGCGCGTTAGGGCGGTTAAAAGAGGCGGTCGAAGAAATTGAAACAGCCCTGGCATTGCGCACAAAACAAAATAATTGGAAAAACGCTGCCATAAATGCCGGTAATCTTAGCCGTATTTATCTTATCAGCGGAAATTTACCTCAGGCATTGAAATTTGCCCGGCAGGGTGTGGAATTTGCAGATAAAAGCCTCGGTGTGCACGAGCAAATGAGCAGACGGGCGATTTTGGCCCATATATTTCATCAGCTGGGCAAATTTTCTGAGGCGGAGGCCGCTTTTCAGGAAGCCGAAAAATTTCAAATTCGAAGAGAACCTAAAAGATCGATCCTGGATTCCCTGGCGGGATTCTGGTACTGCGAAATTTTACTGGATCAGGGCAAATTCGGGGAAGTTATAGCGTGTAAAAGTGACGCTCGAAATCGCGACCGTCAACGGCTGGCCTATCGATATTGCGGTAGATAATTTATCCCTGGGAAACTCGTACTTGCTGCAAATGAAAAAAGGCGGAACCGATAAGTCCGCGAAAGCGGCCGAATTTCTAAACCGTGCGTTAAGCGGCTTGCGGCAGGCAAGGGCCATTGATTATTTGCCGCTCGGATTGCTGGCACGTGCCGCGCTGCACCGGCTTACGGCTGATTTCGACGGCGCCCAACGTGATTTATCGGAAACAAAGCAGATAGCCGAGCGCGGCAGCATGGAGCTATATCTTGCTGATTTTCATTTGGAATCAGCGCGTCTGAACCTGGCTCAAAACGATCCGATCATGACGCGCGAGCATTGGCTGGCAGCCGGAACCATGATCGAACGGATGAAATATCACCGGCGAGACAATGAAGCAAACGAGATCGAAGAATATCTTTTATTCAGTGATGGCAAATAACGAGAAATAAAATATTCTAACCGCTCTTTCTCGCCTGCGCCTGTACGGCGGTGATGGCGATGGCGTCGACGATGTCTTCGGCTTTACAGCCGCGGGAAAGGTCGTTGCAGGGTTTATCGAGGCCCTGCAGGATGGGGCCGATGGCGGTGCCGCCGGTCAGCCGTTCGGTCAATTTGTAGGCGATATTGCCGGCCTGCAGATCGGGAAAGATAAGCACGTTGGCGCGGCCGCCGACTTCTGAAGCCGGAGCTTTTGATTCGGCAACGTCGGGCAGCAAAGCGGCGTCGGCCTGCAGTTCGCCGTCGATGATCAGGTCGGGCATCCGCGCGCGAACGGTTTTGGTCGCTTCTACCACCTTGTCGATCATCTTGTGTTTGGCCGAACCTTTGGTGGAAAAAGAAAGCATCGCCACGCGGGGTTCGACGCCAAGCAGGGCGCGGCACGAATCCGCCGAAGCGATCGCGATCTCCGCCAGTTCAGCTACGCCCGGGTCGATCACCACGCCGCAGTCCGCATAGATCATCGCGCCTTCGTAGCCGAACCTGGTATCGGGCACGACCATCACAAAAAAACTCGAAACTATCTTAAAGCCCGCGCGCACGCCGATGCACTGGATCGCGGCGCGAACGGTATGCGCGGTGGTGTTGGTCGCTCCGCCCACTGAGCCGTCCGCCTGTCCTAACCGCACCAGCAAATTGCCGTAAAAGAGCGGATCTTTCACCGTTTGCTCGGATTCTTCGAGCGACACGCCTTTGCTGCGGCGCAGCTCATGAAAAAGCGTGGCGATCTTGCCAAAATCCGCCGCGGCGCGGTGATCGATGATATTTACGCCGTTTAAGTTCGCACCGGCCGAGGCGGCAGCGGCGCGCATTTTTTCTTCATTGCCGATGACCGAAACTTTGGCCAGGCGGTCGCGGACACACATTTCCGCGGCGAGAAGGATGCGCGGGTCTTCGCCCTCGGGCAGAATGATGTGCTGCTGATCGGCGGCGGCTCTTTGGCGTATCTTTTCCAGTATCATAGATTTATGCAGGAGTTCATTATATAAGGACGCGAAGTGGAACACCATGTTCCAGCGTGTGCCAATGAACCACCTGTTCCAAAAATGTTCCAGAAATCTTAAAAATCATACGTAATGTCCCCAAAGTTTCTAAAAGCGGCTTGAAAAGATCAGCGGGATCGGTAACTCCAGCAAAACAGAATACCGCGAGGTTATTATCGCCGATAGCTGTTCGTTTCTATACAAAGGTTTTGGAGAAGTTTGTTCTTTTCGCGATCTTTAATATAAAACGCCGGCCATTATGATGAGGTCAGAACCGGGAGCCTCGGTTTATTTATAGTTTATGAGAGAACCACCCCGCCCTGCGGGCACCCCTCCTTCGTAAGGAGGGGAGTTTTGTAGCACCTCTTTAAACACCCCACTTACACTTTGCAGCGTCTCTTTAAACTCCCCTCCTTACGAAGGAGGGGTGGCGCGCTTTAGCGCGACGGGGTGGTTCTTTCTTTTAGTGCTTTGATTTGCCGGGCAATTTTTTTGGCAGGTCTAACTCGTCGTCCACTAATATTTCCATCGGAATGCCCACTGCGCGCGCATAAGCTAAAGTAACCAACATAGTTGGGGTTCTCTCATTGATCTCATACCGAGCAATATAACCTACATGAATTTTAGCTCCGTGGTGTGTAAGAAGCTCGAATATTTGTTCCTGAGTAATTCCTAACTTTCTTCGAATCTCGCGTACTTTCTCGCCAATTCTTTCAGGTTTTACAAGTTGTTTGCTACCCATTTAGAAGATGCCTCCTAAGTGGGTGTTATTCGCTGCTTGACTTAGTACTCCGTACGGAGTTGTCATTTCGTAATTTAACCGGTACGCCCAAATTGCTTGAACGTATAGACGGTTGAAGCTCAACTGGAATTACCCCTACGCGTTTTCATTAGCTGTTTATTGTCAAAAATCGTGGGATTACAACGTTGAAAGATTAACAGAATTTCGGTAAGTGATAAAGACTGAAATGTTTTGGACGCGTAGCGTCCCTTTGATAGTAGCCGAGGGTTTTAACCCACGGCCCGGATAAAACACCGGCTCGTCGCGTGAGCGACGATTGATTCATTTGTCGCTCACGCGACCAAAATATTATTTTTTTCTTTTCCGTGGATTGAAATCCACGGCTACCGTCAGTACACCGCTGACGCGGTGAGAACTTCCAAGCTCCCGAAAGTATGAGATCAGGTCTTATTCCGATTCTAGAAGTCGAAGCAGAGGTTATTTACGAGGGGAACGGAACCCTGCCGCTTTCCGGGCAGATGTTTTATGTGCTGGAAAAAAGCGCTTCGGACATCATCCCGTTGATCGACGCCGACTGTGAAAAAGCCATAGAGGAATTAAAAAATCGGGCCATTAAATTCATTATTACCGACTCGCGGAGAAAAGCCGTCGTAAAAGATCTGAAAGCGAAAACTTATTATATCTGCGGTATCAGCCGGACGAACCAGGGAGTTGGAATCTGGAATGTCCGTGTCGATATGCAGTACGGCAAAAACAGCCTGGTACTGACAACAAGAATATGACGGCAAAGCCATGATCTTTATGGGGGCGCGCCCGAGAGACTGCCTGCCCATGGGGAGGCTGAACGTTGGGAGTTCAGTAAGGCAGGGCCGCGCTCCCGCCATTTATGAATTATCAAAATCCGGAACGCTCTGTTAAAAGCTTTTGCCCGAAGCCATCCCCAGCTACACTCATTTACATTTGCCGCCTTTGCATTACCGTTCTTTTTAAGGACAACCTTTTTACGGGAAACTTGCACAAATACCCGGTCGTCTTTAGACTTGAAAGTATGGCAAAAAAGGAGCGGATGGAAAGAATGGATAAACCGGAGCGCGCATCGCGTAGACAGAAAAAAGAAGACAGGCTGCAGCTAAACTCGCGGATGCGTAATCTGCTGATGTTTTTGCCCAATCTGGTCAAGCTTTGCGGGCGGCTGCTTTCGGACAAGCGCGTTCCCGCCACGGATAAAGCCCTTTTTGCGGCGGCCATAATCTACGTCATTATGCCGCTCGATTTTATCCCCGACGTATTTCCTTTCATCGGGCAGATAGACGATATTTACCTGGTCTCTCTCACACTGCTGCGATTGATCAACCGTTCCGATGCCGGCATCGTCCGCCACCATTGGTCGGGCGGCGGCGATATCGTCGCGCTGGCCGATTCGATCGCCAAGCTTGCCCCCGCGATCCTGCCGCGGCGCGTGACCCGCGTGCTCGATGCTGAAGTGAAATTTACCGGCGCCGGTAAAGCCCTAGACGCGCTGGCCGGTAAAAACGAAGCCATCCTGGTCGAAGTAACACCGGAACAGCCCGTGATAAAACCGACGGAGAAAACGCAATGATAGTGAATAGAGATCAGTAACTAGTGATTAGTAAAGCCGCTCCGCTCAATACCCGGTCACTACCGTTCCCGGTTCCGACCTCATTAGACTGAAATCAGCTTTTTAGCACATCTAATATCTTATCGTGAATTCCGCCAAAGCCGCCGTTTGACATGATGGCGACAATATCGCCTTCTTTCATCTCGGGCGCGAGGTGCGCCACGATCGCGTCGACGTCGGGCAGGGAAAGCGCGGTCTTTTCTTTGGCCGCTATATCGGCCACCAATTTTTCCGTGTCGAGAACGGCGCCGAGAGTGTCGGCCTTCGACGTATCGTACACTCCGGCGATGATGACGTGGTCGGCATAGCCAAAAGCGCGCGAGTAAGGTTCCTGGAAAACCGCTAATCGCGAAGACCATGAGCGCGGCTCGAACACGGCGATCAGCCGGCGGCCTTCGTATTTGGTGCGCAGCGCTTTTAAGGTTTCCTCGACGGCGGTCGGGTGGTGCGCAAAATCGTCTATCACCGTCACGCCGCGTTCTATGCCGCGCACTTCCATTCGCCGTTTGACGCTTTGAAACGTGCGCATCGCTTCCTGAATTTTTTCCAGCGGGATCTGCCAGGCATCCGCCGCGACGATCACGCCCAGGCAGTTGCGCACATTAAAATCGCCGATCAGCGGCGTTTCAAATTCGCCCCATTTTTCACCTTCTTTATAGACGGAAAATTTTGTCAGCTCGCCGGAAAAATCCAGGTCGCGCGCTTGCCACTTGGCTTCTTCCCAGAGGCCGTAGGTTTCGATCAGCGTGTAAAGACGGCCGCCCATCTCGCCTTCGACTTCGCGCACGATGTGCGAATCCCAGCCGAGAATTAATCTTCCGTTTGCCGGCACCAGATTCATCAGCCGCGAAAATGCGAACTTTATTTCTTGCAGGTCGCGGTAGATGTCGGCATGGTCAAATTCGATATTGCCGACGATCGCTATTTCCGGCAGGTAGTGCATGAATTTCGGTTTTTTGTCGAAGTAGGCGGTGTCGTATTCGTCGCCCTCGACGATAAAGCGGTCGCTATCGGTCACGCGAAAACTGGCGCCGAAATTCTGCACGATGCCGCCGACCAGAAAACCGGGGTTTAAACCCGCCACTTCGCAAACCCACGCGGCGATGCTGGTGGTGGTGGTCTTACCGTGCGTTCCGGCGACGACCAAGCTACGGCGGCCGCGGATAAATTCTTCCTTGACGACCTCGGCCTGCGAACGGTAGAGCAGCTTACGGCTTAATACTTCTTCCAGCTCCGCGTTGCCGCGCGAGATGGTGTTGCCGACGATAGTGCAATCGGCGCCGACATCGCAGTTTTCCGGCTTGTACCCTTCGATTATCTCGATGCCCAAAGCTTCGAGTTGGGTAGACATCGGCGGGTAAACGTTCTGGTCTGAGCCCGTTACTTTGTGTCCGCGCGCCTGCAGCATTCCCGCCAAACTCGCCATCGCTGTGCCGCAAATTCCTATTAAATGATAGTGCATAAAGTTCTTTGAGTTTCGCCTTCCCGCGGCCTTAATATAAGCCCGCGCGGCGCTCCGAATGCAAAGCCGCCTACTGCATTAATTTTAGCTTCGGATACAATTTTTTGCTCAAAAGCATATAAAGAATTTTATAGTACATTATAAATGAGGTCAGAACCCGAAGCGGTAGCGAGGGGTTTAAACTCCCCTCCTTACGAAGGAGGGGTGGCACGCGTAGCGTGACGGGGTGGTTCTCTCATCAAAGCAAAAGGAAACCCGGTCGCTACAGCTTCCGGTTCTGACCTTATCGCTACCGCTGGAAGTTCACTTCGCCGCACGCAACAGAGTCCAAAAAACAGTATGCAAAAGCAGTAGGCGTGAGCCGGTGAGCAATAAATTGCCACTAGCTTTAGCTAATGGACTGAAACATTTTAAATATCACCCGTTTGGCACAATGTCCGGAAAAAGGCCAATTTGCAATAAACTCTGTATTCAACACCGGCATTTTCTGCTATATTTAGGCTGTCTCGAACTCCCGTCAAAGACCTTCCTCTTCCACCAGTAAGGAATTCGGACTACAATAATTAAAATCAGGAGAAAATTTGATGAAAAAAATGATTAAAACCTTTTTGCTGGTGTTAGCTCTTACTTTTGTGGTTCTTGCCACCACCGGTGATATCCCCATTCCTGGTGTCCAGGGTTGCGCCCCGGGCCTTTGGTATCCCGAAAGCCACATCTGCTGCATGCCCACTGAGTTTTGCCCGGCCGAGGGACCGGTCGGTTAGACACCACTAGGTGACTCTTAACCTTGAATTTAGATAACCACAAAATGCCGGTTAGCGGTATTTTGTGGTTATTGTCGTTAGTGGTATAAGTGGAGCCCGGAACCACGGATAACTTACACCCTGTCTCCTCTTTAGCGTTGCTTTAATACTATAAAGATGCGATATTCATTATCGTTTTAGCTCTGTGAGAAATCAAAAATCGTATTCAGGATGGTATGAGGTGAAAAATAAATTTTTGATCGCGCTGGCGATGTGCGTAGTCGTTTTTGCGTTTTCGAGCGTCGCGATGGCGCAGTTGCCGACCTGTAACGAACCCGGCTCGATCATGCGCGTGACCAAATCGCGCGTGGGCAGATTCGAATATGTCACTTTTGAATTGAAGGCGAACGATCCCTCGTATAATGTCGAAAACGCTAAGCCGCCCTTTTACGATTACAGCGGCGAAAAGCGTCTTTATATCAAGGGCAAAGCGTTCAAGGAGATCACTTTTCACAGCATCGCCTGGCAATGCAAGATCCGCGAAAACTTCTCGGCAACGACGACCACCGTCCAGGGCATCAAAAACGCCGAGCAGTTCGAAGGCGTGGTGAAATACGTTATCGGCTACAGCGCCAAATCTAAATTCGTCGGTACGACCGTGTCGGGCGTCGGCTCAACCAAAGTTGCGCTGAAGTTTAAGAGATAGTTTTAGGCAGAAACCCGGGCAGTTATGGAGCGTGTAATTCATTCTTTACCTAAGAGAAAATTTTATGAAAAACAAATTCTTTTTTATCCTGGCGGCATGTGTCATGTTGTTCGTTTTTTCAAACCTTACCTTTGCCCAGGAAAAATGCGCCGAGGAAAACTCCATCAAGCGTGTTTCCAAAAGCCGCTCGGGCAATTTCGAATACGTGACCTTTGACGTCGGCTCGGAAGCGCCGGAGTACGCGGTGACAAACGCCAAGCGTCCCTTTCAGCGCTATGCCGAAGAAAAGATCTTGCGCATAAAAGGAAATTATTTTAAGAGCATCGTCTTTCGCGGGGTCTATTGGACGTGCGTGATCGGCCAGAATCTTAAAGCCGCCACAACCCAGATCATGGACGTAAAAAACATCGAGCAGTTCGAAGGCCAGGTCGAATATATCATCGGTTACCGCGCCCGCTCAAAATACGTCGGCGTCTCAATGACCGGCACCGGGTCGAATAGGCATGTGGTGCTGAAGTTTAAGAGATAGAGTTTTGAGTCCCGCTTTTAGGCGTTATTCATAAACTTGGACAGCAGGCCGGGTTTCAGCACAATTTAGCGGTCGGTTTATGAGGCATTCATTATTTGAATGCCTCATCTACGTCCTTACCCGGCGCGACGATCACGCCGCTAGCGTAATAATGATATCCACTTTCCTTGCCTATCTGCCAATCTTCAAGGTCCGTCTGCTGGATTGGGTTAAAACTGGTGGCACACACCGTATTATGTAATTCTATTACCTTTCCGTAAGAGATAAGCGTCGTATGGAAACCTCCATGAGTTGTGAGCACTCCCAAAGGCAGCTTTTTCAGCTTGTCGAGCTGGGTGGTGTCTTTCTTGGTGCTGCTCGGCCCCGGGTAGCCGGCTTTGCGCGGCTCGTTAGGCATTTCCGGAGCGTAGTTGGTCACAAAATACGAGACGCTCACTTTGGAAGAGCCTTCCTTATCGTAATAGGGGTGTTTCTTCTTTGTCATAGCTAAATTGTAGCTAGCCTCGCTACTCTGAATGCCTTTTTTGGGATTAAGAGTATGTCCCCCAAGTTCTTCTCTCGGAATCTGGTAAGCAGGATCGGGGGACCAGTAAATTCCTTTCCAGCCAAATTTTTGGAGCGCATTCTGAAGGTCTAGTCCGGTGCCTCCTACTAGTGAACTTCTGTGTTTTTCCCGGTTCACCACATAGAGCTTCTCTATCTTTGCCCATTCTGCTTGGCGATTAAGTTTATTGAAAGTGTCTTCAAAAACCTCCATAACGAAAGAAATGCAATCGCTGCGTTTTACGCCGGCAGTTGCAGGAAAGTGTTCATTGCCTTCGTAGAGGCCAGTGCCGGTCTTGAGCACCGATAAATCGTGGGCCATATCTTTCATTTTGGCGAAACGGCTACCGAGTTGGCCGAGCGAAATACCTGATGTTTTAGATGTGTCGGACTCCAGTTTTACTCTTTCCGGTTCGACTGCCTCTGCCCACTTCTTAATACTCGCTCCGGCCTCTCTGCATTGTTCCCATAACACTGCCTCAGCGGCGGCTATCTCGGGAAGACGAGCTCCAAAACTTGTCCATATCGCCTCGATTTTCCATTCGTCAAATGGACCCACCCACCACTGATCGACCAGAATTCCGATCAATTTAATTTTCTCTCTATCGGTCGCTTCATTTATATTTTTTATAGCGTGAACATCATCCGAATCTTTCGACTTAAGTGCCGCATCGATTTTTTCTCTTTCTGTTTTTGCTACGTCGGATGCTTGCCTATGAATAACCTGTGGACTCGATATTTGCCGGCTTGGTTCTCCCGTATTGCTGCCATGTGTTTGCTGCACAGTGTGTACCAGTTCATGCGCCAGCAGTTCTTTTCCTTGTCTAGAATTTGTATCAAATTCTCCTTGCCGGAAGAAAATATCCTGCCCGTGGGTGAAGGCTTTGGCGCTGACGTCTTCGTTCATTTGGTGAGCGGCGCCGCCGGTGTGAATTCTTACACCGCCGAGATCGCCGCCCATTTTAGATTCCATTTCACTCCGCGTGGAATTGTCGAGCGAACGTCCGCCGCCTTTGCTGCTTTCCAGTGCCGAATGAAATTCCGAAGAAGTTTCCGCCGGACCCGCACCGCGCCGGTTGACCGCCGCACCGGTTTCGCGAATTGTTGCCGGTTGCGCGTCGACAACCTTGCGCGCGATATCGTCCGCCTCTCTTTCATCCGCATCGGCCGGGCTGCTTATTTCAAGCGATTTTTTCTGAATTGCGAAAGATCTATCATGCTTATCAAGACAATCAGGGCATCCGCCGCCGCACGCACAGGTGCGCTGCAAGCGGCTGGTCGCGGTAAGCTGTGGAGAAACTTGCCGGCCAAAATTGGTAAACCCAGTAGATTTGGTTTCCTGGGCCGGGGTTTGTTTTGAGGCAAAAGCACGCATAAAGAACCTCCGGTTCGACGCTCGAACGCGTAATTTACAGATATGCAGAGTACTCGATAACACTCAAATTTCAGGTATTAGCGGGAGTTGGCGCAGTTTATCACTTTGCGGCCGAAATTGAAATGCTTTTACTAAGCCGTCCGCGCCTACGCCCCGGCTACGGACACGCGCTTTTCATCATCGTTCGTGATCTTCTCGATCCTATCCAGGATGGTCCGGTAATAATCTTCGTTCATTTCAAACGCCGTATAGTTTCTATCATTCAATAAACAAGCGGCTACGGTCGTGCCGGAGCCCGCGAACGGATCTAAGACCACTCCGCCAGCGGGGCAGGAAGCGCGCACCATGCGTTCGATTATCTCGAGCGGTTTTTGCGTCGGGTGGTTTTCGCGTTCGCTGTGGATGCGGTGCAGGCGCGAAACGGACCAGACGTCTTTCGGATTGTAACCGACCTCGAGCCATTTTTTGCCGACAAATATCGAGCGCGAGCGCGCCTTTTTTGTTTCCGCGTCGTAGGGAATGCGCACGGCGTCGAGATCGAAATAATAATCTTTTGAGCGCGCAAAAAATCCGATGGTGTCATGGACAGAGCTATAGCGCCGGGTCGAACCGCCCATGCTCGGGACTTTGCGGTCCCAGATGATCTCATTGATCATCGTCATTTTTGTTTTCAGGAACGAAAAAATTTCCGGGCTGTAGCGCCAGGTGGCAAAGATATAGAGGCTGCCGGTCTCTTTTAATTTTGGGACGGCGAGCGCGAGCCACTTTCGCGTCCACTCCAGAAACTCCGCCGATTCCTGCCGGTCGGAATCGTTGCCGTAATCTTTACCGAGATTGTAAGGCGGATCGGCAACGATCAGATCGACGCTCGCGTCCGGGATACGTTTTACTCCGCTCAAGAAATCTTCGTTATAGACTTTGTTAAGCCAGCTCATTTATTTATTCTTGGCCTTCGGAGTCCTGGGGGCGAGCAGGTGCGCGAAGGGAAGTTTTTTCACCGTTTTATAGATGTCAAATTTACTGAGCGATACGGGATCGCTTTTCGGATCGATCTTTTTGAATTTTTTGGTTTTCAGATCGCGGTAGCGGGTCGCTTTCTTTAACTGCTTGCCCGCGGCGCTGAAATACATTTCCTGTTCGACGATAAGGTCCCCGTAAAAAGTGCGAAAGTCGGATTCGACCTTGGCGAGCGAACCGTCAGCGCGGAAATAGTGATAGACATAATTTACCCAATCGCCTGAGCCGCTAAAAAGCGTGGTGCTTACTTCCGTGATCCTGCCCGATTGTTTCCAGCAGTAGGCGATCTCATAGGTCTCGCTTTTTTCACGAAATTTATCCAGCGCTTTTTCCGAATCAAACTGGCGCCATTTTGAGCGGGTCGATGTTTGCGAAGCGGTATCGGCAAATACAAGCTGCGGAGCTTTATTGCGCTTTACATAAGCATCGATCTTTTTAGTGTAGGCATCGATGGCACTGATCTCGGCGGCTTTGTCCGTTTGCCCAAAGGCGGTGCAGGAAACTGCCAGGACCAATAGAACCAAAAGGATTTTCTTCATATATATTTTTTGAAAAGCATTCTAGAATGCTTCAAGGAGACATTTTAACCACATCACACGAAAAACACTAAAAATAACTGAGAATGGCCGACAATAGTTTACCACCATCTGTAAAGCCCGACCTGATCGGCGGGCATTTTCGCACGTTCAGAAAAGACCCGACCGCTTTTCTGACGCGGATGGCGGCGCTCGGCGATGTCACTACGTTCCGGATGGGATCGATGCCGGCGTATTTTGTGAATCATCCCGACCTGGTGCGTGACGTGCTGGTGGTGAACGCTCACAAGTTTCATAAAGGCCGCGCCCTAAAACGCGCCAAGAATCTGCTGGGCGAGGGACTGCTGACCAGCGAAGAAGATTTTCATCTTCGCCAGCGGCGGCTGGTGCAGCCTGCTTTTCACAAACAGCGCATCGTCTCTTATACCGAGGCGATGACGGCCTATGCCGAGCGAATGGCCGGTGAATGGCAGGACGCCAAAAATGAAGGGGTGCGTGACATCGATCATGAGATGATGCGGCTGACGCTGCAGATCGTGGCTAAAACGCTCTTTAGCGCCGATATCACGGACGAGACGGACGAGGTCGGCGCGGCGATGACCACCATCGTTAATCTTTTTAATTTTTTGCTGCTGCCTTTTTCGGAAATACTCGAGAAACTGCCGATCCCGCATTCGATCCATTTTCGCCGCGCCAAAGCAAAGCTTGACGAAATAATTTACGGCTTTATCAACGAACGCCGGGCAAGCGGCGAGGACAAGGGCGATCTGCTCTCGATGCTGTTGCTTTCGCAGGACGAAGAAAGCGGCAGCGGGATGAGCGACGTGCAGGTGCATGACGAATGTCTGACGCTTTTTATGGCCGGGCACGAAACCACCGCTAATCTGTTGACGTGGACCTGGTATCTGCTTTCGCAAAATCCGGAGGCGGAAAGAAAGTTACACGAAGAACTGGACCGCGTTTTACAGGACCACGTGCCTACATTTGAAGACCTGCCGAATTTAAAATACGCCGAAGCGGTTATTGCGGAATCGATGCGGTTGTACCCGCCGGCGTGGGTCGTCGGGCGGCTGGCGGTCGAAGAGCACGAGTTTAACGGCTATAAAGTTGCGCCGCGTTCGCTGGTGCTGGTGAGTGAGTATGTGATGCATCGCGACCCGCGTTACTGGGAGAATGCCGGTGAATTTAAACCCGAACGCTGGGAAACATTGAGTATAAAAGAAGCTTCGCAGCGGTATATTTATTTCCCATTCGGCGGCGGCGTGCGGCGCTGCATCGGCGAACAGTTTGCCTGGACGGAAGGAATTTTGCTGCTCGCCACGCTCGCCCGCAAATGGAAATTAAGATTGCAGCCTGAGCAGAAAATAGGCCTCAAACCGCAGATAACCCTCCGACCGAAATTCGGCATGCGGATGAGAATTGAGAAAAGATAGGCACACAAAATTACAAGCCCAACATTTTCTTAATTTCTGCATCTACAATTTTCATTTGCTCGGCTGATATATTTCCGAGTTTCTTTATTACACGATTTTTATCGATCGCGCGCATATGAAAGATCATTATTACAGACGGCCGGGTTAATCCGTTTTCATTAGTTGGTTCAAGTTTGATCGTGAAAGAAAAACGAAGAGCGTTTAGATTAGATGTTATAGGAGCAACCATCAGCATCGGTTCGCCAGTCAGTGCGGTTTGAACCGCTAAAGCAGGCGGGTGCCCACTTGTTCTTTTTTATCACTGGCAGGCAGGCTGACGAGTAGGAGATCGCCACGGGCCATATTTGATCCTCAAATCTCTTTTTCAACTTTCAGCAGATCTTCATCATTGGCAGCTTCCCACGAGAGAAATTCATCTTCCAGTTTTTGATCTATCAGAGTTACTTTTGCGACCGGATTACCATTTTCTTCGATGACTATGTCATCGCCATTTTGCACAAGTGCCACAACGGTATGAATAGAAACGTCATTTATGCTGACTGTTTTTGTCATAACCTTACCTCAAGTGATTTTAGCACTAAATTGAGAGATTTCGGCCACGCCAGTCATTAGATCCCACGAATTTCAGCAAAATTCGTTGTATGTGAACCGGCTTTATTTACATCGGATTTGCCATACCAGCTCTCTTTTCTTTTTCTGATCTCTTTTTCCTTGAGCGCGTTAAAAAAACGGAGCGTGTCGCGTCCCCAGCGGCGGTTCATTTTGTCCACCACGTTCATCAGGTTGTGCATCCGGCGGCAGTATTCTTCATCCAGCAGGCGCGCGTTTGCCGCGGTAAAGGGAATCAGATCGGTGAGGATCACGCCGGCGCGTTTGTACCCGAAAGCCGGATCGTAAATTCGGTCAAGGCAGTCAAAGGCCCAGTGAAGCAATTCAGGGTTGGCGTCGCTCGGTACGCAGGAAGTATAGGTGGCGGTATTTGAATAATAACCCTTACCGGTTTTAAAGCGGTCGCTGCTGATATGAACGGACAGTGCCCCGGCAGTGAAACCAAGCTTGCGCATCCGCTCTGCCGCGCGGGTCAAAAAGATCGAAACTGCTTCCTTCAATTCCTGCCTGGTGGACACTATTTTGCCGAACGAGCGCGAGCAGGTAACGGCCCGCCGCGCGGCCAGCTCGTCGGGCGTGTGGGTCAGCGAATAGCAGGACGTTCCCCGCAGCTCCAGCACGGTTCGCGCGCCCAGCACGGAAAGAGTTTTTCGCACCCAGTTCAGATCGGCATTGCGCAGCGCCAGCGCGTTGACGATACCGTGCTGTTTCAATTTTTTGGCACAGCGATGGCCTATGCCCCACACGGCATCTACCGGAATGCCGGCTAATACATATTCAATATCCGCGTCTCCGGCGTTATAAAGATCGACAATTTCATCGGTCTTTTTTCCCAAATAATTAGCGAGTTTTGCCAATGTTTTAGTTTTGGCGAACCCGATCGACACCGGCAAGCCGGTAAATTTTTTGACGCGATCGCGGATCTCTCCCCCGCATTTTTTTAAGGGCGCGGAAGGCGGCATAAGGAAAAATGCTTCATCGATGGAATAGATCTGGATGTCCGGTGAATAATCCTCTAACAACTCCATCACCCGCGAAGACATATCTCCGTAAAGTTCGAAATTTGCCGATTTAACAAAGACATTATGTTTTTCGATGATATCTTTGACCTTAAACAACGGTACCGCCATCGCAATTCCCAACTCTTTTGCTTCCTTGCTGCGGGAAATGATGCAGCCATCATTGTTGGACAATACGACTACCGGGCGATTATGCAGGCGCGCATTAAAAACGCGCTCGACCGAGGCGTAAAAGTTGTTGCAATCAAGTAGTGCGAATACGGGCATATGGAGCGCAGACTTTAGTCTGCACAAGTGCGCAGCGTTTGAGAACTTTTAGGCTGCAAGCAGCCTTTGCAGATTAAAATCTGCGCTCCGTAACTTAATGTCTCGTGATCGAATACATCACCCGGCCCCAGACCTCAAAATCGGTCTCGGGCGTGATCTCGATCGGCGGATAAGCCGGATTTCTCGACAGCAGGCGGAATTTGTTCGGTTGTTTCATTTCCAGTTCTTTCACGCACATTTCGTTTTCCACCCGCGCCACGACGATATCGCCGCTCCGCGCATCGACGGAGCGGTCTACTACCAGGATCGCGCCCGGCTTGATCCCCGCCCCGATCATCGAATCGCCTTCGACGCGGATGTAATAGGTCGCCAACGGGTGGGACACCAGTTCCGTGTTGAGATCGATGCGGCCTTCGAGAAAATCATCGGCAGGCGACGGGAATCCGGCGGCGACGCGCGAAAGGATCAAAGGCCGCCTCAATTCGCCCGCCAATTCGAGGGGGCGGTCGGCGCCGAAAACCCTTAGATCGCTAAAAATATTTGCTGAAGCGGCCATGTTACAATATTTCTTGCCTTCGACAAAATCTCATAGATGACACAAGAGAATAAATATTTAATACCCGCAGCGCCCAAGTGTCAACTAAAAAATTCTCTTTATAACGGCTTTTCGTCCGGCCTAAAAATCCAAAGGCCTGTTTACACGGTTTAGAGAAAAAGCCCTTTATAATAAAAAAGTGATAAGCGAGCAGATCCAACATCATTACGCCTTCGGCTCAGGCAACGCCGTGGCAAAGCGCAATGTCAGCATTTACCTGCCGCCCGGGTATTTCACTCACCCCGATCAGCGGTTTCCCACGCTCTATATGCAGGACGGGCAAAATCTCTTTGACCCGGAGACCTCGTTTGCCGGCACGGCGTGGCGGGCCGACGAAACGGCGCAGGGATTGATACAACAAAATAAAATTCAGCCTCTGATGATCGTTGCGGTCAGCAACACCGCCGACCGCCTGAGCGAATACACGCCGGTGAGCGCCCGCGGGCGCGGAGGCGGGGCAGATGAATACGGGCGATTTTTGATCGAGGAATTAAAGCCGTTTATCGACCGCGAATATCGCACGCTGCCGCAGCGCGAATTTACCGGTATCGGCGGTTCATCGCTCGGCGGGCTTTTTGCGCTGCATATGGGTTTTACGCGGCCTGATATTTTTGGGCGAATTGCGGCGATGTCGCCGAGCATTTGGTGGGCAAACGGTTTTATCCTGCGCGAAGCCGCCGCCTTGCCGGAAAGGTTGCCGCTGCGAATATGGCTGGACATGGGCCGCCGCGAAGGCCGCTATTTCCTCGCCCAGACCCGGCAGCTGCAGGACATTCTGCGCAGCAAAGGCTGGCAAAAAAACCGCAAGGCCGCTCTCGCCGATTTTCGCTATCTGGAAGCGCCGAAAGCTCGTCACGATGAATATTCCTGGGGCGCTAGATTCGATAAGGTGTTAAAATTCCTGTATCCAAAAATATAATGTCTAACCACAAAGGCGCAAAAGAGCACAAAGGAAAAGATCTTTTTTGATCTCTTTGTGTCCTTCGTGACCTTGTGGTGAAATGTTTTTTACACCGAAAAATTATGAAGATCAGAATATTGCTATTCATCTTTTTATTGACGCTTTCCGTAACTGCGCAAAAGCCTTATTTTCCTTTGGCCGGCAGTTGGGAACGGCGCACAGCTGAGCAGGCTGGTTTTGACGGGACAAAGCTTAAGGAAGCGATTGATTTTGCCATCGCCAACGAACCGAAGACGTCGAAGGACCTTGAGCTCGCGCATTATCAAATCTTGAGCCGCGAGCCTTTTGGCGATGCTATCGGGCCGTTCAAAGAGCGCAGCGGTTCGGTCGGAATGATCGTGCGCAACGGTTACGTCATTGCGGAGTGGGGCGACACCCGGCGGGTGGACATGACCTTTAGCGTGACGAAGAGTTTTCTTTCGGCGACGGTCGGTATAGCCTTTGGCCGCAAAATGATCCGCAGCCTGCAAGACCCGGTGCTGGGTTATGAAGCGCCCACATTTGCCTACGACCCGAATACAAAATTCGGCGACGCGGGCAAACTCGGCAGCTCGCGCCTGATCGAACTTTTCAGCACTGAGCATAACCGCAAGATCACCTGGGAGCATCTGCTGCGGCAGACCAGCGATTGGGAAGGCACGCTGTGGGGCAAGCCGGACTGGGCCGACCGCCCGGAAAAAGACGTGAACACGTGGCTCACCCGCAAACGGAACGAACCGGGCACCGTTTATAAATACAACGATGTGCGGGTGAATGTGCTGGCGCTGGCGGCGCTAAATGTCTGGCGCCGTCCGCTGCCGCAGGTGCTGAAGGAAAATTTGATGGATGAGATCGGCGCGTCGGATTCGTGGCGCTGGTTTGGATATGAAAATTCCTGGGTCGTAATTGACGGTCAGATCGTGCAATCCGTAAGCGGCGGCGGCCACTGGGGCGGGGGCATGTTCATCTCTGCGCAGGACATGGCGCGGTTCGGGCTGCTCACGGCGCGCGGAGGTAAGTGGCGCGATAAACAGATACTGCCGGAAGAATTTGTACGACAAGCGAAAACACCCGGCCCCGCCAATGACACTTACGGTTTTATGAACTGGTTTCTCAACACCGGGCATAAGCTCTACCCGAGCGCGCCCGTCGCCGTCATCACCCATATCGGCAGCGGCACTAACATCATTTACGCCGACCCGGAAAACGACATCGTAATGGTCGTGCGCTGGATAGAAAACGACAAGATCACTGAATTTGTCGAGAAAGTTTATGCGAGTTTGAAGAAATAGTGCTTACGCGACGAAGATAGCCTGTCTAAAAACATTATTTTTGCTGGAGAATTTCTATTACTTTTTTAGTTATTTCTGCAATTTTACTGTCGGTCACTACAGCTACACGTCTAAACACTAAGCTTTCGTGGCCGGTGAATATCTTTTCCCGGCCGAGCATAACTAATTTGACGAAGTGAGCCTCGACGAAATCATCATCAGTTATTTCAATGGCTTTATCATCGATATGGGAATTGCTTGTTATTTGGCACAATATCCAATCTTCTTTCGAAGCAGAAGCCAGGATGATCGCGGGTCGTAGTTTTGTTTGTGACAGATCGGAAAACGGAAAATTCACTAGCACGATGGAAGCGCGTCCAAGTGTCGCCATGCCTTATCCTCCTCCTCAGAATCCCAGTCTTTAGCCAGCGAGGTTTCTGATAGAAGCGCGGTCTCAATATCTGCTCCGTTGACGGATTCTTCCGTTAAATTTAAGACAAATTGATAGACGATCTCTAATTTATCTTCCGATAGAGATTCAAGTTTGTTATCTATATCTTTGACGGTAATACCCATAACGTCCTTATTATATCAAAGCTTTTTAAAGCATACCCGTTCTTTTTTAAGGCGTGATCAGTGCTTTGACCGCCATTTTTGCCAGCTTCCACATTTTTCCCCAATCGATATCGCCATCGGTGTCTTTGCCGGTCAGCTTGTCGAGAATGAGCTGGCGGAACTGTTTGCCTTCGCGGCGCAGGGTAAATTCCTTGGCGAAAGGTTTGGCGGTTTCAAAGAAATTAAATTCCGGGTCGATACGGATGCCGATGCCTTCGAGCGTCATCAGTGCGCGCATGATGTAGGTGAAATTCGACGGCAGGCGGAACGGGTAATCGTACATCACATCCGCCAGTTCGTAGGTGAGTTCTTTGAAATTAACCTCTTTAAATTTCAAATTCAGATAATGCTCGAACAGGCGCTCGACGATGGGTTTGACCATGTGCGGATCGACGCCGGGTTTCAAGAAATCCAGCTCGATCAGGTCCTGCGCAATGCCGGCCGGATCTTTGGAGACAACGTGGAAAAACGCGTCGATCATTTTCGACTGCAATTTCGGCGTGATGCGCCCGACCATACCAAAATCAAAAAATGCCAGTCGCCCGTCGTCCATCACCAGCAAATTGCCGGGGTGCGGATCGGCGTGAAAAAAGCCGTCTTCGAGCAGCTGTTTCAGATAAGTTTTGATCAACAGCCGGTTCGTGTTCGCTGCCGAAAGGCTTTTGGCTGCCAGAAGCTCGGTTTCGATGACCTTGGTCCCGCGAATAAATTCCAGCGTCAGGACCTTCTTGCTGGTGTGCGACCAGTAGATCGTGGGCACATAAATATTCTGCCAGCTTTTGAAATTATCGCGAAAGCGTTCGGCGTTGCGGCCTTCCTGGGCGTAATCCATCTCTTCCTGGATGGTCTCTTCAAATTCGCGCAGCATTCCGGCCCAGTCGGCGTTTTCGTTAAGCTTGGGAAAACGCGCGGCGTAGCCGGCGATCTTTTGCAGCAGGTGAATATCGCCCTGAATCATCGCCGCCAGGTGCGGGCGCTGCACTTTTACCGCAACTTCTTCACCCGAATACAGACGCGCGCGATAAACCTGTCCCAGCGAAGCGGCCGCGATCGGCTCAACATCAAATTCGAGAAATGCTTCCTTCAGCGTGCGCTTTAATTCTTTTTCGATCCGGGCGTGGGCTTCGGCGTTATCGAAAGGCGGAACCTCGTCCTGCAGCGTGCCGAGTTCTTTGACGAAATTGAGCGGCAAAAGATCGGCGCGCGTGCCTAAGGATTGCCCGATCTTGATAAAGGTAGGCCCGAGCTTGATCAGGTTGTCTTTTAGCCAGACGGCCTGTTTTTGCTGTACTTCTTCTTTGTGTGAGCCGCGATAGACGAACCAGCTCGTCAGCCGCACGCTTTTGTCAAAAAACCAGCTGCCGATGCCATTAAGCCGCACCTGCATAACAGCCAGCGGGCCCAGTTGCCGGGCTTTTTCCAGGCGCTGACTGGCAAACCGGCGCATGTGTTCGTGGTGTAGGTCGTACCTGTCGAGGTAGAGATAGAGCGAAAGCAGCCCGATCACGCGCGAAACCTTAAACAGCCGCCACCAGCCGCGAAGGCCCTGGTAACTCCGGGCTAAAGCCGCGTCTTCAGCGGTTTCCGTGGCCGGCTCAATCGGAGCTAAAGCATTGTGCCCATTGCCGTTCGGAGCAATCGGTTCAATTTTGCTTTCCCGCACTATCAGCCCCTGGCCGCTTTCTTCCGTCATTGTGTCTGTACCTGTAAACATATTAACAAATCCGTTATATGAACGTATTTTGATGGGGGAATGTTTGGGAAAGTTTGTCGGAATCCGGCAAATAAGGAGCGCTGTCACAAAAACCTCCGGCGGCGGTGTATTAGATTTACAATGTCGAAAATCAATTACTTAGTTCGCAGCATCGTCTTGTGTATGCTGTTTTGCGTTTTGGGTGAACCGCTTCTCGAGCAAGGCGTCGCGCAGAAAAACGGCGATAGCGGCAAGACGGAAACGGAAAAATGGCGCGAAGACCTGCGTTACATAGCCGAGCAAATGCCTCTGTTTCACAAAGACCTGTTTCACCAGATGACGCGCGAACAATTCGATACCGCCATCAAAAAGCTTTACGACCGGATACCGGTGCTGGCCCGGCACCAGATCATCGTCGAGATGCAGCGCATCGCCGCCATGGCCGGCGACGGCCACACCAATATTTACCCGACCCGCGATCCGAAAATAGGCTTTCACGTTTTCCCGGTGAAAATGTATTTTTTTGGCGACGGGCTATTCATACGCTCAGCCGATAAAGAACACGCCGATCTGGTAGGAGTTAAGATCATCAAGATCGGAAATGCCACCGTCAAAGAGGCCTACGACGCGGTCCGTGAAATTATCGGGCGCGATAACGAAATGGATGTGAAATTTTTTGCCGCGCATTTGCTGGTGATGCCGGAAATTTTACACGCGCTCGGACTGAGCGATAACGCGGAGAGCGCAAAGTTCACCTTTGAAACTAAAAGCGGCCAAAAGATCGTCGAGCTTAAGGCCGCCGGTGCCGTCGAAATGATGCCGGCGGACACGGATATGAGCTGGCTTCCAAAAACCGGTTGGACGGATAGCCGCACCGGTTCCGGAGCGCCTTTATGGCTGAAAGATCCGCAGAATAAATTCTGGTATGAATATCTGCCCGATTCCAAAACCGTCTATTTCCAATACAACCAGGTCGGCAATAAAGACAACGAGACCTTAGCGGCGTTTTCAAAGCGGCTTTTTGCTTTTGTCGAAGCCAACCCGGTCGAGCGCCTGGTTATCGATATGCGTTTGAACCGCGGAGGAAACGGCGAGTTTAACCGTGCGCTGCTGCTCGACATCATCAAGTCGGCCAGGATCAATCAGAGAGGAAAACTGTTTGCGATAATCGGCCGCAGCACTTTTTCGGCGGCGCAGTTTATGGCCAATAATCTGGAGAAATATACCAACTGTATTTTCGTCGGCGAGCCGTCCGGTTCGAAAGGAAACATCTATGGCGATTCGCGCAAGATCACGCTTCCCAACAGCGGGATGACGGTGCGTGTTTCGGTTTATTACTGGCAGGATTGGAGCCCGTGGGACACGCGCCCGTGGACCGCGCCGGAAATTACGGCCGAGCTGACCTCGGAAGATTATCGCCTTAACCGCGATCCGGCGATGGAGGCGGTCCTTAACTACGTGCCGCAAAAAACGTTGAGCGAGGTCCTGGACGAAGCGCTGACCAAGGGCGGCATCGATGCGGCGGTAAAAAGCTTCGTGAATTTATGGCTGAACCCGCTCATCGTTATACGTGGACAGAGCAGGCGCTGCTTGAAACCGGGCAAAGGTTATTAAATGAGAAAAAGCCTGAGCAGGCGGCCGTTCTTTTTCAGATCGACGTGGAAAAAAATCCCGCGTCTTTCAGGGCATATTTTGCTCTGGGCGAGAGCTATTTTCTGATGGGGAAAAAGGACCTGGCCATTGCTAATTTCGAGAGGTCGTTGGAGTTAAATCCGAAAAATTACGATCTGATCCAAAGGCTGCGTGAAGCTAAAAGTGACAAGTAGCGCTACTCTATTTCCAAACTACTCTTAACACCCCGGAGCGAGAAAAACTGAAGCGCCCGGCGGGAATCGCGTTCGATCTGGGCTTTTAATTCGTCGATGCCGCTAAATTTTTTCTCATCGCGCAGGCGGTGCAGAAAGCGGACGCGCAGCACGTCTCCATAGAGATCGCCGTCAAAATCAAAAATATAAGTTTCAACCGAGGGTTCGGCGTCGCCGCCAAAGGTCGGACGCACCCCGACGTTTGTAATGCTGCGCCGCCAGGTATCGCCGATCAGCGTGGCAGTCACATAAACACCTGTGCGCGGGATGACGCGATTTTGCGGCTGCAGATTGGCGGTAGGAAAACCGATGGTGTGGCCGCGGCGGTCACCGCGAATGATCTTGCCTTCGACGCCGTAAGGACGTCCCAGCATCCGGCGCGCCAGATTCACTTTTCCCGCCGCCAGCAGCTCGCGTATTTTCGATGAGCTGACACGCGTTCCGCGAAGCTGCACTTCCGGCACTTCGTCGGCAAAAAATCCGAGCTCTGCGCTAATACGTTTCAACAGTTCGATATTTCCCGCGCGGCCTTTGCCAAAAGCAAAGCCTTTACCAAGGTACACTTCCTTGGCCTGCAGACGGTCGTAAATGATCTCGCGCAGAAAATCTTCGGCCTCTATCGAGGCAAAATCACGGTTGAAACGAATGACGATCGTTTGCTCGATACCGAGGAATTCGAGCGCCGCCAGCCGCTGGTCGAGAGTTTGCAGCAGCGGCGGAGCGGATTCGGGATGGAGCACCGCCCGCGGATGCGGGTCGAAAGTGATGGCGGTCGAAATCGCGTTCAACTCTTTTGCCCGTCCGACGACGGTCTGAATTATCCGCTGGTGGCCGAGGTGCAGCCCGTCAAAAACACCGAGCGTCAGCACCGTCGGGCGCGCGATATTGGCATTCTCTGTTCCGTGAAATATCTTCATTGCGAAATTAGAAGATTAAAGGGAATTTGCGGCAAAAGCAAAGCCGGGAACTTTGGGTTTGCACACGATCTTTCGTGCATTTCGTGTGTTTCGTGGTTAAATTTCTGCGGATGTTATTATTAAAATTAAAGGCTGAAACCACGAATCACACTAAACACACGAAATGTCCCGAGCACCAGACAATGCGTGTTTAAGCCAACAAAAATAAATATTCGCTACTTATTTACGCCGCGCCTGGCGTTGATGTAGTTGATCAGGGCGGTTTGCATTTTGTAGGGCAGGTGCCGCGAGAAAAAAACGAAAAGTTTATTCACAAAGCCGGGAATAACGATGTGCGTGCCGCGCATGGTTCCGTCATAGGCGATCCTGGCCACATCTTTCGCGGCCATTCCCGAATTTTTCTTATCTTCGATCCCGGCACGGACGCGAAATTCCGTCTGCACGACGCCCGGGCAGAGAACGGTGACGCTCACACCGGTATCTTTTAATTCCGAACGCAGCGCGGTGGAAAAAGAAAAGATGAACGATTTACAGGCGCTATAGACGGCCTGTTTTTTAACCGGCGAAAACGAGTATACCGAAGCGACGTTGAGAATATATCCGCGTTTTTGTTCGAGCATGGCGGGCAGCGCGGCTTTGGTAAGCTTTAACATCGCGGTCAATTGGAGGTCGAGCATCATCATCTCTTTCTCCGTCACGGTTTCCACAAACCGCCCGTGGATCGCAAAGCCGGCATTATTTACCAGGACCGTAAAGCGCCTGGCCGCAACTTCAGCCGCCAGTTTATCGATCGCTTCGATATCGGAGAGATCGGCGGCGACAGTTTCCGTCTCAATGCCAAATTTGTCCCGGCATTCCGCGGCCACCTCGTCCAGCTGTTCCTGTTCGAGCGCGGTGAGAAAGAGATCAAAACCCGCGGCGGCAAACTGGAAAGCGAGCGCCTTGCCTATCCCCGATGAAGCGCCGGTAATGAATGCCCATTTTTTGTCAGCGATATCGGTCATTCTTAAAAGAACGGCTTAAGAGGTTCGGCGCGGGACGCGAAATATTCATTCTCGAATTGCTTGATCGTTCCCGCGATCTGCCCGACGATCTCGTTATAAGCCGCTTTGCCTCTTTTTTCCGTAACGGGTTCGATCACTTTCATCGACATTGTAAAACTCGAACCGCGCGGCGGGTAATTTGAAAAAGAATTTTGTTTATCGCTGCGCAGGTGAATGCATAAAACGCGCGCGCCTTCCAGCGAATAGATTATCTTGCCCACGCCGGCCGTGATCTTTTCCGGATCAAAAAAACCTTTTCGCGAACGTTGGCCTTCGGGAAAGATCAGCACCACATTATTTTGCAGCAGCAGATAACGGCATAGACGCAGTACGTCGTTTTTATGTTCATTGCTGCCGTCGCGATGAATAAAAATACATTTCGTAAGATAAAGCGTGAGATGATACCGCAGTTTTTTCTTAAAGAAATCACCCGCCGGTAGGTTCCAGGTAAACGCTTTGTAATTAAAGAGATACCAGCCGTTTGACGCGAGCCCCCAGATGATCAACGCCGAGTCAATAAAGGTCAGATGGTTGGCGCAAATGATCAGCGGCGCATCTTTGTCTTTGTTTTCCCAGATCTCACGATATTGCTTTCTGACCTCGCGCATATTTTCGATGCTGTAGCCGCACACACGCATGAGAAGCACAAGAATTCCGCCAAACGGCAAGAGCAGCAGCCAGCAGATGAACGATTGCAGATTCGTTTTAGAGATCGTGCGGGCATCGGGCTGGTCAAGGCGGCTAAGCAAGCGCGCCTTTGGATCGAAATTTGGTATTTCTTTTACTTCCTGCATGCAATTAAGTAGCGCCGCCGTCGCATAAAATGACGGGGCTGTCCTGAAGGCGTCCCGCCTTCAGTTAAAATAGCGTGGGCGGGACGCCCACACGACTGCCAGCGAGACGCTGGCGATACTATCCCAGGTCCTGATTTCCGCTGGCAAAAATATTCTTCGGATCGAAACTGTTCTTTACCTGGCGCTTTAAATTCAACGCTGTTTCCGACATCACTTCAGGCAGAAAAGCCTGGCGAATTTTCCCTACCCCGTGGTGATGCGAAAGCGAGCCGCCGGAACGCAAAATTTCCGCCCGCGCGATATTTTCCAGATCGAGATAAACTTTCGAAGGATTTTCCACACCCTTGTAATAAAATCCGAAATAAAAATAAATGGCGACGCCGGTGCGATAAACCTGCGTGATACGCGAGGTGACGAACGGTTTTCCGGGCAGTCCGCGCCGCTCGTATTCTTCGCGCAAAACACGTTTTACGTTCTCGCAAATTTTCAGAGCGTCGCTCCATGAGCACGAAGTTTCAAAAGATTCGGCGATGATGTAATAGTTCATCAAAAAATCACGGATGTAGGCGATGCTGTACGTAAGCTGGTAGCCGCGCCGGCCGTTTTCACCGCCGGCTTTCATCCCGCCGTGTTTTTTCGCGATGCGGTAGACGTCAGATTCCTGCTGCTGAACTTCGGCTTTTGTTCCTTCGAATACAAGCGTAAGCGCGACCATTTTGAACGGATCGAAGCCTTTGATCTTAGTGACAAAGAATTTTTCGAACTGGCTTTTCCAGACCTTTAGCCCGGTCGAGGCGGGCTTGAGCGCCAGGCCGAATTGAAACTGCAGATTATCGACCAAACGCACACTGGCCGGCGGCGTCGAGGTGTGCGCCAGCTCATGCATAAAGGCGTAACCGTCTTCATAAGAGGGGAAAAGCACGGAACCGTATTCCTGCGCTTCGGGCAGCGGAAAAAGTTTGACGATGGCCGAGGTGATGATACCCAGCGTGCCTTCGGAACCGAAGATCAGCCGGCGCAGGTCGGAGCCGACCGATTCGCGCGGCGCGGGCGTAGCGCGCTCCAGCTTGCCGTCGGAAGTGGCGACCGTCACGTCGATCACCAGGTCTTCGATGTTGCCGTACTTATTTTTTTTCATCCCGCTGGCGTTGGTGGCGATCCACCCCCCAAGCGTGGAAAATTCTACGCTGTCCGGTTCATGCCCCATCGAGTAACCGTATTTCGCCAGCTGCTCCATGATGTGGCGGCCCACGGCGCCGGCTTCGATACAGGCCATCATATTTTCCGGGTCGATCCAGCGGACGCGGTCCATCCGGCGCATATCGACCGAGACGATCACGCGTTTTTCATTTTCACTGCAGCGCAGCGCATCGGTTACGTTGGTGCCGCCGCCGAAAGGGATCAGCACCGCGTCGTGTTTTTTTGCGGCTTCGATCAGCTGCGCAACCTGTTCTTCGCTTTCGGGATAGATGACCATATCCGGAATTCGCCCGAGCCGTTTGTGCTTGATGGCAAACATTTCTTCCTGCGTGTGGCCATGGCCGTGACGCAGGCGGACCTCGCCGCCGGTGTCTATCTGCGGGTCACCGATGAATGTTTTTAGCTCGGCGTTAAAAGCGGGGTTTTCCACGGCTGCCGGAATTTCCGTCGGGTAAGAAGTCTGGTGAACATCTTTGGGGTCGAGTTCTATCTCGAGCGTTTCGCGGATCCATGGCAGCAGGCGCGAAAGTTCCTTACCGCTAAGTTCGTAACGGTCACCCAAAATTGTCGCAACGCCGTTTTCGTTGATAGCGAAACGCGTATCGCGAAAACCCCAGTTGTCGAAGCTCTCGGTTTCATCCGCGGTGATTTTTAACGGCTCAGGATGGATCAGTTTATCGTTCATGTCAGTTTAGAGTTCCGCCTTCAGGTGGCTCTTTTTGCGTATTTTAATTCTTGATTATGATGAAAACGCGACAAAAATAATTGAACGATTCTGCTATGTAGCGCCGCCGTCTCGGCGGCTGTGGCGGGGGCGTCCCGCCCGCGCGAGTTTTCTACCGAACTGACGGCGGGACGCCGTCAGGACAGCCGCCGAGACGGCGGCGCTACTTCAGAAATGAGACCAGCGAGCTTTCTTTTACCAGCGCTGAGGGAGCTATTCCGAGCGAGGTTTTAAAGGTGCGGGTCAGGTGCGCCGAATCCGCAAATCCAGCAGAATGAGCAGTTTCGGTAAGCGATCCGCCACCCGCCAGCATGTGCAGCGCATCGCGCAAACGCAGCCAGAGCAGGTAGCGGCGGACGGGAATGCGGACGTGTTCGGTAAAAAGATGCGAAAAACGGCTTTCGGAAAGATCGACTTCGGCGGCGATATCTTTGACCAAAATGCCATTTTCTCGGCCGGCACGGATCCATTCAATGCTGTGGGAAACGCGCGGGTCGAGGGTTGGGCTCGCCTTATCTGAAGAGTCGGCGGCTATCTGTTCGACGATCTTATGATAGGCATTGCTTCCTGTTTCATCGTCGATTCCCGGGTCTTCAAACGGCGCGATGTGCGGACGAATTTTCTCAAGCGTGGAAGCAGAGATCTCGGAAATACGGTCCTCTGAAGTTACCGGGATTAGCAACTGGCCAAGCTGCCCTTCGGGCGCAAGCAAAAACATCGCCATTTTATTTCCACGGCCTTCGATACCATGAAGGATGCCGGCGGGAATGATCGCGGCGGTATAACTTTTCCAATCGTCGGTTTCCGAATTGCGAAGGCCGAGATCGCCTTCGAGCGAGATGCAGATTTTTATCGCGGGTGATTCGTGCAGGTCGGCCGTTCCGGCGGCTCCTAAGAAGAGGCCGTATTCTTCCCACAACAAAACTTTACCGGACCAATTCATAACGGTAGCGCCGGCGTCTCGCCGGCTGTCCTGAAGGCGTCCCGCCTTCAGTTTCTTTTGCGCGGGCGAGACGCCCGCACGACTGCCGCCGGGACGGCGGCGCTACGATCAATCTCCCAAAAATTTTCCCGGCACCAGATAGTTTTGCACGTAATCCGCCACGGCTTCTTTTAAGCCCGTCGCCGGTTTATCGTAGCCGGTGTTTTGGATCCGCTCGAGATTTGCCTGGGTATGATATTGATATTTGTCGCGCAGATGTCCGGGCATTTCGATGAATTCAATGTCCGGCTGCCGATCGAGCGCATCGAAGATCGCGGCGGCAAGTTCATTCCAGGTGTGCATCTCTCCTGAGCCGGCATTGAATAATCCGCCGGTTTGATCCTCGATAAAATGCAGCGTCATCTCGACCGCGTCTTTTACGTACACGAAATCGCGCCCGAATTCACCGTCCTGGTAAGAGGGATTCGCGCTTTTGAAAAGTTTTAATTTTCCTGTCTCGTTTATCTGGCCGTAAGCTTTGTTGACCAGGCTGCGCATATCGTCTTTGTGATTTTCATTCGGGCCAAAGACATTAAAATATTTCAGCCCGACGATGCGGTCAAACATTTTGTTCTGCTGCGCGTAAAGATCAAAAGCGTGCTTGGAATACGCGTAAACATTGAGCGGACGGAGGTTGTTTAGTTCATCGGTGCCATCGTTCATTCCGGCGGAACCGTCACCGTACGTCGCGGCGGACGAGGCATAAATAAATCGCGTATGATGCGCCACCGCCCAACCGGCAAGATCGCGCGTGTACTGGTAATTGTTGCGCATCATGTAATCGGCGTCGGTCTCCGTGGTCGAAGAACACGCGCCCATGTGCAAAACGATTTCTGTATCGTTGAATTTATCCAGGTCCTTAATGAAATCGTCGGCGTCGAGAAAATCGCCGAATTTTAGCGGCGCGAGATTTTTCCATTTCTCGGTTTCGTCCATCCGGTCGACGATCAGAATGTCCGTTTCGCCGAGCTGATTTAAACGCCACACCAAGGCGCTGCCGATAAAGCCCGCTCCGCCGGTCACGATGGTTTTAAACGATGAAGACATAAAAGCTGTTAGTAACCGTTCTCTACTTTTGCCTGGCCCTCGTAATACGCGCCATAATATCCCCGGCCATGAAAAATTTTCGGATCAATGCCATTTGGAGAAAGGGCGCGGTAAAGCTTTTGATATTCTATACCGCGTTGTTCCCATATCGAAATATCGTAAGGAAACATAAACCAAAACAATTCCGCGGCTAATCCGACCACATAAAGCATTTCGGCATCCTGATGTATCCCCGGCTCAAAATACGCATGAACATCGGTCAGAGTTTTCATCAGCTCTCCTTGTTCTTCATATGTATTAGTAAAACCGGTGGATTGGCCGGGCTCGATCTGGCCGTACCACGACAGGAACATTAAATGTAAACCCACTTCGCGATCGTGGTCGCCGCTTTGCCATTGTTCCTTCAGAATTTCATAAGCCGTAACCAGTGTCGGCTCTGCCTCGACCTGATTATGTCGATTTTCCAGATCGATGACTTCCTGTGAAATTGGCATATGTTACCAGCCGAGAATATAGGCAAACATCAGCGGGGCGACGATCGACGCGTCTGATTCGACAATAAATTTCGGCGTCGCTGCTTCGAGCTTGCCCCAGGTTATCTTTTCGTTCGGCACCGCGCCCGAATATGAGCCGTAGCTGGTGGTCGAATCTGATATCTGGCAGAAGTAGCCCCAGACCGGCACTCCGGTACGCTGCAGGTCCTGGTGCAGCATCGGCACGACACAGATCGGGAAATCGCCCGCGATGCCGCCGCCGATCTGGAAAAATCCGATCGAAGAATTCTCCGATTCTTTCGTATACCACTCCGCCAGCATCATCATATATTCGATGCCGGTGCGCGTGGTGTGGACATTTTTGATGTCGCCGGTGATCACGTGGGCGGCGTACATATTACCCATCGTCGAATCTTCCCAACCGGGCACCACCATAGGCAGATTTTTTTCCATCGCTGCCATCATCCACGAATCTTTCGGGTCGATCTGGTAATACTCGGCCAGCGCACCGTCTCTGAGCACCTGGTACATAAACTCGTGCGGGAAATAATGCTCGCCTTTTTCATCGGCCGCCGTCCAGACATCGACCATCGCTTTTTCCAGCCGCCGCATCGCTTCCATTTCCGGGATACAGGTGTCGGTCACGCGGTTCATATGGCGGTCGAGCAGTTCCTGCTCGTCCTGCGGAGTGAGATCGCGATAGTGCGGCACGCGTTCGTAAAAATCGTGCGCGACGAGATTGAAAAGGTCTTCTTCAAGATTCGCGCCGGTGCAGGAAATGATCTGCACTTTGTCCTGCCTGATCATTTCCGCCAGGCTCAGGCCCAGTTCCGCCGTGGACATCGCCCCGGCGAGCGTCACCATCATCTTTCCGCCCCCCGCCATGTGCTGGACATAGCCTTCGGAAGCGTCGATCAAAGCCGCGGAATTAAAATGACGATAATGATGTTTGATAAAGTCAGTGATCTGGTTGTTCATAAAGGAATCGGTCAGCGATTACGCGATAGAAATAATAATATCTCATTCACGTCTTTTTACGTAATTTCGGAATGTTTCTGCTACGATTGAGATCAATACTTCAAGATCCTGGTTCTGCGAGGTACTCATGAAATATGGCTTCATTGGTGTCGGCGCTATCGCATCCGCTATGGTGACAGGCATTTGCAAAGATAATGACGACGCTCCGGAGATACTCGTCTCGCCTCGCAACCACGCGATGGCCTCGCATCTCGCGCGGATCTACCCCACCGTCGAGGTCGCGAAAAGCAACCAGGCCGTTGTAGACAATGCCGACGCTGCGATCATTTGCCTCAGGCCGGCAGCCGGACGCTCCGAGTTGGGAGCTTTGAAATTTTCGGACGAGTCGGTCGTTATCAGCGCAATGGCCGGTGTCCCGCTCGACGAGTTAAAGTCGTTAGCCTATCCGGCAAAAACGATCGCGAGAATTATTCCGCTTCCGCGAATCGCCGTTCGCGGAAGTGTCACGGCGATCTATCCGCCGAATGACATCGCCAGGGAATTGTTCGACACATTAGGCGGAAGCGTTGAGGTAACCGGCGAATCTTCGTTTGACGCATTTTCTGCCGCGACGGCAACGATCGCCGCACACTTCGGCTACCTGAATACGATCGCCGGTTGGCTCAAGGAGCATGGTGTGCCGGCCGAAGGCGCGGCCAAATATGTTTCGTCGATCTTCGTTGGGCTCGGAGAAGCTCTAAAAATGGGTGAAGATCTTGACGAGCTGGTTAAGGAGCACGCAACCCCGGGCGGTATCAACGAGCTTTTCTTAAAGACCCTGACCGAACACGGCGTGCGCGATGAGATCACCGGGGGCCTCGACCTCGTTTTCTACCGGCTCACCGGCAATTCGTAAGATATACAGGCATCATAAAGAGCTTGATGATACATGGATTTTTACCTATTATTTAATTAGGTTGTGACAGGGCCGAGGGGATAATGTCTGACCGATCTATTGCCGT
Organism: Pyrinomonadaceae bacterium; assembly: GCA_035995185.1. GTDB lineage: Bacteria > Acidobacteriota > Blastocatellia > Pyrinomonadales > Pyrinomonadaceae > DASYKT01. The sequence goes on from DASYKT010000031.1 coordinate 192,808, forward strand.
CGCAATTTGGAGGATGTGGAATGTTCTTCAACTCTTACAGCACATATCGTACATCACTTTTGTCGGCGCCAGCGGCGTTTTTCGTACTCCTTTTTTCTCTGACCACCTCCTACGCCCAGAAAACCAGCGAGATAAATTCCGGCATGAACGGCAATGAACAGATACTGGGCCGCGTTTTTTTTCCCAAAGGTGACAAGTCAGGCGTCCGTCCGATAGTAAAGCTTCAGAGTTTGAGTTCTCCGGAGATCACCGGAATGGCGGACCAAATGGGTAATTTCCGCTTTACACACCTGCGGCCGGATACCTATACGGTGATCGTGGACGGCGGCGAAGCATATGAAAAAGCAACGGAGACGGTTTTTGTCGGCTTTTCCGGTTCTGTTCCCGCGCAAGGCAATCCCGGTTCGTATGCCGTTCCGGTCGTTTATGAAACCCAGTTCTATCTCAAATATAAGCACGGCGCCGCGACGCCGAACATCGCTCCGGCGGATGTGCCGGCTGCGGCGCAGGAGCTGTTTAGTCAGGCGCTCGAAAATGCGCGCGCAGGCGATCACATAAAAGCTATCGAGCGGCTGAAGGCGGCGATCTTACAGGCCCCAGAATTCGCGCTTGCTTACAATGAATTGGCTGCGGAATATGTAAAAACAGGCCAGGCAGATCAAGCTGCCCAAATATTAAAAGAGGCAGTAGAAATTCTTCCCGATGATCTTGCCTTGCGGTTAAATTACGGCATCGCGCTCCTGAACCAGAAAAAATTCGCCGCCGCCGAAACCGAGCTGCGGCTGGCTAACCAGAAGAACAGTGCGGACTTGCCGGCTGCCGGTTATTATCTCGGCCTGGCCCTGATGAATCAGCAAAAGATCGACGAGGCGCAGTCGGTTTTTGAGAGCGTGATCAAAAATGGCGGTGACAAATTGGCCCTGGCGCATAAATATCTGGGCGGGATCTACTGGCGCAACAAACATTATCGCGAGGCGGCGGATGAATTAGAGAAATATCTCAAGCTCGAGCCCAAGGCTGCCGATGCGGTAAAGATCCACAGCACGATCAAAGAATTAAGACATAAGATCTAAGTCAGCTTCAACAAACATAAATTTAAGATGATAAACGCTTGTCATACACCGGGGTTTTATTATATTCTTATGTGCAACTAGCGAGTTGCACATAAGAAGGAGCCTGATAATGGAAAAAATAACGGTCGAACGGAGTATCTGGATAAACGCGGCGCGGGAAAAAGTTTGGCGGGCGATCACCGATGCGGAGCAGATAATGAAATGGTGGGGCGGCGGAGATCTTTGGGAGATCGAAAAGCTGGAGGTGGGCGCGGGCGTGAAATTCGGCGAGGCCGATGACCAGCTGCTGGCGACGATCGCCGTGCTCGACCCGCCGGCGAAATTTTCGATCCGCTGGCCGCCGCAAGAGGCGTATCACAATATCGAGGTGTTCACTACCTATGAACTCACGGAGGAAAATGGCGGCACCACGGTAAAAGTATCCGAGACCGGCTTTGAAGCGCTGCCCGAAGACATCCGGCAAAAACGTTTTGACCAGACGGCGAAAGGGTATGAAACCGTGCTGGCCGGTTTGAAGAGTTATATCGAAGGTAGCGCGCAATGAACCCACCAGTTCAGGCTGAAGTTTTCACGGCCCTGGCCGACCCGATGCGCCGCGCGCTGCTCAGTGAGCTGGCGGAAAACAGCCCGCGCACCGCGACCCAGTTTGCCGGCAGGTACCAGATCACGCGCCAGGGGATCTTAAAGCATCTGAATGTTCTCCGCGATGCAGGCCTGGTCACCGTCCATCAAAAAGGCCGTGAGAAGCGTTACTCCCTGACACCGGCACCGCTTGGTGACCTGGATAAATGGATGAAACAACTCGAAGCCAAATGGGACAAGCGTTTGTCGAGGTTAAAAACGCTATTGGAAAATGAAGGCGTGTAAAAAACTTGGCGCCCTTTGCGGTTTAGAACGTCTACCGCAGAGAGCGCCAAGAATTCGCGAAGCACACAAAAGTTAGAAAGTGTGGTCGAAGGCAACATCGCCGGCCACCGCCACCTGGTAGGCCGAGACGCGGCGTTCGAAGAAGTTGGCTAGTTCCTGCACATCCTGCAGGTCCATAAAATCGAACGGATTTTTTTTGTTGTAGATCTTTTGCATCCCGAGCATCGTCAGACGCTGGTCGGCGATGAATTCGAGATACTGGCGCATATCGGTCACCGACATGCCCGCCACGCCGAGGGATAAAATATCTTCGGCAAACTGCATCTCGCACTCGACTGCTTCAAACATCATCTCGGCGATCTGCATTTTCAGGTCTTCGTTAAAAAGCTCCGGCTCTTCGGCGCGCACTTTTTTCACCACTTCAAAAGCAAAACCCATGTGGGCGGATTCGTCGCGGAAGACCCAGTTGGTCCCGGCGGCGAGGCCGTGCAGCAATCCTTTGTGCCGCAGGAAATAAACATAAGCAAAGGCGGCAAAGAAAAACAGCCCTTCGATACAGGCGGCAAAGCAGATCAGGTTAAGCAAAAACTGCCGGCGATCGTCGATAGTTTCCAGGCTGTTGAGATTCTGGATCGAGTCGATCCACTTCTGGCAAAATTGGGCCTTGTGATGAATGGACGGAATATTTTCCACCGCCGAAAACGCTTCTTCGCGCTGCTTGATATCCGGAATGTAGGTGTCGAGCAGCGTGAGGTAAAACTGCACGTGCAGCGCCTCTTCATAAAGCTGGCGCGAGAGGTACATTCGCGCTTCGGGCGAATTGATGTGCTTGTAGAGATTTAAAACCAGATTGTTCGACACGATCGAATCGCCAGTCGCGAAAAACGCGACGAGACGGTTGATCAGATGCCGTTCGGCCTCGGTCATCTTGTTGCGCAGGTCGTTGACGTCGGTGGAAAAATCGACTTCCTCGACGGTCCAGGTGTTTTTGATCGCATTGCGATACATATCGTAAAACGCCGGGTATTTCATCGGGCGCAGCGTTAAATTAAATCCGGGATCAAGCAGCATATATTCTCCGTTTGTATCGGTAGCCCAAGCGTAAGCGCGGGCTAAATTGTCGAACAAGAGCCCTTCCTTACGGCCGGGCTACTGACACTATCCTTACTGGCAAGCGTCGCACATTTCAGGGTTTTCCAGCGAGCAAGCCATTGCTTCGGCTTCGGTATATTCTTTTACCGGGGCCGGGGCGGTCTCTTTAGCCGCGGTATCGGCGGCGTTGGTTTGCGCGATCTTTGTCGCGGGCCGGGAACGCAGGTAATAGGTCGTCTTCAAACCTTTTTGCCAGGCATACATATACATCGAGGAAAGTTTGCCGATGTTCGGGCTTTCCATAAACAAATTCAAGGACTGGCTCTGGTCGATAAAGGCGCCGCGGTCGGCCGCCATGTCGATCAGCGAACGCATCGGCAGTTCCCACGCCGTGCGGTAGATCTCTTTTAACTCCGGCCCGAATTCTTCGATGCCTTGCACGGAACCTTCCGCGACCTTGATCTTGTTGCGGATCTCTTCCGTCCAGAGGCCGGCTTTTTTCAGTTCATTCACCAGGTAGCGATTGACCTGTACAAAATCGCCCGACAAAGTTTCGCGTTTGAAAAGGTTAGATACCTGCGGCTCTATGCATTCGTAACAGCCGGCGATCGAAGCGATCGTCGCGGTCGGCGCGATGGCGATCATCAGCGAATTGCGCAGCCCGTGCTGGCTGACCCGTTCGCGCAGTTCGTCCCAGCGCGTGGTGTCTCCCGGCGTGATGCCCCAGAGTTCGAATTGAAAAATTCCTTCGGCCGCGCGGGTTTCATTAAAAGCAGGGTGCGCGCCGCGTTCCGCCGCCAGATCGCACGAAGCCGAAAGCGCCGCGAAATAAATCTCTTCCTGAATACGGGCGGACACCTTACGCGCTTCTTCGCTGTCAAAAGGAAGCCGCAGGTGAAAGAAAACATCCTGCAATCCCATCAAGCCAAGACCGATGTTGCGCCAGCGGGCATTGGAATCAGCCGTGCTCGGGATGGCGTAAAAATTCAGGTCGATCACCCGGTCGAGCTGTCTTACTGCCAGGCGCACATTACGGTTTAGTTTTTCAAAATCAAACGCGCCGTCTTTCATATAACGAGACAGATTGATGGAGCCCAAATTACAAACGGCCGTTTCGTTGTCCGAAGTCACTTCCAGGATCTCCGTGCAGAGATTGGAAAGATGGATCACGTTTTCCGGCTTGCCGGTCTGATTCGATTTACGGTTGCTGGCATCTTTGAACGTCATCCAGCCGTTTCCGGTTTGCGCCAGCGAGCGCATCATGCGCTGGTACAGATCGCGCGCTTTTAGCTGGCGGACCGCCAGGCCTTGCTCTTCGGCTTCGGCGTAAGCACGTTCAAACTCCTCGCCGTAAAGATCGGGAAGGTGCGGCACGGACTTCGGATCGAACAGCGACCACATGCCGTCTTCCGACACGCGCTTCATAAAAAGGTCCGAGATCCAGTTGGCCAAATTCAGGTTGTGCGTGCGGCGCGCTTCGTCGCCGGTGTTTTCCCGCAGCTCGAGAAAATCTTCGATATCGGCATGCCACGATTCGAGATAGACACAGCAGGCGCCTTTTCGTTTGCCGCCCTGATTAACGGCGGAAACGCTTGAATCCAACGTCTTTAGCCAGGGAACGATGCCGTTTGAGTGGCCGTTCGTTCCTTTGATCAGCGAGCCCTGCGAGCGTACGCGGTGATAGGCCAGTCCGATACCGCCGGAAAATTTTGAAAGCATCGCCACGTCCGTGTATTTGCGATAAATGCTTTCCAGGCTGTCCTGCGGCGAATCGAGCAGGAAGCAGCTGGAGAGCTGTTCGTGCTTGGTGCCGGAATTAAAAAGCGTCGGCGAGCTCGGAATATATTCGAGCGAAGAAAACAGGCGGTAAAGATCGATGGCTTCGGCCGGCGATTCTGCCAGGCCGCAGGCGACACGCATCCAGAAAAACTGCGGCGTTTCGATCACCTTGCGCGTGGTCGGATTTTTCAACAGGTAGCGGTCGTACAAAGTGCGCAGACCGAAAAATTCGCAGAGGTCATCACGCTCCCCCTCGATCGCGTCATTAAGCTTGCGGGCATTCTCCTGCACGAACTGCACCACGCGCGGAGCGATCATACCTTCCCTGACGCCAAACGCGATCGATTGTGAAAACGAATAGATCTCCTGGTTGGCGACCTCTTTTTGCACATAGGCGTTGAGCAGGCGGGCGGCGAGTTTGGAATACTCCGGTTCTTCGAAAATGAGCGAAGCGGCGGTCTGGATAGAAAGCTTGTCGAGCTCCTGCGTGGTCGCGCCGTCATACAAACCGCTGATGGTTTTGGTCGCAATGCGCATCGCATCGACACTTGTCAGTCCGACGCAGCAGCGCGAAATGGCGCGCACGATCTTGTTTATATCGACCGGCTCAAACGAACCGTTGCGCTTGCGAACGCGCATAGAGGTAGGGGTGACTTCTTCCGCCTGGCGGGCCGCTGCCCCCATAGCTTGCGTAACTTGTCCGACAGGATTCATCTCGTTCTCAACTCTTTGTAAATTTTGTGAAGCTGGAAAGATCCGGGAAAGATCTTATTTTTGAGGAAGCAAATCCGTCATAAAACGAGGCCGTTTCATCACTTTCTCCCTGCAAAATTCGTTAGATCGATCTGCGCCTATGAAATTAAGGAGCGCAAATTTCCGGACAGGTCTTCAAACTTCTTTTATACGCCCGCGTCCGCGCTGAAAAACTGCCTTCGGGCGGCTGAATTTTCGCGGAAATAACAAACAACTTCGCGAAAATCATAGTTAAAATATCAATTTGTATCAACAACGGAGTTAGAATATATGGCACAAAAAGGGATTTGTCAACACAATATGTAGTGGTTTACCCTTAAAGTATCACTTTAAATTTTAAATAAACGTATAACTGATTTTAAATTGCGGAAAACAGGGCATTTATTAAATTATGTAACATTTATTAAATATCGGCGGGGGGTTAATAAATTGTAAATTCCAGCAGAGATCAGGGGGATTTTAAGCGCTGTTTTGAGCGATAAATTTACGCGGTAAATTCATTTTTTAACAGAGCGTAAAAATATTCATCACGCCAGCCCGTTTTATCAAAAAAGCTTTGCCGGAAATGGCCCTCGCGGCGAAAGCCTATTTTCTCAAGTAAAAAGATACAGCCGGCATTTTCTGTGTCCGTTATGCCGATGATCCGATTGATATTGTGAAACTGGAAAAGTTCGCTAAAAACCGCGGTCAATGCTTCGCGCGCGTAGCCGTTCTTTTGGTGGAGGGAAGAAAGCGTAATGCCGAACTCGACTATCCGCGGCTCATTCGCATCCGGTTCAAGGCCGATGTCGCCGATCAGCTCATCACTTTCTTTAAGCGCGATGCCAAGCTGGGTCCATTCCCCGGGCTGTCCGAATTCACTATTCTGGTTGGCGATAAAGTTCCGGCTGTCGTCCAGCGTGAATGGGTCGAAACTTTGCAGGCGGCAAACTTCCGGGTCGGAGCGATAAGCCGTAAAAGCTTCCAGATCGCTCTCTTTTAATTTTCTGATGATCAGCCGCTGTGTTTCGAGATCCATCTTAAGTTTGTTTTCATTCCCGCGAACCTGAATGAATGGTTAGACGTATTCCTTATCAAAGGATTATGAAACAAGCGCCGCCAGAAGTACACGCTCTGCTGAAAAATATTACTGTCAGCCTCCGGAATATTCTGGGCGCCAACCTGACCGGTGTCTATTTGTACGGTTCGCTCACCCAGGACGCATTTGATCCTGAGCGAAGCGATATTGATTGCCTGGTGGTAACGCAAGGGGAATTAAGCGATAAAGAATTCACGGAACTCGGAAATTCGCTTGTGCTACTGAGGTCCTCTAATCCGTGGACGGAGCAGCTGCAGATGCAGTTTTTGCTCCGGGATGAGGTGCTGGTCATGAATTCAAAGTCGTGTCTTTACCAGTTTGGAAAACTCGGCCGGGGCAGTTCAGACGGAAATCCGATCTTCTGGATGAATATTCTGAAAAGCGGTGTCGTTTTATTCGGCCAGCCGCCGTCCGAATTCGTGCCGGAAATAACTCCCCGAATTTTGCACGAGGCGCTGGTGCGCGAAACCGGTTACCTGCGGGAAGAGATCGAAAACCCGCTGAGCGAATGGCGCGATGTGCCGAAATACCGGGCCTATGCGGTTCTGACCTTATGCCGCATTCTTTATTCACACGCCACGGGTGAGATCGCGTCGAAACCGGAAGCGGCGAATTTTGTAATTAATAATTTGCCGGAGGATTTGCAGGAAGTCGTGCGGACGGCATTGGGGGCGGCATCGGATAAGGACGCAAAGTATTCGGTAAATATTCCGCTTGAGCGTATCGGGCAATTCGTCGAACTCACCATGCAGCTACTTAGGGGGCTTAAAGAAAGCGGTAATTAATCGAGAGACAATTTCATCCCTAAATGCGAGCCCTTAAAGCCGAGGTTTTCATAAAAACGGTGAGCGTCTTTACGGGCATTGTCAGAAGTAAGCTGGACAGACTGGCAGCCGGCAGTTTTTGCGCGTTCGATCGCCCACTGCACCATCTTTTTGCCGATCCCTGCGCCTCGTAATTTGCTATCCACGCGTACTGCCTCGATCAACAAACGCTTTGCGCCGAGACGGGAAATGCCGGGAATAAATGTAAGCTGCATCGTGCCCACAATGATACCGCTCGCCCCCTTCGCACTGCCCGATTCGACAACGATCAGTTCATTGCTGTCGCTGGCATCGATCTCTTTAAAAGCTTTGAGGTAACTTTCCTCGAGCGGCTCTGCCGGGTTCTCTCGCGTCGCGCCGAGAAAATCGTCGGCCAGCATGCGGACGATGGCAGGCAGGTCATCAAGAGCAGCTTGGCGGAAGGTAATGTTCATAAAGTAAAGAGGCGGAAACACGACCGTTAAGGAGTGTGTGATCTATCTGTTTCGCTTGTTCAGTAAGTTTGCTCCATGCGCTGATTTATGAAATAACACACTCCCTGACGGTCGTGTTTCTGCCTTATTCGACGACCAAACCATCGTAAGCAAACTCGACGCCGTCCGGCAGCAGGTTCGAATCGCGAGCGTGCATCAGGTCGTGATTCATATGAGTAAGAAAGGTGCGTTTTGGTTTGAGTTTTTCGATGTAGACGAGTGCGTCTTCCAAACCGAGATGTGTCGAGTGCGGTTTTAGGCGGACGCAATCAAGCACCAGCACGTCGAGATCGCGCAGGCCGTCCATCGCTTCGTCGGGAATGGTTTTCAGATCGGTGGCGTAAGCAAAATCGTTAAAGCGATAGGCGATGACGGGCAGTTGGCCGTGGATGACCTCGAGCGGCGTGACGGTCAATTCCTTGCCGATCGAAAACGGCGCGCCGGAGTAAACCGTGTGCGGCAGGAATTGCGGCAGTCCGCCGCCGGTATGCGTCGGCACAAAAACATATTGAAAAATTCGGCGCAGATCTTTCCAGGCGGCTTCGTTGGCAAAGATGCCCATCGCGCCGTAGCGGAAATTGAGCGGGCGTATATCGTCGAGCCCGAAAACGTGATCGACGTGACAGTGTGTTATTAAAACCAGATCAAGCCGCTTGATACCGGCACGCAGCGCTTGTTGACGAAAATCGGATGAAGTATCTACCAGTATAGTAAGGCCGGCGTGTTCTACCAGAATGGAAGCGCGAAGGCGTTTGTCGCGCGGGTCTTCCGACAGGCACGTTTCGCATTCGCAGGCGATCGACGGAACGCCGGTGGAAGTACCTGTACCTAAAAAAGTGAACTTCATAAATAAGTCTTGGAAGTCTAGGAAAAGTTTAGGAAGTCTGGGAAGTCCAGGAAGATGCGAAAAATTTCTTCGCAGATTTTCCGGTTTCCTCTTATTTTCTAGACTTTTCTGAGATGATTGCTAAGAGCAAAGACCATCTTTCCTACTTCATCCAGTCTTTCGTATATCTCTCGAAATATTTCGTCGCCGATATACATTAGATCTAGCGCCAGGTATAAATGCGATTTAGTTTCCGCGATTGAACCAAGAGACATATTCAAGAAATTCGCGAAATCTTTATCAGTTCTTCTTCCCTGACCTTCTGCTATATTCGAGACGATCGAGATCGCTGCCCGTCGCAACTGATTACGTAACTCAAAATCTTTGCCAAACTCACCTTTACCGGAGAGCAAATACAATTCTTTAACTAAAACGCGGCCTTTTTGCCAGGCGACAATGTCTTCAAAACGCTTAAATGTGGGCATAAAAGCATCCTTCCTAACACTTCCTAGACTTTCAAGACTTCCTACACTTCCCAGACTTTCTTAACGCCCGCCCAGCACATCCTTAGACGAAAATTTCTGGGCGGCTTGTTGTTTGAGTCTTTCCTCGGCCGCCTGGGAAAGCTGGATAAACTGCATGCGCAGGTCGGCAAGCAGTCCATTTAAAAGCTGTTCTTCTTTCGGGTGCAGATTGCCCTTGGTTTTATTTTTGAGCATCGCCATCGTGTCGATCCAATGTTTACCGAGATCGAGGTCGAGCGAGCGCTGGCCTGTGACGGGATGAGGCATCGCGCCCAGGGCCGCGGCCGCCTGCGAAGCCAGCGACATCATAAAATTCACAAAACTGGTCGGGTCCTGCTCTCCCGGAATTTCTTCCTCTTCGTCATCGTCGGACGCCGATGCTTCCGGCGTGTCCGATTCGGACGAAAATGCCTGGGTCAACTCCGCTTCTTCATCTGTCGCGTCCGCTTCTGCCGCATTAGCGGCGGCCTCTAATGCCGGCTCTTCAGTTTCAGACACGGGTTTTTCGGCGGGTTTTTCGATGACCACGCCTTCGCGCACCGATCCGTCGGCGTTAAACAAGCGTCGGTCGGTGACCTTAAAATTAGCTTCCTGTTCTTCGTGTTCGTTCATAACTTTTACAAATAATACCGATGTTATCATTTTCGCCCGAAAAGCGTGAAATTTGGCGCTTGCCGATACCTTAATATGACGGTTACACTGAAAACCAAATATGTCGGCAAATTTTGATGAATTAGTAGCGATAATGGCCCGGCTGCGAGCGCCGGGCGGCTGTCCGTGGGACCGTGAGCAAACCTATCAATCCCTGGCGCCTTATCTAATTGAGGAAACCTACGAAACTTTCGACGCCATTCAGGAAGCCGCCGAGGGAAATACCGACCACTTGCGCGAAGAACTCGGCGATATTTTGCTCCAGGTCATTTTTCATTCGGAAATTGCCGCCGAACGCGGAGATTTCACCATCGATGAAGTAATGAAAGAGGTCGTGCAAAAGTTGGTTTTACGCCACCCGCATGTTTTTGGCGATGCTCAATTGCACACCGCCGGCGATGTTCTCGACAATTGGGACCAGCTAAAAGCCGATCAGCGCAAGGCGTCGGGAAAAGAAGAAAAAATAAAAGAATCTATCCTGGAAGATATTTCGCTGAATTTTCCCGCCCTGCTTGAAGGACAAAAATTAACCCGAAAAGCCGCCAAGGTTGGTTTTGATTGGGAAAATACGGCACAGGTCAAAGAAAAAATAGCAGAAGAATTTGCGGAATTGGAAGCGGCGATGACCACCGGCGATCTCGATAAGATCGAGGATGAGATAGGCGATATCTTCTTTGCAGTGTTAAATTTAGCGCGAAAATTGGACGTCGATGCGGAAACAGCCCTGAAACGGACCAATCGTAAATTCCGCAAGAGATTTAGCTATATTGAAAAAAAATTGAAGGCGGAAAATAAAGAACTTGGATCTGCCGGGATCGAAGAGTTGGACAGGCTTTGGAACGAGGCAAAGGGCCGTTCGGTATGAAAAAATACCCAGTATACCGGGCCCTGAAAGCTTTATTTCACTTTTAGATAGACATGAAAAAACACCTGTGCTATATTCGAGTTGTCTTTTTGTCCTTTTTTTTCGAAAAAACTTTGACTTGTTGTTTTCTAAAGGTTAAAGTATGGACTTAAATATTTTATGAGGGGGAAATGAGGTATTTATGAAAAACCACGTATCATCCGGGCTTATGAAGTTGAGCGCTATTTGCCTGGTCTTTGCCGTATTACTTAGCTCCTCGACGTTGGTTCTGGCAGTGCCTGGAGCAAAAGCAATGTCGGCTGAAATTATCGTTTCAGGTGGAAACGATAGTGAAAATCCTGCGGTACTGCTTAATGGTGAAAGAGCGTCCAGTGGACGTACATTTCTTTCATCTGCCGTGATCACCACTTCGGCGACCGGCTCGGCAGTCGTTAATCTTGGAAAACTGGGCCGTTTAACTGTATTACCGGGTTCTACGTTAAACCTGAGCTTTACGGAAAATAGTATCTCCGGAGAACTTTCCGCCGGACAGGTCAAGGTTTTTAATAACGAAGGTGTAACGGTCAATATTAAGACCGCAGATAAATTGGTCACCAACGACGCAGCCCAGAGCGACAGCATCTCGGTTGACGTTCGGTCGGGTTCGACTCAGGCGGTTGCCGAAAACGGTGCGGCCTTTATCAACGGCGTCCCTGTCCAGGACAAGGACGATGACGATGACGACCACAAAATGGGAATCTGGATCCCGATCCTGGTTTTTGCCGGTATCGTCGGAACGGCGGCGGCTTTTACGCTTACCAACGGTGATGATGAGACTTCTATCAGTCCCACCAGATAATTAAAGCATTAATCATAGATTAAAAAGCACGGGTTAATTTAGCCCGTGCTTTTTAGCGTTTAGGCGTTTAGTATCTTCTCGATCGCTGCGATCACTGCTTCTACCGTTACGTTTTCAATTTTTCCTTCAGCACTCACTACTTCATTTGGCGCGCCGGTATAGGGACGCCAATGAACGATATTCGAGGAGCCGAAAATAACCACGCATTTGGTATCAACCGCCGCCGCGATATGCGCGATACCGCTATCGTTACCGACAAAAAGCGAGGAGCGGGCAGCCAATGCCGTGATCTCGGGAAGCGACAGATCGGAAAACGTCGATATGCCGGCATTAGCGGCTTCACGCAGCGCTCTTAGCACGCTCTCTTCATCGGCGGCCGCTACCGCCACCAGGGCAAACCCTTTGGCGCTCAGATATTCCGCCACCCGGACAAATTTTTCCGCCGCCCATTGTTTGGAAGAAAAAGCGGCCGCGGGGTGAAAGAGGGCAAGCGGCGCGCCTTCAGTAACCCCGGCATTCTTTAACTTTTCGGCAATTGTCTTATCCGCCGCGGCGGAGACGGTCAAAGAAGTTCGCGGGCGGTCGCTTACCGGAACCCCGGTCCAGCCTATAAGCGCAAGCTGCTGCTCGGCCGAATGCAGATCGGCGCTTTGCCAGAAATCGAGCGCCGGGATAGACAGGTGATCGTAAAGAAACCCGTACCGGTAATGTCCGAATCCGACCTTATGTTTTGCCCCCGCCAGCCAGGTCAGAAATGTAGAGGTAGTGCCGCCGTGCAGGTTATAGATAACGTCGTAATTATTCCGGCGAAGCTTGCGGATCGTTTTAAAACGGCCAAAGATATTGCCCGGTGAAAACGTGATGATATTATCCAGGCCCGGAAAGCCTTCGAGCACGGGTGCGACCCAGTCTTCCAGCAGGATGTCTATTTGCGCGTCGGGTAAAAAGCGGCGTAATGCCGTAATGGTAGGGGTGGTCAAAACCGCGTCGCCGATAGAGCGGAGGCGAACGAGCAGAATACGCCGGGTCGTTCCCCAATCCCAGCGCGGTTCAAACTGCTGCGGGGCCGCAGTCGATGCGGATGTGAATGAGGGGTCAGGCACTGGGCGGGGTATCGTCTTCGGCCACGATTTCTTCGGCTACAGTTTCTTCGAGGGTAGCTTCTTCTACCAACATTACGGGGATATCTTCACGGATAGGATATACCCGCTTGCACTCGGTACATTTCAACCCGCTCTTATCGGCCGTTAATTCAACCTTGGCTTTATCCGCAGGGCAGACCAATATTTCTAAAAGTTCGGGGCTAAGCGCCATCAAAAAAACTCCTTGTATGATTCTAAGCTTAATTCACGAATAGCACGAATCAAAGTTTACCTCAAATTTACATTTGGCGACATTATGGCAAGCGCGCTAACAAAGCCATTTAAATAAAAAAAGAGCGATCCATATCGCTCTCTTTTAAAAGATTGGTGAACAAATTTCCGGGCGCCGCCCCGCTAAAATGCATGAACGGGTTCCGGCTGATAATCATTTATTCCCAAAACTTCCAGCATTTTTTCCTGGTTCCGGTAAACAAATTCATCGCGCGAGGTAAGCAAACGGTTCAGCAATTCCTGGCACCCGAATTCCAGGTCTTTAATATCGTAGACGGCTTTTCGCCCGTATTCATGGGCGTTAGCCATATCTTCCACCAGGTCGAACAAGAGGCCGTTGGCCTGATTTGTGATCGCGCTCAATTTTTCTTTGTAAAAATCCAGGCCCGATACGCCCGCAAAAAGGCGCTCGATGATGGCGATCTCATGCCAGACGGAATTAAGCTCAGGCGAAAGCGAGCGTATCCCGTGGATCCAGCCGACGATGTTCACGGTTTCCGTTATCTCGCGGAAAAGGCCGTCCAGGCGCGGGTCGAGAAAATCGTAATCCGGATTGATCACATCGCCTTTGAACCGGCCCGACTGCTGAAGCTCGGTTTTTATCGCCGTGCCGTCATAGGGCAGCATGCGGCAGAAAGTAGCGGCAACGGAACCGTCAGCGGTAATGCGCCGCAAAAAGGCAATGTTTTCGCGGATGGAATTAAAGGTCGACGAAGGATCGAACAACATAAAGCTGTACTGAAACATCACGCCGATGCTTCGGAGTGTTTCGACCGCATTGAGGTTTTGCGCTACGCCCAGCCGCTTGTTCAAAACGCTCAGGCCTTCTTTGCTGCCTGATTCCAATCCCATATAAACCAGGTAGAGGGTCTGCGCCGGACGACGCGCAGTATCTCTTCCCGCTGGGTCTGGAAATCGAGAACTTCGACCTTATAACCTTCTTTGCGCAGAACCGAGGCCAGGTATCCCAGGCCCAGATTACCCATGTTCTGAAAGCCGATTGCAAGAGAATTTTTTTAGGTAGTGTCTTAACGCTGTGGGGTTGCATTCGGAATAAATGATAAATGATAGATGACAGATAAGAGATCGAATCTCTCAGCTATTATCTATGATCTTTCATCTATTCTATTCCGAATGGAATTTGATGCAGCACCGCAAACGCCCTTTATTTAAGCCGCCCTTTCCATGGGGATCACATTGCCTGGTTTCGGTAATACTATCCGGTTAGGGATTTTGCTCGCCACATAATTGTGGACAAGCTCATCGCGGGGGCGCAGGGCGAGCGAGATATGAAATCCCTCGAGTTCTACCAGCAAGCCTTTATCGATCAGCTTCGAAAGTATCTTGCCAACCGTCACGTCCGACAGGTCCAGCTCGCCGCATATTTCCGCCGCGGTAGCCGCGCGGTGGCAGAAATTGTAGACGCGGGCCGTGTCGCCCTCGAGAAAATGTTCCTCGACCGTGCCGTAACGGCCATCGCGAATGACGACTTCGTCAACGCCGCAGCGCGTAGCGGACATAAACGCGTTTTCCCGGTAGCGCGCGGCAAAATCTTCTTCCCATTCGATCAGATCGTTCCAGGCATCCGCCACACCTTTGGTGAACCATTCATCGGGCGGTTCATACTCGCCTTTGAGAACGAAATACGAATCGAGGTTTTTAGGAAGGTCGAACATCTGGCGCTCGGTCAGCTTTCTTCGTTCGTCCGGGGTCAGCCGCCTGTCGAGCGGCGTGCCGATCTGCAGCGACAGGTCGGAAAAATCCAGGCGGTCGAGATGCGGAATGAGTTTCAAAACGTTTTTGGTTTCGCGAACCTGTTCGATGGTGGATTTAGGATGGTGCGAGATCAGATTGGACAGCGAATCGACGCCCAATTCTTTGAGCCATTTTTGCACCACCAAATTTTGCTTGGCCCAGGTTCCCTTGCTCATGGCCTTGATCAAAGAAGGAGAGATCGCTTCTATTCCCACTTGCACCATGACCACGCCCGAGAGGGACAATTTGGTCCAGTAAATTTCCGGGTGATGAACACGGCATTCCATAAAAGCGGTCAGTCGGATCTTTCGCTCGATCAAAATATCGGCGTATTTTTCCGCCCAGGTGTCACAGACATTGTCCATGAATTTAATGCGGTCGCTGCGATGACGGCGCACCAGCGTCAAAGCGTTATCGACAATTCGTTCCGGCGTGTCCTTGCGAAATCCCGACCAGCTGGTATGCACGTCGCAGAAGTCGCACTTGGCAAAACATCCCCGCGAACCTTCCATCGCCAGCCACGTTTCGGCACGATATTCCTTGTGCAGGTCTTTGTTCGTAAACACCCTGCGCATCGAGGCGTAGTATTCGTCGAAATCGGGCAGCGGCAGGCGCTCGACCGGAGTTTGCAGGCTGAGCAGTGCATGCGTGTCCGGTTCGTAAAGATTTAGCGTGCGCCGCTGGATGTCGTAGATGGCCGGGTGGATGGCCGCCAGCCGCTCATATAACTGCGCGCGCTGCGCGGCGGGCGTCGCTAATATTTCATGGATAATAAGTTCGAGTTTGCGTTCGCCTTCGCCGATGACGCAGATCCCTTCGATACCGTGCTTGCGCAAAACGTCCGCCACCTTCGGATAGCTTACCGTGGCGCCGCCAAACATGAAGAGGTAATCGTATTCCGGAAACCGGTCACGCAAATAACGCGCGCAATATAGCGAAGCATACAGCTGGTAATAATTCAGCGTGAATCCAACAACGTTGAGAGAGCGCTTTGACAGCCGCGGCACTATGACATCTTCGATATAGCGCTGCGTGCGCTTTTCCAGCAGCGAGAGCTTGCGCAAGGTAAGCGGCTCATCGGTCTCGCGTTTATTGATCCGGCTAACCAATCTTTCAAGTGAAACGCGGCGCAGCCCCGGCTCTTTTAACAGGAACCGGCGGAGATACATCACGAAGTAAGGATACTCTTCGAACTGCTGCAGATCGTCATAATAATTGACGTAACCGTGCGCGGTTTCTTTGACCAGGATATTGGTGAAAGCCGAATAAGCATGTGTTTTGACACGGCTGCCAAAAGTGGCGTCTATATACGCCTTGAGCACGGCTATCTGAATAGAAGGAAGGTCCGGGCTGGCCCATGGCATCGATACCAGGTGCAATGTGGTTTGCATTTGTTAGCCTCCAAAGTCGGTTGTCTGTGTGGGAGCTTCCTCGATCGGAAGCCCGTGTCCATCCGCGAGAACGGACAGCTTAATAAACTATGTCAAAGTTATAGAGCACTGAAGTCTGAAAAGCAAGAAATTTCTATTTTTTGGCGGTGTTGTTTAGCCACCATCGGGCGTCAAGTACCATACATCATTGCTGTAAATAAATTTTATCTGCCCGTTTTCGGTGACGGAATATTTGCCGCCGGTCATAAACAATTTGCCGTTGTGGACGCAAGCCGCGACGCCGCCGCGCGGGGTCCAGGGCGCGGATTCTTCTTTCCAGGTTTTGCCGTCAACGGACGCGAGCACGCCGTTGCTGAAAGTGTCGTTGCGGTTGATGCCGAGTATCCAGAGTTTGTCGTCAAAAGCGACGGGCGTTCCGCCGAGCACGGGCTGCGCGTACATCTTTCCGGTTATCTGCGTCCAGGTGATGCCGTCAGCGGAATTCCAGACGTCGTCGCCCGGAGGCTGGTCGATCTTGCCGCCGCCGATCAGCCACAGCCGGTCTTTGAAGACAAGGACGCGATCGTAAGTGTTGCGCGCTTCCCACGGAGCTTTTTCCGTGACGCGCGTCCAGGTGACGCCGTCGGCGGAGTTCCAGACGTCGTTGTAATAGTTTTTTGTATCAAACCCGCCCAACAGCCAGAATTTTCCTTTGAATTCGACGACGCCGGCAAAGATACGCGCCGGCAGATTCGACTTTTCCGAAAGCACTTCCCACTTTTCCAGATCGGTGGTGCGCGAAACGACGGGCGCGAAATTCATCTTTTCGTAATTACCGCTGTTGCGGCCGAAGGCGTAAACCGCGTCGCCGAATTTCACATACTGCGCCTGGTACGCATCGCGCCGGATAGAAGGCAGTTTTGATCTTGCCCAGGTCTTGCCTTCATCGGCCGAGGAAAAAATTTCCTCGGCGTGAAAAGCCCAGAGCTTGTTTTTGATGCTGTAGAGAGGATAGTTATAGCCGACCTTATACTCCGCCCGGTCAGTGACCTTGACCCACTTATAGTTATCGGGTGTGTTTGCCGGGTTGCGGCTTTCGGTTGTCTGGCAGGCCCCGGCTATTCCGCAGGCCATAATGACAAAAATGAGGATCAAGGTTTTTCGGGTGTATTTCAGCATAAGAAGTTTAGCCACGAATAACACGAATTACACGAAAAAAGAAAAGCCCCTTAACAATCAGCGCCAGCCAGTTTCAGCTCGCTTGCGATCTCGGCGTGCCCTCGCTTTTCTGCCCATACTATCGGCCTCGCCCATTGCGCGCCTGCTTTGTCGGGATCGGCGCTGCGTTCCAACAGCAAGGTAACTATTTCTTTATTTCCCCAACGCGCCGCATAACCCAGCGGTGTCGAGGAGTATTCGCTATCAATGGCGTTAATATCGGCGCCATGCTCGAGCAGCAACCGCGCTTTTTCGACGTCACCGGTAAAAGCCATGTCGTGCAAAAGAGTGAACTCGCGCCAGTTCATATGGTCCGGATCCATGCCGTTAGCTAAAAGAAACTTTGCGATCTCAATGTGTTTGAAATAATAACGCGCGCCCCATTTGGAAAGCTTGGGAACGCGGGCGCCGTGACCGATCAGAATTTCCAGCATCCTAAGGTCCGCGTGCTTAGCCGGGACCGCCATGATGCCTTCACCCCAAAAGGCGAATTCATAGCGGGCCAGTTCCGGGTGTTCTTTCAACATTGCTTCGACCTCGGCATGATCGCTTTTATCAACGCGGTCTTCAAAACGTTTTTGCATTTCATCTTTGCCGTAGTCGATCCCGCCGGTGTCGCCGAGCTCCCGTGTCAATGAAGCGTCGTTCAAGCCGGCTTCTAAAAATTCGGCGATCTCGGTTAAGCCGCGATCTTCGGCCATTGTTACCAGCGAGTCGCGAAACGGATGGGTCAGATAATCGGAACCTAACGCGCCGTTTTGCACCAGGTACTTGACGACCTCAGTTTGGCCCTGCAGCACGGCGAAATGAAGCGGCGTCGTGTAATCGTACATACAGGTTGCGAGCGCTGGCTGCCCTTGCGATAGATGTTTTATTTGCGCAAGATCGCCTTCGCGCGCGGCGATAAACATCGCCCAGACATCAGCGGTGGCCGAGGTGCCGCCGTGAATCTTGATCGGGCGGTCGAGCTTCATTTCGGGGGGTTGGATCATATGTTATTTCCACTCAGATTTCTAGCAAGGCGGAGATTCAGGAAACCCGGTCGCTACCGCTCCCGGTTCTGACCTCATGGGCGATGACAGTCGCGCGATCTAAGTCAATTATAAAAGACCGCGTTCTTTTACCCGCAGATAAGTTTGCAGCAAACGCGGCGCGAGCGTGGCGGCGGTGACGTCGAGCGCTAATCCGCCCCGTGTTTCGACCAACCGGAGCGCGGCTTCGCGCTGGTAGATTATTTCTTCGGCGGCCGATTGCACAAAAACTTCATCCAGCGAATCGGGAACACGGCTCACGGCGGTGTTTAAATCACGGTCGCCGATCGTGACCACCAAAGGCAGGTGGCGCGGGCGCAAAAGTTTCAGAGCTTCGAGCAGCTCACGCGAACTGTCTTTATCGACCAGATCGGTGAGGATCACGACCAGCGCGCGCTTTTTGATGTTGGCGGCAATGTGCTGGAACGCGCGGGTGTATGAAGGCTGGATCAGCTCCGGCTGCAGGTCGTGGAGGGCTTCGAGCACGGCGTCTATGTGCTCAACGCCGCGCTTGGGCGCAAGATAACGGCGGATGCGGCGCACAAAAGTCATCACGCCGACCTGGTCGCCTCCGCGTGCCGCCGCCGACAGCAAGGCCAGCGCAGCCTGAATGGCAGAATCGAGTTTTGATTCCTGTTCGATGCGCCCGGTCATCAGGCGGCCGGAATCGATGGCGATGATAATTGTCTGATCGCGTTCGATCTGGTATTGGCGCGTGGTCAGACGCCCGCGCCGCGCGGTAGTAGGCCAGGAAATATGGCGGAGTTCGTCGCCGCGCACATAATCGCGCATCGACTCGAACTCGCGTCCTTCGCCGCGGCGGATGGCTTTGCGCTGTGCCGCGACCATCGAATTGGCGCCGAGCGCTTTTAACTCCATTTCTTTTGCGCGGCGCATATTCGGATAAACTTTTACGGTTTGCACGTTATCGAATTCGCCCTGGCACCAGATCAGGCCTAAGCGCGAGAGAAATCTCACCACCGTTTTACCAAATACATATTTACCGCGATTGGGCGGGGTGAGTTCGTAGGAAAAACGCGCGGCGGTTTGTCTTTCCACTTTAAAGCGGGCCTCGCGAACCCCTTCGAGTTTCATCTCCGGCGGGTATTCGTCTTTTACGATCAAATTCAGATCGCGCCCGGCGCCGTTCTCGATATCGAGCACTACCTCGTTCGCATCGCCAAAGGCAAAACGTTTTTCGATCGCGCGTTTTATCGTTAGACCGGCGGGGATCTTTCGGCTGATCGCCCAGTCTGTTATCGCCAGCCCCATGAGCAAAACGTCATATCCCAATACGAACCAGCGCAGGACGGGAAAATTCCACGACAGAGAGAGCGGTACGAAGCCGGCCGCCAGCAAAATAAAAAACAAACGTGAAAAGACAAAGCGCATTAAAATTTTTCGGTCTATTCGTTTGAATTGTAGGCAAAATATCGGGGAAACTCAAAGATTTAGTGAAACAAAGACCTTAATAGAGCGTAAAATCGGATAACGGACACTCTAAGTATCTTTAAAATAGGAGATAGATCGTGAATAAATTCAAATTAAGCCTGATAAAGGCGGCGATCATCGTTTTAGCTCTCGGCGCCTTTGGCGCTATTACCTGGCAGCAGAATACCAGCGGTACGTTTGCCCAAACCGCGCAGGCAAGCCCGACTCCGCCCACGCCGCAGGCGGCCGCTTTCGATCAAGCCAAAGCCATTGCCGATCTGACCGCGCAGATAAAAGGCAAGGAGCAGGAACCGGCCGAGACGGTTTTCAAAAACATTCAGATGTTTAAAGGCATGCCGGCGATGAGAGTTTTAAAGATCATGGAGCTCGGCTATGCGCGTTCGCTGGGTGTCGATTGCACGCATTGCCACGTCGCGGGACAATGGGAAAAAGAAGATAAGACCACCAAGCAAACCGCGCGCGACATGGCAAAAATGGTGCAAACGATCAACGGCGATCTGCTGAAAAACATCAAGAATCTAAAAGGCCCGAATTCGATAATAAATTGCACCACTTGCCACCGCGGGCAGGTCAAGCCGGCGCTGGATCTCGGCAAAAGTTAGTTTCCACAAAAGAAAGAATCACGAAAAAAGGCGCACATGAAAACAGCGCCAAACCCGGGCGACACGTGGCTGATGAATTTCAACCGCGTGGAAGTTAAACCTGCGGCCGCACTGCTCTCATGGTCGCCGACGGGAAAAGACGATTTTCATATGCCCTCACGGAAAGGCAGAGCCTTTCCGCACAGCACGACGGCAGAGCCGCAAAGAGACTGAGCAGACGAAAACTTATCTACTAATTACCAATACTTTTTTGATATCTGTCGGGCGGCGGGAGATCCACTCGCGGTGACGCTTCACCGCGCGGCGGCCATCCGTGGTTTTTAGGCGGGGATGGATACTGCACTACACGCTTGTCCGGTTCACCTCAGTTTTTGGCAATAGTGGTATCTGAAAACAGACCTGCTAACCAAGCCGTGGGTGCGAACAGCCAATCGGCCAAGACATTCGCAGCGGCTCGCCCGGTGTTTAAAGATTCGCACGGCGACACGGGCTGCAGTGCCGGCTAGCTTTAATAGGTTGATTTTACCCGCTGCCGCTTAAAGCGACGGCGACGAGTTTGCTATGACTTTCAGAAGGCGGCAACCTTTAAATGCCGCGCTTCCCGGGCTGCCAAGCATGCCCGGCGTGCACAGGCCAAACCGTGTGATTTCACCTGCCGCACCGACAGATGTTGTGAGTATAGTGAGCGCGAGGGTTTAAAGTAAGCAGAGTTTTGGGAGTTTGCCGTGGTTGGAGAAAATTCCTGTTATTGGCCGGTTATTGCTATTGGGCCGCCCGGCCTCGCTCGCACTCGCCGGACGGCAAAAATTATTTGAATAGCGCGAATCGGAAAGGCAGAGCCTTTCCGCACAGCACGGCGGCAGAGCCGCGCGAGCAAGAGAGAACCACCCCGTCACAGCTTCGCTGTGCCACCCCTCCTTTGTAAGGAGGGGTGTTTTTTTCGACATCAAATACAACCCTCAAATAACTTGCTGAATGAGCGCTCATTCAGTTATAATTCTGCCATAGTTATCTCTAGCGGAAAGGTATAATACACATACATGTTACGGATCGGAAAAGCGGCTGTTTTGGGCGCGGGAACGATGGGCGCGACCATTGCGGCGCACCTGGCGAATGCGGGCATTCCCACATATTTATTGGACATTGCGCCCACGGCACTGACGCCGGAAGAAGAGGCGAAGGGGCTGCCTTTGGACTCGCCACAGGTGCGCAATCGCATTGCAAACGCAGGGTTTAGCGGTCTGGCCAAGGCGCGGCCGGCGGCCTATATGCTGGGCTCAAATGCGGGGCTTATCACGGCCGGCAATTTTACGGACGACATGGCAAAGATCGGTGAGTGCGACATCGTGATCGAGGCCGTGGTGGAAAATTTGGAGATCAAGCACAGGCTTTTTGCGGAGGTGGAAAAACACCGCAAGCCGGGCGCGGTCATCGCTTCGAATACGAGCGGCATCCCGATCAGGTCGATCGCCGAGCCTTTCTCCGACGATTTCAAGAAACATTTCCTGGGCATCCATTTTTTCAACCCGCCGCGCTATATGAAACTGGTCGAGATCATCCCGACCGAGTGGACCGACGGTGAAATGGCGTGCAAAGTGTCCGGCTTTTTGGACCAGCGGCTGGGCAAGGGCGTGGTGCCGGCCAAAGATCGCCCGAATTTTATCGCCAACCGCATCGGCACATTCGGAATGATGGCGACCGTGCATGAAATGATCGCGATGGGTTTTACGCCGACCGAAGTTGACCAGATGACGGGCAAGGCGATCGGCCACGCCTCTTCTGCGACGTTTCGCACTTCGGACCTGGTGGGGCTGGACGTGCTGGCGCACGTAAACAAAAATCTCTACCCGGCGGTGCCGGACGATGAGGACCGCGATGCTTTTAAGACGCCGAAGCTGATCGACGACATGCTGGAGAAAAAACTGCTCGGCGATAAAACCAAAGGTGGTTTTTATAAGAAGACGAAAAATGCCGAGGGCAAGACGGAAATTTTAGAACTCGACACTGCCACATTTGAATACAAGCCGCAGCAGAAAACAAAATTTGCTTCGCTCGATGCGGCCAAGGCGCAAGAGGACTTGCCGGCGAGACTCAAGGCTCTGGTTTGGGGGAAAGATAACGTTGGTGAATTTTTGTGGAAAACCATTTCGCGCACGCTGCGTTATTCGGCCAACCGCATCCCGGAAATTGCCGACACGATCGTTGAAATCGACAATGCCATCAAGTGGGGCTTTGGCTGGGAGATCGGCGTTTTTGAGACGTGGGACGCGATCGGCGTAAAAGAATCGGTCGAGAGAATGCGCGCGGAAGGCCAGGCCGTTCCGGCGAATGTTGAAAAGATGCTCAGAGAGGGCGCGGAGAGTTTTTACAAGATGGAAAACGGGCAGAGATCTTTTTACGATTTGGCCAGCGACGGCGGCGGATATAAACCCGCCCCTGAAAGACCGGGCGTGACACTGTTGAAATCCGTGAAAGACCGCGCGGGTGTGATCAAGAAAAACACCGGCGCTTCGATGATCGATCTGGGCGACGGCGTGGCCTGCCTGGAGTTTCATTCGAAGATGAATTCCATCGGCGGCGACACCGTGCAGATGATGAATTTTGCCATCGGCGAGGCCGAGAAAAATTTCAAAGGCCTGGTGATCGGAAACCAGGGCGGGAATTTTTCCGCCGGCGCGAACATCATGCTGCTGCTGCTGGCGGCGCAGGAAGAAGAATGGGACGACATCAACCTGATGATCAGCGCGTTTCAAAAAACGGTGATGCGCATTCGCTATTCGGCGGTGCCGGTGGTGACCGCGCCTTACGGGCTTGCGCTGGGCGGCGGCTGCGAAACGACCATGCACGGCGATCATGCGCAGGCCGCGGCGGAAACTTATATCGGGCTGGTGGAAGTGGGCGTGGGGTTGATACCGGCCGGCTGCGGCACCAAGGAAATGACCATGCGCGCGATGGACGCGGCAATGAGCGCGCCGGACGCCGACCCGCTGGCGTTTTTGAAGAAAACTTTTGAGCTGATCGGCATGGGTAAAGTGGCGACTTCGGCACAGGAGGCGCGCGATTGGGGCATACTGCGCGCTTCGGACGGTATCTCGATGAATTCTGACCGGCTGATCGCCGATGCCAAGCAGGAAGTTTTGAACCTGGCGGCGTCGGGTTATGTTCAGCCGAATGAAAGAACCGATATTTTGGCGCTGGGCGAATCGGCGCAGGCGGCGATGAAATTGGCGCTGCATATGATGCGGCAGGGCGGATTTATTTCCGAGCACGATCAACTGATCGGCAAAAAACTGGCCAAGGTGATGAGCGGCGGCGACCTGAATCATCAGACACAGGTTTCCGAACGTTACCTGCTCGATCTCGAGCGCGAAGCTTTTCTTTCTCTGTGCGGCGAACGCAAAACACAGGAACGCATCGCGGCGATGTTAAAAACGGGCAAGCCGCTGAGAAATTAATGTTTTGAGTACCGCCTTCAGGCGGCCTCTTGCACCACCCCGCCCAAGCTACGCGCGCCATCCCTCCTCGACAAGGAGGGGAGTTTTAAGAAGCCGGCTAAAGCCGGGACTCAAAACAATATGCCTGAGAGTTTTAAGACCAGGATCGACCGGTTAAAATTCAATATCTTCCCGGCGTATCGCGGCAGCGGCGGGCGGGTCACCTATATCGCGGACGATTACCGCGAAGTGCGGGTCAAATTACCGCTTTCGTGGCGCACGCGAAATTATGTGGGAACGATCTATGGCGGAAGCATCTACGCCGCGATCGACCCGATCTATATGCTGATGCTGGTAAAAAATCTGGGCTGCGGATATACCGTGTGGGACAAGGCGGCGAACATCAGATTCAAAAAACCCGGCCGCGAAACGCTCTTTGCCAGATTTTTGATCGACGATGCAGAACTAAATGAGATCAGGCAGATCCTTGAGAATGAGAAGAAGGTTGACCGCATCTATAACGTCGAATTGGCAAATAAAGAAGGCGCGGTCCACGCGCTGATAGAAAAAACGATCTATATCGCCAGGAAGCGTGAGAATAATTAAAAAGGGCTCATAAAGGGAAAAAGATAGAGAAACAGTGAAAATATTTTTAGCGGCAATACTTGTTTTTGGTTCGCTGTTTTTTACAGCGCAGCGGTCGGCCGCGCAAGGCAAGCTGCAGCTGGTGCCGGTTAGAGGATCTTCGCAGATAAAATTGATCTATGGGAAAAAGTCGGCAAGAGTAGATCTGGACGAAGTTTTGGCCGGAACCAACGGCGCCCTGGCCGGCGAACCGCCGCACCGGTACAAAGTTCTTTTCAGCGCCGAAAAGGATGGATCGTTATACCTTGTCGTAAAGGTTTGCAGCGGATCGCCGATCTCGAACCCGATGGCCCCGTGCGGCGGCGACCATCCGTGCGCCATTCTGTGGATCAAGGCGGACAAGACACTGAAAGAAAAAGAATTTCAAAGCGAGATCTATGAATCGTGCAGCTACAATTATTACGATAGCGTGGTGAAATTATCCAAAACCGGCCTGACAATAAATTTCGGGACCGCGAATAATAAAAAAGAAATGTTTTATGAAAATACGCAGCCGGACAAGGGATTGGTAATAAAGACATTATGAAACAGGTAAAACGCTGCAGCTGGGCAAAGAACGATCTGGCGATCGAATATCACGACAAGGAGTGGGGCGTGCCGATGCACGACGACCGCACGTTCTTTGAATTTTTGGTGCTGGAGGGCGCGCAAGCGGGCCTCAGCTGGGACACGATCCTGCGCAAGCGAGTCAGCTATCGCGCGGCGTTCGACAATTTTGCGCCCGAAAAAGTAGCGCGTTACACCGACAAAAAAATCGAAAAACTTTTGCAGAACGAAGGCATCATCCGCAACCGTCTGAAAATAAATTCGGCCATTTACAATGCGCGGGCCTTTCTCGAGGTGCAAAAAGAATTCGGCAGTTTTGATAAATACATCTGGAGTTTTGTGGACGGCAAACCGTTGAATAATAAAGTGAAATCGATGTCGGACGTGCCGGCGAAAACTGAAATTTCAGACCGGTTAAGTAAGGACCTGCGCGCGCGCGGATTTAACTTCGTCGGCTCGACGATCATGTATGCGTTTATGCAGGCGACCGGAATGGTGAACGATCATACGCGCGAGTGTTTTCGTTATAAAGCGCTTTTATAGACAATATAGGAAATAAGTTTTGTAAGATGTGAAACTTAATTTTGGAGAGAAGAGAGGGCCGAAAATGCGACAACCCAAAGAAGATCGAGACTCAATTGACAAGGCTCAGGAAAAAAAGGGTTGGATAGATTGGATAATCAAAGGGGTAAACACCTGGGTAGGTTTAATTTTGACTCTAGTGGCCTTTGGAGGCTTGATCGTCTACCTCCTGGTATGCCTTGATCAATTTGTGGAAGGGAAAATTCAAAAAAGATTAGAGCCTTTTGAACTTTATGCTTATGCTCTGAGCCTAAACCATCAGGAACAATATGACGATGCCATCCCATTGTTCGAGAAAAGTTTTGACATTTTTATTGAAAGAAATAAAGGCGCAACCAATTCTTTTGAAGATAAAAAGTTATATGAAAATCAGGGTATAACGGTAGCCTATGATTATATGTTTGCGATCAATAACAGCAACATTCCCAATAAATATCATGATAAATATGACAGGATAAAGGAATTTTTAGATAAAGAGAGGCCGAACACCGTTTTTGCGGATAATGAGTTCGGTTGGTACAACCTGCGAACAGGTAATCTGGCGGAAGCGGAAAAAAACTTCCAGGCTGCAGTTTCAATTTATGATGCGTCTGCGACTAAAGAAACCAAAGCAAAATCATTTTGGGGGCTGACGCTTACTTATTTGGCTAAGGGGGACGTTAAAAAAGCGGTTGAAAACACCAAAAATGCCGCCGCTATACATCCGGCGGAGTATGCGCTGCCAGTTATGATCGCCTCGGCTGAAAGTATCAAAAAAGATAAATGGCACCGGGAAATAGCAACAGTTCATCCGGCTTTTGATGCGAGTATTGAAGAATATTTTAAAGAATTAAAAACAGAGCTTGGAAAGCAAAAGTAATTCTAACGCATTATGGATTATCCGGTTACGCAAGCCGTCAGATATTTGAGAGAAAAGAAAATCGAATTTGTGCCGCACCTTTATGACTATGTGGAGAAGGGCGGCACGGCGCATTCGGCAGAAGCGCTGGGCGTTCCCGAACACGCGGTGGTGAAAACACTGGTCTTTGAGACGAGCGAGAAAAAACCGCTGATCGTGCTGATGCACGGCGACGCCAGCGTTTCGGCGAAAGAGCTGGCGCGGCATTTAAATGTGAAATCGGTGGCGCCGGTCGAACCGGGCAAGGCGGCGAAACTGACCGGCTACCTGGTCGGCGGCACATCGCCTTTTGGCACGAAAACAACATTGCCGGTCTATGTTGAGCGAACAATATTTGAACTTGAACATATTTTTATCAACGGCGGCAAGCGCGGGTTTTTGGTTGAGATCGCGCCGGAAGTTTTACGAGAGACATTAGATATTGAAATTGTAGAAGTAGCGATAGAAGGCCAAGTTTAATTATATAAGGGCTGCTCGGAGATTTACATAGCCACGTGCTTTAGCACGTGGGACTGGATTCAAAATAAATATCAGCCCGTTTTAACGGGCTTGCGTAAACCGGCTTAAGCCGATTGAAAAGGACGTTAAAACGCCCTGAAAATATGTAGACCAGCTGACCACGTGCTAAAGCACGTGGCTATGTAAAAGAAAAATTATGATGCGAAAGCGTCGAAGTCAAGGAATATCGAAAATGAATAGGATAGGCAAAATCGTTTTTCTCGGGACGCTGGTCTTAGGTTCGGTTTTTACCGTTTCCTCTCAGATCACCGCCATCCGCGCGGGCAAGGTGGTCGATCCGGCGACGGGCACGGTCGCTAACAACCAGATCATTTTGATCGAGGGGCAAGACATCAAGGCCATCGGCGCCGACGTGCAAATACCTGCGGGGGCAAAGGTTATCGATCTTTCAAAGCAGACCGTGATGCCGGGAATGATGGATGCGCACACGCATCTTTGCATGAACCTGCAGCACCAGCGCGATGCCGGGCGCTATTACATCACCACGCTGCTTGATTCAAATTCGATGCGTTCCATACAGGGAACGGTCAACGCGAAGTCGATGCTGGAATACGGCTTTACCACTATTCGCGATGTCGGTAATGAAGGAAATTATGCCTGCGTCGAAGTCAGACGCGCGGTCGAACAGGAACTGATACCGGGCCCGACGATGATCACCGCGGGCAGGATCATTGCGCCTTATGGCGGCCAATTTCATCTGCAGCAGGACAAGCAGGACCTGGGCACGCCGGAGTATGCTTTTGCCGACACGCGCGATGAAATGCGAAAAGCCATCCGCGAAAATCTTCACTATGGCGCGCGCGTGATAAAGATCGTGGTCGACGATCAGCGGTATATTTATTCCGTCGACGACATCAAATTCATGATCGAAGAAGCGCACGATGCCGGCGTGAAACTGGCGGCGCATTGCTGGACGGAGCGTGGCGCCCTGCGCGCGGCGCAAGCCGGGGTAGACTCGATCGAACACGCGGTCAGGATCAGCGACGAAGCGCTGGCGATCGCCAAACAAAAAGGCATTCCTATCGTCCCGATCCCCTTTACCGAGATAGACGCCGTACTGAGCGGAGAGCCGGGCAGCAATAAAGAATCCGACCAAAAAATGTTTGCCGATCCGGTCAGGCGGGCGTTAAAGATGGGCGTGACGATGGTGTGGGGGCCGGACGTCATCTTTAGCACGAAGGAATATCCGCGCGGGCGTCTGTCGATCGACACGGTAGATAACTGGGTCGAGGCGGGCATTCCGGCGAACATCATTTTGCAGGCGCTGACCACGAACCCCGCGAAGCTTCTCGGTGTGGACAAAGATCGCGGCGCGTTAAAAGCGGGAATGAAAGCCGACATCGTTGCCATGGCGGACAACCCGCTCGAGAAAATAACGACGGTGAAAAATGTGACGTTCGTGATGAGAAACGGGAAAGTTTATAAGCAGAACTGAGGGTGACCACCAGTTAAAGTACGTGGCAATTTAAGGACGATGAGGGCGGGACGCCCTCAGGACAGCCACCGAGACGGTGGCGCTACAAAAAATTATGAAAGAAGCAGTAATCGTATCGGCCGTGCGCACGGCTGTGGGAAAAGCGCCGAAGGGCACTCTGAAAAATACGCGTCCGGATGATCTGGGGGCGGCGGCGATCAAGGAAGCGGTCGCGCGCGCCAAGGGCCTGGATCCGGCGCAGGTCGAAGATGTGATCATGGGCTGCGCGTTTCCCGAAGCCGAGCAGGGCATGAACGTGGCGCGCACCGCCGCGATCGAAGCAGGGCTGCCGGTGGAAGTTTCGGCGATGACGGTGAACCGCTATTGCTCGTCGGGTTTGCAGACGATCGCGCTGGCGGCCGACCGCATTCGCACGGGCGGCGCGGAAGTGATCGTGGCCGGCGGGCTGGAAACGATGTCGATGATCCCGATGGGCGGAAACGTCGTGCGTCCGAATCCGAAACTGGTCGATACCTACCCGGACTATTATCTGAACATGGGGTTGACGGCGGAAAATCTCGCGCGGAAATACGAGATCACCCGCGAACAGGCCGATGAATTTTCGCTCGGGTCGCATCAAAAAGCCGCGGCGGCGATCAAGGCCGGAAGATTTAAAGACGAGATCGTGCCGATGAACGTCTATGTCGACGAGCTGGACGAGAAAGGGCGCGTGCGCCGTAAAGAGATCGTCTTTGACACGGACGAAGGCGTGCGCTACGACGCAACGCTCGAGGGCCTGGCGAAACTCAAGCCCGCTTTTCACGTTAAGGGAACGGTGACAGCGGGGAACGCTTCGCAAATGTCGGACGGCGCGGCGGCGGTCGTGGTGATGTCCGCCGAGAAAGCGCAGTCGCTGGGACTTGCTCCGCTGGCGCGATTCGTTTCGTTTGCCACTGCCGGCTGCCTGCCGGAAGAGATGGGCATCGGGCCGGTTTATGCGATCCCGAAAGCACTGAAATTGGCAGGGTTAACTCTTGACGATATTGATGTTATCGAACTTAACGAAGCTTTTGCGGTGCAGGGATTGTCGGTGATCAAATTGCTGGAAATGAATCCGGAAAAGATCAACGTCAACGGCGGCGCGGTCGCGCTCGGCCACCCGTTGGGATGCACAGGAGCAAAATTGACGGCTTCGATCCTGCAGGAAATGAAACGCCGAAACGCGCGTTACGGAATGGTGACGATGTGCGTCGGCGGCGGCATGGGCGCGGCGGGAATATTTGAATTAATGAATTAATACGATCTAAAATCAGGGCAGAAGTATGTTAAGCAGATCTTTGCAGTTATCTTTTTTGCTAGCTGTGTTGGCTGTGCTGGCGCTGTCTTACTCAGCGGTGGCGGCACAGAACCGGAATGTCCGCATCAACTTTCCGCGCGGCGCGGCCCAGGCGACAAAGAGCGGCGCGGTCAAGGGTTACGAAACCGTCACATATACCTTTCGCGTTAGGAACGGGCAGAGCGTGCGGGTGAAATTAACGTCGGGAAATCCGAATGTGTATTTCAGTTTTAACGGTGCAGGCGGCGCGATCCGATCGTGGGAAGGCAGCGTCCACGAGAACGGTGACTACCGGGTGACCGTGTTTCTGTTTCACAATGCGGCGCGCCGCGGCACACGAGTTAATTACTCTCTCAACGTGCGGGCAGGATGGATCACTCCGTAGAGAGCGCAGAGAATTTTACAGGGATGGAAGGGATGAAGAGGATAAAGAAAGTAGGCAGAGGCAGTAGGCGATTGGCAGCAGAATTACTGCAAATTGCGGCTGCCTACCGCACACTGTCTATCCCTGTTCATCCCGTTTATCTTTAGTTAATTTGCTTTGGGAAAATTATGAAAGCAGCTTTAATGATCATCGATATGCAGAAAGCATATTACGGCGGCCCGACCGTTTCTCAGATGGATGCGGCGGCGGAGTATATCAACGCCACGATCCCGCTATTCCGTAAAAAAGGGTTGCCGGTCGTATGGGTCTATAACGAAGACGAAGATGATGGCGCAGTCCCGGGAAACGAGCAGTATGAATTCATCGACGCGCTCAAACCCGAGGCCGGCGATATCAAGATAAATAAAACTTACGGGAATAGTTTTAACAAGACCGAGGCCGATAAGGTGTTGAAAGATGCCGGGGTCGATACGGTCGTGATGACGGGATTCTGCGCCGAGTACTGTGTTCTTTCGACATACCGCGGCGCAAAAGATCTGGATTATTTTCCCGTCCTGCTGAAAAACGGTATCGCCAGTGTCGCCAAGGAAAACAAGGAGTTCGTCGAGAATATCAGCGAGACGATCACTTTCGGAGTGCTGCAGAAGTTGATCAGCCAAGCTTGATCGTATCGACATACGGAAAAAATATCTCACCGGGCTTTCGTGTGCTTCGCGGTTAAATCTCGGTAATTTTTATTAAAGCCGGATAAAAACAGTAACCACGAATTACACCATATACACTAAATTATGCTGTAACTTTATCGCCCGATATTTTATGGGAGTCATTGTAAAACTAAAAATAAAAAGGATAAAAATGTATGTTTGTCGTACCTTCCACTACTCAAATGAATGCCCTTTTGGGAAAAACCATTTCTGAAATATGCACATGCAAATTTCATGACGTCAATATCAATCATTGCGCGCATTTTGTCAGCCATGTGATCGGATATCAATTTGGATTCACCTGTTTCTCGATGACCGGGAAAGGAACAAAAGAAAAAAAAGCGAATATCCGTGTGCAGGAAATATTTCCCAAATGTAAAAGCGTGGGTAAATGGGACAACAAACCGGCGACTCTAACGAGCGGGCTGGTATTTATCACGCATAAAAACAACGTCAACCTGGCGCAAAAGAAAATGGCAAATGTGCCGAAGAAACATATCGGTGTATTTATCGGCGATAAAATATGGCACTATTCAAACACCCAGGACAAGGTTGTGACCCAAACACCGGAGCAATTCAGCCATCATTATCCCGAAGCGGGAACGACGATGTATTTCGGGGAATTTGTTGTTTAACAGCGACTGATCCGGAGTGTGAAGCTGAAACGAGCGGTACTATTCGTGTATTTCGTGGTAAACATTCCGGAAATTTAGCCACGAATCATACGAATGTGTGTCTCTTATCAAGACAACTTTTATACTGTGGCGGCGGTGCCATCAAAACCGGAAAAATATATCAAAAACCGGCCTCAGAAGGTATATTTTGTTTACTGAATGAGCGTTCATTCAGTTATAATAACAGCAGATATAAAGTTAAAAGGACCACAGGAAAACGGTATGGAAGCGAAAATGGAAAAAGAATTTAAAAAAGGCGGCTCGTTTTTGATCGACGAAAGCGGCACGGCGGATGTTTTTACCCCGGAAGATCTGACCGATGAACAAAAAATGATCGGTGAAACGACACGTGAATTTGTCGATACGGAAATTCATCCGAACCTGCCCGCGATGGAGCAGCACGCCTGGGAAGTGGCGCGTGAACTGCTGAAAAAAGGCGGCGAACTGGGTTTGCTGGGGGCGACCATTCCGGAAGAATACGGCGGGCTGGCGCTCGACCAGACGACGGGCGTGGTGATCGCTGAAATGATGGGCCGCGCCGGCGGTTTTGGCACTACCTTTGGCGCGCAAACGTCGATCGGCCTGCTTCCGATACTGTATTTCGGCTCCGAAGAATTAAAGAGTGCATGGATACCGAAAATCATTTCGGGCGAAGTAGTGACGGCGTACTGCCTGACGGAAAGCGGTTCGGGTTCGGACGCGCTGGGCGCGAAGACGAACGCAAAATTAAGCGAGGACGGTTCGACCTACACGCTTAACGGCGAAAAGATGTTCATTTCAAACGGCAGCTTTGCCGACGTCTATATCGTCTTTGCCAAAGTGGATGGCGAGAAGGAAAAATTCTCGGCTTTTGTGGTGGAGCGCAGCGAAAACTGCCGCCCCGGGAACGAAGAGCACAAGATGGGCATCAAGTCTTCCTCGACCACGCCGCTTATTTTGAGCGACGCAAAAATTCCGGCGACGAATCTGATCGGAAATGTCGGCGACGGCGCCAAGATCGCTTTTAACATTCTGAACGTCGGACGTTTTAAACTCGGCGCTTCGGTAACCGGCGGCGCCAAGCTGGCGATCCACGAAGCCGTCCGCTACGCTAATGAGCGCGAGCAATTCGGCAAAGCGATCTCAGGCTTTGGCGCGATCAAACACAAGCTGGCCGAGATGACGATCCGTACATGGGTGGCGGAAAGCATCACGTATCGTACGGTCGGAATGATCGACGCGCTGATCGGCGACGGCGCGGACGGCCAGAAAAAATTGCAGTCGATCGAAGAGTATGCGGTCGAATCTTCGATCAACAAGGTCGCCTGTTCCGAAGCGCTCGATTATGTGGTGGATGAGATGGTGCAGATCTACGGCGGCTATGGCTACTCGGCGGATTACCCGGCGGAAAAAGCTTATCGCGATTCTCGCATCAACCGCATTTTCGAAGGCACTAATGAGATCAACCGGATGCTGATCCCTGGCATGCTGATGAAGCGCGCGATGAAAGGCCAGTTGGGATTGATCCCGGCCGCCAAGGCGCTGATGGACGAAGTGATGAACCCGGCGATGCCCAGTTTCGATGAGGACGAAACGGTATTGGCCGCCGAGCTGAAACTTGCGGTAAATGCCAAGAAGGTCGCCCTGATGGTGCTCGGCACGGCGGCGCAAAAATATATGATGGAACTGCAAAACCAGCAGGAAATTTTGCTCAGTGCCGCGGATATCATTATCGACGCTTACCAGATGGAAACGGCCATCCTGCGCGCGCAAAAGCTGGCCGAAAAAGGTGATGCGGCCCGGCAGATCGATATGGCTCAGGTTTTTTGTAACGACGCTATTCAACGCATCGAGATGAAAGCAAAAAACACCATCGCCGCCATGAGCGAAGGCGACGAGCTGCGCACCATGCTGGCCGCGCTGAAACGGTTCACCAAAAATAATTTTCCGGTGAACACGGTCGCCGCCCGCCAGCGCATCGCCGATACGCTGATCGCGGCGAATAAGTATGTTTTTTAATTATTAGCGATTATTGGTGCACGGGAAGTCGGGTATTTTTGATCAGAAAAGCCAATATTTATACGGCGGGGAGCGCGGAACGTCTTGCCTGCGAAACACGCCTTTGCGAATGGGGTTTTGGAATATTAGCGCGCCGACTCTCACAGGTGCAAGTGGGCTCCGTGCCCAAAACAGATCATTAAATTCGTCTTCCGGTCATGTTCCGGCCGTCCAGTATCAAATTATTTTTGCCCGGCTTTAAATCTACCCGGACATTCCAGACGCCGCTACCCACGAAGTATAAATAAATACTAGAGAACCACCCCGTCGCACGAAGCGTGCGCCACCCCTCCTTCGTAAGGAGGGGAGCTAAGAGCAACCCTTCCCGACCTGAGAGGTGGACGGCTCGCGTGATAAATAATAAACATTTAAGTAAATAAATTTGCAGGTCCGAAAAGGGCCGCTTGCGCCCGCTCTTACTTCAAAATGTTAAAAAGAACCACCCGTCGCGTTGGGGCCGCGCCCATCCTTTGTAAGGAAGGGAGTTTTTTATCAACCCGGCGGGAAAATATGGCATCATAGTGACCGCGACTTGCTTTACCTATTTCAGGCGCGCTCTCTCCCGCGCTTTTTCCGAGGATAAAAATGAAAAAATTATTATTGGCCGGCAGCATTTTAGCGCTTGTCCTGTTAGTGAACGCGCAGGCTTTTGCCGATGAGGGAGAATTTCGTAATTCGAGCGGAAACACCATCGGTTATATGAAAGAAGACGGATCGGTAAGAAATTCGTCGGGCAATACCATCGGGTATTTTAAATCCGACGGCTCGGTCCGCGATAAGAGCGGAAACACGATCGGCTCGATAGAGAGCGACGGCAGTATTCGCGACAGCAGCGGCAACACGATCGGCAAGGTAGATCGCGACGGAAACGTTAGAAATAAGAGCGGCAATTCGATAGGGAAAGTGGACAGCGGCGGGTCGGTGAGGAATTCGAGCGGAAACTCGATCGGTTCAGCCAGAGGCATTTCGGCCGAACACGCGGCGGCTTTCTTCTTTTTCTTTTTTACCGATCTGGTATAGATCTCTTAGCCGCAAAGAGGCACAAGAGACACGGAAATTCTTGTACTTTCTGCGCTTTTTTGCGGCAATTGATCATTGCGCGATGTCACGGTCGCGCCTATTATTAAGCGGTGAAGTACGATGTGATAATAGTTGGCGGCGGCGCGGCGGGTTTATTATGTGCTATCCAGGCCGGAAAGCGCGGCCGCAAAACGCTGGTCATCGAGCACAATGCCGAGGCCGGCCGAAAAATAATTATCTCAGGCGGCGGGCGCTGCAACTTTACGAATATCAATACGGGTGCGGAAAATTTCGTATCTGAAAATCCTCACTTCTGCAAATCGGCGCTGGCGCGCTATACGCCTGACGACTTTATCAAGCTTGTAAAAAAACATCACATCGAATTTTATGAAAAGAAACTCGGGCAGCTTTTTTGCCGGGAGACTTCGCGGCTGATAGTTGAAATGCTTTTGAAGGAATGCGGAGATGCGGGCGCAAAAATAATTACCGGCTGCGCAGTCAAAGAGGTAAATAAGGGCCGTGGATTTTTACTCAGAACCGACAAAGGCGAATTTTCCTGTGAAAGCCTGGTAGTGGCTTCGGGCGGGTTATCGTTTCCCAAGATCGGAGCCACGGCTTTTGGTTACGAGATCGCCAAACAGTTCGGCGTAGCGCGAACAGAAACACGGCCGGCCCTGGTTCCTCTTATAATTGCAGGCAGTAAAGACTTTAAAAACCTGGCCGGGGTGTCTATCGAGGCAGTAGTATCGAGCGGAAAGCACCGGTTTCGTGAAAATATCCTGTTCACTCATCGCGGGCTTTCGGGGCCGGCCGTTTTGCAGATCTCGAATTATGCGGTGAGCGGTGAAGAGATCGCGATCGATCTGCTGCCGGATATAGACGAAAGCGAGTTTGTCGAGGCGGCGGCAAAAAGCGAGCGCACGCTGGAAAATTTTCTCGGCAAATTTTTGCCCAAACGTTTCTCGGAAGTTTTTGCGGCGCAAAATGTGCAAAATTTTCCGAACAAGGCGCTGAAAAAATCGACCAGAGCTGAGATAGAATCAATCGGCAGCGATCTGAAAAACTGGCGGATAAAAGTTGCCGGTGACGAAGGCTACGATAAAGCGGAGGTTACGCTGGGCGGCATTTCGACCGATGAACTTTCTTCGCAAACAATGGAAGCGAAGAAAGTGCCGGGACTTTATTTTATTGGCGAAGTCGTCGATGTCACCGGCTGGCTGGGCGGTTATAATTTCCAGTGGGCCTGGGCGTCCGGATATGCGGCGGGGCAGTCGGCGTAGATAGCGGATAGTGATTAGTGATTAGTGAATATGGAAATAAAGAGAGACATCCTGGAGCCGCTGCCCGGATTTTCGCGGGAGATCGGTTATTACCTGGCGGCGTGGGATAAAGCGCGGGCCTACACTTGCCAGTTTGTCGAAGACTTAACTCCGGAAGAATTGGCGCACAGGGTTTTACCGGGCATGCATTCGATCGGCGCGCTTGCGCTGCACCTGGGCGAGGCGGAATTTTACTGGATGCAGCTAGTGGTGGCCAAGAGAGAGGTAAGCGAAGAGGAAAAGAAATTTGCTCACTGGTGCGACACCTTGGAAGCTGACTTTGATAGAGGATATACTGCTGAGTATTGTCTGGGCAGGCGCGAGAAGATCTCGCAGATGACCCATGAGCTATTACGGGAAAAAACCGACGCGGACCTGGAAGTGCTGCACTTGCGCGATGATTTTGGCGCGGCCTTGGAGCTAAACTTGCGTTCTATTTTACAGCGGATGATAGACCACGAAGCTCATCACCGCGGGCAGATCGCGATGATAAAACGCCTCTTACGAGGAGGGGAAACGGCAACAAAATGAGCGGGCAATATCGAATTGAAAAATGGACGGCTTCCGATGCCCCGACCGGAAAGGCTCTGCGCACGCAGATGGAAGCCGACGGGTACAACGTGTTTGAATGGAGCGACCGCCCCGGCATTACTTACGGTATGCACCGGCATGACGACGACCAGTCGCATTGTATCATCAGCGGGCAGATAGAATTTACCGTGGAAAATGAAGGCACTTTTGTATTGGGACCGGGCGACCGCGATTTCCTGCCGGCGGGCACGCTGCACTCGGCGCGCGTCGTCGGCGAAGAGGTTGTTTTTTATTTGATAGGAGCGAAGAACTAAACTTTCAGCTTCAGCTTGTCCGGCTTTGCAGGCAAAAACCATGCACTCATCTTAGCCACTAATTACACAAATAACACGAATTAAAATAAAAAGCCGCAGCGAATATTCGCCGCAGCTTTTTTGTTTCGAGAACTAATTGGAGGATTAGTATCTGCGATTGTGATAAGTCTTTTTCTTCGGTTTGATGCCGTAGCTATAAACCGCTGCGCCGCCGCCGCCGATCAGAGCGCCAAGAAGAGCGCCTTTTTTACCGCCGGCGATCGCGCCGATCAGAGCGCCCGCGCCGGTCCCGACGCCGATGTTGATCAGGTTACGGTGTTTGCTATAAGTGCTCGGCTTTTTATAAACGCGTTGATTATAGGCGCGCTGATTGTAGGCGCGCTGGTTATAATTGCGGCTGCTGTTATATCTGCCGGTTTGCGCGCTCGCTGTCGCGGCCGAAAACGGCAGCATTACTGCCATCATGGCGATCATTATGAATGTTGCTATTAATCTCTTTTTCATCTCTCTAGTCTCCTTTTCCAAAATCCGTTAAACCGGTGAGGAGAGAACCTCGCTTGTTTTTGTAACGATCAATTCGTTCGTTACGTGAATAAGATGAGCCGAGTTTATCGCAGCGTTGCCAAAAATAATTTATTTTGTGACGCTAAATTCAATTATACCAAATAGTTAGGCGAGCGCACGATTTCGTGTATCTTTGTTGCGAGCGCAAAAAAGCCGCGTACGAATGAACTTACGCGGCTTTTATCCATGCAAATATTGCTGCTTGCTAGTAACGTCTCTTGATATAGTGTCTCTTTTTCTTTTTGACCTTGTAGGTGTATACGGCACCACTTCCGGCGCCGACACCGGCACCGATCAAAGCGCCTTTTCTGCCACCGGCGAGCGCGCCGATCACAGCGCCTGCACCGGTTGCCAAACCGATATTAGAGGCATTTCTATGCCTGCGGTAAAAACTCGGTTTCTTGGTTGTCCTATGAACTCTTCCAGATCGATCGCGGTAGTAATACCATTTCTGCGCACTCACTTCAGTAGCCAGGAGCGGTATCATTCCTACCAGCATTATCAGCGCTATGAAAGCCGCCATTATTCTTTTTTTCATCACGATTAAAACTCCCCCTTTTGATTTTCGGGCAATAATTTACCCGGAATACCGTTTATAACAGCAATAAGCGTTCCTCCGGTATGTATAGATCTGAACATTTCTGTTACGAACCGCAAAATGTATTGGTAAGGTTAATTATTGGCTAAGTTACGCCTGGTGAATAAAACTTTTAGCAAAAAACCATGGCCCGTCTTTTACGACTGGCCATGGTCCTTTGTTATACGATTTCGTCGGTTTTGTACGGTTTTAGAACCCTATCGTAAAACTGACGTGGCCGCGGCTGCGCCGGTTGTACGGCC
The DNA here is from genome assembly GCA_035995185.1 of Pyrinomonadaceae bacterium. Lineage (GTDB taxonomy): Bacteria > Acidobacteriota > Blastocatellia > Pyrinomonadales > Pyrinomonadaceae > DASYKT01. Next base: position 231,014 of record DASYKT010000031.1, read on the forward strand.
GATAGCCGTAGTTATTATAAACTCGGCGGACCGGGCGCCTGACTACGTAATAGTTTGGCGCGTAATAGGTTCGCGGATAATACGCCGGGGCATAATACCCATTATTTCCGCTGTAATATGCCCGCCCGTTATTGCCGCCGTAATAAGCGCGCCTGTTGTTTCTTCGCCCACGATCTCCGCGATAGCCTTGATCTCTGCCCCTGTCATAGCGAGAATAGGATTGACCACGCCGGTTGCAGCTGTCATACCTCTGCGCCAAAACAGGAATAGCGATCGCCATCAAAAACATCAGGACGAACACACCGATCAGTTTCTTGAACATACAGATTTCCCCTTCCATTTCTTAAGATCTCAGGAGAGTCTCGTTTAGGAGAGATATTTATTATTTCAATGCAAAGAGGGCTATACAGAAAATCATAGCGCGCCGGTCCGGAGAAGGCAAGTAAAAAAAGTGACAAGTGAATAGTGACAAGTAACCAGGTTGGTTTATTTGGTCTTCGAATACTTTGTGAGAAATTTTGCCGGCACGCCGATCCAATAAAAACTTTGCAGCATCAGCCAGCCGGCCATCTTCCAAAAAAACGGACGATCGGTAAAGCGGCGTTGCGAGATGGTGACCTTTTGCGCCTGGTGAATAAACTCGCCGGTTTTTCGCAGCCGCTTGTAGAGATCGACGTCGGCAAACAAACCGTAAGCCGGCCTGAATCCGCCGATCTTTTCATAGAAACTGCGCCCGGCAAAGATGGCCGAATCGCCGTAGACCATATCCATGGTCTGCAGATAAGGGTAAAGCCGGTTGAGGAAACGCGCCCAGCGACTTTCGCCGTCAAAAAGTATTTCGAAATTGCCGCCCGCCACCTTGCTGTATTTCATCACGCTTTTTATTTTTGCTCCGCAGCCCTGCATCGGTCGCGTGTCGGCGTGAATGAACCAGAAAATATCGCCTTCGGCATGCAGCGTTCCTTCGTGAAGCTGCTTGCTGCGGTCGGCCTCGCCGGTCTTTATCAGTTTGAGTTTTTTCAGGCCTGTGTGAGCTTCGATTATCTCAAGCGTTTTATCGGTGCTGCCGCCATCGACAATGACAACTTCCGACACGTTCACCAATCGCGACAAGGCGTCGAGAGTTTTCTTGATGATCAGTTCTTCGTTGAAGGTCGGGATGATGACGGAAATTTCCATAACGCGATTTCGAAAGAAGATTAACACATTCTTTCGTGGTAATGGAACACGCGTTTTGAGTCCGCGCTTTAGCGCGCCTTTTGATCCGGCCGCCTAAAGGCGGGACTCAAAACTTTATTTCTTCGCGACTGTCTGAGCATCAACGGCATTTTCCTGTTTCGCCAATTGATAAACGGCTTCGAGCATCTGGCGCTGGCGATAGCCGCCACTGACGGCGTCAGCTTCGAGACAGATGTAGGAAATATTTTGCTGCGCGGAATAAACCGACAGCGAGCCGTCATCGACACTGCATTTTTGAGAATTTAATTTCGCGGCCGATTTTTGCACCACCACGTTAAAACCTTTTTCGGCAAAGTAGCCGACGTATCGCGGGCCCGACAGGAAAACAAAATTGTCTTGGTCGTCTTCGGTGTTTGAAAGATAAACGCCGTCGGCCTGGTCCTGGAAAATTCCGTGCGCCAGATCTTTTGAGAAGGATGCTTTTACGAACGCATACGCCGTCAGATCGCCGGACCTTGACGTTTCAGCTTTGGAATCGACGTCGGTATTGTTATGCACCGCGACGAGAAATTTTCCCCCGATATTCGGCTCGATACGGAGAAGATCCAAAACACCGGCGGCGAATGACGCGACCGCGGCGTCAACTTCTGAAAGACTCGTGTTGCAGCTCCGGCCGTTGGCGGTAAAGATGCGATTGGGGTCGATCGTGTAGGTTTTCCCGTTCGCGGTAAAGGTAATGTAACGCGCGGGGCTACCTTTCGCGTCGTAGGATTCGATCTCGATCAAACGCCCGCCGTATTTTTCGATATATTCCTTGGCAAGATTTAGCCCGGTTTGTTCGTTGTGGTGCGGCGCGATAAAAGTTAATCCGGAACCCGCGTTTTCATAAACATTGACCTGCACGGGCGTTTCGCCGAGCACCATCTTTCGCGAAGTCTTCATCATCGCGCCAAAGGCCGGCACGACACTCGCCAGCGCCAGTGTAAATAAAATAAATAATGTCGATAATGGCGATAATAATTGGGATCTCATAAAAGTTTTTTCGTAAGCGACTTTCCTAACTTGGCTTCCCAATATGTAAGGCGAAGTCCCGAAAGAAATAAGACCACTTATTTGAATGATTTTTGCTGAGATAATTGCAGTAATTTATTTATATAGAATAAATAGCTTGACAATGCTCGTTATAACAACTATTTTTGTCTGATGCCGAACGATCTGCGGACAGAAATCAAGCAAAATAAGCCTTTTTCCAGTTTGGAAGAGGAAGTTTTTCTTAATTTGCAGAAAACGGCCAATGTGTTGACCGGAAAGATCTCTACGGTCCTCAAGCCTTTTGAGCTAAGCCACATACAATACAATGTTTTACGGATATTGCGAGGCAGCGGAAAAGGGCTGGCCTGCAGCGAGATCGGTGAGCGCCTGGTAACCAAGGACCCGGATATCACGCGCCTGCTGGACCGGCTGGAAAAGCGCGGGCTGATCAGGCGGGAGCGTTACGCGCGCGACAAACGGGTAATAATTGTCCGGATCACGGAAGCCGGCAGCGAAGTTTTACGGGCCCTGAATACCGATATAGACCTGGCGCCGAGAAAGCTGCTGGGGCATTTGGGCAAAGAAATGCTGGAAAAGCTCAATGCTCTGCTGATCCTGGCTAGAAAGTAGTTGTTATAACGAATAAATATGAAACTCTCAAAATCCGCATATTTAAGTTATCTCCAGTGTCCGAGGGAATTTTGGCTGCATCACCATAAACCGGAACTATTCGCTGAGCCGGACAGCATTGGTGTAAAGCATCTTAAAGAGATGGGTTACCGGGTGCAGCTTTTGGCGCAGGAAATGTTTGAGCGCGGTAATTATCGCGACTGTGAGTTTGAAAAGCGTTTTGAAACCGAGCAGTTTGTGGCCAAGGCCGACATCTATGCCGATGGTTCTATCTACGAAGTTAAATCTTCGGGCAGCGTCAAAGACGAACATATTTACGACCTCGCCTTTCAGAAAGTGGTGGCGGAAATGGCGGGGACGCCGGTCGGTAAAACTTTTCTGATTCACGTCAATAAAGAGTATGTCCGGCAGGGAGAGATCGAGCCGGAAAACCTTTTGAAAATTATCGATGTGACGGAATTGGTCGATGAGAGGTTGGCGGAAACAAAAGTTCAGATTTCAAATGCGCTGCGATACCTGGAAACCGAACCCGATAAAAATATCGCCGGTTACTGCAGCGACAAACTCGGCTGCACTTTCATTCGGCATTTTCACACGGATCTGCCCGAGTATACGATCTTTGACATCAGTAATCTTAAGGCGGAAAAGATCGGCCGGCTGCTCGAAATGGGCGTGCTGAATATGCTCGATGTTCCGGACGATTTCGAGCTTACGCCGCGCCAGCGCCGGCAGATCGACATCGTACGCTCTGCCGAGCGTTATGTTTCGGCGGATGAGATCCGTGAAAAGCTCGGCGCGCTGGAGTATCCGATCTATTTTCTCGATTACGAAACGGTCAATCCCGCGATCCCTATTTATGACGGCTACCGGCCGTTCCAGGTCGCGACGTTTCAGTTCTCGGTCCATGTGCTAAAAAGCGATGGCGAGGAACTGGCGCACTATGAATTTCTCGCGGATGCGGGGCCGGAACCGACCTCGCTGCTTTTAACGGCGCTGCGCGGAGTGATAAATGAAGAAGGCGGGACCGTTGTCGCCTGGAGCGCTTACGAAAACACCAACAATAAAAATATGGGCGGGCGATCGCCGGAGTTTGCCGGGTATTTAGATTCGGTATCACGGCGGACGTTCGATCTGATGGGCGTCTTTAGCAAAGGGCTTTACATCGACCCGAAATTTCGGGGAAGTTATTCGATAAAAAATATTCTTCCCGTTCTGCTGCCGAAAATGACCTACGAGCATCTGCGGATAAAGGAAGGCACGGCGGCCGCGGCTATGTGGCTCCGTTTGCATGACGCACAAATGATCGAAGAAGAGCGGAGCGGTATACGAGACGGCTTACTGGAATATTGCGAGATGGATACCCGGGCGATGGTTGAGATATTTAAAATGCTAAAGAGCGAATTTTGCGGATAAGAGTAAATGAAGCAGACACAGAAGGGTCGTTTTCGGAATAGATAAAAGATCATAACTGATAACTGAGAGATCCGATCTATGATCTATCATCTATTTCGAAGGGTAATACCACAACTTTTAATAAAAGGGCGGTTATCTTATTATTTATTAACAACAGCAGGAAAGGGTTTTAAGGAAATGAAAAGAGTTTTATTATTTGCGATGTTGGCGCTGGGCGTAGCGCTTGTTTTTTCAATGTTCACCACGGCGAAAACGCCCTCTTTGACGGAGCGTTTTGCCGCCGCTAAACCGGACGCTACGGGTCCGTCAGGGACCTACGATTTTGACAAAGCACACACGTTCATCGGGTTTAAAGTGCGCCACATGGGTTTGATCGAAGTGCCGGGATTCTTTCGCGATTTCACCGGCGCGGTCACTTATGATGCGGCCGATGTGAGCAAATCTTCGGTCACCTTTACCGCCAAAGCGACGAGCGTCGATACGGGCATCGCGCCGCGCGATAATCACCTGCGCACCGCGGATTTTTTTGACGTGGCAACTTATCCCGACATTACTTTTACCAGTACCAGGATAGAAAAAAAGGGCAACGTCTGGATGGTGACCGGTGACTTTAAGATGAAAGACGTGACCAAATCGATCACCTTTCCTTTTGATATTCTGGGGTTTGTGAAAGGCCAAAACGGCAGCACGCGGATGGGAATAGCGGCCGAGACCATGGTCAACCGCCAGGAATACAACGTTAAATACAATAGTAAATTGCCGGACGGAACTTCGAGCGTGGACGATAATATCAAGGTCGTTCTGCAGATCGAGGCCAATTTACCGGGCCCGCCAAAAGCGGCAGCGTCGCCTTCGCCTTCGGAATAAGCATCTTTCGTGCGTTTAGTGTGCTTCGTGGTTAAGTGATTTTACAAGTTAGCCACGAACTACACGAATTACACGAAGCAGACGAAGATCAGAGCAAATTAAATGGCTTTAGCCAAAATACAAATAATGTATTTGGCTAAAGCCTCATTATTTTTTACCCATACTCTCCACTAGCTAAAGCTAGTGGCAATTTATAAAAGCCGCCATTATTCTGCGTTAGCAAAAACCAGCTTCAATTTATAAATGCACCGATCCTATTTCTTCAGCAAGACGACCGGCGCCTGTTCGGCGTTGCGTATCTTGATAAAGAAGTCTTTTACGCTCGCATATTTATCGGCCGGTATCCGCGCCGAATTCAAAACCATATTACGCGTGAAGAGAAGGCTGCCTTCTTTTACCTGATAGCTGTTGGAGTATTTTCCGAACGGCGTTTCCAGGCTGACGGGGTCAGGCATTTCGTCAACCGTAAAGCCGACCGGAAGTTTGATCGTCGAGGTTTCGGTAAAAGAATAGGGGTCGAGCACTATCGGGCTGGTGCGGGTAGGTTCGGTCAGCCAGAGGGAATTCAAGCGGCTGACGACCGCCGGTTTAAAGATCATCAGGCGCCCCTGCATTAACTGGGCGTAAGAAGGCGCGCTAAGTTCGACGTCGAGCTCAAAACGTCCTTCGGCGATCTTATCGACCGGGCTTATCTTGCTCAGACGCGCGGTAGAGATGCCGTTGACGATCCATTGTTCGATCCTTTTATTATAATCCGGCGGTGACAGAAGCCGTCTTAATGCCCGCTCGCCGACGGCCGCCTGGCCGACCGAGCGTTCACGAATAACACCCTGCAGGTTGCCGTCGACATCGAGGGTCAATTCGGTAAAGCGGTCAAGCTTGTTGGCTTCGGGCGGGGTGACCGGCATTTTACTAAGGGTACCGTCGTCACCGGCCAGTATCAGCGCCAGGCTGCCCTGCAGGCTCTCCGGAAGATCGCCGACGGGGGTATAGGGGTCGGTCGCGTCAAAGATCAAAAGCCGCCCCAGCTTCGGGTGATCGATGACGGTCGCGGCCTGAGATGCGGCGCTTAGCTTGATGGCAATGATGCAGTGATTGAATTGTCCCGGCGACGCCCACTCTTCCCGCACATAAGTAGGATCGCCCGAATAGATGGCTACCGGGTAGGCTTCGATCCCTAAGCTTTTCAGCATCGCCCGCATCAGATTCGCTTTATCCTTGCAATCGCCGTAACCCCGGCTAAGGACCAGGTTGGAAGCGCGCGGCTTGATGCCGTTTCCGTAGCCCACGCCGATATCGATCGAAATGTACTGGAGATTCTGCACAAAGACGGCGATAGCCTGAATTCTTTCCAGTTCGGTTTTAGCATTCAAGGTGAGCTCGCGGGCCTTGCCGGCCACCGCATCGTCTACCACTACCTGCGAACTGTGAAGGTCGGAAACCCAGCGGGAAACTTCTTTCCAACCGGTAAAATTCGGGCCGGCGGCGGCGGTATTTTCCGAAAAGTAGTTGACGGTCAAGCGCGGCGCGAGATTGCGCACCGACGGCGACGCGGGCTCCGGCGGGATCGGCGCAAGGTTGTCCAATTGCCAGGTGTAAGTCGAACCATTAACCTGCGGCTGAATATCGGTATGGTTAAAGGTCACGCTCGAGGCCTTCCAGCCGGCCGGAAGCGACAAAGTGTAGCGGGACGAGAGCGTCGGCAGGCGGCCCTGAAAGGTCCAGGTGTCCTGGAAAAACAGAGGGCGCTCTTCACTGGTTATCTGGTAGCCGAAAACCGCCCCGGAATCGGCATCGTCCGATGCGTTGATGCTCTTGATGCGGCCTTCGTTATAGACATCGTCGGGGTCTGAGATCATGTCGAGAATAGCGTTCTTCTCGTATTTTTTGGTAGTGCCGTCAGGACGGATAAGCCACCCGTTCATATCCCGGACCTTTCCCGTACTCACCAGGTAAAAGACGGCGGCGTGCGCCAGCCTGCGGCCATCTTTGTTTAGTATCCGGATAGCGTAAGTTTCGGTGACGACCAGTTTTCCATCGCTGCCATAGACGGTTTGCTGTTCGTTCCTCAGCACGACGGCGGGCACATCCTTGTCGTATACCGGAGGTTTTAATGAAGCTGCCTGCATCAGCCAGCCGGGAGCCTCGTCACTGGCAATAGCAGTGCCGATCAAAAAGACATTCAATAAAAGCAGAAAAAATAATCGGCGTTTCATAAAATTTTCCTCAACTTACTGGTTTTGTTTAAGCGTAATAACGTGAGAGTCGGCTTTGTAAAATCCGTCGAACAATCCTTTTAGCGAATTATAGGATTCCGGCGGGAAAAGTATACTGCCCCCGGCCCCGAAATAAAAATTTCTGCGATATGTCAGAAGGCCGGTCGGTTTATCGAAATTCATAGAAACACGCAGGCTGCAGACCTTACCCTGATCTGCGACCTCTGCCGGAGAATCGGCATTATCGAGATCGTAACCCGCGGGGAATTGAATTTGAATATCGTCGATTTCCGCCCAGGAATAAGGGAAGGAAATACTATTTATTCTGGTCGCGGCACTAAAGACCGGCTTTACCCCGTATTCGAAAAAACCCGGCTGGACGAACAGGCGTTTTCCAGTCTTCTGCGCATAATTGGGCACGCGAATGTTAAAGGAATAGACAAGCGGTTTTGTGTTGTCATCAAAATTTTCGATGGAAATGTTGGTGACTTCCGCCGAGCTCATACGCGCTTTGATGTCGTCTTTGAGAGTGTCTTCGCGTTTTGACGCGGAAGCGTCAAACTCGTCGCGCCGCCGCAGGATCGCCGGATGGCCGTTATATTCCAGCTTGACGGTGCCCTCGAGAGTGCCGTCTTCCGACAGCTTCAGTTTACCGGACCTGCGCTGGATAGATCCGCCCGGTTCGGTAAGCGGAATGCGGATCCAGGTGTATCCGGTCCCGATCAGCATCGCATTTACGGCTTCTTCATACCAGACCAGCCGTCCGAAAGGAAGATAAGGAGTTCCGGGATTGAACATCTTCCATTTGCCGCCTACTTTAATCGCCATGGCGGCGGGATGAACAAAAGATCTAAAAGGATATTTTTCACGGTCAAAGAAATTCTCGCTTCGATCGCCGGAGAGGATAACGCCTACTTCATACCCGGAAGCGAAAGCCAGAGATCCGAATAACAGATCGATCTGTATCGAACTTCCCGTTCCTTTTTTAATTGTGTCCTCGGCGCTGTCATCGTAGATCTTATCCCGCTGTTCCGGAGTGAAGGACCGATCGAAATTTATATTTTTGATGTGCTTCTGAGCGTAGTCGTATAACCGGCGAAGCTTTTCTTCGTCCGTGGCGGCGCCGGTGGTGATCTCCGCGGCTTTTTGCTTAACAGCCTTGGAAGGATTGCTAACGCGCTCTTTCAACAAGTATTCAAATCCGAGGCTGAGGTTGCTCCAGACCAGTGCCGAAGCAAAGGTCCGGTATGAAGCGTAGGCCCAGCGGCGCACTTCATCCTCGGGCGGCATATAAGGTTCTGTTTTGAACGCAGGGACGTTATTCATCGTGGCGACGTAAAAATCCTTGCTGTTGGGGTCCTGGGTGAAGAGAGTGGTGTCTGGGATATTGTAGTAATTAAAACCCATGGTATATCCCTTTTGCGGCCGCACGTAATACGCCGCTTTTTGCATCGGAATATCACGCTGAAACAAGAGCCTTATCCCGTTGGCCCACGAGTCCTTAAAAACTTCCTTATATTGATACTCGACAATGACCCCCGGTTCTATTCCGGGAACGGCGAAAGACTTGGCCATGACCTTTATTTTTCCGGCCTTAACGATCTCGCGTTCATAAATATCACCGGGCGCCAGATCGACGATAGTGCCGTCAGGCTTGATGACCCTGGCCGCCACGTCCTCAACGGTTTTGCCTTTGGTAAAAGGAATGTCGAATTTACTGAATTTCTCACGACCGCGCTCGGTAAATATTTTTACCCTGACGTAATGATCGTAGGAAACTTTGCTTTCCTTTTTATCGTCGACACGCACTTCCCAAAAGATCGCTTCGGCGTCGGCGTCGGCTTCGACTTTGGGAGTTTTCATCTGCAGCTCTTCCTGGGTCACCGGACGCCATTCTACGGGCCCGTCTCCGCCGGCAAAGAGATATGCCGGAATAAAAAGAACCACGCAAGCCAGACAAGCGAAACGAAGTAAAAATTTCATAAAAGTTATCACGATCTGCAAAGCTAATTCCTACTGCTTTGACTTTAATGTCAGAGCCTGAGTATTAGACTTATTGAACATGTCGAACAAGGTTTTTAACGGCAGATAATTCTCGGGCGCAAATAAAACATTTCCGCCGCTGCCGAATGAGAAGTCGCGCTTGTAGACCACGGCATTGGTTTTCGGGTCGTAATTCATTTTAAATTGAAGCACGCCGATCTTTCCGGGGTCGGCGACCGGGGCCGGCGCCGTCACGTCCGGGCTGTCTAATTCATATCCAGCCGGCAGCGTGATCTCAATATCATCCGCCTCCGACCACGGGTAGTGAAAAAAGATCGGATATTTGCGGGAGGAAGAAGCAAACGTCGGACTTGCTCCGTATTCAAAAACACCCGGCTGGAAAAACATGCGCTTCCCGGTCTTCTGGGCGTAATTTGGAACCTTGAGTTTATATTGATAGGTAAAAGGCTTTTCCGGATCGTCAACATTTTCAATAGAGATATCCGAGACCTCAGCCAATCCCATCTGTTTTTTGAGGGACTCTTTTAATATTTCTTCCCTCTTATTAACCGATTCCTTATAGTTTTCGGTCTTGCTTATCTGCGACAAATGGCCGGAATATTCGATCTTGACAGTTCCTTCCAGGGTGCCGTCTTCGCTCAATTTGAATCTGCCGCTCCTTTTGGCGACAGAATTTCCCGGCTCTGAAAACGGAGTTTCGGTGGTGAGAAAGTCTTTGTAGCCCAGCAGCAGCACTGCCGTATCCTCTTCGTTCCAGGTCAGCATTCCGTAGGGAACAAACAGGCTTCCCGGATCGAAGTACCGCCAGCGCCCATTGACCTTGACCGCGACCGCGGAGAAGTGAATGAACGATTCATGCGCCTGGTTCGGGTTAAAGAATTTTTCGCTGCGGTTGCCGCCAAAGGCCAGCCGCGCTTCAAAACCGGCAGCGGTCGCCAGCGAAGCGAACAGCTCATTGATATCGACCGCGGTTCCCTGCAGTTTCTTATAAGTATCGGCGGTAGACTTATTGGGTTTGATCTCGTCTTTTTGCTCGTCGGTAAGCTGCGTATCAAAAGTGATGTTCTTGATCTTGGTTTTGCAAAAAGTAAAGAGCCTGGCCATTTTTTCGTCCGGGTCGGTGGCGCCGCCGACGATGCTCTCGGTTGCGGTTTTGATGTCCTTGCCGGGCTTGAGCGTGTCTTTTATCTCCCAGTTGCGAACGATCGCTCCGCCGGCCCGCGACCAGAAATCGGTCGACGATCCCTTAAGGTCCGTTTCATAGTAAACCAGCAGCCATGAACGCACCTCATCTTCGGGCGGCATTTGCGGCTCGGCTTTGATAGCGGGAACGTTCTGCATCGTCGCGCGGTAGAATCCGTCCTTGTCCTTGATGAACTTGTTCTCCATATTGAAGGTCAGATAACGGACGCTGCCGGCGGGTTTAAAGTAATAGGAGATACTTTCGATCGGCACATCATGCTGAAAGACCATCCGCATGTCTTCGGCCCAGCCGTGCGCGAAAACTTCAGAGTAACGATATTCAACGATCACGCCGGGTTCGATATTAGGAACGGCAAACGACTTGGCTTTGACCTTGATCTTGTCCGTCTTGATTATTTCCCGTTCAAAAACATCGGCCTTGCTTAATTCAACGATAGTGCCGTCAGCCTTGATGACGCGGGCCATTATGTCTTTGATCTTTACGCCTTCCGGAAAGGGAATGTCGTGTTTGCTGTACTTTTCGCGGCCGCGTTCGGTAAAGATCTTGACCCGGATATAGTGTTTCATAACCAGGCTCTGCGGGTCGCTGTCGTCTACCCTGACCTCCCAGAAGATGGCTTCGGCATCGGCATCGGCTTCGACCTTCGGGGTCTTTAGCTGCAGCTCGGCCGGTGTGACCGGACGCCAGTCGTTATCGCCCCCGGCCAGCACGGCGTGAACGCACAAAAGTAACAAAAGAATAAGCTTAAAAGTCATTCGGAAGGTGGACATAGACGTGTAAAAACCTTTCAGGACGGAACAAGGAAAAAAGAGAAGAACTAACTTCAAAAAAATACCACTTTAACTGAAGTCAGCGATCATCAGTTGCCGGGGAAACAACGCATAATACACTAGAGGGGTTATGCGCGCAAGACAAAATGCGCCTTCGTGCGCAATAATTTTGTGTTACAATTATCATTAAAAGCAGTTTAAATTCAACATATTTTTATCAAACTTAAGTTAAATCAGGGAGAATTAATTTAATGGCTATCGAACTGAGTAAGATTCAAGAGTATCTGGGCGACGAAGCCGATGCTTTGATGAATCATACTTGCAATACTATTTCCAAAGATAATTTACATTTGCCCGGCGGAGATTTTGTCGACCGGGTCTGGCTTTATTCCGATCGTAACCCTAACGTACTGCGTTCTTTACAGTCGCTGTTCAGTACCGGAAGACTGTCGGGAACAGGATACCTGTCGATCCTGCCGGTCGATCAGGGCATCGAACACAGCGCCGGCGCCAGTTTTGCGCCGAATCCGGCTTACTTTGACCCCGAAAATATAGTTAAACTCGCCATTGAAGGGGGTTGCAACGCAGTTGCTTCGACCTACGGGGCCCTCGGCACCGTCGCACGGAAATTCGCGCACAAGATCCCGTTCATCGTAAAGATCAACCACAATGAGCTTTTGACCTACCCGAACAAATTTGACCAGGTAATGTTCGGCACGATCAACCAGGCGCGCGATATGGGCGCCGTCGCGGTGGGTGCGACGATCTATTTCGGCTCGGATGAATCGACCAGACAGATCACGGAGGTGTCAGAGGCTTTTGCTTACGCGCACGAACTGGGCATGGCAACGATCCTCTGGTGCTACCTGCGCAATTCGAAATTTAAAACGCCGGAAGGCGATATGCACACGGCGGCCGATCTGACCGGTCAGGCAAATCACCTCGGGGTGACGATCCAGGCGGACATCATCAAGCAGAAATTGCCCGAGCGAAACGGCGGCTACCCGGCTTTGAATAAAGAAGGCAGCTACGGCAAGACCCACAAAAAAGTCTATGACGAACTGGCAACCGACAACCCGATCGACCTCGTCCGCTACCAGGTGGCGAATTGCTATATGGGACGCGCGGGTTTGATCAATTCCGGCGGCGAGTCAAAGGGCGCGAGCGACCTGGCGGATGCCGTGCGCACGGCCGTGGTCAACAAACGCGGCGGCGGCACCGGACTGATCTCCGGCCGCAAGGCTTTTCAGCGCCCGATGAACGAAGGCGTGGAACTCTTAAATTCCATTCAGGATGTTTATCTGAGCAAGGACATTACCGTGGCATAATTAAATTGCCACTAGCTAAGGCAAGTGGATAGTGTGATCTTAAATAAAATGGCTTTAGCCGAACTCTGAAGAGAATTTGGCTAAAGCCAAAATTTTTTCTTCTCTTAACCACCAGCTAAAGCTAGTGGCAATTTAAACAGGCGGAAACGCGACAGTTAGGGAGCGTGTTATATCGATTAAGATACACGCTCCATAACTGTCGCGTTTCTCTTTTAAATCCAACTCAGTTTTTGAGGCGAAACCAATAGCGAGTCAAGAAAAAACAAGGCTGACAAGCCAATAATAAAAGGATCTAAAGAAATGAAAAAATTTGCATTATCTATTTTGTTTGTGATGGGACTGTTTGCGATCGGCGCATCGTTTGCGGCAGCGCAAATGAATGATACGGGAAATCCGATGGTCGGCGGCGCGGCGATGTACAAGACGAAAAATATCGTCGAGAATGCCGTGAACTCAAAAGACCATACGACGCTGGTGGCCGCGGTCAAAGCCGCCGGTTTGGTCGAAACCCTGCAGAGCGCCGGACCGTTCACGGTTTTTGCGCCCGTCAATTCTGCATTTGACGCGCTGCCCGCAGGAACAGTGGAAACGCTCTTGAAGCCGGAAAATAAAGCGATGCTGACGAAGATATTGACCTATCACGTGGTGGCGGGAAAATGGGATTCAAAGTCGATCGCCAAGGCCATCAAGGAAGGCAACGGCAAAGCGATGCTGAAAACCGTCGCCGGTGGAACGCTGACCGCGTGGATGGACGGCAAAGACCTGATCTTGAGCGATGAAAAAGGCGGCAAGGCAAGAGTGACGATCGCCGACGTGCGCCAGTCAAACGGTGTGATCCACGTGATCGATGCCGTGCTGCTGCCTAACTAATAAATTGTAGCGCCAGCGTCCCGCTGGCTGTCGCACGGGCGTCTCGCCCGCGCAAAATCTGAAGGCGAGACGCCTTCAGGACAGCCGCTGGGACGGCGGCGCTACGATCTATTTCGCCGAATAGCTTTTATAAACCGTTTCTATCCAGGCATCGGATTTAATAAAACCAGATCCAAATTCTTTATACTTGTCGGGCAGCCCGGCTTTTTTAATTTCATCCAAAGTTTTCTTATTCTTCATCGCCTCGCGCACGATATCCGAAGTTTCCACCAAAACCTGATGATAAGTTTTCAGATCGTCGATGGTAGACAGCGCGCCGTGGCCGGGGATGAGTTTTGCGCCGGCGGGGATCTGGCGGATCAAGGCGGCGATGTTCGTTATCAATCCCTGTACGCTGCCGCCGCTTTCGAGATCGACAAAAGGAAACCGGCCGACAAAGAAATCGTCGCCCAGGTGCACCACGTTTGATTTAACAAAAAAGATCACGGTATCGCCGTCGGTGTGTCCGTTGGGATAGTGAACGGCGCGGACCTCTTCACCGTTGAAGTGCATGGTGATGCTGTCAGAATAAGTGATCATCGGCCAGGCGTAGGCCGGATAGGGCTGGACCTCTTCACCGAATATTTTATTTACCTGCGAGAGGCGCTTGCGCACATTTACATGCGCCAGGATGATGGAGTCTTTGCCGAAGAACTGATTGCCTTGCGTGTGGTCGCCGTGCCAGTGAGTGTTGAAAATAAAACGAGGTTTTTCCGAACCGAGTTCTTTTAACGCGGCGGCGAGTTTTTCACTCACCGATTTATAATCGTCATCGACGATCATTATGCCTTCCGGCCCGACCAGCGCGCCGATATTTCCGCCGCGGCCCTGCAGCAGATAAACATTACCCGCGACCTTGGTGGTCTTGACCGTGACATCCTGTTTATTATCGAAATGGCTGTCATCGCCGTGGGCAAAAGTCGTCAAAACAGACACACTTAATAAGACACAAAACGCCAATAATTTTCACATAATTTTTTCTCCGAGCTGATAGAAGGGTTTCTGAAAGAAATAATAACAAATTTTACCGGCGTCCTGAAACGTTTCGGAGAAGTGTCTGCAAAAAATCCAGAGAGTAAAAGATTCGTGTATTATCCATTCACAAAATGGATAAGTGGTTCAGAAAAATATCTATGACATGTCATCTGCCGGAAGATGTTTCCCGGCGGCTTCGCGAGGTAGGCTATGTCGTCATGGAAGGGATGGTCACCAATGACAAGCGCGCGCAATTGTCGGATGCTTACGACGGGGCGGTACTGGCGGCACACACGGACGATGTTTCGATCCGAAGTTCAACGCGCATTCACGACTTCGTCAATCGCGGCCCTGACTTTGATGAGCTTTACATTTACAAACCTCTTTTAGCGGCGTGTTGTCACGTCATCGGCCGCCCATTCAAACTCAGCACGATGCTCGCGAGGACGCTGGAACCGGGCGCGCCCGCGCAGGAACTTCACGTCGATTTTGCCGCCGATGCCGAGGGGTGGCCGATGGTCGGCTTCATCATCATGGTCGACGGGTTTAACGGCGACAACGGGGCGACCCGATTCATATCAGGCTCACATAAGTTTTCAGAAGTTCCAGCCGAACCGGCCGTGGATTGCACCGCTTTTAATGAGGAACAAACACTGGCTTGCGGTCCGGCAGGCTCAATAATTATTTACAACGGATCGATATGGCACGGCTTTTCCGCCAACCGGGCAGAAAAACCGCGGCGTTCGATACAAGGCGCTTTTATCCGGAGAGAGGCTCGGTCGGCGACCGATCAAGCGGCCCGCATTCGCCCGGAAACTCTCGGACGCATCGGTCCGCTGGCGAAATATTTGCTCGATCTGCCCGATCCGGAGGGACCGAATTGAAAGTTGCCGCCTATCAAGCACCTCTGGGATCCATAAATTCAATAGATGCCATCCTGGGGCTGATCCGCGAGCAGATCGAAAGGTGCGAATCCGACGGTGTTGAAATCTTGTGCTGCCCGGAAGGCGTGCTGGGAGGTTTGGCTGACTATGTGAGCCGGCCTGCCGATATTGCTGTTGACGCACAGAGCGGAGAGCTGGACAAACTGCTGGCGCCGCTGGCAAGTGAAACGGTAACGACCATCGTGGGTTTCACGGAGATCGACAGAGATAAATTTTACAATTCTGCCGCTGTTTTTCATAAGGGCGCGGTCGCCGGTATTTATCGCAAAATTCACCCGGCCATCAACCGGTCGGTTTACACAGCCGGAGACAAAATGCCGGTCTTTACCATCGGCGGCCTGACCTTTGGGATCGTCATCTGTTACGACTCTAATTTCCGCGAACCGGTAAGAGCGATGGCTTCGCAGGGGGCCACTGTTTTGTTCGTGCCGACAAATAACGGATTGCCCGCGGCAAAGGGATGCACAGAACTCATCGAAGAAGCGAGAAACACCGATATTGCCCGCGCCACGGAAAACAATATTTATGTAGTGCGTGCCGATGTCGCCGGGCGAGCCGGAGAGATGAGTTCGTACGGTTCGACCTCTATTGTTGCTCCTGACGGCACGGTGCTGCGAGCGGCGCGGCAGCTTGGTACAGATCTGATCATGGCCGATATTTAGCGCCGATATTTAACACACCCATATTTTTTCCTGCATCTGTTTTCGCCTTTATATCGAAAAATAAGCAAATCGTGGATTCACGAACAGGAAA
Source organism: Pyrinomonadaceae bacterium (assembly GCA_035995185.1). Classification (GTDB taxonomy): domain Bacteria; phylum Acidobacteriota; class Blastocatellia; order Pyrinomonadales; family Pyrinomonadaceae; genus DASYKT01. Next base: position 247,238 of record DASYKT010000031.1, read on the forward strand.
GGATTCTCCGCAAATGAAAAAACTTTTACCCTTGATGTTAGTTATAGTCGCCGTTTCTCTTTGCACGCAGGCCGCTTATGGCCAGATGGCCCAGATGTCTGGGAAAGCCGGTGAAATGAAAACCGAGACTGCTAAGCCTGAGCAAAAATCTCTCTACGAACGCCTGGGCGGATACGATGCGATCGCCGCCGTGTCTGACGATTTCATCGGACGCCTCGGTAAGAGCAAGCTCCTCGGGCGGTTTGTGGTGGGGTTGAGCGAAGATTCGAAAAAGAAACTGCGCCAGCATTTTGTCGATTTTATCTGCAACGCCACGGGCGGCCCGTGCCTGTATATCGGGCGCGATATGAAGACCACTCATGCCGGCCTCGGGATCGATGAAAAAGATTGGGAAGAAGGCGTAAAACTGCTGGGCGAAACGCTCGACCATTTTAAAGTGCCGGCGAAAGAAAAAGGCGAGCTGGTCGGCGCGGTCGCGGCGCTGAAGAAAGACATCGTCGAGAAAAAATAAAACAATTCCTCTTTGCCTCTTTGAAGCAAAGGAAAAAACCGGAGCGAGGGTAAATCAGGGCACTCTCGTTCCGGTTTTATTTTAAAAGGTCAGAGTTCAAACGGGCTTAACGATAAATTGTGACGGCAATTTCGTGTGTTTGGTGTGATTCGTGGTTAAACTCTTACTTGTCCAGGCACGATGACCCTAAAGCTTAACCACGAATCACACCAAATACACTAAACAAGTACCGCATGTCTACAAAAATCTTCCTTTGCCGATCTGGTAAACGCCGGTTAGAAACGGGTTATGAGCTTTTTCATGGCCGATTGTGGTGACCTCGCCGTGGCCGGAGTAGACTTCCACATCGTCGCCGAGCGGCAGTATTTTGTTCGTGATCGAATCCATCAACTGTTCATAGGAGCCGCCGGGCAGATCGGTGCGCCCGATCGAGCCTCGGAAAAGACAATCGCCGACAAACACTTTTCTTTCGTTTTCTTCCGCCAGGACGACGTGACCGCGCGTGTGGCCGGGACAATGCAGGATCTTAAAACGCAGTTCACCGAGTTCGTAGGTTTCGCCGTCCTGCCAATGACGGGTCGCTTTGGGCGGCGCAGCATAATCCATACCCAATGAAGCCTGTGCCGCTTTAGGTATGCCGAGAAAGGCCGGCTGTTCAGGCAAGCCGTAGTAAAGTTCTTCTTCGTCAGGGTGAACGATGACATCGGCGTCGGGAAATTGCTCTTTCAAATACAGAGTGCCGCCCGCGTGATCGAGATGCCCATGCGTAAGCGTAACGGCCTGGAGAGTGTAATTATTTTCTTTGATAAACCCCACGATCTCAGGCGACGCTTCGCCGGGATCAATGCAGATCGCGCGCGAGGTTTTTTCACACACAACCACGCGCGTGTTTTGTTGAAAAGCAGTTAAGACAAAAGTTTCTATTATCATCGGTTCTGTTTAGTGCGCTTCGTGTGGTTAGTGGTTAAAATTTTAAGCTGGTAAAACGATAACCACTAATCACACGAAACACACGAAAAAATCTAAGCTAACGTGTCCAAATACTTTCCCGCTTCGAAATTTTCAATTCTTCTTTCTCGTAAAACAAAAAGTATTGCGTCGCGATAAGTTTCGGCGGTCGGCGTGCCGGTAAAACAGGGAGTTTCAATTTCCGTTAAATTCAAAAAACTTATCAAACAACTCAAAAGCATCCAAAGCAGCGTTTCCTGCGGGGTGCCTATCGGATTATGTTTGATGATGTCAGCGCGGTCTTCTTTTATCCCGGCGACGATGCGCGCAAATTCCGCTTCACTGATCATGGTCATTGAGACATTAAAACACTAATCGAAAACGATTCATAGTGCATTGAAATAGAACATAAAAATATCCAAAAAAATAAAGAAATACGAAAAAAATACACGGCCTGTTTTGTGCTCTAAAAGCCAAGTCTTTTTGGTTCTTACTTTAGGAAAAATGCACTTTTTTAATGGCCATGGCACGGGGCTTGCAAAATAAAAGCAAGTTTTACACGCGCGAAACGTTCAAAAAACAGAAAACGATAAAAAGATCCCAACCGCGAGGAGAATTTTATGGCGACCACTATAGGAAAGATGCCCAAACAATTGAGCCTTAACGATTTTATTTCCACGCCGTCAGACGGGTTTGGTAAAAGGTTAGGTATTTTAGCCAAACTTTTCGGTTGTCCGCATAAAAGTCTGAGCCGCCCATTTTCCCACGGCGGCATCGGCTATCGCACCTGTCTAAAATGCGGGGCCAGAAAAAAATTCGATCCGGAAACACTGGAAACATCCGGCGGGTTTTACTATCCGCCGCCGGCTGGCAGCGAGTACAAATTTTAATTAGGTTGTTCGTACATGCGATAGTGGGAACTTTCCATTCCCACTTTCTCATATACTTTTTGCGCATGAGAATTTTCCGTTTCAACATAGAGACGGAAACCGCACACATTTTTTTCCGCTTCAGCTTTTTCTTTTACAAAATCATAAAGCCGGCTGTAAATTTTTTTACCGCGCGCTTCGGGCAAAATATAAACGCTTTGTATCCACCAAAACCACGCGTTGCGCCAATCGCTCCATTCGTAGGTGACCATCAATCCCCCTACAATTTTGGCGTCAATTTTATTTTCGCTTTCCGCCACGACATAAAAACCTTTTTTCTCGTCGGCAAAAACCGCGCTGACGCCGGCCGATAAGATCGCCGGGTCGAGCTGCCTGCCTTCGGTTTCCAGCGCCATTGCCTGATTAAAGGCGATCAAAGCTTCCGTGTCGGCCGGCAATGCGGTCCGTATCAAGATCTCGTTATTCATAAACTATGGAGCGCGGGCATCCTGCCCGCATCTGAAATATGGAAATAAGTGAAAAAATAGTTTAGGCCTTAAGCCGGCAACGCGCAAAACTCTCATCACAAGAATGCGGGCAGAGCCCCAAGCTCCATATTGCCTTGACCTTTTGTGCTCCGGCAACTACATTGTTAGATTGTTTTGTACCAATGAATCTTCGCATACTTTATCACGGAAATTGTTTTGACGGCGCGGCCTCGGCGGCGGTTTTCACCAAATTTTATCGCAGTAAAATTCATTCGGACGCCGAATTTACTTATGCTCCGGTGGCGCACCGCGCCGGTAACGCGTTTGACCGCAGGCTGCTGGACGGCGACGAAAACGCCATCGTCGACTTTAAATTCTGCGCCGATGACCGGCTTACCTGGTGGTTCGATCATCACCAATCGGCCTTTCTTACCCCCGAAGACGAAGCTTATTTCAAGCAGCGCAGTTCCGATAAACATTTTCTCGATATTACCAGCAAATCCTGCTGTGAATTTATCGCCCGCATCGCGGAAGAAAAATACGGGTTCAAAGACGATTCATTAAACGACCTGATCCACTGGGCGCATATTATCGATGGGGCGCTTTATGAAAATGCGGCGCAATGCGTTGAGCTTCGCGCGCCGGCCCTGCAGCTGATGCAGGTGATCGAAGGCGTGCCCGACCCGGCGTTTTTGGAAATGGTCATTCGCCGCCTGACCGATCAAAGCATCGATGAAGTACTGCAGAGCGCAGAGGTGCAAAAAGAATCGCAGCCTATTCTCGACCAGCATCGCAAAACGGTCGAGCTGATAAAGAAGAAAGCGAAATACGAACGCGGCGTGGTCAGTTTCGACCTGGTCGAAGACGGGCTGGAAGGTTACAACAAATTTATCCCGTATTATTTTTATCCGGAAACAACTTATAACGTGGCGCTGACGCATGGGGAATTTCGCACCAAGATCTCGGTCGGTTCAAATCCCTGGTCTCCGCGCGAGCGTACTCATAATATCGCCAAGATCTGCGAAAGATACGGCGGCGGCGGCCACGCCGTGGTCGGGGCCATCTCACTGCCGCCGGACGCGGTGGAACAGGGACGCGAATATATGAAAGAGATCATCGCCGAACTGCAGTTCGAAGATTGATCTTACTTAAGGCTTCGTCTCTAAAGTCGGTTTTTCTCATTAAATATATAAAGCCACACGGGTCTTATTCGCCACTAATTACACAAATAACACAAATGAAAAAACTCTTTATTCGTGTTATCCGTGACATTCGTGGCCGTCCGTCCTTTATAGGCAGCCTTACTTAACTAAAAATCTCAGCGGCGCAATGATCGCCTGGGCCTCAGGGTTGTAATAATCATAGACAATAGAAGCCGGTGTTTGCGCGTTTATTCCGTACCGTGGGCGGAAACTAAAGTTAAGTTTCGACCCCCCGGCCTTTGCCCACATATAGACCACTATCCGATCCGGTAAAATATCATAGCGGCTTAAACTCGAATCCGCCTCCATCGCTTTTTCCAGAGACTCACGGCTTACTTCGGCGCCCGGCGGAATTCCGATCTCGGCCAGAAGCATTCCATAACCCTTAAAGCCGACCCGCTCCGCTTCGGCGCTGCAATTTATTTCCTGCATTATCGCGGCGGTTTGTTTGTCGCAGGTATAGGCGAGACGCAGAGCCCTGGATTTGTTGACGGTGGTACTAGAGGCTTCGGAGTTTTTCCAGTCGATATAATGCGCCCAAACCAGCTGCGACATGAGCGGCGAACTCGAGGAAGTTTTTATCTCCACGCGGTTTTCGACCGGGGACAGTTTATCGCTTACATCCACAATTATCGGGTCAACTTTATCCGGGGCGAGAGAGATATTTTGTATTTCGTTTCCGTTGAGAAAAACCGAGAGCGTTTCGGACCGGGCCGAGTTCTGATCTTCCGATCTGAGCAAGGACAAAAACGCGTCGAGAACATTGATCGTGGTTTGCGTCGAATACCACACGCCGTAACGGTCTTTGTTTTTGAGCATAAAGATCATGCCCCGCGAAATGAGTTCGTTAGAGGCGCTGTCTTCGCTCCGGAGTTTTGCTAATAACTGCAGTACCAGCGCGGTCGTCTCAAGCCGGCCGGCGGTTCCCCAGCCGTAGAACGGCGTGTTAGTTTCAAGGTTCCAATAGGCGCCCTCTCCCTCGGCGATCGCCATCAGGCCCAATTTTGCCGCCATCGCCGCGGCGGTCTCACGGTCACCGGCGTCAAAAGACGCCAGCCCCAAAAGCGCCATGGAATAAGGTTCGTCGATCTCGGCAACACGCGTTTTAAGATAGCTCAAGGCTTTTTGCAGAACAGGCTCGTTTTTCTCCTTAGAAGACATCGCCAATACCCGCGCCACATAAGCAGTGAATAATTTCGTGCGTTTAAGATCTTCGGTGGTTTCGTAGCTGTATTGTTTGGTCCAGCTGCCATCGGCGCGCTGCTGCGCGATGAGCCAGCTCTGCGCTTTTTGGACGACGTCTTTGTCAACCGAAATGTGATCCTGGGCGTCCGTTAAAAACCGGATCGCATAAGCCGTCAGCGCGATGTCGGGCGAGTCTTTTCCGCCCCAATAAGAAAATCCGCCGCCCGATACCTGGTAACCCAATAATCTTTCATAACCTTGCTTGAGATATTTCTGCGCGGTTTGTTTCAGCTTGCCTTCGTTCTTTAAAAATTTCAGCAGCATCAGATTCGGATAAGTGGAAGAGATGGTCTGCTCGCCGCAGCCGTAAGGCCGTTTTAAAAGCCCCTCGACCGATTCGCTGACGTGGGCCATTAAATTCGGATAGATCTTTAGCTCCGCTTTCTGCGTTTGCGGCAAAGCGTTAGCGGGGAATTCCAGATTGAAAACCGCTTTTTCGCTGAAAAATTGCGAAGAGGTTTTGACTATTTCCTGGCCGTTCGGTTTTACGGTGACCGGTTTTTCGATCGCGTCCGAATCAGTTTGCGCGATCGCGGTAACCCTTTGTTTACCGTCCTTGACCACGGACGTGGCCCGGAAGCCGAAGACGGCGTTTTTGGCGCTACCAGACGATACATCGATCTGCTGTTCGGGCTGGGCGAGAAAGCTGAACCAATCTCCTTTAGCCATCGATACGCTGACGCGCTGTTTCTCAGGCGTATAATTTCTTACCGTTACCGGCAGATGGATTTCATCGCCTTCGGTCAAAAATTTCGGCGGTTCCAGATCGACAAAGAAAGGCTGGAATACCTGCAGCTCTTTTTCGGCGACCCCGATCTTGCCTTGTTTGGTTGAAGCGATCGTATAGACCTTCCAGGTCGTGATGTTATCGGCGAATTTGAATTTAAGCTCGGCCTTGCCGTTTTTGTCGGTAATGATCTCGGGCGACCAGACAAGCGTTTCGGGGAAATATTCGCGCAGTTTCGGGGTCGATCTGAGATCTGCCGGGTCGCCTTTTTCCGGATCGGCTTTTTCACCATCTTTAACTTTTTTGTTCGGTAAAGCGACCAATCTCTGACCACTGGTTATCGTAGTTCCCGTGGTATTTGAACTGGTCATTACTTCGGAAGCCCCCGAGCTCACGTCCACCGTAGCGCTGACGCTGGCCGGGCTTAGGGTTATATTTACGCTCGCCGTGCTGTTGGCTTTTACCGCTATGTTTGTCATCACATAATTCATAAAACCCGGCAGAGTGACGCGCAAGCTATAGCTTCCGGCCGCGAGATTCGCGATCAAAAATTTACCGTTGGAGTCGGAGGTGGTAGTTTGGACCTGGCCGGAAACTTCGTTGGTCGCGGAAACAGTGGCACCGGGTACGACCGCGCCATTCGCATCTAATACCACGCCCGCGAGAGCGCCGGTGCCGCCACGAAAGACGACCGGCTGCATCGGTAGTTGGGGCAGTTTCGGCTCGTCTTTGGTTTGCTCAGAGAGCACATGTTGAAATTGCGCCAGGGTAAAATCGTCGTACGTGTTTTCTTTTGTATCCTTACCCTTACTGCGCAAAGTAAACTGCAGTATCTGCTGTGTGACCGGCGTTATGATCGTCCGCGTGACCGGGGTTTCATCGCCGTATTTGCTGATATTTTCGATGGTGACCCTGTCGGCATAACGAGACGTTTGCAGCTGGGTAATATAGATCGGCTCTCCGTAACCGTCGCGGACGTTTTTAAGATCTATCCCCGAAGACTTTAAAAAAGACCTTAATTCTTCCACGCTTTTCGGAAAGGACGCCGCCGTCTCTAAAGCGTTCCTGACCTTCAATTCGGTTTCGGAAAAATAATCGATCCGGCTGGTCCAGACATCAAAACCGCGGTACCAGGATGGAGCATCGGGCGGCCCCAGGCTATGGATCCGGATATTGTAATAGCGGTTGTAAACTTCAAAAACTATCTGGTAAGGACGCCCGAAACGGTCTTTTATTTCAGAAACACCCAACTCGCGGTAAAAATCTTTTTCATTGAATATGTAGCCGCCGGTACGGGTGTGAAAATTTTTAAGCGCCTGGTCGATCTTGTTCCCGGCAGCCGTAAAATAAAGAAAACCTGAACTCGATGCGGCGAAATCGTCATCTGTATCGAATCGTTTGTCGGCGCCGGCGGAAATAAAACGCGTTACATCGCTGATCGTGTCGATCGTAAATTCCGCGCGATAATTTTGCCCCCAGGGATCGCGAAAGGCGCCGAGATCGATCGAATTTTCGGCGAGTATCTTTTTCAGCGATTGTTCGTCGGTGGGATGCGCCTGATCATGGCGAATGTAATACGACCTCAAAGCGTTTTCTACCGGAGTAAACTGAGTTTTAAAGTAATTCGCATAAACTGAGGCGGCGGGCGTCTTCTGTGTGCTGTGAAAAATATTGGGATAATAATAACTGCCATGCAGAAGCGTTTCCGCGACCAGCTGCAGCTCGTCGGAAACAGGTTTGGACAGGTCCAGTTCGTTAAGATCCTTGATATTGATCGCACCGAAACTACTGCCGTAGCCGATCCACCCGCTAAAACCGCTGAAAGCCCCGTTAAATTCCCCATCGGTCCGGGCCCGTTCTTCGACCGCTTTGTCGACGATAACTATACCCAAAGCGCTCTCGACCGGTTTCCCGTCCGGCTCCCAGATATCGAAATTGATGGCCGCATCCTCACCCGGTTTATAAACCGTCTTGAGAGAATTAACATCGAGTTTTAAATTTTGCGGTGACGGGTAAATAATTCCCCGCGCGGCATGGATAAGATCATCGTCATCTTCTTCCTCAAGATAGGCCGCTATTTTGAGCTCGCCTTTGAATGACGGCTGGTAAGGCACTTTGAACTTAGCTTTTCCGTCCGCCAGCGGAGTAAAATATGAATCGATAACAGACCAGCCCTGCACCACATCGAGATAGACCACGCCGGTTTTTTGAGTGGAATTGATGGTAATGTTTATGCTCTCGCCCGGCTTGTAGATGGTTCGTTCGGTTTGGATCTGCAGGGCAGCGTCATCGTCAAACCTGACTTCGTCGGAAAACGTGCCTTTGTTTCCATTGGCATCCGTGGCGGTTAGCTTCAGATCCATGTCGGAATCTTCGTCTTCAAAGGCGGGACGCCTGAAATTCAGCTTGCCTACGCCGAAAGAGTTCGTTTTCAGGTGCTGCAGTTTTTTGAATTTATTTTCGTCTTCCTCGCTCCCTTTGACCTCAACATTGCAGACCGCCGGGGTTCCATCGGCGTAAAAAGTAGAGACATAGGCGTCAATCGGCAGATTCGGATTGTTGTCATAAGTATCGCCGATAAAGTAGACGTGGATGGGCTCCCTGGTAACGCGAACGTCGAACCGGCGCTGTTCGGTCCGATTGGTCGTAGCATCGGTGAAATAGGCGGCGAAATGCAGATCTTTAAACTTGCGCCAATCGTCATCACCCAGATCGTCGAGTGCGTCGCCGAGGCCGAACGCGGCGGTAAATTTTCCTGCCTGGTCGGTTTCGCCGGAGTGCGACTCGCCATCGTCTATATCGTATTTTTGCTCTTTCCAGTTCCATTCACGTTCGTTTTCGCGGACCACGCGAACTTTGCCTTTGGTGACCGGCCGGCCGAAAAGATAATCGGCCGTTACCTCGACCCGGGCCGTGTTTTCACCGGGCAGGTAATAGGTCTTGTCGGGTTTGGCAGTGACGGTGAAATTGGGCAGATCGTAGCGGGAAACTTTGACTTTTTGAACTGCGAGGTGATCTTCGTCCGGGCTTTTAATTCGGATATCATAAGTTCCCAGCTTTGCATTTTCCGGGATCTTCCACGACATCGAAGCTATTCCGAATTCAGAGGTCTTAACCGTTTCGCGATAAAGCAAAGTATTTTCTTCATCCTCGACAGAAAAAACCAGATCGACGCCGGAAACGGCCGTTCTTCTCTCCGACCCTTTTAAGAGAATGCCGCGGATACGCAGGTCCTGGCCCGGCTGATAGATAGGTTTATCGGTGAGGATCAGGAAATTCGAATCGTTAGCCACACTTTGCAGGTCTTCTTCCGCGGTATGCTCGAGACCGTGCTTACGGCCGACGACCTTGATCTCCCCGTCATCGTCCAATTCAGCTTCGAGCGGGATCTGAAAATCCAACACCGCGAAACCTTCGGCATCGGTCCGGCCGCTCGAGGTTAATTTCAGCGGCGGGGTTTCGTTTCCCTTAAGATCGAGTTCCAGCTCCATATCAAGGTCGACCCCCTCGATAGGGAGACCCGTGAACGGATTTGTCGCCAAAACACGCGCCCTGTAATTAATGCCGGCAAAGACGCTTTCGGAGGCGATCACGCGAAGCTCAAAATTGTCCGTTACTAATTGCGAGAGCGAGATGATTCCCGCGGCGGCGCCGACCCGGTAGCGCAAGCGGTACCAAATAATATCGCTCCCCACGGTTTTCAGGAGATCGCCGAAAGGCAGGGAAATTTGATGATTTTCTTTACCGGTTTTTATCCGCAGGGGAACCGACGTTTTCGCGCGAACTTTTCCCTCTATATCCAGCAATTCGAGTTGGGCATCGGCATCGAGGTTTCGGCCGGAATTTTCCACCGCCAGTGAAATCTCGGCTGTATTTGGCTGTAATATCAAACGGCTTTCCGCCTCATTTACGATCTGGGCGTGTGCTGAGAAAAGGCACACGGCTAATATGCCGAACAGGAGGATAAATTTCGGTCGCATCTTCGATTACCCCGATTTATATTGATTTTTTAAGGCTTCGTAGCTGTATCTATTGATGCGGCATCTTTCGCCTTTGGTTGCTTTACCGCGATAGCCGCGCCGCTGAGCGGGTTTTACTTAACTTTATGAGATCTGAGCGCGGCAAAATTGATCTGTTTTTCCGCCGCAATACCGGCCTGAAGTTTTTGAATGGAATGGGCCTGCCAATGTTCGTCATCACGCGCGGGGAAATCGGTGCGGTAGTGCCCGCCGCGTGATTCTTCGCGCCAGAGAGCGGCGGCAGTGATCAGCTTGGCCAGGGTGACAAAATTTCGCGAAGCGGTACTCAAGGGCGCCTGCGATATTTGTTCAAACTCGGCGAGAGCTTTTTTTAAAGAATTTTCTTCTCTTAAAATTCCCACGCGTTCCCACATCAAGCGCTTGACGCGTTTGCGAACGGCGGTAGCTACACTGCCGGGCTCAAGGTTCGAAGTTCCAGGTTTAAGGTTTGAAGCTGTTGTGTGCGTCTTCGAACTTTGAACTTTGAACTCTGAACATTCCGCTGCTGTTTTTCCCGCCCGCGCACCGAAAACCAGGCCCTCTAAGAGAGAATTTGAAGCGAGCCGGTTTGCCCCGTGCACACCGGTGCAGGCGACCTCGCCCGCCGCGTAGAGGCCCGGCAGGGTCGAACGCCCGTCAAGATCGGTGCGGACGCCGCCCATAAAATAATGCACCGCCGGCGAGATCGGAAGCCTGTCCTTGGCGATGTTGAGGCCGTAATTAAGACAAGTCTGGTAAATATTCGGGAAACGCTCGGCGAGGAATTTTTCATCGTGAGCGGACATATCCAAAAAGACCGTGCGCGTGCCGGTGCGCGTCATTTCCGCCACGATCGCGCGGCTGACCACGTCGCGCGGGGCGAGTTCCTTTAGTTCGTGATAGCGCTCCATGAACCTTTCGCCCGCTTTATTTCGCAGCACACCGCCCTCGCCGCGCATCGCTTCGGACAAGAGAAACCGCGGAGCATTTTCCAGATTCAATACCGTCGGGTGAAACTGGACAAATTCGATATCGGCTATTTCCGCGCCGACAAAATATGCCATCGCCATTCCGTCGCCGGTGGCTATCGAGGGGTTCGTCGTATGCAGGTAAAGCTGGCCGGCGCCGCCGGAAGCCAGGATCACCGCTTTGCCAAAAAGATCGCGCGGCGCGCGCAGGATCGGGTCGAGAAAAGTAACGCCGCAGCAGCGGCCGTCCTGCACGATCAGGCTTTCCGTCGCGGCAAACGGCATCACCGAAATATTTTTTTCGCGGCGGGCGCGGGCGATCAAAGAACGCGCAATCTCTTTACCGGTCGAATCGCCATTGGCGTGTAGAATGCGGCGGCGGGAATGCGCGGCTTCCTGGGTGAAAACAAGCTTGCCGCCTTCGCGGTCAAATTTGGTTCCCCACTCCATCAATTCCTGGATGTATTTTGTGCCGTCGGTGACCAGCGTGCGGACCGCTTCGACATCGCAGAGGCCGTCACCGGCATAGAGAGTGTCTTCTTCATGAAGCTCGGCGCGGTCGTCATCGGAAAGAACAACAGCGATCCCGCCCTGCGCGTATTCGGTATTTGATTCACCGGTGCGGTCTTTGGTGAGAACCGTGACCCGAGCGCCGCTTCCGGCGAGTTCGATCGCGGCGCGCAAACCGGCGATTCCGCTGCCGATCACTATGAAGTCAGTTTCCAGTGACATTTAGAATTAAACTGTAACAAAAATATGCAAAGCTTTGTAGCGCCGCCGTCCCGGCGGCTGTCCTGACGGCGTCTCGCCGTCAGATAGGAAGCGCGGGCGGGACGCCCACGAGACAGCCAGCGAGACGCTGGCGCGACAAAAACGCTTGACATCTACGAAAGTCTTCGTATAAGATGTATCTACGAAACAGTTCGTAGGTAAAAATATGAAACCGACCGCCGCCGAATTGGAAATATTATCAGTGCTCTGGGAGCAAGGCCCGATCACCGTAAAAGACGTCCACGAGGTTATCAATAGGCAAAAGCCGACGCTCTATACTACCGTCTTAAAGCACCTGCAAATTATGCAGGAAAAAGGCTTAGTGGCGCGAGACGAGCATAGCAAGGCGCATATTTACCGGGCCGTGGCGGCCAAGAAGGAAACGCAGAAAAATCTGGTGAGCGATATGCTGGAGAGGGTTTTTCGCGGTTCGGCGGCGCAATTGGTGCAGCACGTGCTGGAATCAAAAGCCGCCTCGCCCGAGGAATTAAAAGAGATCAGAAAGATGATCCGCCAAGCAGAAAAAGACGCGGAGAAAGACAGATCGGCCGAAGAAAAATGAATTACCTGTTTATCGAAAATTTAGGCTGGGCTTTGCTTCATTCGATCTGGCAGATCGCGGCTGCGGCGTTTTTTCTTTTGGCCGTGCTGCGTTTATCGTCCGGGGCCTCGGCACGTTTTCGCTACGCGGTTTCGGTCTTTATTCTGGGCCTCGCTTTTCTTTTGCCGGTAACAACTTTTATCCGGCTGGCAGGCAATTCACAAAACACGCACAGGGCCGCGGAAGCTTTTCAAACGCGAGACTCGTTTTTGCGAGAAAAAATATCCCCGCCAAATGAAAGGCTGCAGAATATCAAAGACGGCGAAGGCGCGGCGGCGGAGTCGAATTACCATTTAATTCTTAATTCGGCCGATCTTCCTTCAAAGATGCCCTGGCTGGTAGCCCTGTGGCTGCTCGGTGTCGCGTGTTTTACGCTGCGGCTTTTTGGCGGGGTCTGGCAGCTTCATAAATTTAAGACGCGGCAAATAAGTGAACCGGAAAAGTTTTGGCGGGAAAAATTCTCGGCCGTTTGCGAAAAATTAGAGATCACGCAAAAAGTGAAATTGCTTAGTTCAAAACTGGTGGAAACGCCGATCGTGATCGGATGGCTAAAACCCGTTATTCTGATCCCGGCCAGCGTCTTTTTTCAGATCGACCCGCAGGAACTTGAAACCATAATCGCGCATGAACTCATTCACATCCGCCGCCGCGATTACCTGGTCAATTTTGCGCAAAGTTTGATCGAGATATTGTTTTTCTATCACCCGGGTGTGTGGTGGATATCGGCGCAGATACGCCGCGAACGCGAGTTTGTCTGCGACGATATTGTGTCGCTGGCGCTCGAAGGTAAGCGAGTGGTTTATGCTCAGGCGCTGGCTAATTTAGAGGAACTTCGTCTGCTGACGAATACACAGGTGCCGTCGATCGCGTTAGCGATCGGGGGAACCAATGGAGGTAATTTGATGTTGAGAATTCAGAGAATTTTGCAGAAAAAAACCGAGATAAAAAGAAATCCATCTGCTTGGTCGGCATTGCTGGGCTTCGCCTTTATCTCGGCGCTTTTGGTAGGAATATTTTCGGTCAATCAGGTACCGCTTGTCAATGCTCAAAAGACGGCGAAAGATAAAAAGCTGGCGATCGGCTTTGTCTCGATCCCGCCGGTCGACCGCTCAGGCGACCCGCCGAAGGATGCGGATTCCACCGCGCGTTTGATTATCGCCAAGCTGACGCAGCATAAAGTTCCGGCGATCGGGTTCGTTAATGGCTCGATGATATCGGACGGCGAAAAACTATTTCCGGTGAGGGCCAACATCGTCAGAATGTGGCGTGACGCGGGCCTGGAGGTCGGCATCGGCAATTACAAGCATGTCTGGTTTTACGATACGCCCTATGACGAATACGTGGCGGGCGTCGAAAAGACCGAGCAGATAACCAGCAAGCTTTTGGCGGAGAAAGATCTTGAACTCCATTATTTCAGCTATCCATATCTCAATACCGGAAAGTCGACCGAAGATAAAATACGCTTTGAGGCCTGGCTGCGGGTACGGGGAATGCGTTCTATTCCATATACCATCGATAACAGTGAATGGATGTATTCGTACGCTTACGATATGGCGCGGATGGACAACGATATCAGCACGATGAACGAGATCCGGGTAGACTTCATCAAGTACATGGACCAGATGTTCGGACATTTTGAAGCGTATTCACAGGAGATGTTTGGCCGTGACATCGCGCAGACCATGGTGCTCACACCGAGCCGGTTGGTGGCCGATTCGGCCGACGATCTCTTCGGGATGATCGAACGGCGCGGTTATAAATTCGTTTCCATGGACGAGGCTTTAAAAGATGAGGCTTACGGCACGCCGGAAAATTTCGTGGGTAAGTCAGGTATCTCGTGGTTCGAGCGCTGGACGATGGCGCAGAAAAAACGGCTGCGGGACGAACCGAAAGTAAGCGCGCAGATATTGAAGATCTGGGATGAGAGAAAACCCGGAAAATAGCTCAAGTGAAAAAGCCTGCGATCTCTCGCAGGCTTTCCAATTATTGATTACGAGCAATAGCCGGTTTTTCGAACTCTTTCAAAAATTTCCAAAATATTATTAAACTGCCGTCCGTATCTTTTCGATAAACTTTAAGAGCGACCAACACATCCCAGCTATCGAAATTAATCGAGCGTAAGACATACGAGTGGCCTATGACTGACGGTAATCTACTTCTATACGTGAATCCATTCGCTTGATATTCGTAAGCTTTGCGTTGCTCTACTCTGATCTCCGGTTCGTTTGCCGGGGGCTTGTAGTCCGAGAGAAACATAACCGGTTCGCTTTCTTTCAAAATAGACTCGAGGGATGTTTCGCCCAAATCATAAATAAAGCCGTAGTCTGCTCCGGCAAAACCGACACTTAGATTACCTCGCTCAAGTCCGATGTCCGAGCCATAGTTGTATTCCTGGATCTTTTTGGTAAAGGTGTAATACGCGCCGCCGCCGCGAATGGTAAGTTTCCCGTCATAGGTTTCGCGGGGCATCAGCCGGAAAACGGATAACCCCTCCTTTGCCGCCGCCTTACTATCCTCCGCAGAAGGTGCCAGAATTATCTCTTCCTGAGCGGTTACCTGCTGCCTGAGGGCGCTGTACTTTTGCAGAACTTCTTCTCTGTTTTGCGCGGGAACGATGGAAAAAGCACTTAGAACTACGATGGAAATGAAAAATTTACGCATATCTATCTCCTTTAAAGATGCCTGAGGACAAAAGCACCCTGCTGAATTTGCTGATGAAGAGAGTTTTATTTTTTCCTGTTTATTTCAGGTACTTCAAACGTTTTCAATTTTCTCCAGAAAACTATCAGGCTGCCGTCCGTATCCTGTCGATAGATTCTGAGCGCGACGAGGATATCCGACCGGTTAAAATTAATGGAGCGCAAAATATAGGAATGGCCGACGATCGCCGGAACAGTGCGCTGGTAGGTAAAGCCGTCAGCGGCATATTCCGATCTGGGGGAGAAAATTTTTGCCTGTTCAGCCCTGATCTCCGCCATTTCTTTCGGAGGCTGGTAAGAATTCAGAAATTTTGCGGCTGGAGTTTCCGCAGAGACCGCTTCCAGAGGAAGCTCGCCCAGGTCATACAAGAAACCGTAATCCGCGCCGGCGAAACCGACACTGAATTTTCCGCGCTGAAATTCCAGGTCCGAGCCGAGGCCATAATAATGCGGCGAGACGATCTGCACCGGCGCGGCCATCTGGTTTTCTTCCATTTTAAAACCGAACCCTGCGGCGCTGTCATTGCTGTTCCGGCGGCCGGTAAAGACAAGGCCGGGAGCCGAACTGCCTAAGGGCAGGCTTCCGCTCACGGGCGACGGAACGCGAACGTAATCGTAAGGATCCAGATCGTTGGGGGCAGTGCCTTTTTTCGGCACAAAAGAATAGTAAGCGCCGCCGCCGCGCATCTCTATTTTGCCGTCGTAGGTTTCGCGCGGGAGGATGCGGAATACCTTGAAGCCCAGCCGTTCGGCTTCGGATTTATCGGCTTTTTCCGGCTGCAGTAATTCATCGAGGCTCCAACCGGCGCGCATTTCCGGTGGCGGAGGCGTCTTTTCCTGCGCGGCCGCCGACGTGACCGGCGAAAGAACAAAGATAAGAAGAACAAAAACCAGCGAAAGTATACGCATAGAGCCTCCCTTTAAAAAGCACAAGCACTTTGATAACCGACTAAAGTTACCAAAGTGCCTGGCCGAGAGTCAATAAAATTTATCCCTGCGGAATTTTCAACTGCTGTCCGGGATGGATAACGTCGGGGTTATCGCCGATCAGCTCTTTATTGGCTTCGTAAATGGCCTGCCAGCCGACGCCGTGATGGCTGCCGATCTTGCTTAGGCTGTCGCCCGATTGGACGGTATAGACGGTTCCTTCGGGGGCGGTAGCGTCGATCACCACTTCGCCGGAGCGATAGTCGGGGTCGAGACGGTTCCATTCTTCCCACAAGGCTTTCTTATCATCAGCCGAATTTAATGCGCCTGTTATCCTGATGAATCCTTCGCCTTCCTCAACGGTCAGACCGTAACCGCCGGCCATGTCGGTGAGTGATTGATATTTTTCTTGTAATGCAGACATTTTTATACACTCCTTATGTTACTTTTCGGTGGTTTCGTTCTTGAGCGGTTTGCTGCTGCCCGAGGCTTCAACGGCTACTTTCATCATGTCCGTTGTCTTACCTTTCGGGACGGTGCCGCGCAGGACGGCCGACGAATTGGCTGAAGTTTCGACAGTCACATCAGAGAATCCGGCTTTTTTCAGCGCCTCTTCGATCTTGGTCTTATCGCCCGTACTGGTCACGGCGTTAGCCGTGGTGGTAGGCAAGGGCGTAGGTTTATTCATCGCACTGGCCACGTTGGCATTGTTGTTGCTGGTGCCGCCGGTGCAGGCGCCCAATAAAAGAACGGCAGCCAGACTCAATATGGCTAAAAACGTTAATGTTTTAAATTTCATTCTATCCTCCTAAAACAATGTTTCAGTATGTCTTAATACCTTTCCAGCAGTCTCGGGGCGTTTTTGTATATATTCTATTTACAATAGCTTACACAATATCCAGTAGCTGCAGGACAACCGTTTGTTCGGGTTCGGACAAGGTATCCTTTAATGTATTGCGTTGTCAATTCCAGTTTCACAATTTGGGAAACGAATTGCAAGCTTTTTAAAAGATTTCTTCAATTATTTGCCTGGCGACATCGAGGGAAGTCTGGTCGGGATGGATGACAAAATGCCAGTCGGCCAGGCAATAGACTTTCTGGCGGTCGTCATAAAGCCGGCGGGCGTTTTCTTTATTTTGCAGCAGCGGCCGTTTGTTTTTCGACCGCTGGATATTGCGCCAGCAATGTTCGAAGGGAGCGTTGAGCCAGATGGTAAGACATTTTTTCTCGCGGATCGTTTTGCGGTTTTCTTCAAACGTCCAGGTCCCCCCGCCGAGAGAAATGATCTTTGCGTCGTGGGCCGTGAGGGCGGTTTTTAGGGCCTGGCTTTCAATGTCACGAAAAACGGCCTCGCTTTGCTGCTCGATGATCTCGGCGATGGTCCGGCCCTCGCCTTCTTCGATAAAGCGATCGAGGTCGATCCGCCTGGTTTTAAGCATGAATCCCACGTGGCGCGCGACGGTCGATTTGCCCACGCCCATAAAACCGGTGAATACGATCCGCTGCTCGTTCATTGAGTTATTGCCGCCAGGTCCCGGAAAAAGTTTGGATAGGAAATGGTGACGCAGTCTGCTCCTATGATCTCTGTTTCACCTTCGGCCAGCAGGCCCGCGACCGCAAATGCCATCGCGATGCGGTGATCGCCGAAGGAATCGACCGCCGCGCCTTTTAACTTCGACTTGCCGACACGCAGCCCATCGGGGAATTCTTCGACCGCCGCGCCCATTAGTTTCAAATTTTCCACGGTGCTTTTAATGCGGTCGGATTCTTTTACGCGAAGTTCCTGCGCATCGCGAATTTCCAGGCCATTTTCGAGCTGTGTGCCGAGTATTGCAAGAACCGGAATTTCATCGATCAGCGCGGTGGTTAGTTTTGCGTTAATGATATTGGACCCAGGCCGTAATTTTTTGCTGTTGATAACGACATCGCCGGAAGGTTCGCGGCCCTGAAGAATTTCGTTCGTTATTTCAATGTCCGCTCCGAAATCTTTGAGCACTTCGACGATCGCCATACGCGACGGATTCAATCCCAGACTTTTTAGAACGAGCTCTGAATTTTCGCAGCAAGCGGCCGCGATCAGAAAAAACGCTGCGGAAGAAATATCTCCCGGAATAACAATGTCGTTAGCGGTGAGTTCGCCGCCGCCGCGGATATCAATACGCCGGCCGCCGGTTTCATCTTTTATCCCGATGAAGGCGCCAAAATGCGGAAGCAATCTCTCGGTATGATCGCGCGTGGGGATCGTCTCCATGACCTGTGTCGGGCCGTCGCCGAACAGTCCCGCTAATAAAACGCACGACTTGAGCTGCGCGCTGGGTTTTGAAGGGATATAACGGATCGCGCTGAGCGGATATTTGCCTTTTATTTCCAGCGGTGCGTGCCCGTCAATGGATCCGATGCTCGCGCCCATTTGCGTGAGCGGCTCGATTATTCGCTGCATCGGGCGCCGGGATAAAGACTCATCGCCGATTAAGACCGAAGTGAAATCCTGCCCGGCAAGCACACCGGCCAGCATCCGCATCGTCGAGCCGCTGTTGCCGCAATCGAGTTCCGCTGCCGGAGCTTTCAAACCGTGCTTGCCCACCCCGTAAATAGTGACGATGTTGCCGTCGCGCTCGATCCCAACGCCGAGCTGCCGCAGGCAGCTCAAGGTCGAAGCGCAATCCGCCCCGGGCGCGAAATTTTCTATCCGGGTAGCGCCTTCGGCCAGCGCCGCCAGAATTGCCGCGCGGTGCGAAATGGATTTATCGCCGGGGAGCGCCAGGGTTCCGTGAATTTTTTTTGCCGGGCTGATCTTCATCGATTCAAGTACTCAAGAATATAGCATTTGATATGCAATTTCCTTGCTTTGTTAGTGTTGTTTCGTGTGTTTTCGTGGTTACTTCTTAAAAAGCGCACATATTTAATTCGTTAAAACAGGAACCACGAAATCACACGAAACATCACGAAAAAACTGAAAGCAGTGTAGGCGCGGGCTAGATGTTGGCGCGGCAATGACAACTACGCTATTATTCTCCCAAGCTTATCCAATTCAATTTTCGACGAGGGAAAATATGCTAAAGAAGTTGTGCCTGTTTACAGTTCTGACGTGTCTTTTTGTTTCTGTAATGTTTGCTCAGGGCCCCGTAAGGAACGTCCCCACCAAACAGCTTTATGCGCTTTTTGATGAAGTGTGGGAAGCGGGCTTAAAGGACAACCCGACGTTTGCCTCATTTTTGGGCGACAAGCGCTACAACGACCGCTGGTCTGATAGAAGCCTTGTATCTTATGAGCGCCGCCAGCAATACCGTATCGCTACACTGAACCGGTTGAAAAAGATCAACCGCGCGCAGCTGTCCTCCGCCGATCAATTAAATTACGACCTGTTTAAAAAGGACCTGGACGAAAACATCGAAGGCAACAAGTTTCAGGCATACCTGATGCCGCTGTCACAGCAGGGCGGCATACAGACGCAGGATGAGCTGGCGGAATTTATTTCGTTCGACAAGGTGAAGGACTACGAAGACTGGATCGCGCGGCTGAATGCTTTTCCCGGCTACATGGACCAGACCATTGCGCTCATGCGCGAAGGGCAGGCGAAAAAGATCCTGCGCGCGGCGGCGGTGATGTCGCGCGTCCCGGCGCAGATCGATAAGCAGATCGTGAGCGACCCGGAAAAGAGTTCTTTTTACGCGCCGCTGAAGACTTTTCCTAAAGATATTTCACCGGCGGAGCAGGAGCGTTTGAAGACGGCGGCAAAGACGGCCATCTCAGACAATATCATTCCCACATACCGTAAATTCAAAGATTATTTTGTTAAAGAATATCTGCCTGCGTGTTACCCGCAAGTAGGCATCTGGCAGCTGCCGAATGGAAATGAGTATTACGCTTTTCTGGCGCGCTCTTACACCACCACGAATCTGACGCCGGAGCAGATACATCAAAAAGGCCTCTCGGAAGTGGCGCGGATCCGCGCGGAGATGGAAAAGATAAAAACCCAGGTGGGTTATAAAGGCGACCTGCACGATTTCTTCGACCACTTGCGGTCGGACAAAAAATTCTTTTACAAAACACCGGACGAGCTTTTCCAGGCCTACCGGGCGATGGCCAAACGCATCGACCCCGAGCTGGTGAAAGTTTTCAAAACCTTGCCGCGCTCGCCGTATGGAGTGGTGCCGATCCCGGATAACATTGCGCCCGATACGACCACTGCTTATTACAATTCACCGGCAGCTGACGGCTCGCGCGCCGGGCGTTATTACGTGAATTTATATAAGCCCGAGGTCCGTCCGAAATGGGAAATGATGGCGCTGAGCCTGCACGAATCGGTGCCGGGGCATCATTTGCAGATCGCGCTGCAGCAGGAACTGGGTGAACTCCCGAATTTCCGCAAATACGGTGGTTACACGGCTTTTATCGAAGGCTGGGGGCTGTATTCGGAAAGCCTCGGCGAAGATATGGGGCTTTATGACGACCCGTATTCGAAATTCGGCCAGTTGACGTACGAAATGTGGCGGGCGGTGCGGCTGGTGGTCGATACCGGGATGCATTTCTACAAATGGGACCGGCAGCGCGCGATCGATTATTTCAAAGACAACGCGGCCAAGACCGACCAGGACATCGTCAATGAGATCGACCGCTATATCAGCGACCCCGGCCAGGCGCTGGCTTACAAGATCGGCGAACTGAAACTAAAGGAACTGCGCCAGCGAAGTAAAGATGCGCTCGGCGAGAAATTCGACATCCGGGAATTTCACGACGTGGTGCTGCTCTCAGGCGCGCTGCCGCTCGATATTCTGGAGCGGAATGTCGACAGGTGGATAGCGAAGAAGAAGAGTATGAAGTAGCGCCAGCGTCCCGCTGGCAGTCGGTGTGGGCGTCCCGCCCACGCCAATAGCTGAAGGCGAGACGCCTTCAGGACAGCCGCCGAGACGGCGGCGCTACCATCAGATTCTTGACATCAGAACTTTTTGCATGCTAAATCGTTAATACTTTACAAGTTAAGAAGGAATATATTTGATCGCGGAAAAAACCGAAATTCTTTTACCCAGCAAACTGGAGTCCGTCGATAAAGCGGCGGCTGAGGCTGCCAGAATTGCGACCCGGAGCGGGCTGGATGAAAGCGAGCTTTTTTGCGTGGACATGGCGGTTCGCGAAGCGGTGGCAAACGCTATTAAACATGGCAACAAACTGGATGAATCGCAAAAGGTCGAGCTTACTTTCGGCCATTCGCCGGAGAGTTTTGAGATAACGGTGCGCGATTTCGGCGGCGGTTTTGCGGTTGACGACGTGGCGGACTGTACTGCCGAAGAGAATTTGCTAAAGGCTTCGGGGCGCGGCATTCATTTTATGCGCTCCTTTATGGACGAAGTCGAATGGTCAAATCCGCCGGGCGGCGGGACCATGGTCAAAATGGTGAAAAACGTTAAATTCAGGTTGATAATTTTATAGAAGGCAATTAAATTTAATACTTCACGAGGAGATAATATGGGCGAACTTAGTATGACAGAACGTCAGGCTGGTGATGTAACCATCCTAGACCTCAATGGAAAGATCACGATCGGCGAGGGCAGCGTAGCCCTGCGCAACGCGGTACGCCGCCTGTTGGGCGAAGGTAAAAAGAACATTCTATTGAATTTAGCCGGTGTCGGCTACCTTGATTCGAGCGGTATCGGCGAGCTGGTTTCGAGTTTTACCGCCGTCAATAAAGAACAGGGCCAGTTAAAGCTTTTGAACCTGACCCAGAAAATACAGGACCTGCTGGCGATCACCAAGCTTTTAACGGTCTTTGACTGCTATGACAGCGAAGCGGAAGCGCTCAGTAAATATTAAACAAAGTTGATTGATCGTTTTTTTGGAGTGCCTCCAAGCCTTGACCTGCTCAGGGCTTGGAGTTTTCCTTTTATTCGGCAAGATCAATTGGAAGCATCTTTTACCACCGATAAATCATCTCTTTATCGGTTATAATTATTAAATTCCGTAATGAGATCTAAAGTTTTTGTTTTAACATTCGTTTTCGTTCTTGCTTCGTCCATTTGCGCGCAAACGGCGGCACCAACGCCTGCGCAAAACAAGCCGGTATCAAAGTCCACCCAGGTCTTCGATCTTTCCGAACAGGGCATAAAGATCGAACCCGATAAGCGCCTGATCGTTTTAATGGCGGCGCTCGATGCGGCCGGATTTGACCCGACACCGGGGCGCGAGCCTTCCGTTTTCCGCAGACAGCTTCATGAAGACCTGCAAAATTTAAACCCGGACCTGCGCCGGCGGCTAAAAGAATTTTTCGAGCGCGGCAATAAAATGAGAAATCGAAATACGCCCGCCGAACAGTCCGCGCCGTATATAACGATGGTCTACTCGCTTTCGCCGCTGCCGGAATTGGCCGATCCGCTGCGTACCGACGACCTGCCGGGCGAGCTTTTGGACGTTCTCGATTTCGCGCCGCTGCTGCGGGAATTTTATCGCCGTTCCGCTATCGAGGAAAAAATGCCGGATTACGTGCGCGCCTATCAGGCCGCCGCGGACGGCATGCGGCCCTCAGCGATAGAAATGGCGCGCGATCTGCTTTCCTACCTGCACACCAGGCCGGAAGTGGAATATACGGAAACGGTCAAGACACAGGTCAAGGAAAAAGGAAAAAGCGCTTTACAGAAGGTGGAACAGAAACGGCATACGCGGCGCTTTTTTATCGTTCCCGATCTGCTGTCGGTGCCGGGAACGGTAAATTTCCGCAATATCGGCGATGATTATTACGCGGTCGCCCCGCCGAATACCGACCTGACGCTTTCGGAAGTGAGACGTGCTTACCTACAGTTTGTGATAGACCCGCTGGTTTTGAAAAACTCAAAAGACCTGGTGCCTTTCCGCGACGGTATTAAAAAGCTGCTCGACGAACGGGAAAAGAAAGGTGCGCCCGTGTCACCCGATGTTTTCCTTTCGGTGACGCGTTCGCTGGTCGCCGCGGCCGAGGCGCGCGAGGATGAATTCGTCCGGGTAAGGGCCGCGACCTACATTGCGCGTCAACAGATCGATCAGGCCAAAGACGATAACGCCAAGCGGCAGATCTCAAAACAGCTGGCGGATGTAAAGGCGCAGCTGGCCGATGAAACGTCGGCGCGTCTTTCGGAAGCATATGAGACGGGCGCGGTGCTGTCGTTTTATTTTGCCGAGCAGCTAAAAGGAATTGAAGAATCCGGTTTCGATATATCCGGCGCGCTGCAGGACATGATACTTTCGCTCGACCCGTCAAAAGAGTCCGATCGATTAACGCAAAATGCGGAGGCGCGCAAACGCGCCGTGGCCGCGCGCGATGAGCGCAAGCGAAAAGCGCAGATCGAAGTGCGAAACGTGGTCGCCACGTCTGCCCGGGACCGGGCGCTCGAGACAAAACTGAAAGATGTTACCGAATTGATCGGGCAGAGAAGCTTTGACGGAGCGGAATCACGGCTGAGAGATCTCCAGGTCGAGTTTCCGGGCGAGCCGAAGATCTTTTATTATCGCGGGCTGGCGGCGGACCTCTCGGCGGCGCAAGCTATCGATGAGACGGTAAGAGACGAGCGCCTTAACCGCGCGGCCGCGCATTACCGCAGCGCTATTTTAAGCGCGCAATCGAGCGACGTCGACAAGGTAGTGCTTTCTCAAGCGCATTTTCGGCTCGGCCGGATCCTGGAATTTAACGAGCAGATCGAAGCCGCCAAAGCCGAATACGAAGCTACGATAAAAGTGGGCGATATTTCCGGCGGCGCGAAACCGCAAGCCGTCGCCGCGATGCAAAGGCTGGTACAGAAACCTTAGTGTTTGAGAAAGAAGCTTTTGTCCTTAAAGTCCCCAACGGGGACAAAGAAAATAGCCCAGGGTAAGTGAGCGAAGCGAGCGCCACCCTGGGTATCGTAATACCCAAAAGTGTTAACCCTGAAGGGGCGGCAGAACTCCTAGATTAGTTCTGCCGCCCCTTCAGGGTTAACACTTCAATTAATCGTTCGTTACCCAGGGCTGAAGCCCTGGGCTATTCTCTGCAGTCCGCTACGCGGACATACCGTTTTCAAATAGACCCGCTTCGCACCGTCTTCAGTTTTCCAGCGAAGTTTTTTTAGATCACCCGGCGGAAGACGCGGATGCCCGGTGTTGCCGGAACCGCGGGCACTGCCTGAATGGTGCCGGATTGGACCGGGGCATTAGGCATTTCCGGCGCGCGCGGGATCACGAAGGTCTGCTTTTCGCCGTTAGTTCCGGGAACGGTATGAAATACGGTCGGCAGTTCGCCTTCCTTGGCCTGCTCCGGAGTAACTCTTACTGTCCGGCGATCCTTGTTGCGGACAAAAGTGATCTCGACATCGCCTTCTTTTTTAGCATTGACGGCGTGGATCAGCTGCATGCTGTCGGACACCACGGTGCCGTCAACTTCGGTAATGATATCGCCGGCTCTGAGTCCCGCTTTACCAGCGGGGCTGTCCTCGCGGACTTCCATCAGTAAAAGCCCTTTGCCGCCGGCTACGCCAAAAGCATCGCCCAGCTGCTTGGTAAGCGGTTCGGCGACCACGCCCAGCTTTCTGCCGGAAGAGAAATTCCAGACGAACGAACCTTCACCGGGAAACTCTTTAGGAAAATTCTTAAAGAAGTCGTCGTTGAGTTTGAATTCGCCCGACGGCGGGGCGGGAAGCGCCTGTAAATTGCCCAGCGGCGCAAACCGTTCGAAGTTAAAGGCCGGACGCTTGCCGAGGGTGGCGGTGATCTCCTGTTCGTTGCCGCCGCGCAGGATGGTTATCCTCACTTTCTGATCCGGTGAAACTTCACCGATCAGCCGCGAAAGCTTGGCCGTGCTTTTTACTTCTTCGCCGTCAAAGCGCAGGATGACGTCGCCGTTTTGCAGGCCTGCCTGCGAAGCGGGTGAATTTTCCATCACCTTTTCAACGCCCACGCCGCGGACGTCCTTTAAACCGAATTTAGACAGATTTTCGCTCGTGATACCGACGGTCATTATCCCCAGATAGCCGCCATCGTCGTTCCACACGGCCATCGCCCTTTCAAACGGCTTTGGCGCAATGGGCGCGACCGGCGCCTCAGGCTGCTGGGCCGGTACGGCCGCATAAGCTAAGGCGAAAAGCGAAACTAAGATCAATGATTTCTTTAACATAGCACCTCCAAAAGTATTTTAGGATCTTTAATATTATAGGTAGAATACGCAATGCAATACTTTTAGGTTGCACTGTCCAACCAAAAGGTTGCAAAACCCTTGAGCGGGCAAATAATACCCGCATTATACGGCAAATGACGCGCGGAGAAAATAAAAACTTGAAAAGTGCGCCGCTAACTCATACCATTAAATAAATAAGAACCTATCAGAAGGAGCAAAAAGTATGGCGATCCGTCTAGGCGATACCGCGCCCGATTTCACAGCTGAAACCACCGAAGGCAGCTTAAATTTTCACGATTGGCTGGGAGATAGCTGGGGCGTGCTGTTTTCGCACCCGAAAGATTACACGCCGGTCTGCACCACCGAACTGGGCATGGCGGCAAAGCTGAAGCCGGAATTTGATAAACGCAATGTGAAGATAATGGGCCTCAGCGTCGACCCGCTGGATTCGCACGGCGGTTGGGCCAAGGACATCGAGGAAACTCAGGGCACGGCGCTTAACTTTCCGCTGATCGCCGACAGCGACCGCAAAGTTTCCGACCTTTACGATATGATCCACCCGAACGCCAATGACACGCTCACCGTGCGCTCGGTCTATGTCATCGGGCCGGATAAAAAAGTGAAGTTGACGATCACCTACCCGGCCAGCACCGGGCGTAATTTCGACGAAATCCTGCGCGTGATCGATTCGCTGCAGCTGACCGCCAAACACAGCGTGGCTACGCCGGTGAATTGGAAAGACGGCGACGACTGCATCATCGTTCCTTCGTTATCGAATAAAGACGCGAAAGAAAAATTTCCGAAAGGCTGGAACGAAGTAAAACCGTACCTGCGCATTACGCCGCAGCCGGATAAGTAAAAATTGAGCCCTAAGTTTTGAGTCCCGCCTTTAGGCGGCTTATTCTACTTAATATACAAGCCGCCTAAAAGGCGAACTCAAAAGACAAAAACTTCCACAATGTATCTTTGGCGGCAAATGAATGACCGCGAGCGAGAATATGCTCGGAAAATAAGATTTTCTCGCCGGTTCCCTAAACATTCTCCACCTCACTTTGACTTCGGAGGCGAGCGACAATATTTAATTACGGCTGCTTGTTACGAACATCTTCATATTGTCGGATCGTCACTGGACCGCATGACCGATTGTGAAGAGGAAATTCCATCTGCTTGTGAAAAGTTCAGTTCAGCAATATATACATGGTGCATTTTGCCAAATCATTATCACGTCTTGTTAAAAACTTCGAATATTAAAGACTTGAGAAAAGAACTGGGGTTGTTTCACGGAAGATCCTCATTTAAATGGAATGGCGAAGATGGGCAGCGCGGCAGGCAAGTTTGGCATAATTGTTTTGAGCGAGTGATGAAATCTGAACGGCATTTCTATGCCTCATTTAACTATGTAATTAACAACGCGGTGCATCACGGATATGTGAAACTTTGGCAGGATTGGCAATGGTCAAATGCAAATGAATATCTGGAAAAAGTAGGTAAAGAAAAAGCTGCAGAAATTTGGAAGAAATATCCGATATTAAATTATGGAGCGAAATGGGATAAATTCTATGTTTGAGTTCCGCCTTAGGCGGGTTTTCATTTCGGCATAAGCCGCTTAAAGGCGGAACTCAGGATTTTGTAAAAAGAAGCCGCCTAAAGGCGGGACTCAAAACTAGATTAGAACTCTATCCCTTCTTCAATTTCTGCAAACGCTCAGCCGCGGCCTCGAGCGTTTCATCTTTTTTGCAATAACAGAACCGCACTTCCTGCGAACCCATGCCTTCGTGATGGTAGAACGAAGAGCCGGGCACGACTGCCACGCCGATCTCGCGGATCAGGTGGTGAGTAAATTCAATGTCGTTCTTAAAACCGAAATCCTCGATATTACACATCACATAATAAGCGCCGTCCGGGTAGCTGCATTTAAAGCCCGCGTTTTGCAATTGCGGCACGATAAAGTCGCGCTTGGCCAGGTATTCCTTCTGCAAACCCTCGTAATAATCCGGCGGCAAGCTTAATGCATAAGCGCCTGCATGCTGGAGCGGGTTGGCCGCGCCGACAGTGAGAAAATCGTGCACCTTGCGGATGGCCGAAGTGATATTCGGCGGCGCGATGCAATAGCCGACGCGCCAGCCGGTGACCGAATAAGTTTTCGAAAGCGAATTTACTACGACCGTGCGTTCGCGCATACCGTCGAGCTGCGCCATTGAAATGTGCTTGATGTCTGCGCCGTCGCGCGGGTAAAGGATGTGCTCGTAGATCTCGTCGGTAAAAGCGATGGCGTCGTATTCTTTGCAGAGGTCGGCGATAAATTCCAGTTCGTCGCGCGAGAAAACTTTGCCGGTCGGGTTGTTCGGATTGCAGATTATGATCGCCTTGGTCTTTTCATTAAAAGCGGCGCGGAGCTCGTCACGGTCAAAGACCCAGCCTTCTTCGGTATTGCGCAGCGGCACGTGGCGCGGCACGGCGTCGGAAAGGATCGCGTCCGGCGCGTAGTTTTCATAAAACGGTTCGAAGACGATGACTTCTTCACCGGGATCGACGCAGGCCATCATGCCGGCGATCATTCCCTCGGTCGAGCCGCAGGTGACGGTCAGCTCGGTTTCCGGATCGACTTCAAGCCCCAGGAACCACTTGGTCTTGGCGGCGATGGCGTCGCGAAAACCCTTCACGCCCCAGGTGATGGCGTACTGGTTGTGATCGGCGGCAATGGCTCCCATCGCTTTTTGCTTGATGTCTTCGGGGGCGGCAAAATCGGGAAAGCCCTGTCCCAGATTGACCGCGCCGTGCTTCATCGCCTCGCGCGTCATCTCGCGGATCACCGATTCGGTAAAACTACCGGCCTTTTTAGAAATGTGATTTTTCGAAATTTTTGGTTGTGTCATAAAGATTGTGAGTTGTTATCTTATCACAATAAACCAGCCTCGTTCACGAGGCTTTTATGTGCATAGCCACGCGATTTATCGCGTGGTGTCGTCGAATGAGATCATATTAGCCCGTTTTAACGGGCTTAACAAAAAGGACGTTAAAAACGCCCTTTAGAAAATCTACTATTTTCTGAACCAGCCGTAAACGGCTGGCCTATGCCAAGCCAATTTGCGTTGAGGCGAAGAATTTCACCTCCGCGCTCCATAGCTAAGCCGATTGGGTTGAGGCTTCTTGCTGAGTGCCGTTGGATGAAGGGCTGTCTTTGGCGACGTGCAGGACTTCCTGTTTTTTAACTTCTATGGTTGCTTCGGGGATAAATTCGTTAAAGAGCTGGCGTAGTTCGGCTTCGTTGTTGTCTTTTATCACGTCGCGGAAGCTGCGCACGATGTGGGTGACTTTTTCCGGTTCGTAGGCGGCGATCTTGCCGATGAAAATTTTTGGGTGGCGCGTCTTAACCAGATTCTCGCCGGTCAGTTCCAATTCCTCGAAAAGTTTTTCGCCCGGGCGCACGCCGGTGAAAACGATATCGACGTCTTCGTAGGGAAGCAGCCCGGAAAGCCGGATCATATCTTCCGCCAGGTCGAGAATGCGGACGGGCACGCCCATATCTAGGATAAAGATCTCGCCGCCGCTGCCCAACGCGCCCGCCTGCATCACCAGCTGTGACGCTTCGGGAATGGTCATAAAATAGCGGGTCATCTTTTGATCGGTAACGGTGACGGGGCCGCCTTTTTGTATCTGCTCGGCAAAGATCGGCACGACCGAACCGGCGGAACCAAGCACATTGCCAAAACGCACCGCGATGTAACGAGTATCGAACCGATGGCCCAGGTTTTGAATGACGATCTCGGCCACGCGTTTGGAAGCGCCCATGACCGAAGTCGGGTTGACCGCTTTATCCGTCGATACCAGAACGAAGGCGTTCGCGCCATAAGTGCCGGCCAGCGTTCCGACCAACTCCGTGGCAAAAACGTTATTTTTGATCGCCTCGCACGAATTGCTTTCCATCAGCGGCACGTGTTTGTGCGCGGCGGCGTGAAAGACGACCGCGGGCCGGTAATTTTCGAAGATCTCTTTCATGCGCTGCTCATCGCCGATATCGGCGATCAACGGAACGAAAGTGAGATCGGAAAAAGCACGCCTTACTTCCTGTTCTATCTGGAAGAGGAAAAATTCGGCGCGTTCGACCAGCAAGATTTTGCGCGGACGAAACGCCGCGACCTGGCGCACCAGTTCGGCGCCAATGGAGCCGCCGGCGCCGGTGACCATCACCACTTTATCGGTCAAAAATTCATTCAGGTTTTGATTGTCCAGCGCGACAGGTTCGCGGCCCAGCAGGTCTTCGATCTGAACGTCGCGGATGCGGCTGACTTTTACGTGGCCGTGGACGATCTCATGAAAACTGGGAACGATGCGCGCTTTGACGGGAATGGCCTGGCAGATATCCAATATCCGGCGGATCTCTTTGCCCTGCGCCTGGTCGATGGCGATCACTATCTGGTCGATCTTAAGTTCGTCGACCAGCCGCGCCATATCGTCGGTAGTGCCTAGGACTTTTAATCCGCCGACGCTTCCGCCTTTTTTAAACCGGTCGTCGTCGATAAAACCCTTGATGTCAAATTCGCCATCGCGGCGGCCGACAATCTCTTTTACCACTGAGGCGCCGATCCGGCCCGCGCCGACAAAAAGCGTGGAGTGCCGGGTGATCTTTTTCCGCGCGAGGGTAAATCGCTTTTTCTCGCTGAGCTCGTAAAAGAACCGGCGCAGCACACGCAAACCCAGCAGGCCGCCAAAAGCCAGCACCGTGTCCATCAAAATGACGGAAAGCGGCACTTGCCAGCGAATAAAAATATCGGGGGAAAGCAGCAGCCTAAAGGCGAGCAGTATCAAACCCGAAACCAGCGCGGCTTTTAAGAACACCTTGATGTCCTCAAGACTGACATAGCGCCAGAGGATGGAATAAGCGCCGATCAGGAACAGCACCGAAAATTGCACCAGCACCACCAGGGGGAGTTGGTTCAGAGCATTATCGAGGTGATAATCCGAAAGATTGAAATCCAACCGCAGCAGGTAGGCCACAAAGAAAGCCGAACACAACACCACGACATCAGCTACGAACTGAAACGGACGCCGCAAAAACCATATATTATGTTCTATATGATTTTCTTCTTTTTTGGTAAAACTCCCCATGTGACAAGAAATAATTGGTCTAAGTATTGAAATTACTTGGCAAAAGCCGAACTGTCAACAAATAAACCCACGTTTAAGCGCGTAAATACTTCAAGAATCAAGCCAATTTAGTTATTTGATACCGCAAATTCGGTGATATACTCTGATGTTCCGTAATTCGTGCCGCTCCAACGCGGAAACAAGGTAACAGTTATGAAAAGAGTTATTTTTCTCAGCTTTATTATACCGCTTATTACCATTTTAACCTTTTTTGCCGCCGCCGCACAGGAAAATCCCCTTTCGGAGCAGCAGCGCGCTTATCTGATCGGGCCGGGCGATGAGATCGTCGTAAAGGTTTTGGGTGAACCGCAGTTTGATTTTAATGCCACGATAGACGACGAAGGAATGGTACAGGTCCCCTTCTTTGACAACCGGCTAAACGCTAAATGCCTGACAGAAAAGGATTTACGGGTGGATGTCGCGAAAATGATGTCAAAATACCTGCGCAACCCGATGGTCAGCCTGCGCGTCACCGAACGCAAAAGCCGCCCGCCGGCAAGCGTGATGGGCGAGGTTAAAACGGCGCAGCAGGTAGTGATGATGCGTCAGGTGCGGCTGCTGGAACTTTTGTCCTTTACCGGAGGTTTGACGGAAGACGCGGGCGGTATGGTGCAAGTCTTTCACGGCACTACCCCGATCTGTACGGGGCCCGGTGAGATCGCCATGCACAAGGACGAGGGCAGCATGCCATATCGTTTTTACAGTGTTTCAGCCGTAAAATTGGGCAAGGAAGAAGCTAATCCGATCATTTATCCGGGAGACATAGTAGTGGTACAAAAAGCGCTGCCTGTTTATGTAACGGGTGAAGTGCGCGCCCCGCAGGGGATCCGCCTGACCGAGAACGGTGTTTCCCTGACCCAGGCGATCGCGATGGTGAGCGGCATCACGCGTGAGGCAAAGACCAAGGACGTAAAAATTTATCGGCTCAGAACGGACAAAACCGACCGGGATATCCTGACCGCCAATCTGGACCAGATCAAAGCCGGAAAGCAAAAAGATATAATGCTGGAGCCTTACGATATT
Source organism: Pyrinomonadaceae bacterium (assembly GCA_035995185.1). Lineage (GTDB taxonomy): Bacteria > Acidobacteriota > Blastocatellia > Pyrinomonadales > Pyrinomonadaceae > DASYKT01. The sequence goes on from DASYKT010000031.1 coordinate 278,475, forward strand.
ATCGAAGTGGATAAGGCCAAAAAGAGCATCGCTCAGACCATCCTTGAACTGGCCATCGGCGCCGGTAAGAGTTCTATCAGCAGCATGACCGGGGGATTGGGATACAGGGTGATGTATTAACTGGCTTTGTAAGTATGAACAGAACCCTGGGGGAAGCGCGGGCACCGCCTGCTAACACGCCTTTTCTGAAAATAGGGTTCAGAATACAGCGCGCCCAACTCCCACTGTGCAGGCGTGCTCCGCGCTCCCAAACAGATCGTTAAATTCTTTTTCCGGTCATATTCTTGCTATCCAGCCGCAAATTATTTTTGCCCGACTTGAGCTCCATCTGCACGTTCCAGACGCCGCTTTTCTTTTTTAACAGATTTCCCCAGATCGCGTTTTTGTTTTCTCATAGTTGTAGGAGTTTCTAAGAGTGTTATATTCTTCACCGCGTTAGCGGTGGGTTGAATGTAGCCGTGGATTTTAATCCACGGTGGAATGAAACAATTCAATCGTCGCTGCGCGACGTGTGACGTCTTATTCCAACGACCGTGGGTTAAAACCCACGGCTACTATCAATGGGACGCTACGCGTCCAAAGACAATTGCTTCTTTATCACTTACCGAAATTCTGTTAATCTTTCAAAGGTAATTCACCCACGATTTTTGAAAACGAGAGCATGCATGAAACCACATAAGGGTGACCTCATTTGATCTACGCTCACTGCCAGATTCAAAAGAATATGGCGTGTCAGTTAAAGATTAAAATGCTCCCTCCAGCTGGAGCAAGTTTAGGCGATTTCCGAAAACCTGTCAAGGAGAAATTTTCTTGATGGGACACGGTAAACAAGAACGGCCTAAATATCTGGCGGAAAAATTATTGAAGATCCGTGTGAAATTAGGATTATCACAGTCAGGTATGGCAGATGCTTTGGAAAGACATGGAGTAAAAGTTACTCCCGGTTATATAGCTCGTTATGAATCGGAATTGAGAGTTCCCGGACTGCTTATCGTAAGAGCTTATGCCAAGATAGCTGGAGTATCCATGGAACAGATTGTAGGCGACGAATTAGACCTGCCGGCGAAATACAAATAAATCTTATCTCTTTTAAATTGCCACTAGCTTTAGCTAGTGGATAAAAAATAACCTCAAGAACAGGGCTTTAGCCCAACCTAAAGAATTGGGCTAAAGCCCTGTTCAAAAATTGGCATGTAGTCCACTAGCTAAAGCTAGTGGCAATTTATAAATAAACATTTAAGTAAATAAATTTGCAGTCCGGAAGGGTTGCTTGCGCCCGCTCTTACCTGAAAGTCCGGTTTTAGGAATAGATCCCGTCGATCACGTCTTTATATTTTTCGTCTATCACGCGGCGTTTTATTTTTAGAGTGGGGGTCAGCTCGCCGCCTTCGACGGTAAATTCGTTTTCCATCAGGGCGATCTTTTTCACCGATTCAAACTGCGCGAGGCCCTGGGTGGTTTCCGCTACCTGCCGTTCGAGCAAATCTTTGATCTTAGGGTCCGCGCAAAATTCGGTCGGGGTTTTCAGGTGCAGCCCTTTGAGGTGGGCGTAAGATTCGAGCTGCTCGAAATTCGGCACGATCAGGGCCGAGGCAAATTTTCGTTCGCTGCCGATCAGCACCACCTGGCTGATAAAGCGCGATGATTTTATCATCTGCTCGATCGGCGCCGGGGCGATATATTTTCCGCCGCTGGTTTTAAAGAGTTCTTTTTTGCGGTCGGTGATGCGCAGGAAACCGTCGGCGTCGAGCGCGCCGATATCACCCGTGCGAAACCATCCGTCGGCGGTAAAAGTTTCGCGGGTGGCGTCGGGTTTATTGTAGTAGCCAAGCATTACGTTCGGGCCGCGCGCCTCGATCTCACCGTCGGCGGCGATGCGCACTTCGACATTCGGAATGGGTTTTCCGACCGTGCCCAGCCGCCAGTCGATGATGTTGTTGGACGAGATGACCGGCGAAGTTTCCGTCAGCCCGTAGCCCTGCATAATGGAAACTCCCGCGCCGGTAAAGATGAGCGCGATCTCATCTGAAAGCGCCGCGCCGCCGGAAATGCAGTGCCGCAGATCGCCGCCGAAAAATTCGCGGAATTTTTTATAAACAAGGTGATCGGCAATGCTGTGCTTTATGGCCAGCATGCGCGGAACGGCCTGCCCGGAAGTTTTTAGCCGGGCCTGCTCCTTGGCGATCTCGATGGCCCAGTCAAAGATCCTTTCTTTCAAACGGCTGGCTTTTGCGGCCTTTAATTTTGCCTGGGCGTAAACTTTTTCAAAGATGCGCGGCACGCCGACAAACAGGGTCGGCCGCACTTCCTGCAAATTTTCCGGCACTTTTTCGATAGACTGCGCGTAATGGACCCGCATTCCATTGTGAATGTAGAGATACATTCCCGTTCGCTCAAAAACGTGCGACAGCGGCAAAACGGAAAGCGGTTTGTCATGGCCCGTAAAATCAAAACGCGCGCCGGCATCGATCACGTTTGAGATCAGGTTCATATGCGAAAGCATCACGCCTTTTGGCTCGCCGGTCGTTCCGGAGGTGTAGATCAGCGTGGCGGTATCGTCCGGTTTAATGCCGCGGGAAAGCTCTTCGATCAGTTTTGGATTTTTAGTTATTAATTCCGATCCGGAATTTTCCAATTCGGCCAGCGATATGCCGACTGCGGCGTCAATACCGGACGCGTCGTAAAATACCAATTTCTCGAGCGCGGGACATTCAGGCAAAATTTCGCGGATAGTTTCCCAGACGCTTTTGTTTTCGACGAACAAAACTTTCGCTCCGGAATCACGCAAAATGTAGCAGATCGAAGCAGGCGAAAGCGTAGTGTAAATAGGAACGTCGATGATGCCAGTGAGCTGGCAGGCAGCGTCGGCCAGCGTCCATTCCGGGCAATTAGCTGAAAGTATCGCAGCGCGATCGCCGCGGCCAATGTTGGGCGAGTAAAGCCCGGCGGCGATATTTTCAATGCGCGCGATCATCCGCGCGGAAGAGATGGAATGCCACGCACCGTCTTTTTTGTAGCTCAGCGCATTATCGAGCGGATATTTCCCGGCGGCTTTTACAAAAAGTTCACCGAGTGTTTGCGGCTCATCACCGGAAAAGGGCACGCGTTTTCGCGACACTTCGATATTAACCGCGGTGGTGGCGCCGGAATTCATTTACTCGTCACCCCGTCAAAAAACACGTCGAGCACCACGTCAGCCATCGGCGCAAGCGGATAGGTCTTTTTGGAGAGTATCCAATTGGTCGCCATTTCATCGAGCGCGCCATAGAGCATTTTGCTGCAGACCTTGGCGTTGAGCGCCGGGCGAAAAGCGCCGGACCTTTGTCCTTCTTCAAACGTCTTGCGGATCAGGTCGAGATATTTTCCCAGACCGGCGGCGGAAAATTCTTCCATGAATTTGGTCGAGCCGCGCAGTTCGACCTGAAAGACGATCGCGGCATTTTTATCCGCGCCCAGTTTTTCCAGGTGCAGCCGGGCGATGCGGCGGATCTTTTCTTCGGGCGTAGAGAGCGCGGCGAGTTCTTCTTTTGCCTCGGCAAAGAATTTTTCCATGGCGCGGTCAAAAATGGAATGAAGGATCTCTTCCTTGCTCTTGAAATAGAGATAGACGGTGCCGTCGGCAATGCCTGCCTCGCCGGCAATGTCCGACACCTTGGCGTTGAAATAACCGTTGCGCGCAAACACCGTGGTTGCCGCGCGAAGGATCGCTTCGTATTTGTCGGCCACCGCCGCTTTAGACTGCCCGTTGGTACGCACCGCTTTTGCCATAAAGATAAGTGAATGAATCTTCATTCATTTTACGGGCAAGGGCAAATTTAATCAATGAGTTTGTGTCCGCCCGGCAGATTATTACAGAAAAGTTACAAAAAAGCCGCTAGCTATTTATAGTGAATTATCTGCTTGCCACTAAATTACGATACGGCGACGAATGTCACAAATAACACAAATAGAAATTTTTTAATTCGTGTTATTTGTGACATTCGCGGCGAATAAAGAACCGGTGGCTTTACCGTAGATCGGTATCCGGGCGGCCAAGCTGGTCCTGGAGTACCTGTGAAAGCTTCCAGATCAGCGCGAGCCCGGCGTTTTCCTGGTTGTAGGCAATGACGGGCATGTTATCTACGGTGATCGCCATCGCGATGCGCCCGTTCGGGCTGTAGATGATGCCGACGTCGCTGCGCAGCGCATCGAGCGCGCCCGATTTCGAAGCGGTCGAAATGTTGTCGGGCACGCCGCGCCAGAGGCCGTCTTTTAACTGCTGGCGTTTGAGAATGCCGATCATCTCGGCCGAAGCCTCTTTGGAAACGATCTCGCCGCGTTCGAGCATTTCGAGCAGCCGGACCATATCGCGCGGTGAAGACTTGCCCAAACCGAAGGGAATGTTCGCCGGGTCAGCAAAAGCCTTCGATTCGCCGCCGCCGAAGACCTTGCGCAGGCTGAGCGTCTGTTTAAGGCCGAGCGTCGCCATAAATTCATTGACGCTGTCGGCGGAAACTTTGTCGAGCACGAGATTGGTCGCCGAATTGTCCGAGACGACGATCATCAGGTGAAGGGCCGAGCGCAGGTCGAGTTTCGTGTTGTCGGAAAATTCGAAAAGAATGCCGGAGCCGCCCTTCTTTTTCTCTTTGGTAAGGATGATCTCGTCGTCCCATTTGACCTTGCCCTGCGCGACGTGCTGAAACACGGTCGCCATGATCGGCAGCTTGATGGTGCTGGCGGTGCGGACCGGTTCGTCCGCGCGCAAAGCATAGTCCCTGCTGGTGTCGAGGTTTTTGGCGTAGATCCAAACCTTGCCTTTAAATCCCGCGATGACCGACTGGACCCTGGCATCAAGTGCCAATGGTGATTGGGGTGATTGGGGTGACTGGGGTGTAGGCGCCGCGGCGGCGGCGGCTGCGGCTGCGGCGGGGGCAGGCTTATTCTGAGCGGCAGCAACCGCCGGGATGAAGCTCAAGACACTGATGAACGACAAAAGGAACAATGCTCTTTTCATAGAACATAAAATACCGCAGTTCGCAAAAACCATTCAAATTTTAGTGGCGGAAAACACCTCTGAACCTGGGAGCGCCGGCATCTTGCCGGCGCTCCCAGGTTTCACATACTCCTTCTTAATAATGTGAAATATTTGAAACTTTGGGTACAGGTGATCGCTTTGTGTTCCGCAGTGTCTTTGTGGTAGAAATTCTCTTTTGTTTGTTTAGTGTGAGGCAAGTGGTTTTAGTCTTTTTTCGCCGCAAATGACACAAAAATTCTCACTCGAACAAAAACCCTTCTTCACCTTGGGCGCTTCTTCAGATATTCTCTTGCCGACGGTGTTCCGGCCGTCCGTTCTTTGAATCCCAAAATTCCCGAAACAGGCGTTCCAAAAGCGTTCCGGTGTTCCACTTTGTTCCACGCCAAGTGGAACGGAACACCCGCCGCCACACCGGCTCAGGCGTGCTTTGCCCCTTTGCTCAAGAGCCAGGTGATAACCCCCGCCTCTTTACTGCGCACGGCGGCGTCGAGGGGCGTCATTCGTTCCCAGAACGGGATCCAGTTTATCTCGGCACCGCGATCGAACAGGTATTCGGCCGCCGCCAGCCGCCCGCCATGACAGGCCATCCAAAAAGCGTTGCCGAGATCTTCGGCGGAAGGAGGCGGATCGGCTAAGACGTAAGCCTTCAGGCGGTCCAGCAGTCCGAGCGCGGCGGCCTGGCCGATCGTGGTTTTCGCGCCGCGTTCGAGCAAGCGGGCGGCGGCTTTTAAACATAGAAAGGCGGCTGCGTCCGCCATCGGGGTCCCGCCGCCGATGACCGCGCCGGTCGCTTCGATATCGGCGCCCGCGTCAAGCAAGGCATCGAGCGCGGCCACGTCGTCACTGCTGGCGGCCCAGTGCAAAGGGGTTTCCTGGTGATGCGCAGCGCCCTCGAACCGCGCGTTTATATCCGCTCCCGATCCGGCGAGAACGCGGATCGTCTCGGCGACGTTCGGGAAATGGCTGGGCCAGTCCGTCGCGATGTGAAGCAGGGTGCGGGATCCCGCTCCATCGCCTTCCTTGTCGATCCTTGCCTGGGCAAGGGCCGGGTCATCAAGGAGCATGCGCCGCAAGGTTTCCACGTCGCCTGTTTTGATAGCCGTTACCAGGGCAACGGCTACCGGATCGTTCATGTTGAGATGGAGCATAAGCTGATTTTTCCGGAAGTTGCGGGCAAAGGATGCCCGCGCTCCATATTAAGGCTGGTGTATCTGGATATAGTTGCCGCAGGTGTCGTCGAAAATGGCCTGTGTGCCCCATTCGTTCTTGACCGGTTCCTGTTTGAACACCACACCTTTTGCTTTTAGTTTTTCATAATCGGCCTGAACATCTTCAGAACCGAAGATGATCACCGGCAGCCCGGCGTTATAGATCCCGTCGAAGAATTCACGACTGCCGTAATTGCCGCGCGGTTCGAGCAGGATAGCCGTGCCATCGGGGTCTTCGGGGGAAACGACGATCGCCAGGAACATCTCCGGCATATACATCTTTTCCTTGAAACCCAGGACCTCTGTATAAAACTTGAACGCCGCTAACGGGTCGTTCACTGAAACGCTGGTTAATGATATTTTCATGCCTGTTAATTATGCCGCGGCCGGTTCGAGCGGCAATACATCCTTCCTGCGCAGGATCGCCGCGCTGATTAAAGTAATTATGAGTCCCACCGGCGCGAGCTCCATCAAACAGATAGCGTAAAAGATAAACGGGTTTTCCATGGCTTTAGCCATATCACCCGCGAACTTAACGGTTTTATCGATCTCTTCCTGCGATGCGCCCGCCTGCTGCATTTTTTCGGTCTGCAGTTTGGTGAATTTGGTCATTATCTTGTCGACAAAACCGGGATTGGCGACGTTGTAAGCCTCGGCGCCGGCAAAATAAAAGACCGAAGCGATCAGCGTTATTAACAGGCCGATCTGAATACCTTTCCAAAAAGTGATCTTGCCTTTTCCGACATTATCACGGTAAGACTTGATGCCGAAAAAGATCATTGAAAGCGAGATGGCCATCGTGGTATAGCCGATCAGCTCACCATGGTCCATCGAGATCGTCTCATTTCCGCACAAGGTTGAGATCAGGAAAACAAAGCCCGCCAGGATCAGGCCGGAGATCACGCCGAATGTAATAACTATTTTTTTCATAAGCTGCTCCTTCGCAAAGTTTTCCCAAATCTACGATATTGCGGCGGGTAAAAACATCGGCCAAAAGTATGAATTTGCCAATTTTTCAATAAATCATACTAAAGTCTAACCAATTAATCGCAGCTCGCGCGCCTTTTGTACGGCTTGCGTACGGCGGCTGACATCGAGTTTCAAAAAAAGGTTTGCGGAGTGTGTTTTGACAGTGCTGAGAGAAATAAAAAGTTTTTCCGATATTTCCTGATTGGAAAATCCTTCGGAAATAAGCCGGAGGACTTCGTACTCGCGGGGGCTGATTCCCAAGTCTTTAAGTTTGGCCGGATCGAGCTCAAAGATCGGGCCTTCAGTGACTACGACGGTTTTTACCCGGGTAAATCTCATTCCCACCCAGATACCCAGCGCAACAAAGGTCACCGCGACAATTCCGATATAAATGTCGATCGAAAGCTCGCGAATGAAATAGCTGTATTCCAGATATTTCAGCAGCGCGATCAGCGCCGCCATCGCCAAACCGTAAATTATGATCGTCTTTCGCATTACAAGAGTCTTAAAAGGCGGATGATACTGTACCAAAATCGGGGATTTCAAGTTCCTTAAATTGAATTATCCTTTGAGCGCCCGTAGAATCTGTGAAAACTTTTTAAGAAAACCGTGATCTACTTCGAAAACTATCGTAATGGTACCTGCGGCCTGAACAACCACGTAATACCTTACACGCTCTGCATCTCTCTTTCGAATTTTCTGGGAAGGGACTTCTTCTTTGATTTCGAGTTTCCGTCGAATTTCCCGCCCGATTATGCCGTGAACAGCAATGAGCGGGACAAGTTCGAAATTTTGATGAAGAGCCCGAGGACCGTCGTTTCCGACCTGGTAAAGATCCCGAACCGCAGAGTCTACGAAGTCGACCGCGAGGTGAAAAACAAGCTCCGGCTGGAAGATCTTTTTCTTGCTTTTTTGACCACCGAGGAACAAAAAGCGAAATACGGGAACACCATGATCTGGAATTTTTTCAGCCTGGGCAGGGAAGCGTTCACCCGGGAACATTTGCAGACGTTCGATCTGGTAGAGATCGGCACCAATGAGAGCCTGGTGAACGCCACGTTCTTCTATTTTTTAGCGAGAGCAGAAAAAAACCAGCTGCTGGATTCGATCAGGATCAGTTACCGGGACGACCTCGAGGAGTTGGCCGCAAAGATAAGCGGGGAAGCCGGCGCCTTCAATGCGACCCATTTCAGATTGGGCGATTTCCCGGCGGCCTATGGCAGCGACGGCTATCAGGTGAGCGTGGAAAGGTTCACCAAATATTTTGACGAGATGATACCGGATAAAGAGACGCCTTTGCTGGTGGCGACAGACGGCCTGCATGAGAAAGCCCTTTTTGCGGAGATATTAAAGCCCTTCAAATACCGGTTCATCGACGAACTGATCTTCGATGAATACCGGCGCGACTTCGGCGAATTGGAGTCTACCGATTTCAACACTCTTTCGGTGCTCAACCAGATCTTATGCGCTAATTCACAGATCTTTATCGGGACCTGCCGGAGCACGTTTACCAGTGTCATCCACCGCCTCAGGCAGGAGCGGCACGGCCTGGTTGATTTCAATTTTTTGCCGGATGAAAGAATAGTGCGGCTGCTCACCCCCGACAACGGCATTAAAGCCGACAGTACAGGTTTTTTTGAATGGAACCGGTACTCGATCTTTTCGGAGCACTACACCTATCCCGCCTGGATGCGTGAATGGAATTACGGTCTTACTTCGCTGCCGGAATGAAATTGCGTTGTAAGTTTACCGGAAAGGATCTGGCGGAGGGGACAGGACTCGAACCTGCAAGCCCGTAAGGGCGGTAGTTTTCAAGACTACTGCATTACCAATTATACTACCCCTCCGCACCAAAAGCGGAAACAAAAAATATACTGTAAATATTAGGATGAGACAAATCAGGGTTTGTAGCGCCGGCGTCTCGCCGGCTGTCGGGTGGGCGTCCCGCCCACGCTTACCTAAAAGAAATATGGCGGCGAGACGCCGCCATGACAGCCACCGAGACGGTGGCGCTACGGCTACTGCTTAAATTGTTTTTCCAACTCCTGGCGGACGGCGTCGACGCCTTTTATTCCCTGCATCTTTAGCACCTGGTTGCCTTGCCGGTCGATCACCACGTGGAGCGGAAACTTCAGGTCGTAGTTGCCGTTTTTATCAACCTCGCCGAATTTGAAAAGCATTATCTGCCCGGCGTTGGGAATGATGTTGTATTTGAACGGATAGTTTTTCAGAAAAGATTCGAGCTGCGGTTTGTTGTTCACCGCCATTCCGATAAAGACCGCTTCTTTATACTGGTCTACTATCGGATTTAGCAGCGCGATCTCCTGCACGCAGAAAGGGCAATTGACGAACCAAAGATTCAACACTACGACCTTGCCGCGCAGCGCGTTCGAATCAAATGTTTTTCCGTCGATCGAAGTGACCGTAAAATCAGGCGACTTCGAACCGTTCTGCACGGGAGCCGGCCCTTGAACGATGGTTTTGGTGACCGTCTTGGTGACGGTTTGCGCCAGTGCCGAATATCCCAATAAAAGCGCGATAAAAATTGAAAGCAATATTTTCATAGTTTTATTTAAATAGGCACTCCCGATCTATTGCACCTATTTCAGGGCCGCCAGCCGTTTTAATTCTTTTTGCAGCGGAACTAGCCCGCTGGCGCCTTCGGACCTGAATTCGATCTCGCCTTTGGGGTTAATGACAATATGCGTCGGAAAAACCACCTGATCGCTGCCCGGACGGACATATTTCAACGCCACTTCCATGCTTTTCGGAATGATGTTGTAGGTGAAGGGTTTCTTTTGAAGAAACCCTTCCAGATCGTACTTATTGTCCAGTGCAAAAGCGATGAACACAAAATTACGCTTACCGTAGGCTGTGACCAATTTATTCAGCTGCGGCAGCTCTCTCAAACAAGGGGGACACTGTATGTACCAAAAGTTCAATACTACGTATTTTCCTTTTAGTTCCTCAAGTTTAAATGACTTTCCCTTGAGTGAAGTTGCATCAAAAAGCGCGGCCATGGGCTTTGCGGCGGCCGTGGCCGCCATGCCCTGGGCAAAAATAGGCACGGCAGTAAACAGCAGAATAAACAAAAGACCCGGCAGACGCAGTTTCATATGAGCTTATTTCTAGCTCAGAAATTGCCGCAGGTCAATAAATTTTAGCTCTATTTTTACTTTGAGGGGTCGTTTAACAGGCGCGTGATCTCAGAACTGAGTTTTTCGGTCTGGTCCCAGCCATTGGCCTTGAATTCGATCTCACCCTGCTGATTTATCAGAAAATAAGCGGGATACGGCATATTGATGTTGCCGTTCTTGTCCTTCTCGGCGTATTTGAGCAAGGTGCCGAAACTGTTAGGGATAATGTTGTAATCAAAAGGCTTTTTCGCCAGGTAGGGCTGGATGCGGGACTCGTTTTCGTTGGTAAAAGCCAAAAATACCACGTTTTTGCCCCTGTTTGACGCGACCAGCTGATTAAGCTTGGGAATCTCCGCGTGACAGATGGCGCAGCGGGTCGACCAAAAGGCGATCGCTACCACTTGGCCCTTTAATTCGTTGAGATCAAAGGTTTTGCCGTCCATTGAAACGGCGTTAAATTCTTCCGCGGACGCCTTATGCTGACCAAAAGCGGCGATCGAGAGCGTTAAAAGCAGTAAAATCAGGGATATTTTTCGCATAGCAGGGGTACCAGCCAGTTTAATTATGAGTGAGTGTTAAAGAAAATTCAACATCTTTTAAACAAAAACGATGAATGCTTTTGGATTTCAGAAAGTCTATGGAGCGCGTGCATCCCTGCCCGCAAAGATCGCGTAGCGATCTAATATTGTTCAATCAGCGCCGGTAGTGCGGCAAGCCGCGCTTTGCGGGCAGGGATGCCCAACGCTCCATAAAAATTTTATGTTAAGATTTTCGGATGCTGCTCGAGTCGCTTGAAGCGGAAAATTTCCGCAATTTACAAGGAAAACTACTGTGCGGCAAAGGTTTAAACATAATCGCCGGCGATAATGGCGAGGGCAAGACCAACTGGCTCGAAGCGCTTCACCTGCTGGCCACGACACGTTCCTTCCGCACCGTCAGGTTGCAGGAAGCCATAAAATACGAGCAGGAACTGGCGATAGTGCGCGGCAAGGTGCACGAAGGCGAAGATATAGACCGCATCCTGCAGGTGGCGCTGCAGGGAAACACCAAATCACTATCCGTCAATAATAAAAAAGAAGCCGTGGCCCGCTACCTGGGCCTGCTGCACACGGTTGTTTTTAATGCCGATGAGCTGGAGATCGTGCGCGGCCAACCCGAAGCGCGGCGCCGCTTCCTCGATCACAGCATAACGGGGATACATCCGCCGTATATTCAGGTCCTGAGCGATTACCACAAGGTTATCCGCCAAAAAAACTCGCTATTGCACACGGCGGCGGAAAATGACTACTCGCTTGAGAAAACCGCCGAACTGCTGGAACCGTGGAACGAACAGCTGATAACGTTGGCCTCGCGCATCCACCGGTCGCGCGTCAGGTACGTGGAGCGGCTCAGAGAAGCGCTTGAGCAAAGGCTTTTTGGTAAAGAGGTAGTCAGCATCCGTTACGTCTCTTCGCTGGAAGGAAAGGGCGATCTGAGCGAATATACGGGCCTGATAGCGGAGAGGTTAAAACTGCGGGTCCAGGCCGAGCTGGCGTCCGGGCGCTCGCTGATAGGCCCCCACCGCGATGAGCTGGAAATATTCTTTGACGGGCACGACCTGCGCGCCTTTGGCAGTTCCGGCCAGCAGCGCAGCGCTTTGCTTATCCTGCTGCTCGCCGGCTTAGCGGTCTATCACACCCAAAACCAGGAATATCCCTTGTTTTTACTCGACGATATCGATGCCGAGCTGGACTATAAACGGATCGGGCAACTGCTCGAATACCTTCATGATAAGACCCAAACTTTCGTCACCACTTCCAAGGAAAGCTTTATCGAAGGATTCGGCCAAAATGCCGCGATCTTCCAGGTAAAAAACGGCCTTCCCAGTCAACTCTAAAAGCCTTATTTAATCGTCTTTCCCGGCTGTCTAAACTAGCTAAAAAATGCTAAAATTATTAAGTAATTTATGGGAAATAGCCTGCATAGTGAATTGATAGAAAGCGACCCGGAGAAAATGGGTGGAACGCCTGTTTTTAGGGGGACTCGTGTCCCTATTAAAAATCTTTTCGACTATCTCGAGGGGGGCGACAGTATGGAGGTGTTTTTGGATAATTTTCCAACTGTCGAACGAGAACAAGCTGTTGCGTTAATGGCGATCCCAAAGGACGAGCTTCCAAATTAAATGCGAAAGTTTAATCTGATCACACTATTTCTTTTGCTCAGTGCATTGAGCGTATCGCTCTATGCTCAGGGCGCGATGCCTGGTGCAATTCCCGCGCGGTCAAAAGGACCGACGGACGCGCCGGTTACGCTCGAGGTATTTAATGATTATGCTTGTCCCGCTTGTGCAAGCTTCAACGAGGTATTAAAAGCGGTAATTATTAAATTCCCTAATGAGCTGAAAGTGATTTATCGCCACTGTCCCTTAAAAGCCGAGGGGCACGAAAAGGCAAAGTTGGCCGCGAGAGCCGTAGAAGCGGCTGGGATGCAAAATAAATTTTGGGAAATGGCTGACATTGTTCTGGAAAATCAGGGAAAATGGCGCACGGAAAAAACAGCTGCGGATACATTTGTCAGGTATGCCAAAAAGCTTGAATTAGATGTCGAAAAATTTAAAGAAGATATTGAGGGTGAAGTTGTAAGGCAAAGAATCATTTCAGATGTCGAGCGAGCGATATCGCTTAACCTTGAAAGCACGCCTACTGTTATATTAAACGGCAAGTCGCTTTTATACAGTGATTTTATACAGCAAAAAATTTTAGAGGAATTGATCAAGGAAAATATTAAAAGTCAGAAATAAGTAAGAGGTATTAAATTGGCTAAGGCACAAACGGAATATAAAGCAGATTCAATAACAGTTTTAGAAGGCCGCGACGCGGTTCGCAAGCGTCCGGCGATGTATATCGGTTCGACAGGAGATATGGGGCTTCATCACTTGGTTTACGAAGTGGTGGACAATTCGGTGGACGAAGCGCTGGCGGGTTTTTGCGATACGATCGAAGTCGCCATTCACATGGACAATTCGATCACGGTCATCGATAACGGGCGCGGTATTCCCACCGATATGCACAAGCAGGAAGGGCGTTCGGCGGCCGAGGTCGTGATGACCATCTTGCACGCGGGCGGTAAATTCGACAGCAATTCTTACAAGGTTTCCGGCGGGCTGCACGGCGTGGGAGTTTCCTGCGTCAACTTTCTTTCGGAGTGGCTGCGGCTGGAGATCTGGCGCGACGGCAAAACCCATGAACAGGAATATTCCCGTGGTATCCCGGATTACCCGTTGAAAAATACCGGCACCACGTCCAGGCGCGGCACCAAGGTCACCTTTAAGCCGGACCCGGAAATTTTTGAGACCAGCGAGTACAGCTTTGAAAAACTTTCCGAGCGCCTGCGGGAAAAAGCCTTTCTGAACAAAGGCATCCGCATCATCATCGTGGATGAGCGCGAGGAAAACGAAAAGAAACACGAGTTTTACTACCGCGGCGGGATCGGCGAATTCGTCAAGCATTTGAACAAGAACAAGAGCCCGCTGCACGACACGCCGCTCTATTTCGAACAGGTCGATGACAATCTTTCCATCGAGATCGCGCTGCAGTATAACGACGGCTATGACGAGAAGGTCTATTCGTTTGCCAATAACATCAACACCGTCGATGGCGGATCGCATATGTCGGGCTTTCGCTCGTCGCTGACGCGCTCGATCAACAACTACGCGCAGAGCTCCGGCCTGGCGAAAAACTTTAAGGGTTCGCTGAGCGGCGACGACGTGCGCGAAGGCCTGGTGGCGGTGATCTCGGTAAAGCTGCCGCAGCCCCAGTTTGAAGGACAGACCAAAGGCAAATTGAATTCTGACGTTAAAGGCCCGGTCGAATCTTTCTTGAACGAAAGGCTGAGCGAATTTTTCGAACGCAATCCGAATGTTTCGAAGCGCATTGTCGGCAAAGCGGTAGACGCCGCCCGCGCCCGCGAAGCGGCCCGCAAAGCGCGCGAGATCGTGCGCAAGAGCGCATTGGGCAGCACGATGCTTCCCGGCAAACTTGCCGACTGTCAGGAAAAAGACCCGGCGTTATCTGAAATTTATATCGTTGAGGGAGATTCCGCCGGCGGTTCGGCCAAACAGGGGCGCGACCGCAAAAATCAGGCGGTGCTGCCGCTCAAGGGTAAGATCCTTAACGTAGAAAAAGCGCGCTTTGACAAGATGCTGGGCCACGGCGAGATCAAGGCCCTGATCACGGCGCTTGGCACCGGTATCGGCAAGGAAGATTTTGACGTTCAAAAACTTCGTTACCACAAAATATGCCTGATGACGGACGCCGACGTCGATGGAAGCCATATTCGCACACTGCTGCTAACGTTCTTTTACCGGCAGATGCCTGAGCTGATCGAACAGGGGTTCATCTATATCGCGCAGCCGCCGCTTTACAAGGTAAAGCACGGCAAAAAAGAAGAGTACATCAAGGATGACAGTATTCTTTTCAAACACCTGATGAAACAGGCGGCCAGCGAGATGACGGTGAAATCGACCTCGAGCAAAAAAACGTTTGAAGGGCGCGAGCTTTCAAAACTGCTGGAGGAAGTAGAAGAATACCAGCGCTACACGCAGCGCCTGACGCGCCGCTTGGGCAACGATATGACGCTGCTTAACGCGATGCTCGAAGCGATCGGCGGCCGCGACGGCGTGATGCGTAATAACAAGATCAAGCTGCGAAAAGTTTTTGAGAACCAGGAGCTGATGGCGCAGATCGAAGGCACGATAGCCGAGGCCGGTTATTCGACCGATCTCAGCAACGACGAAGAACATGGGCTTTGGGCGATCGTGGTCAAGCCGGTGACGGGAACGCCGATCAGGCTGGATTGGAACCTGGCGAGCTA
Source organism: Pyrinomonadaceae bacterium (assembly GCA_035995185.1). Lineage (GTDB taxonomy): Bacteria > Acidobacteriota > Blastocatellia > Pyrinomonadales > Pyrinomonadaceae > DASYKT01. The sequence continues at coordinate 293,654 of DASYKT010000031.1, forward strand.
CGTGGAATTTCAAAAGGCGGTCGAGCTGAAATACGAACTCGAGGAAAAAATGCCTTCGCCCTTTACGGTAGGCGAGAACGGCAAAAGTTCCGAGATCGACACGCGTGAAGAACTGCTGGAAATGATCCTGGCAACGGCGAAAAAAGATATGTCCATCCAGCGTTACAAAGGGCTGGGAGAAATGAACCCGGAACAGCTCTGGGAAACGACGATGAACCCGGAAAAACGCACGCTGCTGCAGGTGCATATCGAGGACGCCATCGAAACCGACGAGATCTTCACGGTGCTGATGGGCGACCAGGTCGAACCACGGCGCAAGTTTATCGAAGACAACGCGCTCGATGTGAGAAATCTGGACGTTTAATTAACGGATAACGGATAGTGATAGGGATTAGTGAATCGTGAATGGATAAGAGATAATGATACCGAAGAGGTCATTATTAATATGCTATTCACGATTTTACTATTTACGATTCACGAGTAGAAAAAAATGACAGCAGTTTTAGAAAAAGCTCCGGCCATTGAAGATTACCTGGTATTGCCGGACGCGGAAATAAGCGAAAAGATCGAGGCGGCGCGAAAGGAATTAGGTTCGCGCCTTGTGATTTTGGGGCATCATTACCAGCGCGACGATGTCATCAGCCACGCCGATCTTTTTGGCGATTCCTACCAGCTTTCGATAATGGCTTCCCGTACGGATGCTGAATACATCGTTTTCTGCGGAGTGCATTTCATGGCCGAATCGGCCGACATTTTGGGTAAAGACCACCAGCACGTGATACTGCCCGATCTGGGCGCGGGCTGTTCGATGGCGGATATGGCCACGGTCGAACAGGTCGAGGATGCCTGGGAGCAGTTAAAGGACATCGGCGTGATCGGAAAAGAAAAAGTAGCGCCGATCACCTATATGAATTCGACTGCCGCGATCAAGGCTTTTTGCGGCCGCAACGAAGGCTCGGTCTGTACCTCTTCAAACGCTATCCCGCTTTTCGACAAATACCTGAAGACACATGACAAGCTGATGTTTTTTCCCGACCAGCATCTGGGGCGAAACACCGGCGCAAAATTCGGCATACCGCTCGATAAAATGGCGCTGTGGGACCCGCATAAAGAGCTCGGCGGAAACACCGAAGAAGAATTGCACAACGCGAAATTGATCTTGTGGCGGGGGCACTGTTCGGTGCATGGGCGTTTTAAACCGTGGCACGTCGACCAGGTGCGCAAAGACACACCCGGTATCAAGGTGCTGGTCCACCCGGAATGCGTTTATGAGGTCGTCGAACAATCCGACCTGAACGGTTCTACTTCGTTCATCATCAAAACCATCGAGGACGCCCCGGCCGGTTCGAAATGGGCGGTCGGAACGGAAGTCAATCTGGTCAATCGCATGGTCAAGCGTTTTCCCGAGCAGCATATTCAATTGCTCGCGCCCGACCTGTGCATGTGCGCTACGATGTACCGCATCGCCCCGCAAAACCTGGCCTGGGCGCTGGATAATTTACTGGAAGGAAATGTCGTCAACGAGATCGTGGTGGACGAAGAAACAAAACACCTCGCCAACGTCGCGCTGCGGCGGATGATCGACATGACGGAGAAGAAGAGTTAAACCACAAAGGCACTAAGTTCATAAAGGTAATTAAAAAATCTTTGTGAGCTTAGTGCCTTTGTGGTGAATGATTTATGGCGGAATTAGAAGACAAATTGCCCGATAACACAACGGGCAAATTTTACGTTGACTCCCAATGTATCGATTGCGATGTCTGCCGCGATACCGCGCCGAAAAATTTTATGCGCAATGATGAGAACGGTTATTCCTACGTTTATCATCAGCCTTCCACATCCGAAGAATTAGAGCTCTGCGAAGAAGCAAAGGAAGCCTGCCCGGTCGAAGCCATCGGCGATAACGGCAAGCCTTCTGCCGCCGAAGCTATCGCTTAGTACTAGCTGACATTTGTTTCACTTTTGTTTCATCCCGGGTGAAGCAAAATGAAATACCTGAAACGTTTTTGAAACGTTGTTTTGGGAATTTTGGAATTCAAAGATCAGCAGCCGGGAGACTGGCGGTTAGAGAATATCTGAAGAAGCATTAAAGGTGAAGAGCGGTTTTTGTCTGATCGGGAATTTTTGTGTCATTAGCGACAAAAAAGACTCGAAACCACTTGCGTCACACTAAACACACGAAAAGAAAATTTCCTTCACAAAGGCACTGCACAACAAAAATCGATCACTCGTACCCAAAGTTTCACATATTTTACATTATCAAGAATCGATAGCCCTAAAAGCTGTTGCCCCCCTACCGACGCCCCCCAGGTTTACCGCATCGTTTAATTTATCTGGTTTATGCATGAGCAGCTTATAGGCAAACACGACGTTAGAGGCAAAGCCAATTTAACACAACCAATTTTGTCACAATTCATCTCCCGGCGGTGTAATATCTAAAAGGTGGAAGTGTGTCTTAAATGTCAAAATTAAAATTTTTCGGAGCGCTAACGACTCTGCTCCTGGCTTTCTTTTCCGTTAATTCTCAAACTGCGCAGTGCACTTCCACGAATTCAAAAGACCTTTCGCAATACAGCGGGCGTTTTCTGTTGCCTGACAGTTCGTTGCTGGTTCTCACCACAATCGACGGCGAGCTAACGGCGCGGCCGATTTTTTGGACTTCGATCCAGGTGCTGCAGCGAAAAGATGGCGATAAATTCGGGATCGAAGGGCGCGACGATCGAAAAATAGAATTTACCCGTGATGAGCGAGGCTGTATCAGCGCGGTAGTTATCGAAGGTTTCGGAGCGGATGGCACCTTTCCAAAAGCAGGTGAAGGAAAAGCGCCGGTCGAACTTTTGATGGAAGGCGAGGCGGAAAAAGCGGCGCAGATGATGATCGCCGCGTATCCGAAAGAGCCGAAAAGAAGCGTCGAACTGGCGGAATCTCTTTTAAATAAACGCCCTTCGCAGAGCGCATACGCCGTCAGGTACCTGGCCGAACTGGCGAAAAAATTTCCTGACGACACGGCAGTTTATTCCGCGTTGGGGCAGGGCTATGTCAATATCGACAACCGCCAGGCCGCGCTGGAAAATTTCGGGAAAGCTTACAAATTTGATGCAAGCAATGAGACGGCCAAAGCAGGACTTAGGCGGCTGAGAGCTTTGCAGTCCACCGCCGCCGAGCGAAGCGCGGGCTGGCAATTACCGTTTTCGTTTGCCAAAGTCTTTGCGCCGCCGACCGGGGCCGAAATAAAAGCCGCCGAAGCCGATCGGGCAAAACGTGACCTTTCGCCAAAAAATGTGCAGGAAGTAACGGCGGGCGAGATAGATCTGGGGCACACCAAAGCCATGGTCAGGATCATTTCGCACACCGTGCACGGCTTTAAACATTACGGCGCGATCATTATTCCTGCGAAAGCAGGAAACGGTATGCATCCCGTCATTCTCGATCTGAAAGGGGTGTCGCCCGACTTCTTTCCGCTAAATCTCGATCGTCTTATGTCGCCGAGGATATTAGGCGACAGCCAGGGCGAATTTATTTACGTGGTGCCGTCGTTTCGCGGCGAGGTCCTGCAGTTTGACGGCAAAGAGTATAAGTCCGAAGGTGACCCGACCGATTCCTGGGATGGCGCGACGGATGATGCAATCGCATTGCTGAATGTCGCGCTGAGCATCACCGCGCAAGCGGACGGATCGCGCATTGCCGCTTTTGGTAAAAGCCGCGGCGGAGCGCTGGCGATGCTGGCGGGGATCCGCGACCCGCGGATCAGGCAAGTTGTCAGCTGGTCGGGCCCGGCGGATTTTTTCAAACTGATGGGCGAAGGCGGCTGGTGGCAAAAGGAAGTTGTTTCGGAAGCGCTGCTTCACCGCGCCAAACCGGAAGATGACGGCGGGCAATTTGTCGCCACCTTTTTGGCGAAAGCGATCGAAGGCAAAAAGACCCTGACTGAAGTGCGGCGGCTGATGATCCAAAGCTCGGCGCTATATTTCGCCGGGCGCCTGCCCAAAACTCAAGCCTACTACGGCGTAGAAGACGGCATGGTGCCGGTCCGAAATGGACGGGCGCTGCAAGAGGCGACGAAAAGCTTAGGGCAGGTCACCGTGTTTTATCACCAGGCTGCCGGGCACGATCTGAATACAAAATTGGCCGCGCCGGAGACGAGAAAGTTTTTGATGGAGATGTTGAAGTAGCGACTTGCGTCACGCGAAGCGCGCGCCACCCCTCCTCGACAAGGAGGGGAGTTTTAAGAGGCACAATAAATTGTGCGCTCCCGACGAGTATTAAAATCCCGCGTCGAGAATAACGGCTTCGTGGAGTAGTTTGACGATCTTGCGTTCGTCGATCTGTTTTGGCGAGCGATATATCTGAGTCGTCCTGAAATAGGTTGACACTTTTTAGTTGTAGTTTAGAAAGTCTGTGTGGTTAGCCGCGCAGGCTTTCTTGTGTATAGCGTCCGGTGTGTTCATCTGTAAGCTCAGATGCGGACGTTTTCGGTTATAAGTATCGATCGACTGCTTGATAAGCAGTTCGAGTTCCTTACCGGTATTGCATTTCTCGGTCAGGAATTCTTGTTTCAGGATTCCATTGACGCGTTCGGCCAGGGCATTCTGGTAACAGTCGTAGCCATCGGTCATCGAAGGCGTGATGTTATGCCTGCGCAATTCGTTTTGATAGACAGATGAGGCGTATTGCAGCCCGCGGTCGGAATGATGGATCAGCGGCTGATCGCTCATTCGGTTCTTCGCCGCCATCTTTAGTGCTTCCACCACACTTTCCGCGCTCAAGTCGTCGCTTAAGTGATAGCCCATTATCCGGCGGCTGAAAGCATCCGTCACCAGCGACAGATAATGCGTCCGCTCACGGCTTTTGACATATGTGATGTCAGAGACAAATACTTCTTCGACACGTCCTGCCTTCCTTCCCAGCAGCAGGTTCGGATGCTTTCTGAGCCAGTGCTTCGAATAAGTCGTTCTCGTGTAGTTCGTCTTGCGTTTGATCAACAAATGCTGCGCTCTGAGGTAAGAAAACAAACCGTCGCGGCCGATCTTTAACTTTTTCGCCGCAAACTCATCTCTGAGCAGATGATACAGCTTTCGCGTTCCTAATCGAGGCATCTCCATCCGCACCGGCATCACAAGTTCCTTTACCTGTGACAGTTCTGCGCGCCGCTGTATCAGCCGGCCTTCTGCCTGATACAAACTCTGACGGCTTATCCCAAACACACGGCACGAACGGCTCAGACTTGCTCCTTTGTTCCGCTGTCTTCGTCGGACCGTCCCTCCAAATACTTTTTTCGCAGTCCTGCTCCATAATCACGGTCCATCACATCCACCATTTCATTCAATATCTCATTCTTCAATCGCTCGTCCGACAACTCCCGCTCCAATCGCCTGATCTGCTGCTGCGGCGTCTCCTTCTCTTTACTCCTCATCCCCTGCACCTCCGCTCGTCTCCAGTCTAACGAACCATGCCTGCGCAGCCAAACCAGCACTGTACTCCGTCCCTGGATACCGTATCTCTTCTGTGCCTCCTTATACGTCAGCTCGCCCTTTTCCACTTGCGAAACCACCCCCAACTTAAAAGCCAGTCCATAATCTCGCTGCGTTCGCTTAACTCTTTTATTAACTCTCGCTTCCATAAATAAGTCGCCTTTCTGTCAACTCATTTCAGGACGAGACATAAAAAGCAGATAAAAAGCCCGCTCAAATAGGCGGGCCTTTTAATAGGTTCTTAAAGTTTATTACCTAAGCCGCGACATCGTCGACGCCGGTCAGGCTGTCGAAGATCGAGCCGCGTTTTTCCACCATATCGCGGGTGATCAGGAGTTCCTTGGTGCTTCGCTTTTGTTGTGAAGGCAGGACATACATCGGTTCGAGCAGCAATTCTTCGACGATCATCATCAGGCCGCGCGCGCCGACCTTGCGCTGAACGGCGTGTTCGGCGATGCCGCGAATGGCTTCGTCGGTAAAGCGCAGCTTGATATTGTCGAACTCGAATTTTTTCTGAAACTGCTTGATCAAAGCGTTCTTGGGCTCGGTCAGGATGCGGACGAGCGCATCGGAATCGAGCTCCTGCAGCGTTCCGTGGACCGGCAAGCGGCCCACAAATTCCGGGATAAGCCCATATTTTATAAGGTCTTCCGGTTCCAGCTTGGTAAGCGCTTCGGCATGGCGCTGGCGGTTGGTCATGACCTCGGCGTTAAAGCCCAGGGCCTTGTTGCGCAGCCGCCGTTCGACGATCTTTTCCAGACCGACAAAGGCGCCGCCGCAAATGAAAAGAATGTTGGTGGTATCGACCGGGAAAAATTCCTGGTGCGGGTGCTTGCGGCCGCCCTGGGGCGGAACGTTGGCCACCGTGCCTTCGAGAATTTTCAGCAGCGCCTGCTGGACGCCTTCGCCCGAGACGTCGCGCGTGATCGAAGGGTTATCGTCCTTGCGGCAGATCTTGTCGACCTCGTCGATATAGATGATGCCGTGCTGGGCGCGCTCGACGTCGCCGCCGGCGGCCTGTAAAAGCTTGAGAATGATGTTTTCAACGTCTTCACCGACGTAACCGGCTTCGGTCAGCGTGGTGGCATCGACCATGCAGAACGGGACGCTCAGCATCCGCGCCAAAGTCTGGGCCAGCAAGGTTTTGCCGGTGCCGGTCGGTCCTACCAGAAGAATGTTGGATTTTTGAATTTCGACGTCGTTGCGGCGTTTGGAGAGCTCGATGCGTTTGTAATGCTGGTAAACGGCGACGGCGAGGCGTTTTTTGGTCTCTTCCTGCCCGATCACGTATTCGTCAAGGAAACCCTTGATCTCGGCCGGTTTCGGCAGCGGCGTATTGACGCCGCCCGGCACAACCTGGTCGTCATCATTGATGATCTCATTGCATATATCGATGCACTCGTTGCAGATATACACACCGGGGCCGGCGATCAACTTTTTAACTTCGTTCTGCGATTTACCGCAAAACGAACACTGCAAAACTTCTTCCGGTTTTCTTGACATATATGAGTTTTTTAAAGCCGGGTAATTCCCCGAAAGCTAACTTACCTCAACATTTACCCGTTAGCAAATGCACCGAGACCCGCATTTTTGAGGATTATTCGCGATGCTCGATCACTTCGTCGATGATGCCGTATTCCTTGGCCTGAATGGCGGACATGATACGGTCGCGTTCGACGTCGCTTTCGATCTGGTCGAAAGGCTGGCCGGTGTGATTGGACAGGATCCTCGAGGTTACTTCGCGCATGCGCAAAATTTCCTCGGCCATGATACGAACGTCCGTCGCCTGTCCCGAAGCGCCGCCCGAAGGCTGGTGGATCAATATCCTGGAATGGGGCAGCGCAAAACGCTTGCCTTTGGTTCCCGCCGCCAGCAGCAGCGCCGCCATCGAAGCACACTGCCCGACGCAGATCGTCGTGACGTCGTTGCGAATGAACTGGATAGTGTCGTAAATGGCCATTCCGGCGGTGATCGAACCGCCCGGCGAATTTATGTAGATATTGATATCGCGTTCCGGGTCTTCGGCTTCGAGAAACAGAAGCTGAGCGACGATCAGGTTAGCCATCATATCGTCGACCGGCGTGCCTAAAAAGATAATGCTGTCTTTGAGCAGGCGGGAATAGATATCAAATGCCCGTTCACCTCGCGAGGTTTGTTCGACTACCATTGGAACTAATGCCATATAAACTCTCTACCTTACCTTTTCAATGTTGATTGTTAATTCAGACACGGTAAAAACGCGGGACAAAAATGACGATCGACTCGTTGCCGACAGTGAGATTCTACAACTATTTCCGCGAAAACCTCAAACCTACTCCGGGGCTTTTTCCTCGTCCTTTTTCTTACCGGCGGGTTTATCCTTAGCCGGCGCTTTTGGCTTTTTCGGCTTGTCCCCGGCCTTTTCGGCTTTTTTAGCCTTTGCGGGTTTGGTTTCCTCTGTATTTTCAGCAGTTTCGCTCCCGTCTCCTTCACCAGCTTTCGTGACTTCTTCACCTTCTGCGTCCGTTATTTCCGGGACCTGGCTCGGGTCGATCCATTCGCCATCGGTGATTTTGGCACTATCGAGAAGGGCGTCAACCGCTTTGCGGCTGCGCAGGCGATCGTTGATATTTGCCTCGCCGCCATGCTTTTCCAGGTGAGACTTGACTTCCTCGACCGTGACGCGGGAATTGGCCGCCATCATCTCGATCTCATGGTCGATCTCTTCCTGTTTTACCTCGACTTTTTCCGCTTCGGCGATCTTTTCCAGCAGCATCGCGCCGCGCACGTCGCGCTCGGCCTGCGGCAGCATCTGGTTATAGACCATCTGCCAAAAATCCTTATTGGCGGCATTGGGGTCCATTCCCTGCTGCATCATATTTTGCGCAAAGTTGTTGACCAGGCCCTTGGCCTGCGAATCTTTGAGCATCGACGGCACTTCAAAATCGTATTTTTCGACTAGGATGTTGATCAATTCCGAACGCAGCTTGTTATCGGCTTCGATCTTGGAAACGTATTCCATATCGTCGCGCAGTTTGCGGCGCAGGTCTTTAATTGATTCGAAACCTTCTTCAAGGCTTTTCGCCCATTCGTCATCAGCTTCGGGAAGTTCGATCCGTCCCACGCCTTTGATCCTGGCGGTATATTCGACCTTTTTTCCCGCCAGGCCGGGAGAGGTAAATTCCGCCGGGTAATCGACGACAAAAGTTTTTTCCTGATCGGGCTCAACGCCGACCAATGCGTCATTAAAAGCTTTTTCAATTCTTTCATCACCGAGTTTGATCTCGATATTTTCGACCGAAACCGGCTCGGCCGCAGGATCATCGACAAAAGTTCCGTTCAGATCGACGATCACGGTGTCGCCAAGCTCGGCCTTGTGATCATCCATCGGGATCAGCGTGGCCATCGACTTGCGGCGCTCGTCAATGATCTCATCGATCTCGTTTTCATCTACCGGGCGAAGTCGGCGAACGCCTTCGAGCCCCTTGTATTCGGGCATCGGAACTTCCGGCATCACTTCGACATGAACGTGGAGCGAAACGGATTCCGACCCGTCGAGTTTGGCGGTTTTAATGTCTTCAAAATGTATCTCGGGCTCTCTGAGAGGATTGAGGTTATTTTCCTTGATCGCCTCCGCCACCTGATCGGGCAAGATCTCGCGCAGCACGTCGTTAAAGATCTGATCCTTGAACCTGGTCTTTATGATATCGACCGGCGCAAAACCTTTGCGGAAACCCGGCACCTGCGCCATCGAAGCATATTTTTTAGCGACCGTCTGATAAACCGGTTTGATAACGTCGGCTTCGATCTCGATCTTGATCTCTTTTTGAGTCGGGGAGATATCTTTTAATTCTGTCTTCATTAAATATAAACCCGTCAGAATATAGACGGGATAACCTTTCTAATATACGGCCCTAATATATGGCGCCTGGAGCGCACAATTTATTGTGCAAAGATGCCGAATAAATTCGGCGCTCCGACATCCTTTTCGCCTTTTCGCTTGTGAATTCTGGTGCCGAGGGCGAGACTCGAACTCGCACGTCTTTCGACGCTAGATCCTAAGTCTAGTGCGTCTGCCAATTTCGCCACCTCGGCAATAGCGCAAACAATGAATTTATCGGATTATCCGGGCAATGTCTAGCGAGGCCTAAAGCTGTGGTGCTGTATCAAATAACCATTCGGAATAGATAAAAGCTGATAGATGATAACTGAGAGATTCGATCTATTATCTGTCATCTATCAGTTATCATCTATTCCGAACGCGAGATAATACAGCCTAAGTCCTTGACTTTTTTGGTCAGGGGATTTTTTATTGACGTGTAAGATCTCTAGCCGGGAACATAAATGACTTTGCCAAACGCCACCTTAAAACAGATCGCCGAACAGATCGAAGCCAACTTATCGGGTAACGCCGACGCTGTCGCTACCGACGTAACCCATGATTCGCGGCAGGCGGGCGCGGGTTCGCTTTTTGTCGCCATCCGCGGGCTGACCATGGACGGGCATCGCTTTGTTGACGACGTGATGCGGCGCGGAGCGGCCGGGATCATCTCCGAGCTCGAACGCCCGGCGGATTTCGCGGGAGCGTGGCTGCAAGTCGCCGACGCGCGGGCCGCGCTGGCCGAAGCCGCGGCGGTGGTTCATGGCGACCCTTCGCACCATTTGAAACTGATCGGCATTACCGGCACCAACGGCAAGACGACCACGACCTATCTGACCTTCGCGTTGGCGGAGGCCGCGGGCGAAAAACCCGCGATGCTGACGACGGTGGAATACCGCATCGGCGATGAATCGACGCCGGCCGTGCGCACCACGCCGGAGGCTTCCGATACGCAGAGATTTTTGCGCGAAGCGCTCGATAAAGGCTGCAAGACGGCGGCGATGGAGGCTTCTTCGCAGGCGCTCGACCTGCACCGCTGCGACGGGTTGAAATTTCGCGCGGCGATCTTTACCAATCTGACCCGCGACCACCTGGATTATCACCACACGATGGAGAATTATTTCGACGCCAAAAAACGTCTTTTCGACGGGCGGCTGGGAGATAAACCGGAGATCAGCGTGATCAACGCCGATGACGAATGGGGCGTAAAGCTCACCGGTGAATTAAAGGAAAACGGGCAGCGCGTAGTGACCTATGGAATCGACAGCACGGCGGATTTTAGCGCCGCCGAGATAAACATCTCGCTTATTAAAGGCACTTCGTTTCTGCTAAAAACACCGCGGGGCGAACGCGCTTTGACTTCCCCGCTGGTGGGCCGCCCGCACGTTTATAACATTTTAGCCGCGTCGGCCGCCGCGCTTGAGCTGGGTTATGGCATCGATGCGATCGCCAAAGGAATTGAGACATGCGTGGGCGCGCCGGGCAGATTCGAACGCGTCCCGCATGAGGGAGATTTCGCGGTGGTGGTGGACTACGCCCATACGGACGATGCGCTGCTTAATACTTTGAAGACCGCGCGCGATCTCACCAAAGGGCGGATCATCACCGTCTTTGGCTGCGGCGGCGACCGCGACAAATCGAAACGCGCGCCGATGGGTTTGGCCGCCGGGCAATACAGCGACCTGGCCATCATCACTTCCGACAACCCGCGCACCGAAGACCCGTTAAAAATAATCGCCGAGGTAGAGGCAGGAATAAAAGAAACAGGAACGACTTATAAGATAGTTTCCGACCGCCGCGAAGCGATACACCAGGCCGTCAAGGAAGCAAAAGCAGGCGATGTGATAATTATCGCGGGAAAAGGCCACGAGACCTACCAGATCATCGGCAGCGATAAATTTCATTTCGACGACCGCGAGGTGGCAAAAGAAGCGCTGGATGGTTTGGAAGAGAAATGATCGTAGCGCCAGCGTCTCGCCGTCAGATCCTCCGAAAAATAGGTCTAAAGATAAAATTAGCGCTCTTGTTTAGTGCATTTAGTGTGATTCGTGGTTAAGCTTTTAGTTCATTATGTTAGACACTGTAAGAGCTTAACCACGAATCACACCAAAAACACGAAACCACTAGCTAAAGCTAGTGGCAATTTAAAGACCGGGATCAATCGTCCCTGAGCGTATCGACAAATTTTTCGAGAAAATCTTTCTGGCCTTCGCTGAGTTCGATAAATCTTACGCCGAAGCCGATCTCAAAGACGTGATTGACGACCTCGCCCCAGAGCTGGAGTTTTTTGCCGCTCGGCATGGGGAAAAGTATCTTTACATTTTCGCCGTCGTCGACTTCGCCTGAGCAGAGCACAAAACACCCGTAGACGCTGATATCATTGATCACGCCGGGTTTTCTGCCGACCATGCCTTCCCATTCCACTTCGATACTGACAGTGAATCGCTCGCTGAACCGGCGGTCGTCTCCGCTTCTTCTCTCTTTATTCATTAAATAAATTTGGCTAGTTTTCAGGTTCGGACTTTGTGGGCTCGGCGTTTTGACGCCAATTAAAATAATAATAAAACGGCAAACCTAAAGCAATAAGAAAAAGTCCGCGGACGGATGGCGAGAAAATGATGGCATTCAGTCCCGTAAAATATTGCTGTTCCTTTATCAATGCCAAACCGGGGGCAAAATCGGTCGCCACCGTCTGGATCAGCAGCCCCACCGCCACAAATAAGAACACCACCGGAATGATCGGATACCCGAATGCCTTATACGGGCGCTCGGCATTGGGTTCTTTCTTGCGGAAAACAAAAATGGACGATGTGACCAGCGCATAGAATATCCACGAACCGAAGATCACATAATCCGTCAGCGAGTCGAAAGAGCCGGAGAGCGCCAGAATGCTTGCCCAGACGCCCTGCGCTACCAGCGAACGGACCGGAACGTGTGTCACCGACAGCTTGCTCAGAGCTTTTGGAAAGTAGCGGTCTTTTGCCATCGCATACGAAACGCGCGAGCCGGCCAGAATAGATGTGTGCAAGGTGCCCAGCGAAGAAAGCATCAGCCCGATGGTAAACAGCGCCACGCAGATCCCGGTGGCAAACGTCGCAACGTCACCGGCGAAAAATTTAGAGACGATAACCTTGGCCACCGAAGAATCTTTTGACACCGAGGCTATCGACGTGGGATCGAGCAGGTAAAAATACCCGATGTGGACAAATACGTAGAGAATGATCACCAGGATCGTGCTGCCGATGATGGCGATGGGAATGTTGCGTTTCGGGTCTTTTACTTCCCCGGCCACAAAGGTCAGGTTATTCCAGCCGTCATATCCCCAGAGCGCGCCGAGCATTGCCGCGCCGAACCCGGCGAGGAAAGAATAATTTGCCGAACCGAACCGGACGGAAGCATTCACGCCTTCGCAAACGCCGCCGGCCTCGGTCATTCCGAAATGTCCGAAATTTCCGCCGCTGACAAAAAGAAAAGCCCCGAAACCGACGAACACTATCAAAGCGATCTTGACGAAGGTCAAAAAGGACGCAACCTGGCCGCTGAATGAAACCGAGCCGCAGTTGATCGCGGTAAAGACCACGATCATCAGGATAGCCAGCAGCTGAAGCGACGTTATTTCAAAAGTCGAACCGAACAGGTTTGTTTGCAGCAGCGTCTTTTTTAACCCGCCCCCGAAAAAATCATTTAACCCGATCGCGAATACCACGGCGACCGAGGCCTGCGCGCCGGCCTTGGCGATAAATATCTGCATCCAGCCGAAAAGAAAACTCCACAAGCCGCCGTAAGCATCGCGCAGGAAAACATATTCGCCGCCGGCTTCGGGTTTCATCGCGGTCAGCTCGGCGTAGGTCAGCGCCCCGGCCAGCGACAAAAGCCCCGCCGCGATCCACGCGATCAGCACCCATTCGGCGCTGCCTAAATTGCAGGTCATCACGCGCGCTTTGAGAAAAACACCGGTGCCGATGACGTTGCCGATGATCACGGAGATCGCCGCGATCAGGCCCAGCCCGCGAATTAAATGCGCATGATTTGAAGTATTGGCGGCCATAGAAAAAGTGTTCAAAGATTAACACGAATAAGCTTTTAGCGAAATAATAATCCGGCGCTCTTTACCGGGAGCGCGGACGCACGCGTCCGCCGGCAGCCAAGAAATTTATAGGACACGGGTCTAACGGATAAAACAGATCTGCACGGATTTTCAGATCAGTTTAAATCTGTCCGATCCGTATTATCCGTGTGCTATTCGACGCTGCGCGTTCATACGGACCGCGCATCCGCTCCCAGTACAACCCATTTATGCTAGTCTATTGGCGAGAAAAAATGCGCCAGGTCAATCTTTCCGCCGAAGAATTAGTAAAGGCTTTGCTGAATTTGGATACGTCGGCAAACCTTTGCCTGCTGGACAGTTGCGGGGTAGGCTATGGTAATTCCCATTTGCTCGTGGCCGGCATTGACCCGGTGGAAGTTTGCCGCATTGAAGGCGCGTCCGGTGAAGAAACTCTTCGGCTGCTGGATAAAAAATTAAGTTCCTATCCGGGAGCGGCGGCCGTCTTTACGCTCTCTTACCCGCTCGGATTAAAACTCGAAAATATAGACACCAGGCACACTAAAGAAACGGAGCCCGACATCTGGATCGCTTTTTTTGACACGCTGGTAACGCACGATTACCGTAGCGGTAAAACTTATTTATCAAACGAAAATAATGATGAAGACCGGCTGTCGGGAGCCGAACGGATTTTGCTGGATGCTGCAGGCAGCGCCGCCAAGACTGAAAATATTTCCGGGGATGTTTCTCGTGTTACTTCAAATATCAGCAAGGACGATTATCTCGCCGCGGTTACGCTGGGGAAAAAATATATCCAGGCGGGCGACACCTATCAGATAAATCTGACGCGGCAGATGCGCGCCGATCTGCCGGCTTCGCTAAGCCCGGAGCGGATATTTCAAAACCTGAGACATAATTACCCGGCGCCTTTTTCGGCTTTTATCCGCCGCGGCGCAGACACCGTCGTCAGCGCTTCGCCCGAGCGCTTTTTGCGGGTTGAAGATATAGACGGCAAACGGATCGTCCGCACGCGCCCGATAAAAGGGACGCGGCCGCGCGGCAGCAGCAGCGAAGAAGACGAGCGGTTGAAAAAGGAATTGCTCGCCAGCGAAAAGGACCGCGCCGAAAACGTGATGATCGTCGACCTGCTGCGAAACGACCTCGGGCGCGTTTGCGAATTCGGCACGGTCGAGGTCGAGGAGCTTTGCGCGCTTGAAGAACACCCGACGTTTTTTAATCTCGTCTCTGCCATTCGCGGTGAATTGCGCGCCGAGATCGGCTTTACCGACCTGCTCAGAGCAGTTTTCCCCTGCGGTTCGATCACGGGCGCGCCAAAGATCAAAACCATGCGCATCATCGACGAGATCGAAACGGAGTCGCGCGGGCTTTCGATGGGCGCGATCGGTTATATCGGTTTTGACGGTACGATCGACATGAGCGTGGCCATCAGGACGATGACCGTGCGCGGCAGCGAAGCCGTCTTCAATGTCGGCGGCGGCATAGTCATCGATAGCGTTCCCGAACTCGAATACGAAGAAACCCTCGTCAAGGCAAAGGCGCTGTTAAGCGCGATCAATGGGAGATTAAGCAATTAACATAGTCGAAAAAGTGTAAGACGATCGCCGGTTAACCGGCATATTGGACATTCGTTTCGTGTTAGAATAGGAAAAGTTATGAACGGGCAATACATTTTAAGCGACTATTTAGAGCGTGCCCTGGCGCAGGCGGAATACGACAAATTGGAAGATAACACTTTTTTTGGACGTGTTTCCTCGTGTAAAGGCGTAGTCGCTTTCGCCGCGACTTTGCGGGAATGTGAAAGCGAATTGCGTTCCGCGCTGGAGGATTGGGTTTTGGTGGGATTAAAACTGGGACATCCGATGCCCGTTCTGGACACTATAAACCTGAACAAGGAAGCGGAATATGAGCCGGTGGAATCCTTGTAAACGAAATGATTTCATCAGACGTTTTGCGCCGGCTTGGTTTCGACGGTCTATATTCCGGCTCGAAACATCAATTTATGGTCTTCCGGCAACAGCGCCTTACCATACCTTCAAACACAGAATACTCCATTCCCCAATTACGAATGATGCTGCGAGAAGTCGAGGAAATTATCGAACGACAAATAACCATCGACGAGTGGGATAAATTAGCATGATTTAACCAGCCGATCCCTACTAAAGACACAAACAAATTAAAAGCGGGCGCAAGCGGCCCTTCCGGACCTGAGAGATGATTATGTCGCAATGTTTCTCTCCCCCTTCCGATCCACCAAGGAACTTTTCCTTTCTCCCGGTGTCTAATTTAAAGCTTTCAAAATCTCAACCGGGAGGACGCCATGTCAGAAAACAAGCCCGTCATAAACATCACGCCGCTGATAGATATCCTGCTGGTGCTGCTGATCATTTTTATGGTGGCGGCACCGCTCAAGCCCCGCAAATTTGATGTCTCGCTGCCCTCGGAGCGAAAAAACGACGAGGCAAGGCCGAATCCGTTGACGCTGGTGGTAACGGTGGGCCCCGACCGAACGCTAAAGATCAACACCGAACCCGGCGGAACGATCGACGACCCGGCGCCACTGACCGCGCGTCTGGGCGAGGTTTTTCGCGGCCGGCTGGAAAACCGCCTCTATGTCGATGAATTGGAAGGGAGGACGGATATCACCGAATCGGAAAAAGTCGAGCGAACGGTTTTTGTCAAAGCGCACCGGTCTTTGAAATATGGCGAGATCGCCAAAGTGGTGGACGTTTTAAAGGGCGCGGGTGCGACGCCGATCAGTTTTCAGCTGGATGATCTGGAACGCTAATTTGGTAAGGGCCGCGGAAAATTTATGCTATAATTTCTTCGTTATTTCGGGGTCTCTCCGCCGAAAATCAACCCGCCGTTTGACCGGTTTCTGAGATGGCGAATTACTACAAAGTTTTGAACGTTTCGCGTGCCGCCACCGCCGCCGAATTAAAATCGGCCTATCGCCGGCTTGCGCGCGAATTACACCCGGACGTTAACGGCGGCTCAAAAGACGCCGCCAAACGCTTTGCCGTGGTGGCCAAGGCCTATGAGGTGCTCAGCGACCCGAAAAAACGCTCCCGCTACGATCAAAAACTGGCGGATTCTAACGGCAATTCGGTTTTTTACTCGGAAAACACGCACGCCCAGCGCATCCGCCGGATGGCGATGGAGCAGAAACTAAACGCCATCGTCGACAAGTTTATCGACCGCGAAAGGCGTGAATCGCTGGCGATGCAGGAATTGATCTTTCCGGTGGTGACGCTGCTTGTTTCCACCTTTTTTGTCGCCTTTTTTAAGCCGCTTTTTTGGGAAAATTCCGAACCGCTGGGGAAAATACTGATCGTCACGCTTTTCGTCGCCGGGCTTATCCACCTGATAAACCGTTTAAGAACAGGGTTTTTGCGTTATACCTACGACAATCCGGTGATTCACGACTCGCTTTTCAGCTATGGCGAAGAGCCCGAAGAAAAGCCGATGTCGCGCATAACGGCCGTCATGCTGCTGCTGGCCGGAATTGCCGTCAGTTTTGTGCTGGGAACGCTGATCGCGGGCCAAATGGACCGCGTGATCGTAAATATGCAGGCCAGCCTGTTTTCCGCCTCCCTGACGCCCGCGCTGGCTTTTTACCCGCCGATCGCCGTTTTGATAGTCGATGTCACCCATATGATAGTGCTGAAACGGCAAGGCTAAAGCGCAAATCTCTTTGACCCCGATCACCGGCCAAAAACAGGAGCCCGCGCACCAGCAAGGGTTAAAAAATAGCCTCCCACCTACGGCCAGGCTTCTTCGCACCCCTGCTTTGTGTTGTCCTAAAGTTGTGGTGCTGAGAAGGAATGTCGTTCGGAATAGATGATAACTGATAGATCATAGAGAATAGATCGAATCTTTCAGTTATCATCTATCATCTTTTATCTACTTGCGAATGATGCGAACACCACAGCTTTAGGACACTACCCCTGCTTTGCGCCCTTGACTTCTTGCCCAATACCCCATATTATTTGAAGTTTGCGTCACAGCAAGTTATTTATAATTGTTTAGTTTTTTGGAGTAGATCAAGAAAAGATGCCAAATCATAAGTCAGCAGAGAAAAGAGTCCGGCAAAACGAAAAGCGGCGTAATATTAACCGCAGCAACCGCAGCAAATTGCGCACGGCCATCAAAAAGCTTCGCACCACTATTTCCGCGGGAAATAACAAAGAAGGCCAGGAGCTTTTGAACCCGACCATCGCTTTGATCGATAAAGCGGTCAATAAAGGCGTGCTTCACAAAAACGCCGCCGCCCGGCATAAATCACGTCTTACCAAGCATATTAACGCCGGCGCCAAATAAGTTTTTAATGTTTTTATGAGGAAAGGCCCGCTTTTAGCGGGCTTTTTCAATTATTGTAGCGCCAGCGTCCCGCTGGCTGTCGTGCGGGCGTCCCGGCGGCGCTACTAACAAAACCGTTGCCCCTCCCGCCGCCGCCGTGATATTATTTTTAATATAAATTTAACTTTACAAATGAAAGAAAGATCAGCTTAGTTACCCGATTTTGCCTATGAGAAACCCGAATCTGCCGACAGCCAGTGGCTAACCCCAAGGTTTAACCGATCGACCGGCTGTCTTCGCAATAAAAAGGAGCAAAGAGATGGCTGAACGATCAACTCAAAAATTCGCGCGCACCAAAAATAACCCTTCCGAAAAAACCTTTTCTTCAACTTTAAAAACAGGTTCAGCCCCGTCCAAATTGAATTTATCGGGCCCTGATAAATTTAACGACGAATTTATTTTGGCGCTTTCTCAAAGCTATGAGAACCGGCGGGCCGCGCAGGCCTTCGAATGGGAGTCGATCCGGCGGGGTGGCGCTTTTCTGAGCTAAGTTTAACAAAAAATAATATATATAAAATGGGTATTGAATCCTACGGGAGTATTTCCACGAATTCAGCTAATATAAAGTCCAAAGGAACGGATGATAGGAAGTCATCAGCAAAAGCTCAGTGAGGACTCGCTTGCAGGGTCCTTTTCAAATGTAAGACAGCTGTCGGAACGGATCTGCGCGCCGCTGGAGGTGGAAGACTATATCCCGCAGCCGGTCGTCGACGTCAGCCCGCCAAAATGGCACCTGGCCCACACCACCTGGTTTTTTGAGGAGATGATCCTGAAGAAATTCTTCTCCGGCTACCAGGAGTTCAATAAAGATTATTGTTTTCTCTTTAACAGCTATTACGAATCCGTCGGCGAAAGAGTGGTCCGCGATATGCGCGGCGCGCTCAGCCGCCCGACGGTAAAAGACGTTTATGCCTATCGCAAACACGTGGATGAAAATATGCTGCGGTTCCTCGAAACGGCGCCGGGCGAAAACGTCCGCGAACTGCTGATCCTCGGCCTCAATCACGAACAGCAGCACCAGGAGCTTTTGATCACCGATATCAAGTATTCATTCAGCGTTAATCCGACCTTTCCCGTGTACAAAGCCGATGATGTAATCTGCGAACGCGGCCCAATAGAGTCAAGGGCAAGCTCGAAAGAATTTATTTCTATCCCGGCCGGGATGTATGAGATCGGTTTCGACAGTAACGCGGGCGAAGGTTTTTGCTTTGATAACGAGCTCGCGCCGCACCAGGTTTATCTCCGGGACTTTGAAATTCAAAAAGACCTGGTAACCAATCGCGAATATCTGGAATTTATCGAAGACGGCGGGTACGAGCGGTTTAACCTCTGGCATTCGGAAGGCTGGGACTGGGTAAAAAATGAAAGCGTTAAAAGCCCGCAGTACTGGCACAAGATCGACGGCGAGTGGTTTCATTTCACGCTCGGCGGGTTGAAGAAACTCGATCCGAAACTGCCCGTCAGCCACGTTTCTTTTTATGAAGCCTTTGCTTTTGCCGAGTGGCTGGGGCTTCGGCTGCCGACCGAATTCGAATGGGAAGCGGCGGCGAAAAAGCTTGACTGGGGCCTGCGTTGGGAATGGACGCACAGCGCCTATCTTCCCTACCCGGGTTTTCAGCGGGCGGCCGGGGCCGTCGGCGAATACAACGGCAAATTTATGATCAATCAAATGGTGCTGCGCGGAGCTTCGGTAGCCACATCGCCGGGACACAGCCGCCAAACCTATCGCAATTTTTTCCACCCGCATCTACGGTGGCAGTACACCGGGATCCGCCTCGCAAAATAAAGAAATGGCAACTACTACTTCACCGCAAACGGAATTGCAGCGCTTTGCCGACGATGTGCGAAAAGGCCTTGAGGCAGCGCCGAAAACACTGTCGTCAAAATATTTTTATGACGATGAAGGCAGCCGCATCTTTCAGGAGATAATGAAGCTGCCCGAATATTATCTGACCCGCTGTGAGCGCGAGATATTTCAGCAGCAGGCGGCGGATATTTACCAGGCTTTTAAAAATGAGAACGCGTCGTTCGACCTGATCGAGCTCGGGCCCGGCGACGGCAGCAAGACTGCCCTGCTGATCGATCATTTTTTAAAACAGTCGGCGGATTTTACCTATGTCCCTATCGACATTTCGGCCGAAGCGCTGCGCATTTTGAGCGATAATTTCCAGGCCAAATTTCCCGATCTGACGATCAGGGAAAAGAACGGGGATTACTTTCGCATGCTGGAGACCTTAAAAGAATTTCCCGATGAGCGGACCAAAATAGTTTTTTTCCTGGGTTCGAACATCGGAAATTTTCGCCAAGCGGAAAGCCTGGTTTTTTTCCAGCGGCTTTCGGCGGCGATGAGCAAAGACGACCTGCTTTTTATCGGCGTCGATCTGCAAAAAGATCCGCGGGTAATTTTGCCGGCTTACGACGACCCGAGCGGCGTGACCAGCGCATTTAATTTAAATTTGCTCAAACGCATGAATCGCGAGCTCGACGCGGATTTTGCGGTCGAAAATTTTATGCACTACGCCAGTTATCAACCGACGGACGGCGCGGCGCGCAGCTATCTGATCAGCCGCGAAAAACAAACCGTCCGGGTAGGCGCGCTGGGGCAGAGCTTTGAATTTGCCCAGTGGGAGCCGATCTATATGGAGATCTCGCAGAAATACACGCTGGAAATGCTGGAAAAACTGGCGGAAAAATGCGGTTTCCGCATCGTGAAAAACTTTTTCGATCAAAAAAATTACTATACAAATTCCCTGTGGAAAGCGTTGAGATGAATTTTGTCATCCTGCGCTTTGACGAACTCGGCTCGACCAATACCGAGGCGCTCGAACAAGCGCGGCGCGGGGCCGATGAAGGTTTGTGCGTGGTCGCGAAAACGCAAACCGCCGGACGCGGACGCCTGGGCCGCGCATGGCAGTCGCCCAGCGGTTCGGGACTTTATTTCAGCATCGTGCTGCGCCCAAAGCTTGCAGTGAAATATTTGCCGCTGCTGACGCTGATGGCGGCTGTGACGGTCCACGAAACGCTGCGGAGCGGTTTTGCTCTCGCCCCGGACATAAAGTGGGTCAACGACGTGTTGATAAACGGCCGGAAGATCTCAGGCATTCTGGCGGAAACCGCGGAAACCGATCGCGGGACCGCGGTCGTGCTCGGTATCGGGATAAATTTGAAGTCGGATAATTTTCCGCCCGGGATCGCGGACATTGCCACCTCAATCGAAGCTGAAACCGGAAGGCCGGGCGCCCCCCCCGATCCCCCCGATACCGCCGCCCTGCTGCAAACGCTGACCGCAAAGCTCGATCATTTTTATGAAATGCTATGTTGCGAAAACGGCGCGGAAAATATCAAAAATGAATGGGCACAACGCTCTTCTTATTACTTAGGCAAAGACGTGCGCGTAATTCTGCCTAACGAAACTTTGATCGGCACCACTTGCGGGCTTGAAGAAAACGGTGCTTTGCGTGTAAAACAACCTGACGGCGAAATTCGCATCGTCCAGGCGGGCGATGTGGAAAATCTGAGAGCGGTATAGTTTTAATTTGCGATTCTGTTTCGTGTGTTTCGTGTGCTTTGTGGTTAATTCCGGAATAGCCACGAAACACACGAAACACACGAAAATAAATCCGGTTGCGGCTGCAGGTAGCGCTCCCGGTTCTGACCTCATTACTATTTAAAACGCATGATCCTTAAAATAAAAAAACTGCATCCTGACGCTATTCTTCCAAGCTATGCACATCCCGGCGATGCCGGTTTAGATCTTTTCTCCGTCGAAGATGCGGAGATCGGAGCCGGGCAAGTAGCCTTGATAAAAACCGGCATTTCCATTGAATTGCCCGCCGGCACCGAAGGGCAAGTGCGCCCGCGCAGCGGCCTCGCGTTAAAACACCAGATCACCGTGCTCAATACTCCCGGCACCATCGACGAAGGTTATCGCGGCGAGGTCCGCATCATCATGATAAATCTCGGCAAGGAAACTTTTGCGGTGGCCAAAGGAATGAAGATCGCGCAGCTGCTGGTCAAACCGGTGGTTCGCGTAGAGGTGCAGGAGGCCGAAGAGCTTTCCGATACCGCGCGCGGAGCGGGAGGATTCGGCTCGACCGGCTATTAGCGGCGGCTATTGAGCATGGCTTGCCTATAAAGGTTAGTTTCTCATTAAATCGTAAACCTGCATGATTCCTTATTAGCCACTAATTACACTAATAACACGAATTAAAAATTCTTTATTTGTGCTATCGGTGATATTCGCGGCCGTATCCGCAAGCCTTTTTTTCTCAAAAATTAACTTTTTCTGTTAACACTTTTGTAAAGATGTGATAATTTACATAATAATTTCTATTCGATAAGCCCGAAAGCCATAAGGAATCTTTATATAAATCATTAATTTCCAGGAGGAAAAAATGGCTCGAAAACCGCGTATTACTGTATTGCTTCTGTTCGCTCTCCTGCTTTTCGCGGGTGAGATATTAGCCCAGGGCACAACCTCACGAGTGACTGGCACCGTCACGGACTCCTCGGGTTCCGTTGTCCCGGGCGCGAATGTTACCTTGACGAATGAGGGGACAAACACATCATTAACAACTCAGACAAGTGACAACGGGATCTATGTTTTCGATCTGATACAACCGGGCACGTATACCGTGACGATCGAAAAACAGGGATTCAAAAAGCTTGTTTCATCAAAGAACGCCGCGCCGGTAAACCAGCCGGCAACCGTGAATGCCACGCTGGAAGTAGGCGATGTTTCCGCGGTCGTTAATGTCGAATCGACCGCCGAAAATGTACAAACAAGCACTTCCGGCAACGTCGGCGCCGTGATCGACCAACGTACGCTCGAGGCTGTGCCGATCGTGGCCGCGCGCGGACGCAATCCCCTGGACCTGTTAAATTACCAGCCCGGGATCGTAAATGGCGCCAACACCGGCGGCGGCGTTCACGTCAATGGCTCACGCGACCGTTCATTTAATTTTACTCTCGATGGCATCGATATTAATGAAGCGAGCGCCGGCGGCTCGAATTTTACACCGCTGCGCCCCAACCCCGATTCTATTCAGGAATTCCAGATCGTTACCTCGAATTTCACCGCCGAACTCGGACGCAGCAGCGGCGCCCAGGTTACATTCGTCACCAGATCTGGCACCAATAAATATCGCGGAAATCTGTTTGAGTATTACCAGACCCCGGATTTTCTCGCGAATAGTTACGCGAATAATTTGCTGGGAGTTCGCCGACCTCAATTTATTCAGCATATATACGGCGGAAGCCTTGGCGGCCCGATTCCTAATTTCGGACTTGGCGAAGGGACCGACTTTGGTTTGCTGAAAGACAAAGCATTCTTTTTCATCAATCTGCAGTTTCTAAAACAAAGCCAGGCCCAGCTGGTGCAAAGAACGGTTTACACGCAGGATGCGCGGAACGGTATTTTCAGATATGTCTTAAATGGCCGCAACGCCCCGGCGGGAACGAGTGTTTCGACGACTTTTCCCAGCGGCTCCGCAGTCACTACCGGCGGTACTTCCGTGTACACGCCCTGCCCGGGAGGCAGTCCGACCGCACCCTGCTTAGCCACTTATAACGTCGGGGCGAACCCTTCGGGAGTCGGCATCGATCCGAATATTCTCGCGTCGATAAATCTTGCCCCTCTTCCGAACGATTTTACCCGCGGAGACGGGCTTAATACCGCAGGCTATAACTTCCTGGCCCCGACCAGTGAAAAACAATACGACCTGGTAGCCAGGTTCGACTTTAAGGCAAATGACCGCAATACGTTTTATGTCCGGTGGGCGCAAGGCCGTCAGGATACTTTTGACGATGTGGTCAACGGCGGTTTGCAGCCTTTCCCGACCGTACCGGGGATCGTCGATACTTTTAGAAAGCCGCGAAATCTGGCGATCAACTACAGGGTCATGCTGAGCCCGAAGATCACGAATGAATTCATTTACGGCTACAGCGATTTCACTTTCTTTTTCGGCACGGAAAACAATAACGTGCCGTTTATCCTGAACCTGGTAACGGACGCCGGTACTAACATCAGGGGCAACGGCCGCGGTGTCACGACCCACCAATTCGTCGACAACATCACTTTCGACCTGGGGAAACATGTGGTCAAGGCGGGCATAAACTTCCGCTTTGGCAGGCAAAAAGACGACCGTTCGGAAGTTGCGGGAGGACGCATTGAAGGGCGCATAACTTTCGACCGCACCATCAACAGCAATTTCAACGCGTTCGGTCTGCCGGGCGCCGGCGTTAACTCGAACGACCTTAATACGCTGCGCAGCCAGATAAACGATTACCTGGGCCGCGTCGGTGTTTATAACCAGGCTTTCGTGGCCAATGCGGACGGCAGCGGATTTCAACCGGCAGGCACTCGCTGGGTATTTGCCGCCAGTTATCCGGAATATGATTTTTATTTTCAGGATACCTGGAAGTTTAGAAAGAACCTGCTCTTTGACCTTGGTTTCCGCTGGGAGCCAAAACTTTCGCCGACCTCTGACGGTCTGCCCGTCCTGCGGCCCGATCAATCGGTCGTTTTAGGATCCGCGCCCAGTAACACGATACGCTGGGAAGAAGGAAAGATGTTCGCTGACGATATGAACAACTTTTCGCCGTCGATCGGATTTGCCTGGGACCCGTTCGGTAAAGGGAAAACCTCCGTCAGGATGAATTATCGTTTGGCCTATGACCGTTTTGGAACGCAGCTGTTTGCCTCGGCATTGTTCCAGAACGCGCCGGGTAATAACATTCTTTTCCCGACCAATAATAATTTCGGCGCCGGCGGCGGTCTGTACAGAGATATCACGACGATCGTGCCCACGGGCACGCCCGACCAGCTGAGACAGCCTCCTGCTATCGGCACGCTTACTCAAACCGTCATGGACCCGGACCTGGTGTTTCCCGAGATCCACCAGTGGTTCGCCGGTTTCCAGCACGAGATCGGTTGGGGTTCGGTATTGGAAATAAATTATATCGGGAAAAAAGGCGTGCATCTTTTCGGGGGTTACGACGCCGATCAGGTGGATATTTTCAACAACGGTTTCCTGGCAGCCTTTAAGGACCTGCGGGCGAACCGC
Source organism: Pyrinomonadaceae bacterium (assembly GCA_035995185.1). Classification (GTDB taxonomy): domain Bacteria; phylum Acidobacteriota; class Blastocatellia; order Pyrinomonadales; family Pyrinomonadaceae; genus DASYKT01. Next base: position 318,470 of record DASYKT010000031.1, read on the forward strand.
ACCGTGGGCGGTTATCAGAATGCCTTTTTCAATACCCTTCTGGCCGGCGATTCCAGAATAAATGCCGCCGACGTAACGGCGACCCGAATGCTGCTCAGAGTTTTTCCGAACGAGGTCTCTTTAGGATCGGTCGCCGCGCTGGCCGGAACACTGGCCGGAGGTTCTCTAGCGGCGGGAACAAGAACGTGGCAGACGAACACAGGTAACGCGTTCTTCTTCCAAAAATACCCGCAGTTTTCGGTGCTCAACGTGTTGGACAGCAACGATATTTCGTTCTACAACGCGCTGGAGATAATTCTGAAGAAAAGAATAAGCTCGGGTGTGGGTTTTCAATTTGGCTACACGTTTGCGAAATCGATGGATTCGCGCTCATTCGATCCGTTGTTCACCACTGTCGGGCGCGGAGCGAGTCAAACTTCCGCTAACAGTCCTTTTGACAATCGTGACCGCAGATTGAATTACGCGCTGTCCGATTTTGACCGGCGTCACGCCTTTCAGGCCATCTACACGATCGAAATGCCGTTCGGAAAAGGCCGCAAGTTTGCCAAAGATATTCCGAGGGCGCTCGACTGGCTGATAGGCGGTTGGCAATTGGCGGGCACTTTTAATCTTGCCTCGGGCCGCCCGTTCACGGTCCTGTCTGCGGCCAACACGATCAGCAATGTAGTTCCGACCCCGGCCAGCTGTAACGGCTGCAGCCCGAAAATGGGCCAGGTCATCCAGTATCTGGGGACGAACTATTTCTTCGACCAGTCGCAGATCGACTCGTTCACTAATCCGGAGCCGGGTGAATTCGGAAATACCGGCCGCAATTTCTTTATTGGCCCGAAACAGTTTCAAACCGATGCTTCTCTTTCGAAAAAGTTCAGGTTTTCCGAAAGATTCAGTTTGGATCTGAGAGTGGATGCGAAAAATCTGACGAATAGTCCGTCATTTGCCGCACCCAACGCCATCTTGAATGCGACCGCTCCGCTGGGCAGAATTCGTGAAAGCGTTACTAACGAAGCTCGAAGAATTCAGTTTGGCGGCAGGTTTAATTTTTAGAAAACGGTTTGATCTATCCTTAAAAGTCCCCAACGGGGACAAAGAAAATAGCCCAGGGTAAGCGAACGAAGTGAGCGCCACCCTGGGTATCTAAAATTCCAAACGATTCAGCCCTGAAGGGGCGGCAGAATTTCATCAGCTCTGCCGCCCCTTCGGGCTAACAATCAAATTGATCGTCCGCCCCAGGGCTGAAGCCCTGGGCTATTCTCTCCAGTCCGCTACGCGGACATACCGTTTTCGAATCGACCCACTAACTTCAGTTGTGGGGCCTTGATCTATTGATATTTCTCTTCATTTTCGGGTTTTTTGAAATAATTTCTCGTCACCCGGTAGAGCATGACCACCCCGCAATAGGCTAACGCGGCCGCCAGCAAAAACATTACAAGACCTACGGTGCCCGTGCCGGCGCCGGTAAAGATCATCCCAACCATGCCGATCACTCCTATTATCAGCAGCGGCAGAAACAGCAGCCAGACCCCGATCACGACGATCGGTTTCGGACGGCCTTCGACCGCGCGGCGGTAGATGAATCCCTCGGTCTGAATTCTCTGTATCGGGTCGGTGGTGGAAAGCAGGCTGGCCGGGCCGCTGCACTTAGGGCAAAATACTTCGTTCGGCCCGACCGCCGCCGCGCAGGAAGGACAAAGCGGGCCGCTGTCCTGATAAGTTCCGATCTTCGATGGATCACTGTTCATAATTTATGGAGCGCGGGCATCCTGCCCGCAAAGCTTGTCATCAGACAAGCTGATCTTGGCAGACCACCGGCGCGAACAAAGCAATTCGGACGCTGACGTCCGTTGCGGGCAGGATGCCCGCGCTCCATGGAATCCCAGGCTCGGTATTGTAGTTATTTGCGATCCGGATTACAATCTTTTTTCTTTATATGCGTAAACGTGTTTCTGAAATTCATCCTTTTATCTATCACACCCGTGTCTGGCAAAAACGCTTGTTCAGAGCGCTGGGCGATCTGCCGAAGGCAAAAGATTTTGCCGGCGAACAGGTCACCGAATCCTTGCCTAATTCGGTAAAAAAACACCAGTCGCTCTTGCGCCGCAAACTCGGTTCGCTGGAACCGCGTTTTCAGGAAAACAAGGTCACGAATCTGGAGATCGCGCGTAAGACCATCGACGGGCTGCTGATCAAACCGGGGCAAACATTTTCCTTCTGGCGGCGGATCGGAAAAACCACCGAGGAAAAAGGTTATCTCGAAGGGCTGCAGCTTTCGCGCGGCGAGATAAAGACCGGGATCGGCGGAGGCCTGTGCCAGCTCGCAAACATGCTTTTGTGGATGGCTTTTCATTCGCCGCTGGAAATAGCCGAGCGTCATCATCACAGCTTTGACCCGTTTCCCGACGACCGCCGGGTATTGCCTTTCGGCAGCGGCGCCAGCGTCTTTTACAATTACATCGACCTGCGTTTTTATAATCCGACCGACAGGACCTTTCAACTCCGCCTCTGGCTGACGGACGAACATTTACAGGGCGCGCTGCTTTCCGACGAAGCGCTGCCCAACAGCTACAGCGTGTTTGAAAAACATCACCGCTTTCTCAGCCGCAATGAGAGAAATTACCGCGAAAACGAGATCTGGCGCGAGGTGCGCGACCGCCGCACCGGAAACCAGGTCGGCGAGGAACTGCTGGTGAAGAATTTTTCCGAGGTTAAATACGAGATTACCTGCGCCGAAGAAGGGTAAGGGTGATATAGTTACAGCTATGGATTTTGAAGAATTTGAAGATCTGGACGACCCTTTTGCGGACTTCGGGGAACCGTCTGAAGATACGGATGAATATTTCGTCACGGAGATCCGCACCGCCGTGCTCAAGAAAAAAGATCTGGTCGCCCTTTTGTGCCTGAAAACCGCCAACCGCGGCGGCGCTATCTGCCGCGTGGACCCGCGCGAAGCCCAACCTTCCGTTCAATTGTATGACGACCCGGAGAAGGCCGTTGAGTGGTATAACAAGAGCCTGAATACCAGTAAGGAAAACGGCTGGCAAGTCGTCTATGACGGTCTGCCGCTGCGAGGCTAATGCGGGCTAAACTTTTTTCCCGCCCCAAGATGCTGCTTGCCATCGACATCGGAAATACCAACACCGCGCTGGGAGTTTATGACGGCGAAAAGCTGATCGCGCACTGGCGAATGGCGACGGCGCAATACCGCACTTCGGACGAATACGGCGTGCTCGCGCGCGAGATGTTTTCAGTCGCCGGGCTCGATCATAAAAAGATCGATGGGTTGATCATCGCCTCGGTAGTTCCCCCGCTTAATTTTACTTTTAAGGAAATGAGCAAAAATTATTTTGCTCAGGAAGCCGTTTTTGTCGATAACAAGCTGGATCTGGGATTGCCCATTCTTTATAACCCGGCATCGGACGTCGGCGCCGATCGTGTAGTGGATGCCGTCGCGGCGATCCATCGCTACGGCAGCCCGTGTATCGTGGTGGATTTCGGCACGGCCACGACCTTTGACGCGATAAATTCGAAGGGCGAATATCTCGGCGGCGTGATCACGCCCGGTATCACCATCTCGTCCGACGCGCTCTTTCAGCGCGCAGCCAAACTTCCCCGCGTGGCCATCGAAAAACCCGAACAGGTTATCGGAAGCTCGACGGTGGGCTCTATTCAATCGGGCCTCTATTATGGTTATGCCGGTTTGGTGGATGGGATTTTGCGGCGAATGCTGGACGAGCTGGGGCCGGAGACAAAAGTGGTGGCCACCGGCGGCCTGGCTCCGCTAATATCAAAAGCCTCCGAGCTGATCGATACCGTTGACGATACTCTCACCCTCGAAGGCCTAAGATTGATCTATGAAAAAATAGATCGATAGCTATAATTTTTTTTCACCACAAAGTCACTAAGAGCACAAAGAAAAAAGAAAGGGAACAGCGAATTTCACTAATTACCCGAAAGAGAAATTCGAGTAATTTGTTGTTTGCTCTCTTTCTTTGTGTCCTTTGTGTCTTTGTGGTGAATAACTTTTACTTAAACACCGCAGCCCGCGCCTAAAATTTTTATCTCGGCCGCCGCTCCCTTTACGATCTGAAAAACAGCCGTTGAGCTGCCTTCGTAATAAGAGGCATTGTGAACGATCTCCATTTTCCCGTCGCCGTTGAGGTCGATGGCGGCTGAGACCCAAAAAGTATTGGGCGCGCCAAAATCTACATTCTTATTGATAAATTCTCCGCCGACGAGAATATTTTTGACTTTTCCGGCCACGATCTTTCTGATCAGGGTAAAAGAGTAATCGCCTCTTTTCGCGCTCGCCCCGCTGGCGCCGCTGTATTTTGTGGCGGTCAAAATAACTTCTTCCTGACCGTCGCCATCGAGATCGACGCGGTAAAGCTGCGTGAGGATCGGTTTGGCCGTAACGATGCCTTTTGTCCTGAGGAAATCAGAGGCGACCCTGGCGTATGTTTTATCGGTCAGCGAAAGAGGTTTGGGCACGCGCGGCACCGGATTCCAGCGATAACCGTCGCCGAGCACGACGCCGGATTCGGGCTGCGGATCTTGGAAGTCAATATAGTAAAAATCGGTGCAGACGTCCTGATCGTTTTTGGGTTTTTCGCCCGTCATCGAGCCCTCTTCATGGCCCATCATGCTGTAAAGCTCATAATTTTCGCCGGCCTTTAGCGCGGCCGCGGTCGTTTTCGCATCCAGGAATTTACCGTTCTGCACGCCGCCCAATATACCGCCAACCTTCATTTCCAGGATCGGCACGACTTTTTGCTGGGCGTTGGTGAATATCGTCCCGCCCGCGAGCAGCAGGATCAAAAATGTGATGTATCTTTTCATATGCCTGATTGACGCCTTCGTTTAGATATTTTTGCTGCGCCGAACAACGCTCGACCGGTTCTATTTTGGAAAATAAATCTGCTTGTTTATACTCTTAATCCAACAGTCAAGCAAAGAGCCCAAAGGAGTTTTATGAAAAAGCACTTATCTTTTTTTTGCCTCGCCTTTCTGATCGGCCTCACCGGCTTTACCTTAGTAACTGCCCAAAAAAAGCCCGCGGGTCCGCTTCTCGGCCTCCCCGTTACCGGTGAGGAAGCTAAAAAGGCCCATGCCCTGCACGCGCTGATCGATCAGGCGGCGGCCCGGGTTTTGGAAAAATATAAGGCCAAAGGACTAAAGGCGGAAAATTTGTCGATCAGCTTTATCGACCTTCGGGAACCCAAGGACGATATGACCATTGCCAATTTTAACGGCGCCCAAAAAGTTTACCCGGCCAGCGTAGTTAAACTTTTCTACCTGGCCGCGGTCCATCAGTGGCTGCAAACCGGAAAATTAAAAGACACGCCCGAACTGCGGCGCGCGATGAAGGATATGATCGTCGATTCTTCGAACGACGCCACGCAATTTATCGTCGACACATTGACCGGCACTTCCGGCGGGCCGGAGCTTTCGGAGAAAGAATTAAAAGTGTGGGGCTACAAACGCAATGCGGTCAACCGGTATTTCACCTCGCTCGGTTTTGAGAACATCAACGTCTGTCAAAAAACTTATTGCGAAGACGCCTACGGGCGTGAGCAGCAATTTCGCGGCAAAGACGGCATCAACCGCAATAAACTGACCACCAACGCCACCGCCTTGCTCCTTACCGAGATCGCCCTTGGCGAAGCCGTTAACGCCGATCGGTCAAAGCAAATGATGGAATTGCTAAAGCGCGATTTCGAAGCGCCGGCGGGAGGCGATGCCGACGACCAGGCCCACGGCTTTACCGCGCTCGCGCTAAAACCGGGAATGAAATTATGGTCGAAGGCCGGCTGGACCAGCACCACCCGGCACGATGCCGCCTATGTCGAAACAGCGGATGGCCGGAAATTTGTGCTGGTCGTGTTTACTACGGGTGTTGCCAACGAACGCAATATTATTCCCGACATCGCGCGGATCGTGTTGGATGGGCTGAAGTGATCTTCGCGATTCTTGTCAGAACCGGGAGCGTCCTTAGTAGCCGAAACCGAGTTTTTCTTTAATGATCGTCTGTGTTTTTTTTTCGCCGAAGGCGATGAATTTAATAGCGTAGGGTGAAACCCTACGTGGGTGTTCAAACGATCTCCGACGCCGCAGGTGTCGAATTTGTCCGCTTCGCGGACCGATATTTGTCGCAACCGGCGTCGGGTGTTACCCGACACTATTAAATTGGTCACCTTCGGCGACAAACCCGGTCGCTACTGCTCCCGGTTCTGACATATCAAAACCTGTTCTGCAAAACTTTTTTAGCTTCTTCGACGGCTTCCCGATGCTCGAATAAATGATCGGGGTCGGGTTCCATTTTCAGGACCGTCTCAAGCTGTTTTTTTCCTTCCGCGCTGCGGTCGACGGATAAATAAGCCTCGCCCAGGTGCAGGTAAAGATTGCTGTTATTTTTTTCCAGCGAAATGGCTTTTTCCAGATATTCCACCGCCCTGGTTGCCGAGCCGCCGGCGAGAACGTCGGTTTGGAGCTCGATCTGCGCCAGAACATCGTAGGCGCTGGCGCCGGCATAACCCGGCTCGATCGCGATCACTTTATTCATCGCTTCTTTGATGTCTCTGATCGCGGCCAATCCGGTGACCGGGTTTCGCTTTGCTTTTTCGCCGATATTCGACCCCAGCCAAAAATACCCGTCCGGTTTTTCGGCTTCGATACGCGTCGCGACCTTACCCATTTCGATGCCGTCCTTATGCGCCTGCTCGGCCTCTTTTTCGTTCTTCGAATATTTCCCCAGGTAAAAATATAACCGCGAGAGCTTCCAGGCGGCCTCGTAGTTTTTGCGGTCCGCCTGGCGGACCTGTTTCAGCACTTCGATGGCTTCGGCGACCTTTTTCGGATCTTCCCGCTGTTTAAAAATCTCGTCAGCCCGGCCGATCATCTCCGCGACCGGAAAGTTCTTATCCGGCGTCGGTTCTCCCTCGGAATCCGCGCGTGAACCGCACCCGGATGCAAAAATTGCCAAAATTACCAGCAAGATCATGCCGGGCAGTCGCAGATCACCTGTTCGTGTAATAACTTTGTAATTACGTTTTGTAATATTTTTGCAATCCGTGCTCATAGAACTACCTAATTCGGCGAAATTACGGTATTATACTCTATCTTTAAGAACAAATTCTTTTATTAAGGAAGCCAATTTTGGGGTTTAGATGAAAGAAAACCGGAAAACCGCTGCTTTCTACGATCTTGAGGGCACTCTTATCAACACCAACCTGGTGCATACGCTTGGTTTTTACGCGACCCGGCAGCAGGGCGTGTGGAATACTGTCAAGAAAAGCGCCAAAACACTGGCCAAGATCCCTGTTTTTGCGCTCACGGACATTTACAGCCGCAATGTCTTTAACGAAGTGTTCTTTCGCAGCTATGCGGGCGAATCGCAGGACCGACTGCGCTTTTTTGCCGAGGAGCTGTACGAAGAGATCCTTAAGCCCGGCGTTTTTCCCGGCACCTTTGACCTGATCGAAAAATCGAAAAAGATCGGGCAGCGACAGGTGATCGTAACCGGCGCGCTGGATTTTTCGGTCAAACCGCTGATGGACTACCTGGGCATCCACGATTACGTGGCGAACCGGCTGGAATTTGTGAACGGCTATGCGACGGGCAGGCTGCTGCCGCCGGTGATGGCCTCTGCCACGAAAGCAAAATGGATACGCGAATATGCCGAGCGCGAAAATATCAACCTCTCGGAATCGTTCGCCTATTCGGATAGCATCTCGGACCTGCCGATGCTTTCGATCGTCGGGCACCCGGTCGCGACCAACCCGGATTTTCGCCTGAAAGAAGTAGCCATGCAGCACGATTGGCCGATCTTGAATTTGAAATAATTAACTGCTGGTTAGTAATTGGTATTCAGATGGCTCACGCCAATTCGATAAGAGACAAGTATGAAAAATATCTCACATTTTTTAAGAATTTTAACGTTCGTCTGTTTGTTTCAATATAGTTTTTTGATTGCAATAGCTCAACAAATAAATGAACCAATATTAACTAATGCCGATGTAATCGAAATGGTTAAATCCGGTCTTTCGGACTCTGTTATAACTGCAAAAATTAAGAGATCCAAAGGTAATTTTGACACTACAACTGGTAGCTTAGCTAAGTTGAAAGAAGTTGGAGTATCTGACGCTATAGTAATCGCTATGATTGGAAACCCCGAAGCGGTTAAAGATGGAAAAAATATAATTTTGAATAACACTTTAATCGACATAAAAAATGTTATTGAGAAAAATCGAGTATTCGTGGATTGTGCCGATGACAAAGCTAAACAAGAAATTTTACAAATCTTAAATAGAAATGGCTTTTCAGTTGTTTCCGAATTAAGTGGGGCTGAATTATTAGTTAAGCTTACTTCTTCGAGCATTTCCAGGACAATGGGCATTGGTGGTTCCATAGTGATGACTAATACCGAAGAAGTTGAGATGGGGAAACTGGCTGTTTATCTTTTAACAGAAAAAGAAGGAAAGCTTGTGTTCTCTAAAGAGAAGAGAACTACGTTCCCTGCTAAGTACTTATATACACAAGCTAAAAACTACATGGAGGATTTTATCGAAGCTCTTAGAAAAGCAGAGAAAAAGAAGAATTAATTCACGATTTTATGCCCTTCAACTACGCAGAAAAACACAGGAATCAATCGTAATTGCCCGCGCAATTATTTTGGCGGCTCTTGTCTGTATTTGAGATGGAATGAGGCAACCGTAAAAAATGAGTTGAGATGAGCGACAAACAAATATTTGAAGAATACTTTTGCCCGATATGTAAAAATCCGGCGGAAAAAGGCTGCCTGATGGGAAGCTACGATATTCAATCGATGCAGTGGTTTCCGGGTGAGCCATCGGTCTGGAAAAATATGCTTCCTTTGGGTGAAGAGATCGTGAAGTTCAACTTTTTCGACCTTAAGGGCCCTTATGTTACGGGCCTTCGCTGCAACAATTGCGAGAAGATAATTCTGGACATTTAGGATCAATTTTAACTTTATGGCCCTTCAACTACGCAGAAAAACACACGAATCGATCATCTATATCGACAAGGATTCCGCGCCGCGGATCATGCCATTTGGCGAAGATTTTATTCTCGAAGACATTCCGATCGGCACACGCGTGATCTATCCGAACCCGCCGATCAAGGGTTTGCCGAATCGCGAAGCGGCGATCCGCTACGCGGTGAATCATCCGCTGGAGATGGAGCCGCTCTATGCGCTGCTCGAGCCCGGGATGAAGATCACCATCGCGATGGACGACATTTCGCTGCCGCTGCCGCCGATGGCGACGCCCGACATGCGCCAGTCGATGCTCGAAGTGGTGCTCGATATGTGCTACGCCAATGGCGTGGACGATATTCATCTGATCATCGCCAATTCCCTGCACCGCAAAATGACGGAGTGGGAAATGAAACGCATGGTCGGCTCGAAAATTCACGGCGCTTTCTATCCCGACCGTTATTATAATCACGACGCCGAAGACGACGACGAACTGGTCACGCTGGGCCACACGCGCCACGACGAACCGCTGCGCATCAACCGCCGCTGTGCCGAAAGCGACCTGCTGATATATCTCAACATCAACCTGGTGCCGATGGACGGCGGGCACAAATCCGTCGCGGTAGGATTGTGCGATTATGAATCGCTGCGCGCTCATCACGAGCCGCAAACCATTCTGGATTCAGATAGTTACATGGATCCGCCGAAATCGGCACTGAACCACAAAGTCATCCGGCTGGGCAAATTGGTCGATGAGCACGTGAAGGTTTTTCACATCGAAACGGCGCTCAATAACCGGATGTTTCCCGACGGTTATGACATCTTAACGCGCAACGAAGACGAGTTTTCTTTTATGGACCGGATGAAGTGGGAGGCGATGAAACGCACGTTTTCGAACCTGCCACGCGTGGCGCGGCGCAAGATGCTGCACGCGATCCCGGCTGCCTACGAACTCATTGCCTGCTACGCCGGCAAGACAGAACCGGTGCACGAAAAAATTCTCGAGAAAAATTACCAGCAATACGAAATTCCCGTCAAAGGCCAGTGCGATATTCTGATCACCGGCATTCCGGACATCTCGCCGTACAATGTTTACTCGACGCTCAACCCGCTGCTGGTACAGGTGATGGCGCTGGGCTATCACTTCAACATGTATCGCAACAAGCCGCTGCTGAGAAAAGGCGGCGTGATGATCGTGACGCACCCGTGCTTTGACGAATTCGATCACAATTTTCATCCGAGCTATATCGAATTTTTCCACCGCCTGCTGCCGGAATCGCGCGACGCTTTTTACCTGCGCGAAAAATACGAACGCGAATTTGCCAGCAATCCCGCCTATGTGGAAATGTACCGCCGCGGCAACGCCTATCACGGCGCGCACCCGTTCTTTATGTGGTACTGGGGCGAGAACGGCCGCCAGCACGTCGGCAAAGTGATCGCCGCCGGCGCGGAAAATGCGCACGTGCCGGAAATTTTAGGCTGGGACCGCGCGGATAATTTAACGGAAGCGATCGCCATGGCGCGCAGCTTCACCGGCAAAAACGCCGAAATAACCATGCTGCACCAGCCGATGATCGGGCTGTGCGCGGTGACGGATTAAGACTTTTATTATGGATATTCCCGAAAACCGTTCTCCTGCTAGTTCTCCTTGGGAAAGGGAAATTGCCTACTCTGAACACATGACCAAATCGATGATTGGATGTGGTTGGATGATGGCAATATTAGTTGGTGTACCTGCAGCGATAGCGCTAATTATTTTTTTGAGTGAGGTTATACCTCATTTTTTCTCGCTCTTGAAAGGACAAGTAAAAAATGACGCTTTATTGGCTGCAATTTGCTCTGGATTTACTTTGCTTTTTGGGACAGGTCTTTTTTATCTTCGTAAAAGTAAAAGAAAATTATATTCGATTCTTGAGATTGTATTCGCTATGGCGACGATATGGGTGGCCACTATTAAATTGGAAGTCCAAGGTGATCTTTCAGTATGGCTTGCTATTGGCGCATCGGCGTATCTTATGGTCAGGGGATTGGATAATTGGTATATAGCCTTAGAAGAAGATGCAAATAAAAGATTAATTTCATTACAAAGGAGTAAAAAAATGAACCCAGAAATGACCACTGAAATGGAAGCTTTGAAATCGAAACTGCGCGCGACGTGGATCGCGGGTGATTTCGGCGAGATCGCAAGATCGATCGCCAAGGGCGGAGAGGAATTTGTCGAGAGATTAAATCTGACGCCGGGGATGAAAGTTTTGGATGTTGCCTGCGGCACGGGCAATCTCGCGATCCCGGCGGCGCGTACGGGTGCAGATGTCACCGGCGTCGATATCGCTCCGAACCTGATTGACCAGGCGCGGGCCAATGCGGAAGCCGAAGGGTTGAATGCCAAATTCGAGGTCGGCGATGCCGAAGCGATGCCTTATGCCGACGGCGAATTTGACGTGGTAATGACGATGTTTGGCGCGATGTTTGCCCCGCGGCCGGATGTGACGGCGGGTGAACTGATACGCGTATGCAAGCCGGGCGGGCGCATCGCGATGGCCAATTGGACGCCGGCCGCATTTACCGGCCAGATGTTCAAGACGAACGCCAAGTACGTTCCGCCGCCACTGGGAATGCCTTCGCCGCTGCTGTGGGCCGATGAAGCGGCCGTCCGCGAGCGGTTTGCGGAAGGCGTCAGCGATCTGCAGATGACACGGCGCGAGATCACCTTTACCTATCCTTTTGGCCCGGCCGAGGTGGTCGAGCATTTTCGTAAATATTTCGGCCCGACGCAAAAGTCATTCGAATCTCTGGACGACGCCGCGCAGGACGCGCTGCGAAAAGATCTGGTCGAACTCTGGACCGAGCATAACCACGCCAACGACGGAACAACGGCTGTGACGTCGGAGTATCTTGAGGTTATTGCGGTTCGAGCGTGATTCCGGATTACAAGAAGCCGATAAAAATATGCGTAAAAAATGTCTCGCGATAATGTTGTTTTGTTTTTTCCTGGCGCTGGGCGGGCAAGTGTCAGCCCAGCCGAAGATGCCGTACAGAGATGCCGGCGCTTGTCCTTTTGAATGCTGTACCTATCGCGAATGGGTCGCAAATAAAGCTACTGTTTTGCGGACAAAAATGAGCGAAGGTTCGTCTATAGCGTTTAAGGTGAAGAAGGGTGAAAAAGTAAGAGGCGTAACGGGTGTCGTCATCACTACCCAGGCGGGCGTAGTAAAGGCGCTCGAAAATACCGTCATAGGTGAAAGCAAAATACGCCTCAAGGCGGGCGAATTAATATACCTTTTGACCTACACCGGCGAGGGATTTTATGAGACCTGGGTCAAAGGCAAGATCTTCTCCGATTCGTTCTACGACAACACCGCTTTGAAGCTGGTCAGCGAGCCAAAGTCCGTCTGGTGGGTAAAGATCAGAAATCGTAAAGGACAAATCGGCTGGACGAAACTGCCCGAAAATTTCGACAACAAAGATTCTTGCGGATGAGAAGGAACAGCTTGATAAGAGTGAATAAGTGATCAAAGAAGTCATCAACTTATCCGTTAAAGAAAAATAAGAGGCAACGTTATGGATTTAAGTACGGCATTAACAATTTTAGGCGGGGCTATCGGTTCTAAAGAATTGTTAGCTAAGCTTCTCGGTCCCACTTCCGAGTACTTAGGTGATGAGCTGAAAACCTCTACGCAAAAAAGACTTAAAAATCTAAATAGAGTGTTTGAGAAATTTCAAAAAAGCTTGGGAACGAAAATAGAAGATTCCGCTGCTGTTCCTCCTAGAGTTCTGAAAGGCATTTTGAATGAAGGCTTTTTTTGCGATGATGAATTGATGGCTGACTACTTTGGGGGGGTGTTAGCTTCTTCTAGAACTGGGACTTCAAGAGACGATAGAGGGGTGTCATTTATCGCTTTAATCTCACGTTTAACAACTTATCAGATACGTTCCCACTTCGTTTTTTATCAAACTTTTAAAACCTTTTTCAATAATCGAACTGACTGCTATCTAACGCAAAGCAGTATTAGGTCTACATTAGGACTTTATATTCCTTTCGAATCTTTTAAACAGTCATTAGATTTAGTTGATGGTGAAGATTTTCATCAACTTTTGCCTCATATAATGTTCGGTTTGGGTAGAGAAGAACTATTTGAACGTTTCAGGTATGGAACAAATGAAGAGACTAAAAGACTAGGAGGGGAGGGAATAATCTTTCATCCTTCAGTGCTAGGAACTGAGTTATTTCTCTGGGCTCATGGAAAGGGGGACCTTTCCGTTAATAAATTTCTAGATGCAGAAACAGAAATCCCAAATGACACTGGCATTGAGATTCCCAATGATGTCAAATCTATCGCGGCCGAAGAAGAAAAAAAACGAGCTGAAGAAAAAAAAGCAGCTGATATTGCGCGAAGGTTAAAACCTGAATTTTAAAATGAAATTATCACCAACCGAAATCTTTAAAGGTAAAAACATTTTCTTTATCGGCGGAACCGGCTTTGTGGGCAAAGTGACGCTGTCGATGCTGCTGCATAATTTTCCCGACGTCGGGAAGGTGTATGTGGTGGTGCGCGCGCGCGACCAGCAGGAAACGCTTGCGCGTTTTTGGAACACGATCGTGCCTTCGCCGACCTTTGACCCGCTGCGCGAAAAACACGGTGATAAATTCGAAGACTTTATCAAGGAAAAAGTGGTGCCGGTCAACGGCGACGTCGGCGACGACAACCTGGGAATTCCCGAAGACAAGGCAAATGAGATCACCAGCAAGCTCGATATCGTCATCAACTCCGCCGGAAACGTGACATTCAATCCCCCGCTCGAACACGCGCTGCGCACCAACGTGGTCGGCACCAATAACGTAATTGCCTTTACAAAAAAAATGAAGCGGCCGTGCCTGATCCACGTTTCGACTTGTTTTGTGGCGGGCAAACGTTCGGGCGCGGTGTGGGAAAACGAGCCGGTCGTCGGGTATTTTCCGCGCCACGAAGAAATGCCGGGAGTAAAATTTTCGGTCGATCAGGAAGTTGAAGATTGCGCCAATATTTCCGCCCGCGCGCGCGAAGAAGCCAAGGACGCGATGCAGAACGCGAAGTTTCGCGAACTGGCCCGCGAACGCCTGGCCGAAGAAGGCCGCGACCCCGACGATGAAGACGCCATCAGCCTGGCCATCGCCCGCGAAAGAAAAATGTGGGTGCGCGAACGCACGACGGAGCTGGGCTCCGAACGCGCCGATTACTGGGGCTGGACAAATATTTATACTTACACAAAATCGCTGGGCGAACAGATAGTGGCAAAAGAAGACGGCATCATCAAAGCCATCGTGCGTCCGTCGATCGTGGAATCTTCGCACAGCTACCCGTTTCCCGGCTGGAACGAAGGCTTTACCACCACCGCTCCGCTGATCCTGATCGCGCTCAAGGGCCAGTCGCAGATACCGGTGAATGAAAAACTGGTGCTCGATATTACGCCGGTCGATCTGGTCGCGGGAACGATGCTGGCGATCGCCGCCGAGGCGATGACCGCCACGCCAAAGCTCGTTTACCAGTCCTGCACGGGCGACTCTAACCCCAATGATATGAAGCGGATAGTGGAATTGGTCGGGCTCTACAAACGCAAGCATTTCAAAGATAAGGAAACGGGCAACAAAATTGTAAATCAGCTGATAGCGCGCACGGAAAACAAGGCCCGCACGCAGGAAGCATACGAAAAATATTCGGCGCCTATGGCCAACAAACTGGCAAAACGCGCCTCGGGATTGCTTGATAAATTCAATCCGAAATGGGGCGGCGGAAGGCTGGGAAATGTCGTCGACGGGATCAAAAAGAACGTCGAGGAAGTAGAACGCAGCACGCAGGAAACGATGAATGCGTTCTCGCTCTTTAAGCCTTTCATGATCGACAATGCGTATATCTTCCGGGCCGACAATGTGCGTGAATTGATGGCGCGCGTCAAAACTTCCGAGCAAAAACTCACGCCGTGGCAGCCTGAAAAACTCGACTGGTATCACTACTGGCTAAACGTTCATTTTCCGGGCCTGCGAAAATGGGTTTTGCCGACGCTGGAAGAGGAACTGCGGCTGCAGCCTAAACGCGCTTACACCTATCGCGACCTGATCGATCTTTTTGACACGACGACGAAACGTTTTGGCACCCGCGTGGCAATGCGCATAGAGCGGGACGGGAAAAAAGAACAATACACTTTCCAGGACGTGGGCGAACTAGCGAACCGCGCCGCAACGTTTTTTGTGCGCAACAAAATAGAGCACGGCTCGCGCGTAATTCTTTTTAGCCACAATATGCCCGAATGGGGAATGACCTATTTCGGCATTATCAAAGCGGGCGCGACGGCCGTGCCGGTCGACCCGGCAAGCACGGTGGATGACATCGTGAGTTTTGTCCGCGCGGGCGAGGTTTCCGCCATCGTCATCAGCGACAAACTGCGGGAAGAAAATCCGGAGCTCGAAGACCGTTTGAAGGAAGAAAAACTGGATTGCAGGATCTGGGTTTTTGACGACGTTTTTGAAATGCTTTCCGAAGGCGAAGAAGCCAAACTGGCCGAAGAGCTTCCGGCCAAAGCAGCGCCCAACACCGTGGCCTCGCTGATCTTTACCAGCGGGACCACCGGCAACCCGAAAGCCGTAATGCTGACGCACCGCAACTTTACCAATATGACCTCGATGCTCGGCTCGATCTTTGAGATGGGCCTCAACGACGGGGTGCTTTCGGTACTGCCGCTGCATCATACGTTCGAATTCTCGACCGGTTTCCTGACGCCTTTTTCCAACGGCACGCAGATCACATATCTCGAGGAACTGAGCGGCGAAGAACTCTCGCGCGCGATCAAGAACGGCCACGTGACGGGTATGGTCGGCGTGCCGGCGCTCTGGGAGATGCTGCACCGCCGGATAAAAACACGCCTCCGCGACAACGGCTCATGGGTGGCGGAGATCGCCGACAACCTGATCGAATTTAACGCCTGGCTGCGCGACAAAACTTTTCTCAACCTGGGACAGGTGATGTTCTTTCCCATCCACGAAGGAATGGGCGGACGCATTCGCTATCTTATCTCGGGCGGCTCGGCGCTGAGTGAAAAGGTGCAGCGTGACCTGCACGGGCTCGGCTTTACCATTCTCGAAGGTTACGGGCTGACCGAAGCTTCGCCGGTGCTAACGGTAACGCGTCCGCAAAATAAAATGCTCGGCGGTTCGGTAGGCAAACCGCTGCCGGGCGTGCAGATCCGGATCGCCGAACCGGACGAAAACGGCGTGGGCGAAGTAATGGCGCGCGGGCAAAATATCATGCTCGGCTATTACAATAACGAAGAAGCGACCAAAGAGGTTTTGGAAGACCGGTGGCTCAGCACCGGCGATCTCGGACGGCTGGATGAAGACGGAAATCTTTACATCGTCGGGCGTTCAAAAGACGTCATCATCGATAGCAACGGGAAAAATGTTTATCCTGACGAGGTCGAGGAGCTTTACGGTAAATCGCCTTATATCAAGGAGTTAAGCGTGGTCGGGCTGCCCGATGAAGGCGGCGGTGAAAAGATCGTCTGCCTGGTGGTGCCTGATTTTGAAAAGGACATTTCCCTTTCGCGCGCGCAGGTGAACAAAAAAGTAGAAGAACATTTTCGCGAAGTTTCCAGCGGGCTGCCTTTTTACAAACGCGTCAAATCTCTGCATCTCACCAACTTTGAATTGCCGCGCACGGCCACGCGCAAGGTCAAACGCCGCGACGTGATCGAGATGATCATAGCGCTGGAAGAACGCGGGAAAAAAGATGAGCGGGAAAAAGCCGAAGAAAAAACCGACACGACCGCGAACTGGCTGCGCCGGATCGTGGCCGATGTTGCGACGCGCCCGCTGGCCGATGTCACCTTGGGCAGCAAATTGGAAGAGCTTGGTTTTGACAGCCTGATGTTTGTCGAGCTGGCTGCCGCGATCGAAGACGGCGGCGGGAAAATTCTCTCGCCGGAAACGCTGAACGAAGTACAAACCGTGCGCGAACTTTTAGCGGCGGTGGAGAGGGTCGATAAACGCAAAGAGCTAAAAGAAGCGCCGAAAGAAGAAGAAAAACCCAAAGAAGACGAGCTGCACGTTCCATCGATAGTGCGCACGGTCGGCACAAACATTATCGGCTTTGCGCAAAAAAGTCTTTACGGCGGAATTTTGAAAACTACCGTCGAGGGACAGACGAATATTCCGCCGCACACCAATTTTATCGTCGCGGCAAATCACGCTTCGCATCTGGATATGGGGCTGGTGAAATACGCGCTGGGTAAAGAAGTAGCTGAGCAAACTGTGGCGGTGGCCGCGGCCGATTACTGGTTCGACACGAAATATAAGCGCGCGTATATGAACAATTTCACCACGCTGGTTCCGATCGAACGTTCGGGCAGCCTGCGGCAATCGCTGCGGCATGTCTCGCAAATTCTGGACGAAGGCTACAATGCGCTGATCTTTCCGGAAGGCGGCCGCCAGCTGTCGGGAGAGATCGCGGAATTTAAACCGGTGATCGGCTATCTTGCGCTGACGAACAAAATAGGCATTTTGCCGATCTGCCTGGTCGGCACCTACGAGGCGTTTCCGAAAGGCACCGTCATTCCGAAATCGAAGAGCATCGGCGCCAAGGTCGGCGCGAAGATCGGGCGCTACCTGGAGCATGCGGAGCTGGAAGAAATGACCAAGGGCACGCCGAAAACCGAGGCTTACCGGCTGATCGCCGCGCGCGTCGAACACGAAGTGAGAAACCTGCGCGACGGCACCAATACAAAATTTGACGTCAAAGCGATGCGCCAAAAATGGCAGAGCGAAAGACGCAAAGCCCGCAAACAGGAGCCGATAATCGATGAATAGACCGCTCGCAAAATCGGGTCTTTTATTCGCGCTGCTTTGCACGATCGTTTGTCCGATCTTTGGCCAAAAACAGCAAGAGCAAAAAATCGACCGCGCCGAATTGGCGGCCCAGGTAAAACGCGAATTTTTGCACGCCTGGAACGGTTATAAAAAATACGCGTGGGGACATGACGACCTAAAACCGCTGAGCAAAACGCATCGCGATTGGTATGACGGGCAGCCGATATTGATGACCCAGGTCGATTCGCTCGATTCTTTGATACTGATGGGTTTTAAAGAAGAAGCCGAAAGCACCAAAAAATATATTCTCGCAAACCTGTCGTTTGATAAAGACATCTATGTGCAGAATTTTGAGATCACGATAAGAATTTTGGGCGGATTGCTCACTTGTTATCAACTGACGGGCGAGAAAAAATTTTTGACGCTGGCGGAAGACCTGGGCAACAGGCTGCTGCCTGTTTTCGAATCGCCGACCGGAATTCCCTATCGTTTTGTAAATCTGAAAACCGGAAAGGTGCGCGGCGAGGTGACAAACCCGGCGGAGTCGGGAACGCTGCTGATCGAATTTGGCACGCTGAGCAAATTGACCGGAAAACCCATCTATTACAACAAAGCCAAGCGCGCGTTGGTAGAGACTTATAACCGCCGTTCGCCGCTCGGGCTGGTCGGAACAAAGATCAATGTCGAGACCGGAAAATGGACGGAGACCGACACTCACATCAGCGCCGAGATCGATTCGTATTACGAATACCTGCTCAAATGCTGGCTGCTTTTCGGCGACAAAGACTGCAAGAAGATGTGGGATGAAGGCATCGCCGCGATCAATAAATACCTGGCCGACGAAATGCGCGGTGAACTCTGGTACGGCCACGCCGATATGAATACCGGCAAGCGCACGGCCACGATGTATGGCGCGCTGGACGCTTTCTTCCCTGCCGTGCTGGCGCTGGGCGGCGATCTCAGGTCGGCGAAAAAATTGCAGGAATCTTCGGCGAAAATGTGGGCGAAATACAACGTCGAGCCGGAGGAAATAAATTATCAAACGATGGAAGTGGGCTACCCGGCTTACCCGCTGCGCCCGGAGATCGTTGAATCGACCTACTATCTTTATCACTACACCAAGGACCCGAAATATCTGCGGATGGGCAAAACTTTCTTTGACGATCTGGTAAAAAACTGCAGGACGGATGACGCTTATGCTTCGCTAAAAAGCGTCGTGACCAAGGAAAAGCTTGATTCGATGCACAGTTTTCTATTTGCGGAGACGTTCAAATATTTTTATTTATTGTTTGCGCCTGAGAAAACTTTGGACTTTAAGAAAGTGATATTTAATACCGAGGCTCATCCGATCAGAAAAACGTGGAAATAGATCATTTGCCACAGAGAACACAGAGAATACAGAGGGTGAAAACATAAAGAGAAAGAGATTATTTATACATAGGCGCTCTCAAATTACGGTGCAAATTTTTTTCACGTGATCTTACTCTCTGTGCTCTCTGTGAACTCTGTGGCTAAACTTTTATGACTAAAACGACGACAACTAAACCAGCTAAAAAGAAAATTCTCGTCACGGGCGGAACGGGGTTTTTAGGCACGCATATCGTACGGCAGATGCTGGACGCGGGTGAGAAAAATCTGCGGGTGATGGCTTCGCACGTGCCGGTGTGGATGAGCGACGCGGGCGTCGAGCCTTTTATCGGGTCGGTCACGAATAAGGACGACCTGGCGAAAGCGCTCAAGGATGTCGTTGCCGTATTTCACCTGGCGGGAAAAGTTTCGCGCGATAATGAAAGCGCGGCGGTGATGAACAAGGTCCACGTGGAAGGAACGCGCCTGCTATGCGCGGCGGCGAAAGAAAAAAGCGTCAAGACGATCGTGATGGCATCTTCGAGCGGTACGATCGCGGTGAGCAAAACGGACGAGGTCGTCGATGAAACTCAGCCGCAGCCGGTCGACGTTTTTTCCCGCTGGGCATATTACGCCTCGAAATATTACCAGGAACGCGCGGCGCTGGAAAATTTTGACGGCAAGGGTTTGAAGTTGGTGATAATGAACCCGAGTTTGCTGCTGGGACCGGGCGATGAACGCCTGAGTTCGACCAAAGTCGTGCTGGATTTTCTGGCGCGAAAAATTCCCTATACGCCGTCGGGCGGTTTGAATTTTGTCGATGCGCGCGATACGGCCGCGGCTTTTATCAGCGCACTGGAGCGCGGAAAGCACCAGAAGAAATACCTGCTGGGCGCCGCCAATATGACTTTTGCGCAATTTTTCGGACGGCTGGAAAGACTAAGCGGAGTCGCGGCGCCAAGCCTGCGAGTGCCGAAAAAACTTGCGGTGGCAGGCGCCGGGCTGCTTGATTCGGTCTTTAAGAATTGGAACAAGACCTCGCCGGTGGCGCCAAATGAAGTCGAGCAGGCGGAACATTTCTGGTATTTCGATCCCGCTAAAGCTATTGAAGAATTGAAATTTGCGCCGCGCGATCCGGCGGAGACCTTACAGGAAACGATCGGTTATCTGCGGAAAAACTTTCTGGGCGAAGGCGTGTTTAAATAAGAGAGCTCACCACAAAGACACAAAGGCCACTAAGAAGGAATTTACAGGGATGCAGGGGATGGAAAGGATATAAAATATGTTCTTATCCTGTTCATCCATTTTATCCCTGTTTAATTCTTAGTGTCCTTTGTGTCTTTGTGGTTAAACCCGATCAATCCAAAAATTTAGGTACACGTCTGGCCTTGGTCGATTGCTCGAAGCTGTAGGCGATCGAGATAAGTTTTGGTTCGCTGTAAGCGCGCCCGAAGAACGAAATACCGATCGGCAATTCTTCGATCAGCCCGGCGGGAACGGTAATGCTCGGGTAACCCGCCACCGCCGCGATGGTCGAGCTATCCACATAACTCGAACCGCAATCGCCGTTGACCGTATCGATCAGCCAGATGGGGCCGTTGGTCGGCGCCACCAGCGCGTCAAGTTTGTTTTGGTTCATCACCGCATCGATGCCCTGCGCCTGTGACATCGTTTTGCATTTCTGCAGCGCCAGGCGGTACGGCCGATCGGTCAGCGGGCCTTTCTTTTCGGCGCGCTCGAATATTTCCTGTCCGAAATACGGCATTTCGCGTTCGCGGTTCGCTTCGTTAAAGGCGATCAGGTCTGTTAAGGTTTTATGCGGCGAATTACGCCCGGCCAGGTATTTATTCAGACCGGCTTTAAATTCATAAAGCAGCACTTCAAACTCGGCATCGCCAAATTTTCCGAGCGTGGGAATTTTGACGTCGATGACGGTCGCGCCTTCGGCTTTCATCGCGTTCAAGGCTTCGTCCATCATCTTATCGAGCCGGACATTTTTTCCCCAGAACGAACGCACCACACCGATCTTCGCGCCGGACAAGCCTTTGCGGTCCAGGAATTTTTGGTAATCGCGCTCGGCTTTTTTGCCGTTTTGCGCGGTGGCGGAGTCAGCCGAATCAACTTGTGTCAGAAACGAAAGAAGTACCGCGGCATCGGTCACGGTGCGCGTCATCGGCCCGGCCGTATCCTGTGTGTGCGAGATGGGAATGACGCCGCTGCGCGAAACCAAACCGACTGTCGGCTTTATTCCCACCAACCCGCAATTTGACGAAGGGCAAACGATCGAACCGTCGGTTTCCGTGCCGATCCCGATGGCCGCCAGGTTAGCGGCGACCCCCGCACCCGTCCCCGAACTCGACCCGCAAGGGTTGCGCCGCAAAACGTACGGATTATGCGTTTGCCCGCCGCGGCCCGACCACCCGCTGGACGCACTTGACGAGCGAAAATTTGCCCATTCGCTCAAATTGGTTTTGCCCAGGATCACCGCACCGGCATCGCGTAGCTGTTTTACCAAAAACGCGTCCTGTTTCGGCACCGGAGAATCGGCCAACGCCAGGCTGCCGGCCGTGGTTTTCATCTTGTCGGCGGTGTCGATATTGTCCTTGATCAAAACCGGAATGCCGTGGAGCATCGAACGCACTTTTCCCGCTTTGCGCTCGCGGTCGAGCGACTCGGCAATAGCAGTGGCTTCGGGGTTGACCTCTATGACGGAATTTAAGCTGCGGTCGACGCTGCCGATGCGCCTGATATACGCGCGGGTAATTTCTTCGGCAGACATGTCGCCACTCTGCATTTTTTGCTGCAGGTCGGCGATGGTCGCTTCGTTCAAAGCGAAAGTCTGGCTAAAACCCGGCCTGACGGTTTGCGCGGAAGTGCCGGGGGGCAACGTGGTCAGGGCCGCCACGCTCGTTACGGTTGCAAGTTGAATAAATTCGCGTCGTTTCATGGTAATGATCCTAACAATTGTTATTGCAAAAAAGTGAATTTCATTATCTCATTAATTATTGATTATCGATATAAAAGAGATATACTTGATATTATTATGAAGGTCTTTCTAAGCCACTCCCTGCCGCCTTATGACAGCGCACTTCCGGCTAGATTACGTGCGGTAGCTTTAGGTTATGATGTTGAGCTTCTCTTACCTGATGTTTCTGAAAGATCTTTCTTAGCGCCGAATACTCGACTGAAAATTGCGGAAAGCCAAGCGGTTGTGGCTTTTGCAGCAAACTATGGCACTCAACTAGAGGCGATTAATTTAGAACTACAGGAAGCCTTTCGACAAGGCAAACCAGTGATTGCTTTAGTTGAAAACTATAATTTGATCAGTAATGTTCCGACGAATCGAGTAGTAGTTTTTGATCGTCTTAATCCTTCATATCATGAAGACAAGCTCTTTCAAGTGCTGAATTCTACGATTGCGGAACAGCAAGGAAAAAAGAATCTCATAGCCGCTCTCGCGGCGTTAGGAGCCGTAGCTTTAGGACTTTACGCCTTTGGTGAATTGACGAAAGAATAATGTCTCTCAAACCTCACTCGATTGGACATCCAATTGCCGTTATTGATTCAACATTACTTTCCAGATTAGCTGAGCTAAATCTAGTTGATTCTTTGCCTTATATTTTCAAACAAATTCGTATTCCACCAGAAGTTAGGCGGGAGGCTTACAAAGCCTCCAACAAGAAACGCCTTCGTAACTTACTTAATGATTTAAATGGGTTTTTCATTGATTGTTATGAAACTGATATCGTAAACCAGGAATTTCTAAAGACTATCGTAGACATCGGCGAGGCTGCTGTTATTGCTCAAGCAGAAGCTACAAATTCTGTCGTCATAACGGATGATAAAGAAGCACGTAATCAAGCTCTTAAGCGAGAAATCGAGGTTTTTCGCACGGGTAAAATTTTGTGTCTGCTCCAAAGAGGCGGGAGTCATAAACCTCGTCGACCCTTATTTAGATATATTAATAACGTTAGGCTTCTCGTTAAACCTTCAGGATAGAAAAGCAATATTAATATTGGCCGATGAGCTACCTAATATTTAGGCTACTTAATTTTCTTTAGGCTTCCCTCGCCGCTGATCTTGCGGGAGCCGATCCTGGCCACGTTTTCCGCGCCTTCAAAAGCGCGCAGGAAATTTTCGCCCAGCACCTTGCGGATGTCTTTTTCGCTATAGCCGCGCTTGAGCATTTCGTAGGTTACCAGCACCAGATCTTCGGCGCCGTTCATTCCCTCGGGCAGCAGCGGCACGCCGTCGTAATCCGAACCGATGCCGACATAGTCGATGCCCGCCACTTTTACGATGTGGTCGATGTGATCGACGATCCTGGTGTAACTCGGCGTGTAGATCGGGTTGGCTGTGTAAAGTTTTCGCAGCGCTTCATTCAAACCCTCGCGGTCGTTCTTGTATTGCGCCGTGAGAGCGTCGATCTGGGATTTCAGCCGTTCGTCACGCTGGCGCGATTCGTCGCGGTAGCGCTGGTCGAGAAAAGCCGGGTAGAAATTGACCATCACCACACCGCCGTTCTTGGCCAGGCGCTTTAATATCTCGTCAGTGACGTTGCGCCTGTGATCGGAAAAAACACGGGCGGAGGAATGCGAGTAAATGACCGGCGCGGTCGAGACGTCCAGCACGTCGTTCATCGTGTCGTCCGAAACGTGCGAAATATCCACCAGCATCCCCAGGCGATTCATCTCCTTAACAACTTCCTTGCCGAAATCGGAAAGCCCGCCGTGCTTTGCTTCCGAGCAGCAGGCGTCGGCCCAGTTGTTGGTGTTGTTGTGCGTCAGCGTCATATAGCGCACGCCGAGGCGGTAAAATTCGCGCAGCGCGGAAAGTGAATCTTCGATGGCATGGCCGCCCTCGATACCCATCAGCACGCAAAGCTTCCCGGTTTTTTTCGCGCGGCGGATGTCGGCAGCGGTGGTGCAGAACGTAAGCTGATCGGGATATTTTTCGATCGCGCGGTAGCTGACGTCGATCAGATCAAGCGCCCGGCGCGCCGAACCGCCCGACGTAGCGTAACTCGCCGCTACGTAGATCGAGAAAAATTCGCCGGTAATGCCGCTGCGCTTGAACCTGTCCAGATCGGTGTGAAAAGGATCGCCGTCCTTGTGAAATTTGCCGACGGAGCTGGTGGCCAGATCGAAATCTTCATCGACCATCGGCGTCGGAATATCGTTGTGCCCGTCTATGACGATGGCTTTTTTGTGGATCTTTAGCGCCTGTGCCCAAAGCTTCGGATCGGCGTCTTTCGGCATCGTCTGAGCCCCGACCCGGAGCATTGGTAAAAGACAGAAAGCTATCAACAGAAAACCCGCGGTAATTTTGTGTTTCATAAGATCTTAAAATGAAGGATGTACCAGATAAGTTTAACTGTTTTCGCGGAATATTGAAACCATGTAGCGCCGCTGTCTCGGCGGCTGTCTTGACGGCGTCCCGCCGTCAGTTTTACATTGCGAGGGGGGGGACGCCCCCGCGACAGCCAGCGGGACGCTGGCGCTACTTTTTACGCCCGCACTCCATAAAAAAAGAGGCAGGTTTTTACCTGCCTCTTCTTAGGGTAGTTTTCGGTGATGCAAAGCGAAAACTAGTCGTTAAGCCTCTGGAACCCTGTCAGGTTTATCGATTGGAAGAACGGCGTTCCGGGAGGAAGCCGGGTCGGATCCATAAACGATATATCGAAGGTCCAGTCGCGGTTGGGCGGGCTGTACACGTTGGTACAGCACTTGAACGCGCCGTTATTCTCGTGCGAGTTATACAGGTTGATCAGCGATCCCGAATAGCTGAGAGTGTTGCCACTCCAGTCTTCGAGGAACCGTTTGAAATTGTGCACACCACCGGTCAGGCGCGGGTCGCCGCCGCCCTGGTTGGGGTCTGCTTCCAAACTGCTGATCGCGTCTCCGGCCAGCATAGCGAACCGGTCGACCGTATCTGCCGCCTGACGCTGCGAAAGCGTGAAGGGATAACGGAAGCTTCGCCCGTCGGCCCAGTTATTGGAAAGAATGGTAACCGCATCGCCGACAACCGATGCCGGGATATGATTCACCGTATCGTGCGGCAAGTAATCATCCGGGTCGGTCGGGCTGCCGATAGCAGTCACGCCCGTCGCGTTGTAATTACCCTGAACGTACACTCCATTTTCAGTAGCAAAGGTAAAGCCCTTGGTATTGGCCGGAGTGGCGGCATCGTATTTACCCGGAATAACGCTGCCATTGATCAGCCGAACCGCGCGGCGGAACCACTTGGGATCTTTAAAAGCAGTCGCGTCCGGGTCAACGATCTGGCTGGCGGTGCTATATTTAGGAGCTTCATTCGTGTAGTTGACGTCCAGCACACCGTTTCCGTTCACGTCTTCGCCGGGCTCTTTTGTGCCGTTGTTGTTGCCGAAGATGTCTTCCATGTCGTATTCGCCGTCAAAATCGTAATCGCCGCGGCGGTCGGACACATACAGTACCCAGCCGTTAGAATCCGGCACATCCGTGTAAGCCAGCCGGCGGCTTTTTGCCTCTGAGAATTTGGTGCCCGCCGCAGGCAGCATACCGGCGAGCGTCGCATCTCCGTTAAGGAAAAGCCGCAAATTCGCAACGTCGATATCGATCAAACCCATCGAACCGTTTTCCGGCACTTTCTGATAAACAACGCCGGAAACCGTGTTGTTAAAGGTCGTGCCGATATTAAGGCTGTCGTTATAGAGCCCTTCGCGAGTGTCGAACATTCTGATCGGGAAAGGGGCCAGGTCTCTTTCGGCCGGAGTTTGGCCGGTCGTCAGACGAAATCTGCCGATCTTTGTTACCGAACTATCATCCGGGTCGCTGGCGCCGGCGCAATCGATAAAATCTCTGTTCAGAGCGGAGGTCTCTCCATTCGGAGCATTTCCCGAAGTGTTGTGGGTGACGTTGATCATGTCGTAGTTCAGGCCGTTCCAGGTATAGGTGGTGGAACATTTTGTATCGATGGCCCGGACAGCGCCGTCGGTTCCGTTGGTACCGCTGCCGCCGCTGATTCCACCCGGCAGCACCCAGCGCTGCATCTTGATGATCGAATACTTATCCGCATTGGCGTCGTAGGAGTTGCCGCCGGTAGTTTTAAGCTCAAACATGGTGGTGCCCGACGTAGTTATCCTTGGCGCTCTTTCGGTTACTCCCAGGCTCAGAATGTCCTCGGTCACATCGGTGGCATTGACCACGCCGCTGGTATCGATAGAAACGAGTTCTATCTTTATCCAATTTTGATGGGTCGAATCGGAAAAAAGCCTGTCGCCGTTAAGTTTGGTGTTGATCGTGCTTTTCGGCTGGTAGCCTTTTCCGCTGGCCGGAGCCCCAACGCAGGATGCCGCACCCGCGGCGCCGCATCTTCCATCCAGGACATCAAGCCGGACACCGCAGCGATTCACGTTTCCCGTGGCGTCACTTAAAGTAGTGGCGCAGCCGGGCAGTCTATCCCTGGTGTCGGCGAGTGAAACACGGATGCCGGATTTATTGGTATATCTTTCTTTGGTGGTGATAGGGCCGTCCGCGGTAGCGGTGGTCACGTCGGAAATGGTCGGCGAGGTCGGCGTTCCGCCGCTGTTGTACTTGTCGCCCACTTCTTTTCCGCGTCTGATGAGCTCGATGTAATCCATCTCGGCTCCGGCTACCTTGCTGGAGATCTTGAGCGGAAGATCAAGCCTTCTGGCGCTGGAAAGAAGGTTGCCCTGGAAGGATTCTCTTACCGTCGGCCAGTTGGAATTTCTAAAAGCGGTCGGCATCGGAAGCTGTCCCACGTATTGGGGGTTGGCAAAAACGTTTCCGCCGCTGCCAACGTCGTGCAGAACGCTGCCGCCATTTTTTCCGAGCTGAACATAAGAGCCCGAACCGTTCCTGACAAAAACATTGTTTCCCCAATCGTTTGACGATCTGCCGTTGCGCGCAACATCGGTAAGGATCTCGCCGGCCGCGCTGACTTTCGAAGAAAAGTACAGCCCGGTGGTGGCCATCAAGAACAGGTTGCCGTTGGAGTGGACGCGTCCGCCGAAGTTGAAAAGCGGGCCGGGGTGAAATTCGAGATCGTCGTTATAAAAGATACCGAACTGAAAAATAGGTATGCGGTCATTGTAAAAAGCGCGTCTGAGTGCGACCTGCACGCCGGTCGCTTTATTGGTAACGAGGCTGTCAATGCGCCATTCGTCGCGCAGAGCGGTCAGCCCCTGCAGGAAACTTCCCGCGGACGCCGTGTACGGCTGCGCCGTCTGGGTGATATGAACGTCAAAGTCGAAGTCTGAATCAAATCCCGGCGGGTCGTTGCTTTCAACGTTGGAGATATCCGTCGTAGAAGGCGTCAGCTTTGTCTCAAAGATCTGGTCGAACTCGCGGGTCGCGTTCTCCAGGCTGGCTTGCGCCGCCGAGAACGTCTTTGATTCCATCTCGTCGTTGGCCGTCGCCAGCGTTTCCGTGGTAGTACGCGAGACCGCCAGGGCGACGAATGCCATCAGCAATACCATGACCAACAGAGCAATAATGGTTGCCGAACCTTCTTCGTTATTTTTCCAAGTTTTACTTCTCATATTCACACCTTTTTTTCCAGGAGCTGTCCTACTTTTCTAAAATTGTATGGCGCTTTTTTTTCTTTAACCCGCGTCATAAACGATGTTGCGTGTCGCGAACGTGGAAGTGACCGTGATCGTTTCCGGGACCCTTCGCTGTTCGTCGTACTCACTTGACTGAACCTTGAGCGTGATCGTTATCTGCCTGACCAGGTTCATATCGCCCGGTGTATCATTGCCGTTTCCACGAATACCGTCCGGCCCGGCACTGGGATCATCGGTCACCGTTCCGTCCTCGAGCACGTAGCGGATCTGCATATCCTGTATCCCGTAAGCCAGCGGCTGTTCGCGGATCTGATCGGCGGAAGTCGCGGGCGGGTTGTTGTTGCCAAAGATCGTTCTGATCAGCGTGCCGTCGCTGCTTATCCGGTAAGAGATCCAGAAGAATTTCTTCATCAGCAAAACACTGGTGGAACAATTGTCGACTATCGCACCGGAGCATTTTCTCAACTGGCTGGCGGCGATGCCGTTAGCCTGCAGAGATTGATTCAGCCCCAGCGGATCGCCGGGAGCAAAATCCACGGTGGTCGTGCTCGGGACGGCGGTGGCCATCACCGGGACCTGGGTCGTGTCGGTCTGGATCAAAAAGAGATCATAGACTTTTACGCAAGGGTCCGGGTTAGCGGTATTTCCGCACAGTTGGCTGGTAGACGGCTTGAGGGTCACCCGCGGGATCGTGTTATTGCTCGGCGACGCCGCCACACTTGAAAGCTGTACGGTCTTGGCATCGTTGAAATCCATATCGCGATAGATGAAAGAGATCTCATCCGTCGTGGGGGTTTGCAGGTTATTCGTAAAGACATTGTTGCCGGCGATAATGGCCGTCATACGGTCTCGGTCGGTATTGTTGTCCTGCGAAAGGCCTAACCGCGTGGTAAGAAAATCATCGGGTGCGAAACCGCCATCCTTGTGAAAGCTCAGGCCGGCGTTCAGCGCATCGCGTCCGATCAGGTGCATGGCGGCGCGCGCGTTCTTTAACGTGTCGCTGCGGCGGCTGGCGCGGTTGCGGTCAACCCTGGCAACCTGCAGCAGCCCGAAGATCGCTCCGCTGATCACCAAAAAAAGAACGGCGGCGATCATTACTTCAAGTAAGCCGATACCAGCTTCCGAACGTCGGTCATGTAAGATTGTTTCTGCTGAGTTTTTCATTAACTGGCTCCTTATTGAAAGTTGGTGATCAACGTGGACATTTTTTCTTCGCGATAGGTGCGGTTCACCGAATAACGGATGGTGACATCTATCCGCCGTTTACCCGGCTGGCCGGCGACATCGGTGATCTCGATCTTTCTCAAGAATCCTTTTAATTCGGCGCTGGAATTGGAGGTATGGCCGGGGGAGGTGCAAGACGTGCCGGTGGCACAGGCATCATCCGCCGTTCCGGCAACGCCGTCCCAGCCTTCTTCGAGCCTGATGGGATTAAAGCCGGCCAGAAAAATGCCTTTGGGCTGGCCATCGGCGCCAATGTTGTTGCCCACGTTCCCGATCGAATTCCAGCCGTCGACCCCGCCGTCAGAGGCGTGTATCTCGCGGGTGGAAAAGATCGATTCGATGGTCGAGAGCGCGTACTGCTTGCTCAAAAGCTGCGAGTCCGTTTCATACGAACGCATCAGATTGACGGTCAAGGCACCGGTCAAGGCCAGTATGCCGACCATCATGATCACCATCGCGATCATCAGATCGATATAGGAAAATCCTGCTTCGTTATTTGTTCTTGTCATTTTCTTAGTCCCCTGAATTGCCGGGTTGGGAGCATTGATCTTTTATAAACTTAAAAAACATCGTCTAGCGCGCCGGGCTTCCGTATCCCGAACGGCGTGAATCTTTCCAGAATGTGCTGCCGTCCGGCGCCGTCGCAAAATCCCACATACGAACGGAACCGGTGGATCCGATGATGCAGATCGCTTTGGTAAGGTCCGAATCGTTGGGGCTGGTGGCTTTCGGTTTCCAGATATAGAGAGTTGTACCAGTGGCTACGGAATTAGCACCGATGGCGTTGGTCCCCGCATTTCTTACGGATCCGTCGGGCATAAAACGAAATGTCGCGACGTTGTGTCCCGCGCTCAGAGGGTGCAGGCTGCCGGCAAATACCGCGGTCGGCGCGGGCTGGGCCTCAGGCGGCGCGGTGGTCACGTTGTTCGGGCGCATATCGAGCCGGACGTTGGCGGAAGGGAAAAACTTGACCTGCCGCAGCAATTTGTCATCCGTCGCGACCGCCGGGACGACTGTGTTGTCTTCGTTGATCAGCCGGCCGATGTTGCTGGTCAGATCGATCTCGACACGCAAGACTTCGCGCTGGGTCAGCGCTCTTTGGCGGGCTTCCTGGATAAGGTCGATTATCTGAAGGGCTTCTTCGTCAGTGTTATAAAGCTTGCGGGTGCCGCTGAGATAAATTAAAGAGACCGAGGTAAGGATCATTATCACCACTACCACCGCCAGGAGTTCCAGCAGCGAGAAACCGCGTTCACTGGCCGTTGTTTTTTTGTGTTTTTTCATAAAAAACCTCCCCGAAATACACGCCGGGCAACGAATAGCTAATCAAAATTCGTGCCAATCTTTTAAAAAAGTTTAACTGCTGTGAATAAAAGAATTATGCTCTTAGCCGGATTTATTCAAATCCTGGCTATGTCACTTTTTGTAACACTCTTAGGAAGCCGTTTTCACAGTTTTTGTAAATTAGAAAAATTCCCCGTCGTAAGCCGGCGGGGAATTTAGGGTAGGAAACTGAAATAGAGTATCCATAACTATCAATTTTCTGACCAGGGAGTGTTTTTGCCTCACTCCCCGATCGGAAATTTGTCGCCGGCCGATTACGGTTTCGGTGAACCCATCGGCTGGGGGCCGCCCTGCAACCCGGTTACCGGGATCAGCAGCGGCTGCTGCGGAGTCGGTTCCGGCGTGCCCGAGTTCGAACTCGGATTGCCCATCGGGACCGGCTGGATCAGAGTGGTGGTACGAGTTTCGTTACCGACCTTGGAGTCAATGCGGTTACCCGCATAGTCCGAACGATAGATGCGCGGAGTGATGAAGAACAGGATCTCACTCGTGTTGCGCGCTACCGCTTTGCGTTTAAAGAGTTTGCCGAGTACCGGTATGCTGGAAAGGCCGGGCGTACGGAATTGATCTTCGCCTTCGTTATCGAGCATAGCGCCGCCGACTACCGTCGTTCCGCCATCCGGAACCATTACTTCGGTCTGCATTCTCTGGGTGTTGATACCCGGGGTGCCGCCGATCGTGACCGTACGGCTGATGGTGTTATTTTCCGCTACTACGCGAAGAATGACCGTTCCGGCATCGGTGATCTGAGGAGTCACTGACAAACGCAGGGGCACGGATACGAAGGTAGTGGTAAAGACCACTGCTCCGGTATTGTTACCGCTGTTTTGGGTGGTGACCACCGGGATCTGCTGTCCGCTTTCGATCTCAGCCTTGCGGTTGTTCAAAGTGGTGATGCGCGGCGTGGCGATGGTTTTGGCCTGGCCTTTTTCTTCACCGGCCGTGATCAGCATACTAAGCTGAACACTGCCGATCTCACCGGTCGTCAAACCGATGACCGTATGTGCGAGCGATGAGGTCAAACTGCGGGTCGGCTCCAAAATAAGGCCGGCCGGTGAACCCAGGGGCCTGAAGCCGGTCGTATTCTGACCGCTGGCGGAACCGCCGGTGCTGGCTACCTGGCTGCCGGGCATAGTGGCGATAGAACCGCCGGCGCCATTGCCGCCAAATCCTAAACCTGCCAGCTGGACACCGATGTCGCGGCTGAAATTGCGCGAAGCGATAACGATGCGGGCCTCGATCTCGACCTGCGGTTCCGGCTGGTCAAGAAGTTTGACCAATGCGCGGATAGCATCGATATTTTCACGGACGTCGGTAATGATAAGCGTGTTGCTGCGCGGGTCGGTTTCGACACTGCCGCGTTTGGACAAACGTTTTTTGACCGTTCCGAGAATGCCTTCGGCACCTTCGGCGCCGCCACCGCCACCGCTGTCGCTGGTGTTGCCACCTTCGAAACCGCCGGCCGATGCGCATTTGCCGGCGCAGGCATAGTTAAGCCGAACGAACTCCGTGTAAAGAGGAGCAAGCTCGATCTGAGATTCTCTTACCCTGGCGTTGATCTCGGATTCTTTAGCCAAAATTTCGATATCGGCTACCCGAAGGATCGAACCTTTGATCTGAACGCCCAGGCCGTTAGCCGACAAAACTGAATCCAGGACCAAATTCCACGGTTCATCCGTAACATTGACGGTTACCGGCACTTCTTTGACGGAACGGTCAATGACGAAATTTACCCCGTACTGATCGGTTATGTAGTTCAACAGGTCTCTGACGTCGGTTTTCACGACGTTGAGGTTGATCGACTCACCGACGAATCCGGGTTCGCCGTATCTTTTACCCTGCGCCTGCGACCCGGTTTTTTGTGCCAGGACCGGCAGTATTAATAAGGCGGCAAGTCCGGCCGCGATAACTGCCTTTTTGCCAAAATTGTTCATTTTCATTATGAAAGACATCGTTTCCTCCCTAGAACTCCCCGCTTTACGCGGAGACTCGGAACTGCTCTTTTCAAAATTCTGCGCGGGTACTGCCTTGCGCAGGTCTATGCAGCGAGGCTGCAAAACTTTTTTCTAAAACCTAATTTTTCTTGCTGGCTACGGATTTACCCTTGGCCGGTTTTCCCTTGGCGTCTTTCGGAGTATCCTTTTCGGATTTCTTCAGTTCTTCCAGGGGAAACTCGATCTTATTGGGATCGGGCAATTTCGTGGTATCTACCGGTTCGCCTTTGTCGTTGACAGCGGCCCGGGCCGGTTTTTCCTGGAGCCTTTTCTCGGCGTCCGTGGTGCCGGACGAAGGCAGCGTATCAACCGTAGTTCTGGCTAATTCTTCCTGGAAGCTCATCTTGCGCAGGATCTTTTTCTCTTCGGCCACGGCAAACTTACCGTTGCTCATTTTGGTGACCTTGCGAAAGACGAGGTGATTGTCCTCGACCGCGACAAGCTGTCCGTCAAAGAATTTTTCGCCGGGATAGATAGTGTAAGAAAGATTTATCGGTTTTAATTCGACGATCGCCGCGTAACCGCGCGGAGTGCGTGTAATTCCCGTCACCGTCATTTCGTCGAGCGTCATGACGACGGTCGGCTTCGGCATCTGGGTGCAGCCCTGGGCGATGCACTGCGGGCGGATCACGTTCATATAGTAATTGACGCGCGCTTCGACCGGCGGAACTCCCAGCGGACCGGCGGGTCTCGCCGGGTCCGTTGAGATGCCGTTCTTACCAACTACACGCTGGGCTTTGACGGTGGGCTTTTGAAACGGGTCGCGCTGCGCCGAGGCTTCAAACAAGGTGCCGCTGGCTACGAGCACGCCGCCCGTCAGTAAAAGTGAACCAAAAATTTTTCCTACTTTTGATTTAGTAATCATGACTTTTTCTCTCTTATATAAGCTCTTCACACTCTGCAAAGTCTGTTTAGACCAAAATTTAGCTGACTGGTTTTCCGGCCGGCGGGGCGGTGCTGTTCACGGTGTTTTGTACCGCGGCAGGCGCACCGTTCGGTGCCGCCGGTTGGCCCGGGGCGGCTGCCGGCGCACCCGGAGCTCCGGGTTGTGCCGGCGGCGGAGCGCTCAGGTTATTGAGCGATTCCGGCGACGCGTAATAGGCCGTCAGCAAAAATTGCGC
This sequence comes from Pyrinomonadaceae bacterium, assembly GCA_035995185.1. Classification (GTDB taxonomy): domain Bacteria; phylum Acidobacteriota; class Blastocatellia; order Pyrinomonadales; family Pyrinomonadaceae; genus DASYKT01. Next base: position 351,888 of record DASYKT010000031.1, read on the forward strand.
ATGCAGGCTCTTTTGCGGAGTTTGTTTTTCGATCTGTTTCAGATTGAAATCCGAGATCGAAACGACCCTCTGCAATTTCGCCATTTTGTCAAAAAACGCACGCAGGTTGTTGAAATTGCTGTCAACTTCGACTTCCACGGGTTTGCCCATGACAAAATCCTGCTGCATATCGTCGCGCGGTGAGAACCGCATCACGATGAGGCTGCTCTGCCTGGCGCTGTCCTGCAGTCCCTGCAGGATATTGGTGATCTCACGCTGTTCCGGCAGTAATACTTTTAACTCGTCGTATTCTTCGGATTTGCTGGCAAACAACGCTCTGAATTCGTTGATCCTCTGCGTGGCAATCTGGGCTGCCTGATTTTTGGCTTGCAGGGCATTGACTTCTTCCTGGAGCCCCTCGGTTTCCGCGCGCGTGGTGCCGGTCCACATGTACCAGACACTCATCCAAAGCAATGAGCCGACGCCGACTAGGATCACAAGTTGCCAATACCAGGCCAAATTCACTAATTTTTTCATTGTTTTATTTCCTTTTAGGACAAAGGTAAATTTAAGTTTTTAAGAAAGGATCGGTCGATCCGGATACTAGTTTTTCGCTATCTGAGGGTTACCCGCAGCCGGGGCATTCGCCTGCGGCTGGGCTGCCGGCGCGCCGGCGACCTGGGTGCCAGGCTGATTTTGTACGGCCTTGGACGGAGTATAGGCGCACTTGATAGTGAAATTAATGGTTTCGATCTTCGGCACGTCCGGGGCGGCAGAGTTAGGAGCGCTTCCGCTCGCTACCTGCGATGCTGCCAGGTCTTTTCTGGTGGTCTCAATATTGAGATTCGAGAAAAGGCCGGAAGAAAATTCGAGGCTGCGTCCGAATTGTGTGACCATTCCTTCGTTCGGCGAATTGCCCATGATAACGAGCTGTTCGCCTTTTTGGTCGACGCTTTCCAGATAAAGTCCCGGGGTCATCGCGATCCTTTCACGGAGCGCTTCGAGCACCGCGCTGGGGCCGGCCTGGTTAGCACGAAGTTTCTTGATGGCTTCAATGCGGGTGTCGATATTCTTGATCTTCTGCTCGAGCTCGGTCTGTTCTTTGATGACTGACTCTAACTGGGCAGCGATCTGTTTCTGATTTTCAAGCTCCTGCTGGACCGCGGCCTTCGCCATTTCGGAAGAGATGATATCCCAACCGACGATGGCAATGCTTAGTCCGCCGACCGCCAGCGCCATCAGAAGAAAGCGCAGGCCGGGGCTGGAGACTTTTCTTTCGACCGCCGAAACGGGGCCGTCTTGTCTATCGGTTACCGATTTAAGAAGGTTTACTCTGATCATTATAATTCTACCCCCCTCATAGCCAGTCCTACGGCAACCGCCATTTCGGGCATAATTTCACTTAAATAGTCGGGGTCAAACTTTTTCGTGTCGACTCTGATCTGTCTGAACGGATCGAGGAAATCGACCGGCAGTTCGAGCCGGGCGGAAAGTTCTTCGGGCAGATTCTCGAGTTTGGAACCGCCGCCGGAAAGCAGCAGTTTCTGCACCACCGCCTGATTGTCATCGGTGGTAGCGCGGTAAAAGTCAAAGGTCTTTTGAATTTCCATCGCGATGGTTTCAGTCACGCCGCCCATTAACGGTTCGATGGATTTTTCTTCAATTCCGGATTCGCTCTGCGGTGCGCCGCGCTTGACGGCTTCGGCCTGCTGGAAGCTGAGTCCCAGGCCGCGCTGCAGCACGTTGGTGAACTGGCTGCCGCCGACCGTGATATCGCGCGTAAAAAGCGATTCGCCGCCGCGCATGATATTGACGTTCATGGTAGAAGCGCCGATATTGAGCAGGGCGACCATTTCCGATTCGTTCGGCTGGTAATTCATTTCGTAGCAATTTTGCAGGGCGAAGGTATCGACGTCGATCACCGTGGCCTGTTTGCCGGAAAGCTGGACAGCCTGTTTCAGGTTGTCGATCCTTTCCTTTTTACAAGCAGCGATCAAAACCTGCATTTCCTCTTCGTTCTCGGCCGTGACGTGATAGTCAAGGCTGACTTCGGAGAGGTCATAAGGAATGTGCTCTTCGGCGTGCCAGTCGATCGATTCATCGAGTTCCTCGCGGCTCATCGCGGGCAAAACAATGCTTTTGATAATGACCGAATGCCCGCTCACACCGGCGACCATTCTGGTGCCTTTTAATTGGTGTTCGCGGCAAATGTTCTGAATGGCTTCGGCCACCGCATTCATTTCCATGATCTGACCTTCGACGATCGTGTCGCTGGGCAGATTCTCAAATCCCAAATTCACAAGATTAAGATTGTTCAGGGTTCCGCCGAGTTCTACGACTTTGATCGAGCTCGATCCTATGTCCAAACCGGGAACGCCTTTCTTTTTTCCAAACATTGTTTGTTTACTCCTCCTGACTGATCAGCCAGATTTTTAACTCACCCTTACTTGCTCGCGGATAAAATGTGTATGTACTACTTTTTGTTTTTGGATGTGAGGTTGTTTTACAAACGAGGGTATTTGACTTTATTAACTGAAGTGCTTGGGAACGCCACCTATTGGAATTGCCACCGTAAGGCAGGACTAAATTCGGGAAAGGCTGGAAATAAATTTAGCAGAAGTCAAAATACCCGTTTCGTTTGTGTTTTTTTGTTTCTCGCAGGCGTAGTGCAGAATTCCCGCTGCGAGTGTATTTTCAAATTACCAAGGTGACGAACAGTGACAGCTGTGTCTCAGCCATCAACTAAAAGTTATAACATTCGAAAAGAGTTGTCAACAGTTATTTGCATTGTTAAACAGCAATTTTGAACACATTTACCTGCATCTGACCAGCAAATGATGTGAATTCGGTCAAAAAGCGCATTTTTTAGCGGTATTTCCTAAGGGAATGAAAAATGAGATTTTCTGGGAATTGATGGGATTTAAATGTATAAGGCGATTATTTGTTTAACACTTTTTGCCAATAACCGGTGTCTATCCACCGATCGAACTTGAATCCGACCTCTTTAAAATGAGCTATCTGGGTCATTCCAAACTTCTCGTGGAGACGGACACTGGCCTCATTGGGCAGTGAGATACCGGCGATCACCGCGTGGAAATCCCCTTTGGAGATCTCCTGGAAAAGTCTTTCATATAATAAGGAAGCAATTCCCTTCCCGCCGTGGCCTTCCTTAATGTAAACGGAGATCTCTACCGAATGCCGGTAGGCGGCCCGCGCGCGAAATTGATGGCCGTAGGCGTAGCCGAGAATTTCGCCCGCTTCTTCGGCCACGAAAAAAGGATAGCTCCCCGCCAGAGTCTCACTAATACGTTTTTCCATTTCGGCGGCATCGACGGGTTCGGTTTCGAATGTGGCGACGGAAGTCTTTATATAGTGATTGTAAATTTCCGCGATCTGCGGCGCGTTAGTGAGTTCGACGGGGCGGATATTCATCTTTTTAGTATAGCTAACGCTTCCCAAAACTCCCCTCCTTACGAAGGAGGGGTGGCACGCGTAGCGTGACGGGGTGGTTCTCTCTTGTCAGAACCCGAAGCGGTAGCGAGGGGTTTTCTTTTTGCTCCCTTTAGACTCGTCCTGCATGAAACCCGGTTTCGGCTACTTATGGCGCTCCCGGTTCTGATCTCATCGCTGACGCCCACTAAACTAAAACCGCAAAATTTCACCAAACAAAACAAACACAGAAATCTCTCAGGCGCAGTTCCGAGCTCCGGCGGACCTATTTTCTTAGCTCATTTTTCGCTACGGTTTCGATATGAACTTCATCGGGCCCGTCGGCGATGCGCAGGGCGCGCGCGGCGATCCAAAAATGCGTGAGCGGAAAATCCTGCGACACACCGCCGCCGCCGTGAACCTGGATGGCGCGGTCTACGATCTTTAATGTCATTTTCGGCACGACCGCTTTTATCATGGCGATCTCGTTGCGGGCGGCTTTGGCGCTGGCGGTGTCCATCATCCAGGCGCATTTTAGAACCAGCAGGCGCGCCTGGTCGATCTCCATTCGCGCTTCGGCGATCCAGTTGCGTATCACGCCTTGCTCCGCCACGGGCTTGCCAAAAGCCTCGCGCGCTTTTGCCCGGGCGCACATCAATTCCAGCGCACGCTCGGCCGCTCCGATCTCGCGCATGCAATGATGAACGCGGCCGGGCCCCAGTCTTCCCTGCGCGATCTCAAACCCACGGCCCTCGCCGAGCAGCAAATTCGAAGCAGGCACGCGGACGTTTTCAAAACTGACTTCGGCATGGCCGTTGGGCGCATCGTCGAAGCCGAACACGTCGAGCAATCTTTCAATTTTTACTCCTTCCGCATCCATCGGCACCAGGACCATCGACTGCCGTAAATGCTTCGCCGCGTCAGGATCGGTCTTGCCCATAAAGATCGCCAGCTTGCAGCGCGCATCGCCGGCGCCGGTCGACCACCATTTACGGCCATTTAAAATATAATCGTCGCCGTTGCGCTTGATCGAAGCACGGATGTTCGTGGCGTCGCTCGAGGCGACGTCCGGCTCGGTCATGGCGAAACAGGAACGGATCTCGCCCGCGAGCAAAGGAGTTAACCATTTTTCTTTTTGCTCTTCAGTGCCGTATTTCCAGAGCACTTCCATGTTGCCGGTGTCGGGCGCGGAACAATTGAAAACTTCCGCCGCCCAAACCACGCGTCCCATCATCTCCGCCAACGGCGCGTATTCCAGATTCGAGAGCCCGGAAAGCCCCGGCAAAAACCAATTCCACATACCCGCTGCTTTAGCCTTCGCCTTTAGACCTTCCATCAATTGCGAAGGCTGCCAGCGATCACCCGCATTTATCTCGTCGTGATACGTCTTTTCATTCGGATAGATGTGGGCATCCATGAACTCCGCCAAACGCGATTGCAGTTCGAGTGTTTTTGCTGAATAATCAAAATCCATCGGTTTAATAAACCACAAAAGACAGAGAGTTAGCAAAGAATTTCGTGTGTTTAGTGTGTTTCGTGGTTAAGTTCTTATACTACAATTATGCTGCGTAAAGAGCTTAACCACGAAACACACTAAACGCACCAAGCAAATGCTTACGACCATCTTATGACCGAAACTTCAAATGTCCGGCCGGGTGAAGAATTAAATATTCAGAGCTTGTCCGATTATTTGCGATCGCAATTACCGGAAAATTCCGCTCAGCTTGAGATCTCGCAATTCCCTGCCGGCAGTTCGAATCTTACTTATTTGATAAAGATCGGTAACGAAGAATACGTGCTGCGGCGGCCGCCCTTTGGCAACCAGGTCAAGACAGCGCACGACATGAACCGTGAATTTCAGGTTCTCTCGAAACTTTCAAAAGTGTACGCGCCCGCGCCCAGGCCGCTGCTGTTTTGCGATGATGAAAGTGTGATCGGCTCCGAATTTTATCTGATGGAACGAAGGCGCGGGCTGATAATTCGCGGCAAAGCGCCGCAGGAGTTGATCGATTCACCCGAACTGCAAAAACGAGTTTGCGAAAGCTTTATCGATAATCTTGCTGCGCTGCATTCGCTCGACTACAGCGCGGCGGGTTTGAGTGAATTGGGTCACCCGGAAGGCTACAATCGCCGACAGGTCGAAGGCTGGACGAAAAGATATTTTAACGCAAAGACCGACGAGTGGCCGGAACTGGAAAGCGCCATCGAATGGCTGAATAAAAATATTCCGTCCGAGAGCGGCGCGGCCTTAATACACAACGATTATAAATTCGACAATGTGATGCTTGCGCCCGACGATCTGACAAAGATCATGGCGGTGCTGGATTGGGAAATGGTCACGATCGGCGACCCGCTGATGGACTTGGGAACGACGCTGGGTTATTGGATGTCAGGTGAGGTCCCAAAAGAAATGCGCAAGATGCCTTTTAATCCGAAAGTGCTGATGGAAAATATTTCTCGCCACGAACTCGCCAGGCGATATGCGGAAAAATCCGGGCGCGATATTTCTAATTTACTTTTCTACTATGTCTTTGGCACCTTTAAGATCGCCGTCATCGCCCAGCAGATCTATGCTCGTTATAAAAAAGGATTTACCAGGGATGAGAGGTTTGCCGGGTTTGGTGGCTTTGTAAACGCACTCGGTAAAATTGCCGTGAATGCTTTAAAAAAACAAAGCATTCTATGAAATGCGTTGAATGCTAGGCTTGAGGCAGCATCGATGGGTTTTTGTTTGCGAGAAATAGAATCTAATCAATGTTCCCTTGCTTTAATCTCTTCTATCAATGTTAGCAAGTTTGATTCTTGCTCTAATTTCTCAAACTCCACCGGATCAAATAGACTATCTCGTATTTGTTGAATTATTTCTTTGTGATTTTCCCTGCCCCGGATGTACAAGGTAATCAGTTTTACCATCGATCTTCTAATTAAGCCGGACCATCTTTCGACTTCTTCTAGCGTGACTGGCTTCTTTTCTTGTTGTTCTTGGTTGCCATGAAAAACATCGCTGCGCTTTGTATACATGAGCTTAATATCCTTAAAAATTTCCTTTTTTTGAGCAGCGTCTGCTCCAAGAAACTGAGCACCCAACTGTGATAATTGAAAAGAAATCTCATCTTTGTTATGAGGATGAAATATCAATTCCAAGGCAATCGCTAAATCGATAAGTTTTCGGAAAAGTTCATTATGCGTATGGCTTGCTTCAAAATAAACTCCAGCTAACTCGATTTTTTTGCCCAGGGCATTTTTTTCTTCCGTTGGAAGATCAAATTTGCCTTCAACTTCCGGCAATTTGTATAAACTGAGCCACTCAATTAACTCATGATATTCATCATCACTTATTGAATACATCTTGCCGCCGTTTTCGTGAGGAAATCTTCTTTGTGCTCCGCTAAAGGCAAGACCCCCGAATCTTATAGTATTAACCCATGCTGGATAAAAACGAACGATCGAATAGTTAATATGAACGACTCCATCTTTAAAATATTGAAAGAGGCGCGCAAAATCCTCAGCTTTTACTCGCTCGTCAAATTGCCATTCCCAATCATCCTTTATCAGTTCAGAGGTCTTTGAAACTATAAAATACTCACCAATATTATGATGAGGATGCAGCAATGAAAGAGTAGAGTGATCACCAAGAACCCTAAATCTTTGACTCAAATCTAACTTCTGAATTTTTAAGTCACCAAAATCGAGCGAGTCTTGCTCACAAGTGAGGTTAAAAACGTGAGAGTAAAACTTCGATCTAAAAGACTCCTTGTAAGTCTCTTCTAAGAAAGCATCAAAAAATTCCTCGAATCTTGCGTCATCTGGCATCTTTCCGAAATTCAAGCGATAAGCCTCAGCAATAAACCTGTCGAGCCACATAGCAAGGCGATTGTAAGTTACACAACACTTCAGTAAATGACTATCGCTGGCCAACATCTCCTCTAATTCAGAGACAATTTGCTCCCTATCAATTCCGTTCTCTAACTGAGCCCTCTGTGTCCCTTCATCCTTTTCTTCTAAAATTATTTGCAAAGGAAAAATATCCGACAATTGAAAATCCTCATTTTGACTTTCACAGACCTTTTTGAGCCAAGAATGCAAAAACGGTTTGAGTTTTTCAGTTCGTTTATCTAATTGAGGGACAGATTGAGCTTCAGATTCGTTCATAGGAGATTTAACATGCTTCATCAAAAGTAAATTACATTCGTATAATTATAATACGAGGTTGTCGGTTTCACGAAGAAATTCTTAACTTCTTAACAAATCCGACAACCTCTCCAAAATTCCACTATTCGGTAACTAAAGCCCCCTGCGGCGGCTCGTTATGCGGGCGGTGATAAAACGCCGGTTTAACGCTGCGCCTGCGCAGGTAGTTAAAGAAGAAAAGATTAAAGAAATGCATTCCGCCAAGCACGACCAGCACCATGCCGATCTTCCACGACAGGGCCTCGATACCTTCCTGCGCGCCCTTGGGTATGTAGCCGAGTTTTAGCGCGAGACTGACGTAACCGAAATTGATCAGATAAAAACCCACGACCAACAGGTGATTCACCGAATCGGCCAGCGCTTCGTTTCCGTGAAAGACATCGACCAAAAATATCCGGCCGTTTTTGTGCAAGGTATGCGCGACCCAGATGGTCAGCGCGACGCTGATCAGAATGTAGACGAGATAGGTAATGACGATGGTGTAATTGGACCCAGTGACTTCCATATTTTCCTCCTGCAATGTTTTGGAGCTTGAAAAAACTTGCCGGTCTTGGCGGCCTGCTTTTACTGTTACAAGCGCCGTGCCGCAGCAGGAAATATTGAATTTATTGGGTTTAGGAGATCGGAGAAATTGTCTTGTGAAATAAAGTGCGAAAAGAGTTTGCAATATGCAAAACACTGACAGGTATTTGGTGTATTTCGTGGTTAATTTTTTTCAGGGCGTAAGAATTAACCACGAATCACACTAACAACACGAAACAAAAACGTTGCGCGAACTATTACTTCGTCACATACAAGTCCGGAAATTTCTTTTTCAGATCGTCAACTTTCGGCTGGTCGTTAACGACGATGTACGGTTCGTCCGGATGATGCTCGAGATAATCCTGGTGATAATCTTCGGCGTCGTAAAATTTATCGAGCTGTACGACCTGAGTAACGATCGGTTTTGAGAACGTCTTGCCTTTTGACAATTCACCGATATAATTTTCCGCCGCGCGTTTTTGATCTTCGCTGGTGTAAAAAATTGCAGAGCGATATTGCGTGCCGCTGTCCGGACCCTGCCGGTTGAGCTGCGTCGGGTCGTGCACGACCGAGAAAAATATGTGCAGCAATTGTTCATAAGATACCTGCGACGGATCGAAAGTAACCTGAACGGATTCGGCGTGCCCGGTGCTGCCGCCACTGACGATATCGTACTTCGCTGTCTTGGCGGTTCCGCCCGCATAACCGGAGCGGGAATCAGTCACGCCTTTAGTATGTTCGTAGACGGCTTCGACACCCCAAAAACAGCCCCCGGCAAAAACCGCGGTCTGCAGGGCTTTTCCATTTGTCGCAGCTGTGGTAACAGCGGTGGCAATCGTGGCTGCCGGTTTCGGCGCAGGCACCCCGGTAGCCGCGACGGACGTTCCGCCCGATCTGCAGGCTTGCGATCCCGCTAATAAAAATAAAGAAAAAATAAGAGCTAAAAAAGAAGACCTATATTTCATTTAAAAACTACTTTCTACGCCGTTCCGGCGTCTACCATATTCAACCCCTTGACAGTTTCAAAACCCGGCACGATATCGCCCACGCCTGAGCATGTCAGACCCCGTTTGCATTGTAACCGTTAAAATTCAGGTACATATGTTTGCGGATCAATCGTTCCGGGGCACCGGCAAATCTCCCTAACGGGTATTTGATGCCGGAACCGAAGAGTTTTTTGCCCGGCATTTTGACTGATCTTAAGTTATTGTTTTTTCGTGTATTTCGTGTATTTCGTGTGATTCGTGGTTAAATGCTTAAGGCAGATTAACCACGAATCACACGAAATACACGAAAAAATTCGGCTTATCAATAGCCTATTCTAAATTTCAGGTCATTCTTAAGAACTCCTCTTGCGAATTGAGTGCCTTTTTTGCTTCCGCTAAAAAAAGCAGCATCATAAAATCATGAAACGCATCGGGGTATTCTTCGTACACTACGTCGACACCGGACTCACGGCATTTTGCATAAAACTTGCGGCAGTCAGACAGCAGCAGGTCAGCCGTGCCCATCTGAATAAGCAAAGGCGGCAGGCCGGAAAGATCGGCAAATATCGGCGAGATGAGCGGGTCCTTTGCATCGGCCGTGGCGGCAGTGCCCAGGTGTTCGCGCGCGGCGGTCGATAATCTTTTAAAGGTCATCATCGGATCGTTGCGCTCGTCTGCCCTGGTTTCGGGATTTTCCATGGTAAGGTCCATCCACGGTGACATCAGGATCATTTTCTTCGGCTGCCGCCCACCGGCACTTTTAAGTTTGAGGGCCGCGGAAACCGCCATCGTCGCGCCGGAACTATCGCCGAGAAAAAACCAGTTTTGCGGCAGCGCACCTTTTTCTATTACTTCTAAAATGTCACTGAGGCCATGCGGGTGAGGATAAATCGGGGCCATCCGGTAATCTACCATCAGCGCGGCCATCTGCGTTTTTTTGCTGATCGCCGCGATGTAATCCCAATGCTCTTTTACCGGCCCGAAATAAAACGCGCCGCCGTGCAGATAAACCAAAACACCGTTCTTTGCGTTAGCTTCATCTATCCAGACCACTTTAACGCTGCCGATCCCGGCCGCACGGCATCTTTTCGCCAGCTTTCGCGGCGGATCAGGCAAGCTCAGCTTTTTCTGCGTCTTTAAGCTATCGAGCTCGTCTTCCTTGCGGTAGACCGCCCGCGCGTAAAGTTTCGCAATTGTCATTAGAAGTCCCATATTGGATCTTTTTCGTGTAGGTTCGTGGTTCCGGTCTTTGATCGTTGTTACCCATGTTTTTAAGAAGTAACCACGAAATCACACCAAACAGCACGAACAAAACCTGTTCATTTTATTAAAACCCGCTTGTTTATGATAATCTGCACTACAAAAATATGTTGGATCAAATTAGTTATTCGCTGCCGGACGAAATTGGAGTCATAGTACGCCAAAAAATCGAAGAATGGCGGGCAGAAAATAAGATCTCCCGTCTCTGGGCAAAGGATGCCTCACTGTGGACGAACACCGACGAAGCCAAATGGCTGGGGTGGCTGGGCATTGTCGATAAAGAATTAAACGACCTGCAAAAATATCGCGACTTTGCCGAAGAGGTAAAAGAGTTTAAGGACATTGTCCTGCTTGGAATGGGCGGTTCGTCGCTCTGCCCGGAGGTGCTGGCGATAACTTTCCGCGCAGGCAATTTTCACGTGCTCGATTCGACGGTCCCGGCGCAGGTAAAAGCAGTTGAAGACAAGATCGATCTGGCTAAAACGCTTTTCATTGTGGCCAGTAAATCCGGCTCGACGCTGGAGCCGAACTGCTTCAAACAATATTTTTTCGGGCGCGTCGCCGAAACCGTGGGTGCGGAAAATGCGGGAAAACAATTTGTCGCCATCACCGATCCCGGTTCAAAAATGCAGCAGGTCGCGGAGAGCGACGGTTTCCGGCGAATATTTTTTGGCGATCCCGAAATAGGCGGGCGCTTTTCCGCCCTGTCGGTTTTCGGAATGACGGCGGCGGCGGGAATGAGATTGAGTGTGGAACGTTTTCTGCAAAACGCGCGGGAAATGGCCGAAGCCTGCCAGGGGCAAGACCCGGAAGAAAATCCGGGCGCCGTTTTGGGGCTCATTCTAGGTGTTTGCCAGCAGAACGGCCGCGACAAACTTACCGTTTTTACATCGCCGGAGATCTACGATCTAGGCGCGTGGATGGAACAGCTCGTCGCGGAATCAACCGGTAAAAATGGCGTCTCAATTATTCCCATCGACCGCGAACCGGTCCAGATGCCGGAGCATTACGGCAGTGACCGGGTATTTGTGCATCTGAAATTAAAAAATGAGCGCGCCGATGAAAGCACTCTGCAGGCGCTCGGCCAGCTTGAAAGATCGGGCCATCCTTTTATTACGATCGAGATCGGAGACACGATAAATCTGGGGCAGGAATTTTTCCGCTGGGAATTTGCCACGGCGGTGGCGGGTTCGGTAATGGGCATCAATCCTTTCGATCAGCCCGATGTGGAATCGGCCAAGATCGAAGCGCGAAAGATCACGGATGAATACGAGCGAACCGGGACGCTGCCACTGGAAACGCCTTTTTTTGCGGCGGACGGCCTACAGCTTTTTTCCGGCGACAAATACGCGGGGCAGTTAAATGACGCCGTCGGAGATGAAAAAACTCTGCGGCGATATTTAACGGAACATATTTCCCGGGCAGGCAAGAACGATTATTTCGCGCTGCTCGGTTATGTGGAGATGAACGACGAAAATTCCCGGCTGCTGCAAGAGCTTCGCGAGAAAATTCTTGGCTTAAATCACGCTGCGTCGTGCCTCGGCTTCGGGCCGCGTTTTTTGCATTCAACCGGGCAGGCCTACAAGGGCGGCGCAAACAACGGCGTATTTTTGCAGATAACTTCGGACGATGAATTCGATCTGCCGGTGCCCGGACAATCCTACACTTTCGGCGTGGTCAAAGCCGCCCAGGCCCGCGGCGATTTCCAAGTGCTGCTCGATAGAGACCGGCGCGCGCTGCGGGTGCACCTGGGTGCGAATGTAAGCGAGGGATTGAATCATTTGGCAAGTCTGCTGGCTGAAGTTTAAGAGCGGGTGCAAGCAACCCTTCCCAACCTGAGAGATGTTCGGCTTGAAAGGTAGGTATAGAATCTAAATAAATTTGCAGTCCGGAAGGGCCGCTTGCGCCCGCTCTGACGAATTATCCGTGTACTATTTCGAACGCTTTGCGTACGTGCAGGCAAGTTGCCTTCGTTCCAGGTAGAGATGACTGAAAATAACAAAAAACTTGTCCGCGGCTTAAGCCTGCTCGATGCGACGATGATCGTGGTCGGTTCGATGATCGGCAGCGGCATTTTTATCACGTCGGCGGAGTCGGCGCGGCTGGTGGGTTCGCCGGGCTGGCTGATAATGGCGTGGGCGCTGGCGGGTTTGATGACGATCAGCGGAGCGCTCTGCCTGGCCGAAGTCGCCGCGATGATGCCGCGCGCCGGCGGCCCATATATTTTCCTGCGCGAAGCCTATAGCCCGGCGATCGGATTTCTTTTTGGCTGGGCGCAATTTCTGGTGGTGCAGACCGGAACGATCGCGGCGGTCGCGGTCGCCTTTGCGAATTTCACTGGAGTGATTTTCCCCGCGATCTCCGGCAGCAATTATGTCATCTCGCCCATCGTTTTCGGCTATTACGCGGTCAGCCTTTCGACGCAGCAAGTACTAGCGATGCTGGTCATCATCATCCTGACCTGTGTTAACACTCGCGGGCTGCAAACGGGAAAAAAAGTACAAAATATTTTCACCTTTACCAAAACCGCCGCGCTGCTGGCCTTGGTAATACTGGGGCTGACGATCGGTTGGAACGCGAATAGCGCCGCAGCGGTTTCGGACTGGTGGAATCCCACGGCAAACGGCTGGAATCTGGAAGCGATCCAGCCCGCGGCGATGATGGCGGGCACGCTCGCATTTTGGATGGTGCTGGGCCGCGCGATGACCGGGCCGCTCTTTTCTCAATCGGCGTGGAACAACGTCACTTTTACCGCCGGCGAGGTCGAAGACCCGGGGCGCAACTTGCCGCGCGCGCTGCTGATCGGCTGCCTGATCGTGGTCGCGCTTTATATCACCGCCAACCTGGCGTATGTCGTGACGCTGCCGCTTGCGGAAATTCAAAACGCGCCGAACAACCGCGTCGGCACGGCGCTGATGCAGCATATTTTCGGGCCGGCGGGCGCGTGGATAATGGCGCTGGCGATAATGATCTCGACCTTTGGCTGCAACAATGGATTGATACTTGCCGGCGCGCGCGTTTATTACGCGATGGCGCGTGACGGTTTATTTTTCAAACGCCTGGCCGGCACCAACAGCCGCAGCGTGCCGGCGATGGCGCTGATCGCGCAATGCGTCTGGGCGTGTATTTTGGTGCTGCCCCGGACGGTCACCTATGGCGCGGATAACGCACCGATATTCGGTAATGTTTACACGCAGCTTTTGGAATACATCGTTTCGGTAGAGCTCGTCTTCGGCGCGCTGGCGGTGCTGGCGGTTATCGTGCTGCGTTTTCGCAAACCTGAGCTGGAGCGGCCTTACCGGACGTGGGGATATCCGGTAATTCCGATCGTCTTTTTGGTGTTATCGGCGCTGCTGGTGATAAACCTGGCCTTTCTGGCGCCGGGCACGTCGGGCATCGGTTATTTGATCGCGCTGACCGGCATTCCGATCTACTTTATCTGGCGCAGCCGTGCCGCAAAAGAAATACCGGAACAAGATTAATTTGTTTTGTGCGGGCCGCGATTGGTGCCGAAATTGTAATCGTTATCTTTATCTCTCGCATCGACACCGTCGCCGCCGGCGAGTTCAAAACTGGCGGGATCGGCACCATCGACCGTACTTAATTCGGTCATATCGCAGCTAACTTCAAAATAGACATTGTTTTTGTCTTTAGCGTAGCTGGGGTTCAGCCCCGAAAAAGTTTTGACATCGACGTTCTTAACTTTTTGGCCGCAGCGAAAGACCGTGCGGCTGTCTTTGGCATAAGCAGCCCATCCCTCATTCGGATACACGATAAAATTTGCCGGATCGTCGCTTATCTTATCCATTTGCCAATAGACGTGTTTGCTGTCCCGGGAATATTTTGATGTCAGTGCCTGAAAATTCTCGGCGTCGTCGCTCACTCTCTTTGAGTGGTAAAAAATATTCTTCCCGTCGCGATGGAAATCGCCGTCAATTACCTTGTGCGTCGCCGCGTCACAGCCTTCGACCTTCTGACCATTATAAAACACGTTATTCTTGTCCCCGGCGTAAACTTCGTTGAATTGCGGCCAAACGTGAAAGGTCTGCGGGTCGGCGCCTTCGACCAGAGAGTCCGGCAGATATACATGCCCCCGGTCGCGAAAATAATCGCCCTGGTCGATCCGTTCAAAAGTCGCTGCATCAACCGTTTCCGGCAAAAATTCCACGCCTCCGCTAAAGACCTTTTTTCCATCGGTCGAAAAAGTAACCTTTTCCAGATTCGCGATTATTTTAAAAGTTTGCGGCGAGTCGCTGAGTGTTTCCGTCCCGATAAATACGTGCGCGTTATCAGCTGCGTAGGGCTTTTCCAGCAGATGAAATGTTGCGCCGTCGCTGTCCGGAATGAGAATGCCGTCCAGATACGCATGCTTTTTGTCTTTCCCGTACCCGTCTTTCAAGCTGGTAAATGTATCCGCATCGGCTTCCGCGATCTCCCAGGAACGCTTTGAGCCTAAACCCTCGAGACCGCTGTGATATGTAACCTTGCCGTCTTTAACGACATAGCCGCCGAAATTATCTTTCAGGCCCTCGTCTATAAAACCGCAACCGCAGACGAGGATCAACAAAATGATTACCGGCAAGATCTTATCCAGATAATTTCGCATATCTTTAGTAAGAATTATATACCTGAACAGCAAAAAGGCGTTCAATTAAAAGAACGCCTTTTTTAGCTAAAGAGGAGCAGCTCCGCAGGTGCTCAGGATTTTACTTTTATCTTCTTTTTCTTCTGCGCAGCATCTTTGGTCAGGGTGACGATCTGCCCGTATTGGTCCTCATCACCGCGTTTCATATTTTCCATGTCGAGCTGCGAGTAATTATTGCGGATCTCGACCATCAGAAAACTGCGGCGCAGAGAATTGCTGTCGTGCGACGAATGGCTGCGATATTTGGTTCAACGAACGGCGCCGCGTCAGGAAGAGGAAACTTCAGCAGCGCGGAAGTTCTCAGCCGGGAAAATCCCAGCGCTTTCTTGTCGGCCGTAGTAGGAACGATCATATCGGGGCCGGGAAGGTAGGCTTTATATTTTCGGCCGACCTCTTCGAGCGCGGCCTTTACCTTTTCGAGCCTGGCGGGCACGACGGCGGTGCGGCGAAGAAAATAATGCGGGTAGATGCTGAGACATTTTTTATGCGCCCCGATCTGCGCGCGGATCAGCTCAAGCAGGTAAGAGCGGGCCGGATCGGCCGCCGCGCCGGAAAGATCGATCTGCCGGAAATACTTCCCTTTTCTTTTATCCGTCCAGCTCACGTCCACGCTGCCACCACGGGGCGTGTAACCGGCGAGGAACGGGTTCGGTTCGCGGCCAAGCCCGTCGTGCAAAAACCGGCCGGCAAAAACTATCCCGTCCTGGAGGCACATAAACGCCGCGACCGGATCGAGCGGAGGTCCGTCCGGCACGGTACCGAAAAAGCCGTGGCCAATGGGCGTTTTGAAAGGCGTGTAATTGTCCGGTGAAAGATGATCGGGCCGGCCGTGGTGCCGGTGCGCCCAACTGTCCTGCTGGTAGTGAAAAAATACCCCGAAACGGACCAGCTTTTTGTACTGATCGGTCTCTTGCAGAGCTTGCCGAAAAAGCTCGTCCCGTCGGGCGATGATACCGGCGGCGCGCATTTTGCCTCCGCGGTCAAAAGCGTGCCATAGCCATTGCTGCTTCGGACGCGGAATAATGACAAGAACGTTCGCTATCGTGTGGGTCGAATCGTCCATTCCCTGATCTGCCGCGGCTATTACCAAAGCCTCTTGCGGAGTAAAGCCGACCGACCGGCACAATACATACGTCATTTGAAAGTGAGTGTCTTCGTCATAGGCGGAAGCGGCCGTTGAAAACACAAATATCGCGAGGGCCACCGTAAGAAGCCGGCAAAGCGAGAAAACTGAATTTTTTGTGGATTTTATTATTTTCATTTTTACCGGATCTTCTATGAGCGGTCCACGAATTAAGTGTCGCTGACCGTCCAGATCCCGTTCGCATTATAGGTTGCGGTAAAATTTGTCTGCCCGCCCGTCCCGTCGCATAGCGCCGCCCTGGCCGACTCCGTTTCGAAATCGATCACCGTGGTGGCGGAATAATTTCCCGTTGATACATAGAATCTGACGACCGGCTGCACGTCGATGATCTGATCGGGGCTGACCGTCACAAAACTCGAAAGAATTATTTTTCCCCCGACATTTAATGCGGGGCCCGCGTTATATGAAAATGCCGATGACGGGGTAAAGACCGGCGTAAAGATGCGGAACGCGCCCTCCTCTAATCCCTCGCCATTTGCTGCGTCGGACAAGGTCAGCCCATCGGCCACCGACATCGTGGTCGTATCGCTCTCATTCCCGGTCGAACAAAGATCGATCGGGACGGAGGCATTAGGCGTCAGGTTAGCCTGCCCGAGTTTTACCGGCTCCAGTTGCGGCTGCACGCCCGCGTAATATTGCGCGGGCAAAGAAAGCGATAGCTGCATCTGCGTTGATAACGGCATGCTAAAGATGCTATTCGAATAAACTTTCGAACCTTCGGAGTATATGGCGGGCTGCTGGAAAATATAAAACGTTTGCGGATTCGGGCTATTATTGATGACTTTTATTGTGTATGTAGTTGGCATAGTTTCCTCATTGTCGGTGCGGGCGGGTGACAAATTGTCCGCACACAAAAACACCGGAATTCTTTCTCATAAAATGAATTCCTGCGAAAAGATAATTTAGTGATACTTAAAACTTTTTCCGGGGCTCAGCGGCAATTTTTAAAGTAGGAGTTTTTACACCCCTACTTTTTCTAATTCTTCGTCGTGCTCAACCAGGTAAGGCGTGGCAGCGGGAGCATCGTTATCTTCGGAAACTATTTTGGCGATCACCGGCAGCGAAAGCGAGCGCACCTTGGCTATTCCCGGCACTTCTTTTCCGGCGGCATACACCGCGTGACGGCCGTTCTCTTTATACCACTCGGAAAGCGAAGCGGTCTTATGCATCTCTTCGATGATCTGACGCCAGCCGACGCCCGTGTTGTAGGCGCAGAAGGAAACTTCGCCTTCCTGCGTGCCATACGGTATCACGCACATTTCGGTGCGGCGGAAATCGTAATTAAAGAGGTCCTGGAACCACATTCCCTCGACACACAGCACGCGCCAGTTGTCGTCTTCAGCGCGCGTCTGCATCCGGTCGTTACGGTCGGAATTTGAATTTGCCGACGAAGGCTTAAAGAGATTCAATATCTGCGAGATCGGGAATCCCTGCGGCGCTTTCGCGGCGTCGTAGTTGCGCATGATCGTCATCGCCAGCTGCGCCATCGTCAGTTTATTTCCGCGCGCCGTATCGGTGATGACAGCGACGTCTTTCATGAACTGCTCGTAATTAAAGAAATCGAACAGCGACGTCATCTTGTTTGTGTTTTTATCCACCACGATCAGCGTGAAAATACCGCAGTTCGGGTGGCAGTTGCACGAAGACCAGCCCCACGGCGCATCGGCGCCCTGCAGCATATCCATCACGGAGGTGAATGCTGAATAACTCGACAGCGGAAACCAGTCGCGCAGCGGTTCCAGCGTTCCGCCAAGCTGATCTTTCAGATCGTGCGTCATTCCGGCCAGCGTATAGCGCTGGGCAATGCGGTCTTCATCCGAAACGTCCTCGTCACGGCCGGTAAAGGAAACCGGCTGGAAAGCGATGGTTTGAACCTTGTCGATATTTTCGGCGGCGAATTTTACAATATCGCCGATGCCGTCGTTGTTCCACGAATTTACGATCGTCGTGACCAGCGTGACCTTGATACCCACCGAAGCGAGATTTTCGATCGCTTTCAGTTTCACATCAAACAAATTGCCGACGCCGCGGTGGACATTTTTCTCTTCGGAAACGCCGTCAAATTGTAGATAGACGCCGTGCTGCCCGGCTTCTTTCGCCGCTTTGCAAAATTCGATATCTTCGGCATAGCGAATGCCGTTGGTCGCGGCCAGGATGCGGTAGAAACCGATCTTTTTCGCGTAAGCAACGGATTCCAGAAAATGCGGAGCGATGGTCGGCTCGCCGCCGGAAAACAGGATGATGATTTGCCGGCGTGGTTTGAACGAAATTGCGCGGTCTAAAATTGCCCTGGTGTCTTCGAAGGTCGGCTCGTGAACATAGCCCACCTGGTTGGCGTCCATGAAGCACGGGTTGCACATCATGTTGCAGCGGTTGGTCAGGTCGACGGTCAGCACCGCGCCGCGTCCGAATTTGATATCGGACGTTCCGTGATGGTGAACGTGTTTGTCTTCGGCGGCTTTAAAATCGCGGCCGTAAAAAAGCGATTCGATGCGTTCGAGAAAAGCCGGGTCGGTTGCCATCACATCGACAAACTCCCCGTGCGTCGGGCAAGTCTTTTTCATTACAACTTGTCCGTTTTCTTCGACGATCTGCGCTTTGATCTCACCGGGGTGAGAGTTCATCAAAATTTCGAGCGGGATAGATTTGTTGATCACGCCTTCGCGCACCTGCTTGACGCAGGTCGGGCAAAGCGAGTCTGTCTCGCGCGGAAAACCGAGCGGCGGCGCGGTGCGCTCATAAGATTTTAAGAGCGGTTCGGCGGCCCAAGCGGGCTGAATGGATTTGCCCTCAGGCAGGACCTTATTTATGGCTTGAAAGGCTTTCCAGCCCAGGTCGGCCGCCTTGGAAATGATCTTGGAACCGGCCATTCCCTTCTTGCCATTCTCGCCTCTTCTAAAATTGTCACTGAACATAAGTTTTTTATTATAAATTTTTTCTATTAAAAATTACACTAATACATCTATTAAGTTATCAAATTTCAAGGGGTTTGGCTAGTTTTGAAATCATTCGTCAAGATATCCGAATTCCGGGCATTTTCGCGGCGTAATAACAGGTTTAGCGTTTTCCGGATGCATGGGGTAATCGTAGCGAGCACAATTGAGCGACTTATATTTCCCGCTGCCGTAACGATATATAACTATTTCTCCTGAGAGGGCGTCCGCATGAGTTCTTGTTTCAAGGTCGTAATAACCTTTTACTTTTGACTTTAACAACCGGAATTGCTGCACCATATCGGCTTTCAAAATAGTTTTGTAGCTGCTTTTCCCGGTTTTCCGAAAAACAAAAAATTGGCAGTTTCCCACGGCGGCACAGCCGGTCCTGATCGCGAGTTCCTTTTGCCCGTCGCCGTTGAAATCACGTAAATAAGGAAGCGCCTCAAATCCGTTAGATGCACAAAACTCGTCATTTTGTTTTAGCTCCCGCACTTCTTCTTTGATAGGTCTTCCAGCCAGCCAGCGGCCGATCAATGGCTGGTAGCATTTCATTTGGTCTCGTTCAACTTCTTTTTCCGAATAGTCCTCATTGTCATTTTGAGGCGGGTAGTACGCGGCAGGGATCGCTTCCGGAAATTCGACAGATGCGGTTACGCCGATCTCGGCAGGGGCCGGCCCTGGCAGTTGATAGACAATAAAAATGCCTGACGAAAAAGTAAGGAGACTGACGAGAAAATAAAAAGCGAAACGACGCATTAAAATCCGCCTGTTAAAAATAGAATCTAACAGGCGGAGATTAGCGCGAACGCGTTACAAAAGCAATAGTTTTTCACTTCTTCCAGATAAATTCTTTCACCAGATTAAACGCCGCGGTAAACCCGAGCGAGACGGTGCCGTTTTTGACACCGTCCTTCCTGTTTGGCTTAAGCCGGAATTGAAAAGCCCGTTGAAACGGGCTAATCATTTTTTGACCGCGATCTATACCCCGCGCTAAAGCACGGGGCTATTTAAAGACAAATAAAGGCAGCAAAAGCTTTTCTCAAACAGTTTGAATTAGTTCGGAGATGCGGCTTTGCCGCTCGATGTGCGGAAAAGCTCTGCTTTTCCGTCAAGTCTTAAACAACCGGCGCGGCTATGCCGCCGTCAACAAATCACGGCGGCGCAGCCGCGAAAAAATAAGAGCGATCAAACGGAAAGGCAAAGCCTTTCCGCACATCGATGGGCAGAGCCCAAATAAAAATTTACCAGCACGGCTTTGCTGTCCGATATGTGAGAAAACGCATCTTCACTTTTAAATTTCTCGAAAATCCACGATCTTCCAAAGATGATATTTCACGCGAGCCAAACTCTCTTTATAATTACACTCGCGAGATCGCTCTTTGAAAAGTGGCAGTTCAAAAACTTCCAAAAAACCCAAAGCCGTGTTCCATTTTTGTTCCAGTGTTCCATTTGCACACGCACTTCAAGGTGGAACACCCGAAATCGCACCTAAGCTTTTTCGATGGAGATTTTAACTGTTCCAAGGTGGAACACTATTTCTTCCAAATGAACTCTTTCACCAGATTAAAAGCCGCGGTAAAGCCGAGTGAGACGGTGCCGTTCTTTACGCCGTCCTTCCAATCGAAGCGGGACGGGTACCACATTTGGGCGGCGGTAATGCTGGCGGCGTAGATCCCGGCGATCCTGGGAAAACCAAAAACGCGTTTGCCGTTTTTATCGCGCGCGGTGACGGTTGAAAGCAAGGCGTTACTGACGCGCGAGCCGACGTCTTTTTTCTGGCTGCGATAATATTTGCTGTCCAGTTTGAAAGCTTCTTCCAGGCTGTAGGAAACCGTTTGTTTGATAATTCCTTTGCCGATATTGGAGGCAAAGCGGCGGCCAAAGCCTTCCCACTTGTCGCCCCACTCTTCGGGCGAATTCCGCCAGGTAGAGATGCCGGCGGTCGCGGCATTTTTGCCCATCGCGATGGGGCCGAACATCCCGTTGACATAGCTGATAAAGCGCTTTTTGGCGGTCGGGCGCACATAGGGCGACGCCTGCGGAACCGGAGCTTCTTTCGACCCGGCGAATACATCGGGCGAGATCTTTTCCTTAACGGTTTGCGCCTCTTTAACGGGTTTCACCGCCGGATCAGCTGCCGAAAAAGACTCTTTCGAAGGCTCTTTCAGCGTCCCATTCAAATGGGCGGATTCGTTAATGATAATTTGGGAATTGGCGCTGAATACGGCCGTAAAAAAAACAGCAGCAAAAAGTAACGAAGCTTTCATTAGGGCAGTCCCTCCTTGGTCAAAACAGGTTCACTTCCAGTTTATACCTAATTTGACCAATTTTGGACTATTTTTTCAATAGCGGTTTTAACGCTTTATAAATATTATCGGTCATGATCTTTTCGCCGTCGGCGTTGGGGTGAATGCCGTCCTGCTGATTCAGCTTCGCGTCAAGCGCAATTCCCTGCATGATAAAAGGCATAAATTCTACCTCGTGTTCGTCGGCCAGGTCACGAAAAGCGTTGATATAGTCCGCCTGGTATTGCGCGCCCATCGAGGGCGGCGAAAGCATTCCGCACAGCAAGACTTCCACATTTTTGGCTTTGGCCTTGCGGATCATCTTGTCCAGGTTTTCCTTCATCTGCGCCGGCGACATGCCGCGCAGCAGATCGTTAGCGCCGAGTTCGAGGATCAGGATCTGCACGTTCTTTTGATCCAGCGACCAATCGATCCGTTCCAAACCGCCGGAAGTGGTGTCGCCGGAAACCCCGGCGTTTAGTACTTCGTAATCGTAACCGTCGGCCTTTAATTTTTGCTGCAGCAAATAGGGGTAGCTTTCGTTTTCAAGCAGACCGAAACCCGCGGTCAGGCTGTCGCCAAAGGCCACGATCTTGCGCTTGTCCGATTCGCTAAAGCCGGGCTTGACGTTAGAGTTGGCGGCATTGGCAGTGAGTTTTGTCCCATCTTTTTTGCAGGACAAAAAGAGAGATAAAATTATTGCAACTGAAACTGCTGAAATTGTCGGTATTATTTTCATGAATTCTTATTTCGTATGATTCGTGTAATTAGCGGCAAATATCCGGAATTGACCACTAAGCACGCGAAACACACGAAGAATGTTTAGAGGCTATCTCCGGCTCCCAATGTTGCCACTGAAATTACGCGCCGACAGGAGTATTCCCTAAACCGTGTGCGCTTTTATCATAAAACGCTTTTTCGGCTATGATTGTTTTAGCAGAGTTCTTTTGCGCGCGCCAATTTATGATCGAGCCCCGTATCAAGATCAGCAATGTGACCAAGACCGTCCGCTCCGGCGCGGAGAACCTGGACATCCTGAAAAATGTTTCGTGCGAGATCCCGGCCGGGCAATTCGTGGCCGTGACGGGCGCTTCGGGCAGCGGCAAATCCACGCTGCTGGGTTTGATCGCCGGTCTTGACGCCGTAAGCAAGGGCGAGATCTTTATCGACGGGCAAAATATCACTACCATGAGCGAAGACGGTTTGGCGGAATTGCGCGGCGAAAAAGTCGGCTTTGTCTTCCAGTCGTTTCATCTTATCCCGAGCCTGACGGCGCTGGAAAACGTGCTGGTGCCGCTGGAAATAGTCGGCGCGAAAAATCCGCGTTACCGGGCGGAACAATTGCTGGGCGAGGTCGGACTGACCGGCCGCGGGCATCATTACCCTTCGGAGCTTTCCGGCGGCGAGCAGCAGCGGATCGCGGTGGCGCGTGCTTTTTCCAATAATCCAGCTATCCTGCTGGCCGACGAACCGACGGGAAATCTTGATTCGCACAACGGCAGCCACATCTTCGAGTTGATGAGCGAACTGCACCGGCAAAACAAAACCACGCTGATATTGGTCACTCACGAGATCGAATTGGCGAAAAAAGCCGAGCGGATCATACGCCTGAAAGATGGTGAAATCGAATCGGATGAAATGAATTGATAAGATAACCGGCACTCATTGTTAGCCACTAATTGCACAAATCACACGAATAAAATTTTAATTCGTGCTATTTATGACATTCGTGGCAACTAACTTCCTCTGAGAAAATCCGCTCCTGAGCTTGTTTTTTGTTTAACAACCTTGTATCTTTTGCCTAACTTCTTGCGAGCCTATGAGATGCCCTTTCTGCACACATATCGAAGATCGCGTCGTAGATTCCCGTGAATCGAAAGACGGAGATTCTATCCGCCGCCGCCGCGAATGCCTTAAATGCGGCAAGCGTTTTACCTCTTATGAGCGTATTGACGAAATACCCTACCAGGTAGTGAAAAAAGACGGGGGCCGCCAGCCGTATGATCGCCAAAAGGTGATGGGTGGGCTGATGCGCGCGGCGGAAAAACGACCGATCGCGCTCGTTAAGCTCGAAGCCATCGCCGACGCGGTGGAAAAATACGTTCACGATTCTACCGACCGCGAACGTTCCACCAGCAAGATCGGCGCGATCATCATGCGCCGCTTAAAAGAACTGGATAAGGTCGCTTATGTGCGTTTTGCCTCGGTTTACCTGGAATTTGAGGACGTGACCGAGTTTATGAGCGAGCTGAAAACGCTGGTTAAACGCAAGACGGAAGTTAAAGAAAAGATTAAGAAGTAACTTTTAACTGTTCGTATGGAAATTAGGGAGTGTCCTAATTTTGTGGTGCAAATGAAACAGCCACGGAAAAGTTGTTTCGGAATAGATAAAAATCATAGCTGAGAGATCCGATCTATCATCTGTTATCTATCAGTTATCATCTATTTCGAAGGGTACAAAAGTCGGCCTAAAATCCCAAATCCAAGATCTAAACCGGCTGGGGCTAGTCATTCCTTCTTATTCCCTGTAAAATTAAATACATATGGCAGAAAAGTCCGACGAATTCGTTGAAAAGTTCGACGCCTCTGAGATCGAAGAACCGCACCTGCAGATCCCCGAATCGATGCCCGTGCTCCCCTTGCGCGACATAGTGATCTATCCCTTTATGATCGTGCCGCTTTTTGTTTCGCGTGACCGCTCGATCAAAGCGGTCGATGAAGCGCTCAGCAAAAACCGGATGATCATGCTGGTTTCGCAAAAAGATATTGATAAAGAAGAACCGGGCAATGAAGATCTTTACCGCGTGGGAACGGTGGCGATCATTATGCGCAAGTTGAATCTGCCGGACGGGCGCATCCGCATTCTGATCCAGGGGCTTTCCCGCGCGCAAGTGGACGACGTTCAGGTAAAGGCTTCCTATCTCGAAGCAAAGATCACTCCGCTGCCGGAGCCGATGCCGCTGGAAAATTCTCTCGAAGTCGAAGCTTTGGTCCGTAACGTCCGCGGTTCGATGGAAAAGGCAGCGACGCTCGGTAAAAACATCGCTCCCGAAGTTTTGGCAATCATTGCCAATCTGGAAGAAGCCGGCCGGTTGGCCGACCTTTCAGCTTCCAACCTGGAACTCAAGGTCGAGGACGGGCAAAGCGTTTTAGATATCGTCGACCCGACGGTGCGGCTGCGCCGCGTCAATGAATTGCTCAATCGCGAGATCGACGTGCTGACCGTTCAGCAAGACATTAACAGCCAGGCCCGCGCCGATATCGACCGCCACCAGCGTGAGTTTTTCCTGCGGCAGCAGCTAAAGACCATTCAGGCGGAACTGGGCGAAGGCAACGAGCTTTACGAAGAGATAGAGCAGTACCGCGAAAAGATCGAAGCCGCCGCAATGCCCGAGCACGCCCGTGAAGAAGCGACTCGCCAATTGAAAAAACTCGAGCGGATGCACCCGGACACGGCTGAAACGGCGACGCTGCGCAACTGGCTGGACATCATGACCGACCTGCCGTGGTCCAAATCTTCCAAAGATAATCTCGACCTGAAAAAAGCGCAAAAGATACTGGACGAAGACCACTACGGCCTCGAGCGCGTCAAGGAACGCATTATCGAAGCCCTTGCCGTCCGCAAACTTAAAGAAAAACCTAAAGGCTCCATTCTTTGTTTGGTCGGCCCGCCGGGAGTCGGTAAAACGTCGTTGGGGCGTTCGATCGCGCGGGCGTTGGATAGAAAATTTGTCCGGCTGAGCCTCGGCGGCCTGCATGACGAAGCGGAGATTCGCGGACATCGCCGCACTTATGTCGGCGCAATGCCCGGGCGCATCGTGCAGGCGATCCAGCAGGCGGCGACCAATAACCCGCTGATAATGCTGGACGAGATCGACAAGGTCGGCGCCGATTTTCGCGGCGACCCATCATCGGCGCTGCTGGAAGTGCTCGACCCGGAACAGAATCACGCCTTCCGTGACAACTACCTGGGCATCACCATCGACCTTTCCAACGTGATGTTCATGACCACGGCTAACGTGCTGGACACCATCCAGCCGGCGCTCCGTGACCGCATGGAGATCATTTTCCTCTCCGGTTATACCGAGGAAGAAAAGCTCGAGATCGCCCGCCGGCATCTTTTGCCAAAGCAAATGGATGAGACGGGCCTGGAAAAAGGCGATGTTTCGATCACCCGGCCCGCGATGGCGGTTATCGTCAGCCAGTACACGCAGGAAGCCGGTTTGCGCCAGTTGGAGCGCGAAATAGGCAAAATTTGCCGTAAAGTGGCCCGGCGCAAGGCTGAAAAGGCCGAATCGGAAGTTTTCGAGCAGGTAAAGGTAGTACCGCAAAATATTCACGAATTTCTGCGCGCGCCCAAGATCTTTATGGAACGGGCGCTGAAAAAAGACCAGATCGGCGTTTCTACCGGACTGGCCTGGACCGCCGTCGGCGGCGATATCCTCTTTATTGAGACCATTAAGATGCGCGGCACCGGCAAACTGGTGCTGACCGGGCAATTGGGCGAGGTCATGCAGGAATCTGCCCAGGCGGCATTTTCTTTTGCCAAGGCCCGCGCCACCGAACTCGGTATCGACGATACGCTTTTCGATAAGTACGACCTGCACGTTCATATCCCGGAAGGCGCTATTCCTAAAGACGGCCCGTCGGCCGGCATCACGATGGCAACTTCAATCATTTCTTCACTTTCGCAGCGCCCGGTGCGTAAAGATCTCGCCATGACGGGCGAGATCACATTGCGTGGCAACGTCTTGCCGGTCGGCGGAGTCAAAGAAAAAGTCCTTGCAGCCCGCCGCGCGCGTATAAAAACGGTGATCTTACCGGAGCCGAATAAACGTGATCTGGAGGATCTGCCTAAGGAAGTTGAGGAGGATTTGAACTTTATATTTGTAGATAACATCCGGCAGGTGCTGCGCGAGGCGCTGCTGCCCAGGGATGTCACGGCCGAGAAAGCCAAAAGCCGCTCCGGCGCCGCTACCTAAAGGCGGCTGAGAACGGGCCGCAAATGAAGTTTGACGTAGTATTTACGGGTATGATACTCTTAATAGACGCTTACCTATTCGTATAAACAATCTATCTAATATGGAACTTTTTATTTGGTAAGGCGTTAGACTTATTAACAAGATCACGAATCATAAACCATTTAACTCGTAGGCGTATTTCGAAAAATTTATAAAAGATGACCAATTATTTCCGAATTCTAACAGCATTCATAGCAATTCTTATCTCTAGTTCTGCCCTTTTGGCCCAGGGTGTGCCCTCCGGGCTGCGCTCCGTGCCGGACGAAGCTGGTAAAGCCGAAGGCCGTATTCAGGATGTGCTTTCCAAATCGGAAAAATCCTTTAAGCAAGGCCTGTTGAATCTGAAAGACAACAAGCGCCCGCAGGCCCGTGACGATTTTGACCATTCGGTGGAAGCTTTTCTTTTGTCGGGCATCAACGTCCGCACCAGCTCCAAGCTGCAAAAATGCTACTCGGAACTGATCGAGACGATCTACCGGATAGAGATCCCGTCGAACCAGGCGCCGGAAGTTAAAGGTTTGGCGACGACATGCGGCTGGACGCTGGAAAACGAATTTAACGAGATCGCGGTCGCGCTGCAATCCCCGGCTGCCCAGCAGACGGACAAGAATTCACAGGTCGCTTCGGCGGATACGGAATTGCCGTTAGCGCCGCAGACCGGCTTTTTGGACCAGAAATTCGAAGCTTCCCCGCTGGACGTGCTCGCGAAGCTGGAACTCAACGCCAACGAACAGAATGTCGACACGCCGGAAGCGAAAGCGTCGGAGCAGTACATCAAGGTCGCTCTTTCGCGCGGATCGCTCGGATTTAATTTCCAGTTTCACGCGAATATTCAGCAGTATATAAATTACTACCAGGGACGCGGCCGCTCCACGATGGAAACCGGCCTTTACCGTTCCGGTATGTTCATGCGCATGGCCCGCCGTATCTTTCGTGAAGAAGGCGTGCCGGAAAACGTCGCCTGGCTGGGCCAGGTAGAAAGCACCTGGAAGCCGACTGCGCATTCATGGGCGGCGGCGGCCGGATTATGGCAGTTTATCCCGGGAACGGGCGCCCGCTACGGACTGCGTCAAAATGCTTATATCGACGAGCGCCAGAGCTTTGAAAGGGCCACCCGCGCTTCAGCGCAGTACCTGAAATTCCTGGCCAATCGTTACAACGGCAACTGGGAACTTGCGATGGCGGCTTACAACTCGGGCGAAGGTAACGTCGACCGCGCCGTGGCGCGCGCCGGCAGCCTGAACTTCTGGGCTGCTTACCCGTATTTGCCGCGGGAAACCAAGAATTATGTGCCGAACATCCTGGCGACGATCCTGATCGCCAACGATCCTTTCCGCTACGGTTTCGGCAATGTCCGCCCGGCGGCACAGCTTACTTATGACCAGGTCCGGGTGCCTGCTTCTACCAATCTCGGACTGATCGCGCAAGCGTCGGATACCAGCGTTGAGTTTCTGCGTTACTTAAATCCTGAGTTTCGCCAGAATGTCACCCCGCCGGAGCCGTACATCGTGCGCGTGCCGGCCGGCAAAGCCAACCAGGTCGTGGCCGTGCTCAAGCGCGTTCCGGCCAACAACCGTTCGACCGCTTCGGTCACGAGCGTGGCCGCCGGTGAAAACTGGCAGGCGATCGCAAACCGTACCGGTGTCAGCGTCGAGCAGTTACAGGCGATGAATAACGGCATGGTCAATCCGCAGGGCGGCGGCAAAATAGTGGTTCCGAAATCGATCAAACAGACGGCCTCCGTCAGGGCCAGTTCGCCTACGGCGCCCGTGCCCACGGCCGGTTCCGTTAAGATCGTAAAGGCCAAAGCCAATGACACGGTCAAAACCGTGGCCGCGCGTTATAAAGTAAATGCGGTGGAGCTGGCCAAATTCAACGGCCTCCTGCCGGATTCGCCTCTGGCCGCCGGACGCGAAATAAAAGTGCCGGTACGTTGATCGGGAACTGAAAAGGATTTAAATTAGTTAGAGCCGTGATATCACGGCTCTTTATTTTATGTTTATATCTAACTCTTAAGTCTAGACCCAGGCGGTTAAATAAAACATCTTTGAGGGGGAGGCCTTTACGACATCGGCTGCGATATCCGGCCCATTAGCAACTAGCGTAAAAATTAACTGTGGGAGAAAATATTTACACCTGACCTTTTCAAAAAACCGCTCTTAAGGCAAAATTCAGTTTTTCGGTAGAAGATTAGAACGATATCTGAATTTTTCTCTTGACCTATTTTTCAAAAAAGTGCTTAATTGCTTAACAAGCGTCGTTGCAATATCAGGCAATGCCTTTTATCAAAGAGTTTTACCACAATTTTGGAGGTTGCATCGCTAAAAAAGTCTTGCTATCCTCGAAGTTACGGCTTTTATCTCTTTATATAAAAAGGAGACTTGATTAATATACATACGGTTACGGATTCTGTCAATAGCAATAATCATTGCTTCCACGTCAAACTTCAAACTACTGTTTTCCCATGTAGCCTTGTGAAGTTTGTCCTGGTTTTGTAGATACACTTCGAGGGGACAGCCGAATCTCTACAGTTTCGGCCGTCACAAAGGTAACGGGATCAGAACCGGCTTAGATCAAAATTAGAACTTGATCAGAAAGCCCAGGAAATCCTTGAAATATTTGAAGTTTTCGGTAAAGACGTCATTTGCCTCAATAATGACGGCGCGGCCGCCGTTATCTCCATGTCCCGGGGGCGGAGGAGCGAGCGGGCATTGAATATCGCCGGCGAAGGTAAAAGATGTCAGAGTAACGGTAAAGAGAAAAGTAGCGAAGTAAAGTTTGAATGAACCTTTTTTCATGGTAAAAACTCCCTAGTTTGTAATTGGAAAGTGTCTAATTAGCAATAATACTTGTAAAAGTCAAGGTAAACAAAATATGAGCATTTCAAAAACACTAAAAACACCGAAATCAGCTGCGGCTTCCGGGATCATGACTACATGCAATTTCGTTAAAGGCCTTGAAGATTCTGGAGAATATGTTAATGCAACTCTTGCCATGGGCAATTGGTGGCAAGGCGTCGGGGTCAGGCCGGACGTGGATAATTTGCCCGCTAATGAAAAAGCGGCCGTATTATCGCGCGTCGGCGTGCTGTCGGGCTGGCTCGGAAGTATGCAGCAGCTCTCGGGCTCGCAGGAAAAGGCCAAAGACCTTATCAGTGAGGCGGCCAGCCTGTTTCAATCGATAGGCGATCAATCGCATTGGGCCGAAACGCGAAGCGACCTGGCGGTCTGCTATTGGCGTGAAGGCGCTTTCGACGAAGCCAGGATCATCCTGCAGGACGTTCTGGAAAGCGGATATGAATATCCCCCGGAACTTTTGGGGAAAATACTGCTTCGCTCGGTAAACGTTGAGATATCGACCAAGCACTATGACAAGGCGATGGAATTGGTGACCCGCGCGACGTCAACCGCGAGCAAAGGAAGTTCTTTGCTGCGCGGCAAGCTTTATTTTCACCGGGCCCTGATCCAGCGCGGAGAAGGCGAAGACAAGAACAGGCCGGACCTGCTCATGGCAGCCATCGAAGATTACCAGCAAGCCGCCGTTCATTATGAAAAGGCGAAACATCATATTTACGCCGCGGCCACCGAAACGAATTTGGGTAATGTGTACCGGCTGTTAAACGATAGTAAGAACGCCCATCCGCACTTTGACCGGGCCATCTATCTTTATACGAAGGTGAAAGATAAAGTCCATGCGGCCCAGGTCTATGACTCTAAAGCCCACGCGCTATTAGCCGAGAATGAACTGGGCGATGCCGAAACAGCCGCCCGCGCCGCCGTATCGATGATGCGGACCGGCGATGAGCAGTCTTTGCTGGCTGAATCGCTGACCACTCTGGCGATGGTCTTAAGCCGCCGGGGAAACTTTGCCGAGGCGGTCC
Organism: Pyrinomonadaceae bacterium; assembly: GCA_035995185.1. Taxonomy (GTDB): domain Bacteria; phylum Acidobacteriota; class Blastocatellia; order Pyrinomonadales; family Pyrinomonadaceae; genus DASYKT01. The sequence continues at coordinate 382,166 of DASYKT010000031.1, forward strand.
ATTCTTTTGTCGACGCCAAAGAAGCCGCTCTTAAGGTGGGCGATATGGAAAGCGCGGGAGACGCGGTTTTGACCCAGTTAGAGGAACTTCAATCGGATCTTAGCCCGGCGGTGTTTCGCTCGCTCTATCTGGAAGCCGATGAGCTCTTGAAGAAATCACCCAAGCTAAGCACCTATGACCGCCTGCAGGCTATCGCCAGAAAGCAGTTTGAGATCGCCCCCGCGGAAACGGAAGGCGCGGCCGATTCTGAAAAGATGGCCAAGCTGTTGAGCTATGCCGATAAACTGGATTCGCTCTTTGAAGATAAAACGGCTTTTAGCTGGGAAAATTTCTCGCTTCCCGATGCGGTCAAGGATTATGAAGGAGAGATAATTTTTAAAGCGCTCAAGGAAGCTGCCGGCCGGGTTACCAGGGCCGCCAACCTGCTCGGATTATCGCACCAGAATCTGAGCCTGATCCTGCATCAGCGGCATCGCGAATTAAAGAAATACTGCGTGCAGCGAAAACCGCGCAGCAGATCGAAGGTCAATACCCACTAAGCTAAAAAGAAGCGCCGGCAACCCCGGCGCTTCTCATTTGCAGTTGATAATCAACCGCATACTCGTCAAACAATGAGGTCGGAACCGGGAGCCGTAGCGACCGGGTTTTGGATTTTTTTGGTTAAATTCGGCGACCATATAAACTGAAACGAAGCCGGAAACCCGGTCACTACCGTTCCCGGTTCTGACTTCATCATAATGGCCATTGTTTTAAATCAACAAGCTTCTTCAAAACCCTTCTTACAAAACAAACAGCTATCGGCAATAATATCCTTGCGGCATTTCTGCTTTTGGCAACGCCCCAGGTTCCACTGATCTTTTCAAGCCGCTTTTAGATGCTTTTGGAACATTGCGCGTGATTTTTACGATTTCTGGTGCAAAAGCGGTGCAGGTGGTGCACGCTCGCTCATTACAGTCGCGTTTTCACTCGTGCATCCTTCGTTCTTCCCTTTATCTCAAAACTGTTTTATATTGCTTACACCTAGTTCTTCCACGAACCCGGTAAAACATTTTTATGCTTTTTCGCACGCTTTCCGCTGCCGTGTACGGTATTGACGCCGATCTTGTGGAGATCGAGGTCAATCTCACGCCCGTTCAAAATGAAGCCGACAAGCCTTCGTCGGTGGTCATTGTCGGGCTGCCCGACCTGGCCGTGCGCGAATCGCGCGAACGCATCCGCGCCGCCATTACCAACAGCACTTTTTTCTTTCCGTTCCATAAGACGACCATCAATCTCGCTCCGGCGGACGTGCGCAAGGAAGGCGCGAGTTTTGACCTGCCGATCGCGCTCGGCATTCTGGGCGCCAATGGCGATCTGGGAAATATGGAAGGCTTGACGGATACGATGAGCGTGGGCGAGCTTTCACTGGACGGCCGCGTACGGCCCGTCAGAGGCGCGCTTTCGATAGCGCTGCGCGCCCGCGATGCGGGAATAAAAAATCTTCTTCTGCCGGAAGAGAACGCGACCGAAGCGGGGGTGGTAAGCGGCCTGCGCGTATATCCGATCAACAATTTGAGACAGGCCGTTGACCTGATCATGGACCTGCAAAGGGGCGACGAAGCCCGCGTCGCTCCGGTCAAGGTGGATATCGCGTCCCTCGGGCCGGAGACTATCCGGTACCGGGTGGATTTTAAGGACGTGCGCGGCCAACGCTCGGCCAAACGCGCGCTCGAAGTAGCCAGCGCCGGCGCGCACAATATTTTGCTGATCGGCCCGCCGGGCTCCGGCAAGACGATGCTCGCCAAGCGGCTGCCGACCGTTCTGCCGAATCTGCAATTTGAAGAAGCGATCGAGATAACCAAGGTCTATTCGGTGGCGGGGCTGACCGGCCGTTCCGGTTTGCTGACGGAGCGGCAGTTTCGCTCGCCGCATCACACTATTTCCGACGCCGGGCTGATCGGCGGCGGCACGTTTCCCCGGCCCGGTGAAGTCTCGCTGGCGCATCACGGCGTTTTGTTTCTCGACGAACTGCCGGAATTTGACCGCAGCGTTCTGGAGGTGCTGCGCCAGCCGCTGGAAGATCAAAAGGTCACCATCAGCCGCGCCGCCATGTCGCTCACCTTCCCCGCGAAATTTATGCTGGTGGCGGCGATGAACCCCTGCCCTTGCGGTTTCTGGAATGACCCGACGCGCGAATGCCGCTGTTCCCCGGCGCAGGTTCAACGCTATGTCGGACGTATTTCGGGGCCGCTGCTCGACCGCATCGATATCCACATCGATGTGCCGGCGGTTAAATTCAAGGAACTGCGCGGGCGCGATGTGCCCGAGGGCGAAAGCTCCGGCGAGATCCTTGAGCGGGTGGTAAAAGCGCGTGAGATCCAGCTTAAAAGGCTCTCGGGCGAAGGCGTCTTTTCAAACTCGGCGATGTCCACCGCACAGATCCGGAAGTTTTGCCCGCTCGATGTGGAAAGCGAAAAACAACTCGAAACCGCGATGATGCGCCAGGGCCTGTCCGCCCGAGCTCACGATCGCATCTTAAAGGTCGCCCGCACCATCGCCGACCTTGACGGCGGCGAGGCCATCCGGACCAAACACATCGGCGAAGCAATCAGTTACCGTTCTTTAGACAGGACTTACTGGATGTGAAAGGGTAACGCCAGCGTCTCGCTGGCTGTGGCGGGGGCGTCTCGCCCCCAGCGTTTTTAACTGATGGCGGGACGCCGTCAGGACAGCCGCCGAGACGGCAGCGCTACCAGCGTGGACTCTAAACTTAAGCCTGTGTTACCCTTATTCAGGCTCAAAATTTGATTTCGCAATTATACAGGTAAGATCTTATGTCATGGTTTCGCCGCAAGAAGCCGAAGCTTTCGGAACAATCTAACGACGATGAACGGGTGGTAAAAACCGAGGGCATTTTTGTTAAATGCTCAGAATGTGAAAATGCGCTGTACCGGCGGGAATTGAAAGAATCCCTGCAGGTCTGCACTCACTGCGGTTATCATTTCCGGCTCGACGCGACATCCCGTCTTGACCTTATTTTTGACGAGGACGAGTACGAGCTTTTAAACGAAGACGTGACCTCCGGCGATCCGCTCGGCTTTGTCGATTCCAAACCCTACAACAAACGCATCAAGCAGGCCCAGGAATCTTCCGGACTTAACGAAGCGATCGTCACCGGCAAGGGACACGTGGGCGGGCACCCGGTCGTGGCCGGGGCGATGGACATGAATTTTATCGGCGGCTCGATGGGTTCGGCGGTCGGCGAAAAGATCACCCTGGTGATAGAACGCGCGATCAGGGAGCGCTCGGCGGTGGTTATCTTTGCCGCTTCGGGCGGGGCGCGGATGCAGGAAGGCACGCTTTCGCTGATGCAGATGGCGAAGATATCCGCGGCGCTGGCGCGGCTCGAGGAAGCAAAACTTCCCTTTATCTCCGTGCTGACCGATCCGACCACCGGCGGCGTCACCGCCAGCTTTGCCATGCTGGGCGACGTCATCCTGGCCGAACCAAAAGCGCTGATCGGTTTTGCCGGCCCGCGCGTGATCGAGCAGACCATTCGTCAAAAACTTCCCGCCGGTTTTCAGCGCTCGGAATTTTTGCTCGATCATGGAATGGTCGATATGGTCGTCGACCGCCGCGAAATGAAAGTAACCATCACCCGCACGCTGAACTTTATGATGAACGCGGAGATCGCGAGCCAGGACAGTTTTGCTACTGCCAGAATTTAATGTGACCTTTGACGAATCTGTTAGCTATCTCACCTCCCTCGGCAACGAAGTTTCCGCAATGAAGCTCGGGCTCGGGAATATCCGCAAGCTTCTTGCAGCATTAGAAAATCCTGAAAACAATTTTCTGAAAGTACAGGTCGCCGGAACCAACGGTAAAGGCTCGACCTGTGTTTTTTTGGATTCCATCTGCCGCGAAGCCGGGATAAAAACCGGGCTTTACACTTCCCCGCACCTGATCTCGGTTACCGAGCGAATAAAAATTGATGGCCGTGAAATTAGCGAAGAAGATTTTGCCCGCCACGCTACGCTAGTAAGAGAGACTGCTGAAAAATTATTTGCTGCCGGCGGTCTTGTCGGCATTCCGCCTTTCTTTGAGCAAGTCACCGCAATCGCCCTCTCGGCGTTTGCCGAGGCAAATATCGAACTGGCAATTCTGGAAACGGGCCTGGGCGGCAGGCTTGACGCCACCACCGCGGCCAACGCGGAGATAGCCGCAATTACCCCTATCGATTTCGACCATCAGCAATACCTGGGCGAGACGATCGAAGAAATTGCCGCGGAAAAAGCGGCGATAATCCGGCAAAACAGTAAGGCTTTTATTGCGCCGCAAAAACCCGAAGCAGAAGGTGTTATTAGACGGAGATGTCAGGAAACCGGTGTTGTTCCGGTTTTTTCAACGGCGGGGATCGATCCTTCCATTAAATTAAAAATACCCGGCCGGCATCAGATAATAAATGCCGCGCTGGCAGCGAATGTCGCCGAAGCGCTGCCGGAATTTGGCTTTACCGTCAGTGCGGAAAATATCGTTAATGGCCTGGAAAACGCGGTGCATCCCGGACGGCTCGAATACCTGAACAGCATTTTATTTGACGGCGCGCACAATCCGGCCGGCGCACGGGCGCTGGCAAATTATCTTGAGGAATCTGTGACAGCACCGGTAACCTTGATCTTCGGCGCGATGAGCGACAAAAATGTTTCGGAGATCGCTAGCTTTTTATTTCCCCGCGCCGAATATCTGATCCTGACCGCGATCGATAATTCCCGCGCCGCCACGACGGACAGCCTGCTCAAACTTGTGCCCGCCGCGTTTCCGAAGGATAATGTTTTTCTGACGCAAACTTCCCTTGAAGCATTGGAAACGGCACGGAAAATCACCGGAAAAGAAGGCTTGGTCTGCGTAACGGGGTCGCTTTATCTGGTAGGGGAAATACAGAAAATATTGAAAACGCGGTTATGAGAAAACTAATTTTTCTTTTGATCTTACTTTCGTCGCTGCTCGTTACCGTCGAAGCAACCGACAAAACTGACGTGATGAAAGTGTCCCGGCGGGCCGTTCTCGCTCTGCGGGACAAAAATATGGCCAGGCTGTCAGCGCTGGTCCACCCGGCAAAGGGCGTGCGTTTTTCGGCCTATGGCTATATCGATAAAAAAGGCGACCTCGTCTTCAAGCGCCCGCAGGTGATCCGTTTGCTGGACAACAAAACGGTGTACGAATGGGGCGAGTACGACGGTTCCGGCGACCCGATAAAAATGCGCTTTGTGAAATACTATGCGGCATTTATTTACGACCGGGATTTTGCCCGGGCGCCCAGCGTTGATTACAACAATGTGATCGGGCGCGGCACTACGATAGTGAATATTGCCGAAGCCTATCCGAACGGGAAATTTGTCGAATACCATTTCCCGGACAGTCAGGATGGCGGCGCGATGAACTGGAACAGCCTTCGGCTCGTTTTTGAAAAATCAGGAAAACAATGGTATCTCGTCGGCATCTCCCACGATGAATGGACGATCTGATAGGAAATTAAAAGTTTATGTATAAATTGGTTTTGATCCGCCATGGCGAGAGCATTTGGAATCAGGAAAATCGTTTTACCGGATGGAAGGACGTCGATCTTTCCGCGAAAGGCGTGAACGAGGCCCGCGCCGCCGGCGACCTGCTGCGGGACGAAGGTTTTATTTTCGACCTCGCTTTCACATCAGTGCTGCGCCGCGCGATCCGCACGCTGCAGATAATTTTGAATGAGATGGAGCTTTCGTGGATACCGGTCGTCAAGTCGTGGCGGTTAAACGAACGTCACTACGGCGCGCTCCAGGGGATGAACAAATCCGAGATGGCCGCGCAGTTCGGCGAAGAACAGGTTTTGATCTGGCGCCGCAGTTATGACACGCCGCCGCCGTCGATGGAGATCGACGATGAGCGGTACGAAGGCAAAAGCCCGCGTTATTGTGACCTCAAAGAAGGCGAATTCCCTCAGACGGAATGCCTGAAAGACACGGTAGAGCGGGTGCTTCCTTTTTGGGAAGAACAGATCGCCCCGGCCATTCGCTCCGGAAAACGGATCATCATCGCGGCCCATGGAAACAGCATCCGCGCGCTGGTCAAACACCTGGACGAAATTCCCGATGCGCAGATCGTAAATCTCAACATCCCGACCGGCATCCCGCTGGTTTATGAGCTGGATGAAAATTTAAAGCCGATCAAGAGCGAATATCTGGGCGACCCGGAAACGATAGCTAAAGCGCAGCTGGCGGTGCAAAATCAGGGAAAGGCAAAATAGCCTTCTAAACCCCAAACATCTATGAGACTAAATAAATCATTCCGGCTGATCTGTTTCGCCGCGCTCTTGTTATGGACGCCCTTAGTATCCTCAGCTCAGAGCAAAGCCGATGTAGTGATACCTACGGCTTCGATCAAAACCGCCGACGGTTACCTTTATATTCACAATACTCCGGTCAGCTCGATCATGATCGAGCTGAAAGGCAGAGAAGTAACCCCCGCCAAAAATACGAACATGCCGATGTTTTTTGTGGACGGGAAATTAGTGCAGATAATTACCGTAGATATTCAAAGCTTCACTGGCGATAAACCGGCCGCAAGCGTAGAAAACACCTTGGAAGCGCACAAGATCTGGGAAAGCGATTATCTCGGCGAGCAGTACCAGCAAAAGTTAAAAGTAGAATCGGAAAAAGTCGCGATAGGCGACGTCAAAGCGCTTTTTTGGGGTTTTAAACGCCCCGGTTCTAATGAAAACTACGACCGCGATTATTTTTTGACCACCGCATTCGGAATTAAGCTCCTGGTGCTGAGTTCACCAATCAAGCCATCGGAGTCCGTGGCTGAATATAAATCCCTGCTGACGCAGATAATGTCAACGCTCAAGGTCAGCTCAAAACCTTTCGATATTTTGAAGATAGCGGAAGATATTAAAACCAATTTGAAAAAAGAAAACAAGCCGCCGCGATAAATGAAAACAAGTTTCACCTGGCAAAGTATTGTCTATATTGTTTTGATCCTATTGTGCCTGGCGCCTTTTATCTCACCTCCCATCGCCCTGGCTTTGGGATTGGCGGCGGCACTGACCATCGGCCCACCTTTTCCAAAACACAGAGGAAAAATAACGCGCATTTTATTGCAGGCTTCGGTGGTCGGGCTTGGCTTTGGCATGAGTTTTTCGCAGGTCCTGGAAGCCGGGCGCGACGGAATTCTTTTTACCATCGTTACGATCTTTGGAACGCTTGCGCTCGGTTATTTGCTCGGGAAGCTGTTAAAGGTCGAGTTTAAAACCTCGCACCTCATCTCTTGCGGGACGGCCATCTGCGGCGGCAGCGCCATTGCCGCGGTCGCCCCCGTCATCGAGGCCGAGGAAGATCAGATCTCAGTCTCGCTGGGCACGGTTTTTATCCTTAATTCCCTGGCGCTTTTTATCTTTCCCCTGCTGGGGGCGGCGTTTCATCTAACCCAGCATCAGTTCGGCATCTGGTCGGCTATTGCCATTCATGACACCAGCTCGGTGGTCGGCGCGGCCGCAAAATATGGCGAAGAGGCGCTGCAGATCGCCACGACGGTAAAACTCGCCCGCGCGCTATGGATAGCGCCGGTGGCGATGCTTACCGCGTGGTTCTTTTCGGAAAAATCGGCGAGGTTTTATATCCCTCCGTTCATTTTGCTTTTTCTGGTGGCTTCGGTCGTGCGCACCTACGTGCCGCTGCCCGAAGCTTTTTATGAAAGCGTTGTCTTCCTGGCAAAAAAAGGATTGACCGTCACACTGTTTTTGATCGGCGCATCGCTATCGCTAAAAACGATCAGATCGGTGGGCGTAAAACCTCTGATACAGGGCGTGATCCTTTGGGTAGTGATCTCGGTGGTCTCACTTTTAGCTATTCTTACTATTTTGTAAAATAACGGATATGACGACAGGTTATTCGGGAACTCCGCTCGCGAAAAAGCTCGGCATCAAAGCCGGCGATAAGCTTTATTTACTGGGGGCGCCGGAAAATTACCGCGCCCTGGTAGAACCGCTGCCGGAAGGCGTGGCTGAAACCGCAAAATTTAAAGACGCCGACGTGCTGCATATTTTTACCAACCGCCGCGCGGAGCTGGAGATGCTGCTGGAAAAATTTTTCCCGGCCATCAAACCAGGTGCGGCTGTCTGGATCTCGTGGTATAAAAAAGCCGCCAAACAGCCGACGGAGATCACTGAAGACACGATCCGCGATGTTTGCTTACCCGTGGGTTTTGTCGATATCAAGGTCTGCGCGGTCGACGAGCTTTGGTCGGGATTAAAATTAGTAATAAGAAAAGAATTGAGAAAATAATATGGCTTTAAGTCAGATCGATGTAATTCTTGACCTGATCGACCAGGCCTTTGACCATAAGGCCTGGCATGGCCCGAACCTGCGCGGCGCGCTCCGCGGCCTGGAATTGGAGGAAGTAATTTGGCGGCCGGCACCCGGCAAGCATAATATTTGGGAGCTTATGCTGCACGCCGCTTATTGGAAATACGTTGTCAGGCGGCGGTTGTTGAATGAAGAAAAAGGCTCGTTTCAACTGCCGGGCTCGAATTTTTTTGAACGACCGGCCGAAGGTCATGCGGATAAAAAGGCCTGGGAAAAAGACGTTAAGCTGCTGGTCGAAAATCACAAGTCGCTGCGAGCGGCGGTCGCCAATTTAAAGCCACAATCTTTGGCCGATACTGCGTCCGGCAGCAAATACAGTATTTTGCAAACGGTGAACGGCATCGCCGCGCACGACCTCTATCACGCGGGACAGATACAATTGATAAAACGTCTTTATCAAGCGCGGAAAAAATAAATTTATGGCAAAAAAGAAAACTCTCTATAGTGTCCACCCGAGTTCGAAAATGGCGATGAATGTGATCGCCAATATGAAGGAAAAAACCGGCCGCTCGCTCGATGAATGGGTCGAGCTGGTAAAAAAGAAAGGCCCGGCGGATGAAAAAGGCCGCACCGCATGGCTGAAGGAAAAACACGGCCTGGGCACCAATTACGCCGGTTGGATCACCGAAGTTTCCTACGGCCGCGGAATGGAACACATCGATCCGGATATTTACCTGGCCACGGCGGAAAAATATGTCGATGAAATGTATGCCGGAAAAAAGGCTCATCTGAAACCTGTGTATGACGCGCTGCTAAAACTCGGTTTGGGTGTGGCGGACGACGTGAAAGCCTGCCCCTGCCAGACGATGGTCCCGTTTTATCGCAACCACGTCATTGCCCAGATCAAACCAACCACCAACTCTCGCATCGATATGGGATTTGCCTTAAAAGATACGAAGCCAACCGGGCGCCTGATCGACACCGGCGGCTTTGCCAAAAAAGACCGCATCACTCACCGCATCGAAATAACTTCGCTTGACGACATCAAAGACGATGTCATCAAATGGCTGAAAAAAGCCTACGAGATGGACGGAAAATAAGCGTTATGTAATTAAGCTGAAAACAGTTCCAATAGAAATACCCGATAAAATTTCATTGATTTTGCCGGGTATTGTGTTATACATAAGCCTAATTAAATTAAAAGCACCCACAAATCTCCTATTCATGTAAATTCTATCGTGCTTCGTTTTCATATATCCCACTTCTAAAGGAGATCTTAAGAAATGAAAAGGTGCCTACCCTCTTTTGTCGCATTCTGTCTGCTGGTGGAAATGCTGGTTATTTCTCCGCCGGTTTTTTCACAAACCGCAAAACAAACAAAACCTTCCCTTCTAGTGGAAACATCGGAAGGGCTGACGATGGCGCGGATAGTCACGCCGCAAGGCATCGTCCAAATAAACTTTCCCGACGATATGGCCGCCGGCGATACGATCTCGGGAACCGTGTCGGTCGAACCAAAGGGTTCAACCGAAGAAGAAAAAGCGGCTAACGCCGGTGTCCTGAAAGATTATGCGTTAGATCTGGGCGACGGCAATAAGGTTAAAGCTGACAAACCTACGTTTACCTGGGAGATGGCGGCAAAGAAACGGACATCGAAACCGGCGGCGAAAAAACCCAGATATGTATCAATGGGGGTTAAAGTGCTGGCGCCCGGCGGCGGCAGCGCGGGTGAAGCCGATATTCAGCTCTGGGAGACGGCTCCGCCGACTCCTTCGAATATCAACATTCCGGGGATCGCGCAGTCAGGCCATAATATTCCCATCCCCGGCCCTTTTGGCAATGCTGCCGGACCGGCAAACACGGCCATCGGCGGGCAAACCGCCCCGCTCCTGGCGGCATCGCCGCGCAAGATCATTGTCAAAGTTCCAAACGGCATCACGCCCGGCCCGAACCCGATCAACGTAAACAGCGGTTCTACACAGGCCAGCGGCACTATCCGTGTCGTCAGTGTCGGCCTGAGCGCGCCAAAATTAAATTTGCAGAAGGGCGAAAAGACTACCTTGACCGCGCAGATAAACGGGTTGCAGGGTATTACCGCTCCGGTCCCGCTCCAAATCGTAACTACCGGCACGGTCAGCATGCAGGGCGGCAACAAGCAGGATTTTCAGATCCAGCCGGGCCAGGTCCAGCCGAGCGGAAGTTATTCGCAAACTTTTGAACTGACAGGGATACAACCCGGCGGCTTCAGGGTCGACGTTACGGTGATCACATCCGATCCAGGACCGGTTGCTGCTATTCCGTCGCCTACGCCTACTCCCTCACCTGTCCCGTCGCCTGTATCTTCGCCCGCCGCGGAATCCGGCCCGCCGATTCCACCTCGACCTCCGCTGCCCGGCGAGTGCGGCTGTTGGTGCCAGTTCGACGATCCCAATATCGTTTTGAACAGCGCAGATAAAAACGGCGTGCATACTTTCGAGCCCATCGTTACTACTTCATGCGGGGCCATAGACGACACCGTTTGCACTTCCAGTCTTTCCTATGAGTGGAAAGTCGGCAGCGCCACCACCGCGGCTTATTCCATTCAGGCCGGAACCGATAAAACAAAAAACCTTTCCCTGAAAATAACCAGATCCGGGAAACTGGAGCTTTCGCTAACGGTCAAAGTGAAATGCAGTAACGGGACCAAGGATTTTGACTGCCAATCGAATGCCACGGAAATGTTTGATGTAACGGCTCCAAAACTTGATCAAGCGCTCAAGTACCCGCCTACAAATGGTATTCCACACTCGAACTTGGCCAGTTGTAGTTGTAAGAGTGAATTTGCCGCTCCAAATATTACTTCGGTAAATCAAGTGAAGATCCTTCGCCCCGGCGAATTCGGCCAATATTCTTTTGAACCGAAGGTCAATGTAAGCTGCTCCGGCGACCTGTGTCAGGTAAAGGGCGTTTCGTACGCATGGTTCGTGCACCAGGTCGGCACTACCGCACTCTTTACTGTTAAGGACGGAGTCCATACAGCCAAAAGGCTGACCATAAAAGTCACTAAAGCAGGCACGATAAAGCTATCGGTCACGGTTACGGTCAATTGTACCGATAACGGCCCTCCCTGCTCGTCAACCGGCACCAGAACCTTTAACGTAGCTCCCGGCAATGAAGTTTTAAGGCTTCCGAAGTCGGCAAATGTTCAGATCTCCACTACCTGTAAAACCACATGCGATTTTGCCACGCCTAATATTGTTCTCACCCGCAGGACCTTTTTTCCGGACGGAATGACTCAGTATGAATTTGAGGCACAAGTTACCCCGGGCTGCGGGGAAAACTGCGAGCCCCCGGAAGTTACTTATCAGTGGACCGTGGACCCGGCCGCACCCGGCAGTGCGGAGTTTTATCTTCAGGGCTCCTTAACTTCCAAAACCCTGGTCATTAAAGTGCGCCGGGACGGTAGAATGTACCTTTCGGTTACGGCAACGGCCAAGTGCGGGTTCGGCACTACTCCCTGCACGTCAACCGGCACCGGCATTTTCGAAGTGAATAGGACTCTCGCTTGTACCTGTGACGGCGCATTTAACGCTAATCAGCCGATAGTTCTCGCTACTGACGGCAATAATCCGGGGAGGTACGAGTTTACCGCGGATGTGAAGATCGGATGCGTCGGCGGCGGCAACCTCGCTTGTCAATATCCTCTCATCCCGGCACAGGACTGGAGCATAAGCTCTGCGTCCACCGCGCAATATACTATTGTTCCCGGAACAAATACAAGCGATAGGTTTGTTGTGATAATACGGACCGCCGGCACATTGGTAGTCAACTTAACCGTAACAACATCGTGTACCGAGTTGAGGGATTGTCAGAGGACCGTTACCAGGTCGTTTTCCGTGAGTCCCTGAAAACGAAGGAGGCAAAGGTTCAATATGATCGTAACGATCAGCCTGCGATGTAAGTAGCGATGCTGGTCGGCGTTTCAAAGCAGCGGACCTTATAGACCTGCACGCGGTCATCATTCAAACGCGAGGCGAGATATTCCTGAATGTAGCGCGCCAGATTTTCGGCGGAAGGATTTAGTTCTTCATCAAAGGGCGGAAGCTCGTTGATGTTGCGATGATCGAAATATTTGACAATGTCGTCGGCCGCCTGTTTCAGATCGACAAAATCTATCAGCAGCCCGATATTATTGAGCTCTTCCCCGCGCGCGTAAATTTCGATCTTATAATTGTGCCCGTGCAGGTTTTCGCACTTCCCCTTATAGCCGCGCAGCTGGTGCGCGCTGGAAAAATTCCGCTCGATCATCACTTCGTAAAATGAAGGCATAAAAACGTCTAGAAATTAGTATATGTGAAAGTGATCGTCATTTTCACCGAAACCGGCTGGCCATCCTTTTCCGCCGGATTAAATTTTATATTCCCGATAGCGTCATAAGCGCTGCGATCGAATGCATCACATCCGGAGGTCTGAGGCACGCTTGCTATTTCCACGGCCCCCGATCTGCGCATAACGAGATTAAAAAGGATCGTGCCCGAAGCGTTCCTTTTACACTGCCCGTTGGATGAGGCACGAGGCTTGGTCAAAAGCTGCGCCTTTTTGTCGACTTCGTTTTGGTTATAAAGCCTGTCTTCATCGGGCTGCGGCGCAGCCGATTGGGCCCTGGCCGCGGCGAAACAACAAACGGTCAGCACTAAAACTGCGGCAATGGAAAAATAAGATCTTTTCATGATCCGTTGGCCTCCCTAAAGCATTTTATAGCTGAACGCATTAAAACACCTAGACTTGCGCAAAAAAATGCCCGGCCGGTCACACCCTATATCTTTCCAACCAAAAAGCGCCCCCGGCAATTACGATATAAAGGACCAGCGCGGTTAGCGCGGCCGAGGGAGGTGAATCAGGCGGCGCGGCAAAAAACACCCATGTCTGAAGAACCAGTAAAAGGACGCCCAAAACCGGCATGCCGATCTTACCGAGAATTGAAACGGGTTTCGTTTTAAGAAAATAAAAAGCCATTCCGCCGAACAAAAGAATTGCTTCGAGCGCGAACGCCACTGCCGGGTAATTCCAGAGTCCCAACCCCATTTTGTAAGTATTGTCATAAAGCGCGAGGTCGGGTATGTGAACGATCAGGTCGAGCACCCAATGCGAAAAAACCGCCGCCCCAACGATCAGCGCCGTGCGCACCGGACTGTTGCGGGAAAATTTGTAAAGCAAAAAAGCGCCGATCGCCCACAGCAAAGCCCCGACCAGGCTGTGCGTATAAGGCATGTAGTAAAGGTCCAGCGGATTTGTGGCCGTGATCCCGGGCACGATACGGACCTTTTCGATCCCGGCATAAACAAAGATCGCCCAAAGAACGTCGACGAACTGGACCGCGATAAAAAGCAGCCATAGCGGTATGCTCTTTTCCGTTCCCTTGGCGATAAAACTAATACCGTAATGTCCGATAAACATTTTTGACCTCCTCTTATTCGACGCTCCTTAATTTTGAAATCCCTATTAAGCGCCGAAGGCGCGTTTGTAATTTAGCCTACAGCGCGCCTTTGGCGCTTTGAAATTATTTAAAAATACTCATTACATCCTTCAGATCGCTGGTGACTTTACTCTTTGGCAGGCTGTCGAGAAAAACTTTGCCGTAGGCTTTGGTGCGAAGGCGCGGGTCTAAAATGGCGAGCACGCCTTTATCGGTGGTCGAACGGATGAGGCGGCCGATGCCTTGTTTGAGAGTAATGATGGCTTGCGGAATGCTGTATTCGTAAAACGAGCCTCCGCCGTTTTCGTCGATAAATTTTTGCCTGGCGGCCACGATCGGGTCCGTCGGCACGGCAAACGGCAGCTTATCGATGATGACGCAGGAAAGCTGCTCGCCGCGGACATCGACGCCCTGCCAAAAACTCGAGGTCGCAAAAAGCACCGCATTATCGGTTTTTTTGAATTTTTCAAGCAGCCCGGCCTTGGACATCTCGCCTTGGAGCAAACACGGAAAATCGACTTTATCTCTCACCAGTTTATAGAGCGCGTTCATCGAAAAAAGACTGGTCGAAAGAACAAAGGCGCGCCCCTGCGTAACATTTAGCAATTTAATGATCTCGCCGGCGGCCACCTGCACATATTCCGGCGCGCGCGGGTCGGGCATACGCGGCGGCAGATAAAGCACGGTCTGCTGGGCAAAATCGAACGAGGAATTTGCAATGAAGGTGTTGGTTTTTTCGCGCGGCAGCCCCAGCCGGTCACGGACAAAATCGAATTTGCCTCCGCTGGAGAGAGTGGCGGAAGTAAGAACGACCGTGTCCATCTTGTCGAAAAGTTTATCTTCCAAAATGCCGGAAACATCTATCGGGGTCGCGCGTAAAAATAATCCGCGTGCGCGTCTTTCCAGCCAATAGACAAAAGTTTTTTCGCCCGCTTTGACAATAAAATCGAGATCGAAACGGATCTGCCTGATCCGCCGTACCGCGCTTTCCACTTCGGTGGTTTGATCTTTTAAGGCGTCCAGCGTGGCTTCCAGTTGGCGCAGCGAGGTATCGAGCCCAAAATAAAATTCGCCCAACGAAGTCGCCTCTACTTCGCCATTACCGTCAATTCGCGCAAACATCTCGCTGTCGATCGGAAATCTTCCCTCTTCGCCGCGCCCGGTCCGAAATCCCGACCAAAATCTTTCGGCGAGGCTTCCGATCTTGCCGCAGGCTTTGATCACATCCTGGTTCGCCACACGGTCTTCGATCTGTACATTGGTCGCGTCGCGGATCACCTCTTCAACCTGGTAACTGGAAACTTCAAAACCGAAATAATCGGCGGCGATGTCTTCGACCAGATGGGCTTCGTCAAAAATGACGGCGGCGTAATCCGGGAGCACTTTTCCGTATTCCCCGTCGCGCAAATTCAGATCGGCAAAAAATAGATGATGATTGACGATGATGATGTCGGCCTTTTCGGCTTTCTGCCGCGCCTGGGTGATAAAACAGGCTTCGTAATCGGCGCATTTTTGCCCCAGGCAGGTTTCCGAACGCGCCGATATCTGGTTCCAGAATCTCAGGTTGTCCGGCAGATCGATGAGCTCCGCGCGGTCGCCGGTTTCGGTCTCGCCGACCCAGCTGCGCACCTTGTCAAAATGGTCGAGGTCGCCCATTCCTTCCAGTATCGGCATCGTCTCCGCTTTTTTTATCCGGTGCAGGCACGCGTAATTCCCCCGGCCTTTTAAACAGGTCGCGGAAAACTTTTTGGGCAGGATCCGCTGCAGAAACGGAATGTCCTGCTGCATCAGCTGCTCCTGCAGATTCTTGGTGCCGGTGGAAATGATGACCCGCTGTCCTTTTCCCAGCGCGGCGGCGATCGCCGGCACCAGGTAGGCCAGGGTCTTGCCGGTCCCGGTCCCGGCTTCAACGATAAGATGTCTTTTTTCTTCAAATGCGCGCAGGACGGCCTCCGCCATCCCGACTTGTCCGGGGCGGTATTCGTAGCCTTTTAAGTACGAGGCTATCAATCCTTCCTGGCCGAAAACTTTTTCCACTTTAGGAGACCTTTACCAGCAATAAACAGCATTTCATCCATGAAATTATGATTCATTTTTGCTTTTGGCGCAACTTGGGGGTTTGTGAAAAAAGACCGTGTTTGCTAGATTTTGAATTATGAAAATAAACGCTCTGACGCCGATGCTTTATACCGAAAAAATGCGTGAAACGGTGGAATTTTATACTGAAGTATTGGGTTTTACCTGCCCGAATTTTGTCGAAGAATGGGGCTGGGCAGCGCTCCGCCACGGCGATGTAGAGATCATGTTCAGCCTGCCAAATGCTCACATATCTTTTGAAAAACCGGTATTCACCGGCGCCTTTTATTTCAAAGTGGAAGACGCGGATGAGGTCTGGGAAAAGCTAAAAGATAAAGCCGGCGTTAGTTATCCGATCGAGGATTTTAAATACGGCATGCGCGAGTTTGCCGTTTATGACAACAACGGCTACCTCCTGCAATTCGGCCAGGAAATTTCATCCGATAACGATTGATTCCCGGTATCTATTTTTTCTTTTTACCGGCCGGTTCGGCGATATATTTCACTCTTTCCACGCAGCGAAGATCGTCTTTATTGTAATATTTTTGATACCAGAGATCGCCCTTGTCGCTCAGATCGTCCAGGAGAAATTCCTTCGTTGCCGATAGCTTCGCATTGCGCCACTCGAAATGGTCGACCAGGCGGATGGCTTCGATCGCAAACGCGGTAACAATATCGCGATCGCGAATCTCCAGCAGGTTATCCCCATTGGCCTGTTCGGGGCCAAAAGCCAGATTGCTCGACCCGCAATAAACCACCGGGTTTTCACCTTTGAAATCGACCACGACGAATTTGTGATGAATACTGATGCCGGGAGTCGGCGGAACCTTACTAAAGGGCGGCGGCAGCGCCGTGGCCGTACCTTTTCCCGCCACCCGAACTCCCTTTTTGCTGTTCGGCTTATAGAGCACGACCTTATATTTGGCGCCTGCTTTGTCGGTGATCCCGTAAGTAAATATCTTGTCCTGCTTTACCTTTCTCTTGACGGCATCCAGAATGCCGCTGCCGCTGCCGTCCTGCATGATCGCAAACAGCACATCGCTTTGGGCCGCATCGATGCGATCGGAAATGATCTTAAAAAATTTTGTCGTGACCTCTTTGTTATGAGGTGAGAACCGGATCGTCATATCGGGCATATTCACTTGTTTGACGACGTGATCGCCCAGCGCCAGGTCGTGTTTTTTGAACGTACTCATTTCTTTTTTCCCAAAACTGGCGGCGAAAGCCTGGGCATAAAGATCGGCTACCTTTTTATTGTCGAAGATCAACACATGATTGGCGTTGATATAAAGCCCGTTGGTGGAAAAATTTGTCGAGCCGGTCAGCACCTTGAGAGCGATGTCTCCCTTTTTTTGAATGAACACTTTCGAGTGGGCGAGGGAGCTGAAATGTCCGCGCACCAGGTCTGCGGGATTCTTGGCTTTTTTCTTGAAGAGCGCGGCAAACTTTGTCTCGAGACTGCTTTTTGCGTTGTGATTTTTCGAATCGTCGAGAACGATCCTGACCCGGCCCTTGGCCGCCAGATCGATCAATTTCTGGGCTATGACCGGTTCGTTCAGGTCAAAGGCAAATACGTCCAGGTCCAGCTTCTTTTTTTCGGCTTCTTCGAGAAATTCCATCACGCGGGCGCGTGCCTGCCAGCCTAAATATGTATGCTGCTCTTCATACGTATAGGGTTTTGCATTTGCGATCCTGACCTCTTCGGTTATCGGAAAGATCAGGTCCGTTTTATTCGGGCGCACCGCGCTTTTCATTCCGAAATGCCGGACATAAGCTTGCGAAGAAATGAACGCCCGGGCAAAACCGATCCTGGTGCCCTTTTTAACGAACGGATTTACATCGACCGGCATTTTCACGGTCAGCGATTTGTCGGGCGGCTGTAGTTTGCCGTTCTTTAAAAACCGCGGGGTTATGGAATAAGTATATTGTCCAAAAAAAGGAGTGTTGGTTTTGCGGTCGGTAGAGGGCACGTGAACCCAGTTGAATTTTTGATAAGGAGAAAATTCGGAGCTTTCTTTTTGGTCTTCGGGTATGCCGCTGGCAGTTCGTACTGCTTTGGAAAAAGTAAGCCGGTTCAGCAAATAGCGTTTTATTTTCTTTTTACCGCTGCCGAATTCGACCTGGATGCTAAATCCCACAAAGCCTTTCAGAAGGCTTTTATCCAGGTCAAAAGCAAGAAACGTCGCGGCGTCGCCCTGATAGGCGCGGACTTTTACCAATTCCTTACCGCCGGACTTTACTGACTTAAACTTTTCCATAAAAAACATCCTCGCTTCCGAAATTTTAACCGCGGATCCAGCGAGCAAATAATGTCTTAGTTGAAAGCTGCCCCTCAAAAAATTCGCTTCAGCGGCAGATCCGCTGAATTGCGATTTTTTTATTTTTTACTGGGAGCTCGCCGCTAAATGTGCCTGGATCCTTTGGTCGCTCGGGGGAATTATATTCTTTATGGGAGCAAAATCAAGCAGATCGGCGCGTTCACTCCTGCGGCACGTTTTCGCGGCCGTGACGCAAGGTGGTAGACATCCAGATCAATTCTTTGAAAAATTTCTGCATTCGCTTTGCCATTCCCGGGTCGGTGATCTTGCCGTCCTCATCGAACAGCTCGTTTACCCGCGAGAAATTCCCATCCCAAAAAATGCAGACCAGGCCCAGCTCGCGAAATACCGGCAGCAGGTTTTCGATCACGCGCGTGCCGCCAAAACCGCCTTTCGACACGGCGCACACGCCGACGGCTTTGTGGATATATTCTTTCAGGTTGGTATCGAGCGCGTGTTTCAGCATTCCGGGATACCCGTGATTGTATTCCGGCGTGACGATCAGCAGCCCGTCGGCCCGCGCGCATTTGGCGGAAAATTCCGGATGCTTTATTTGTTCGCCGGCGTCATCGTTCGGCAAATTCAGATCGCAAATATCGATCAGTTCGGTTTCGACCTGCTCGAATTTGGAAAATTCCTCGAGCACAAAATTTGCCACGTGGCGGCTCTTCCGGTCTTTGCGCGCCGTGCCGAGAATCATTGGAATATAAAGAGGTTTGTCCATGGCTACCTATCTTATCTTATTAAGAGGCTAAAAGCTTTTACTTCTCATTGACCGGGTCTTTCGATTCATCGGGCAACGCTGATTATTTCAAATAAATCCCTAGTGCGGCCATTTCGTGTGTTTGGTGTGTTTCGTGGTTAAACTCTTATAGTAGCCTCAGCACAAATTAAACTAAAAAACTTAACCACGAAGCACACTAAACGCACTAAACAAGAGCTGCTGATTTGTTACTTTAGATCGCTGTGATCGAACTCTGTATAGGCAACACCGTTAATAAAATAAAAAAGGGAAAGCGGACAAGAGATCCTGCTTTCCCATGAATGGTAGATCCGGTCAGACAGATCGTACCTAAGCAATAAAGAGTTGATCAGAAAGATGCCATTTTAGAAGAGTTGAGCTCAGTGCGGAAAAGACCTTACGGACCTTTCCGCACCTCCCTCATTGCTCCCACCGTCCTGAGAGCAAACCCGTGTGATTACCCCCCTGTCATAAACAATGTCTTGTAAACCGAAAGCCTTACCGCCAGATTCGCGCGCGTGATCGGGCCATCCGGGTCGAAACTCGGGCGCTGCGGCGCGTCGAACAGTCCCGTGTTCAGGGCGATCTGAACGTACCCGCGCAGATCGGCCGGTATCCGATCGTTGTCCGCGATCGCCGTGCCTCCTATAGTTACCGTCGAGCCGGCCAGAGCGCGGGCTTCGGCGTCGTGGCCCAGCGCCCTCACCAAAGCCACGGCCAGATCGAGCCTGCTGATCGCATCAGCCGGCTTAAAGTCCGCGCCGCCCGCGCTCATCATTCCTGCCGGGGCAAAGTTGTAATCACGGAGTGTTGAGCCATTAGCCGTCACGGCGTCCGCAATTCTCGATAGATCGCCGCTCACATCCGCAAACTTCGGCGAATTTCCCAGCGACTGGCGCAGCGGTGTGTTGAGCACCAGCGAACGGGCCAGGTCTTCGCGGGAAACTACCTGATCGGGCTGAAAACTCCCGTCGGCATAGGTATCCATCAACCGGTTTTTGAGCGCGAATTCGATGGCCGTTTGCTGCGGATGCCCCTGTATATCGGAAATACCCGGCAGAACGTATTTAACCTGGCTGATAGTTCCGTTCACCGGGCCCGGCAGTGCTACCTGGACTGGCAGCGAAGCTTGCGGGACCGCGGCCAGGCCGCGCGCGCCGCGAACTTCCAGGGTCCACGTTCCGGCTTCAGGATTTTGCACGGTCACTTCGCGCGCAGTGCTGCTCAAGACCGGCGTTTCGATGGCCGTGGAGTAACCGGCACCGCTCGGCGCGGTGATCTTGATCCCGACAAAATTTCCGTTGCCCATCTCCAGCACATCATCGACGTTCGCAAAAACGTTGAGCACATTCATTCCCGGTTCGACCGTAAAGGTCGCGGCGTTCGCCGAAGTCGTTCCCGAAACCGCCGGGTTGAAATCGACATGAAACGGCTGCGCCGCCGGGCGCTCTTCACTAAAGTGCGCGTTAAAATTTACCTGCGAAAAATTCCGGTAGCCTTTCGAGCGGTTCAGCACTTTATCGACCGCGGCATAGGCGTTGACGTAACCGGAACCGACTTCATAGTCTTCATAGCCGGGCATGCGGGTCGAAGTATCCGTTAATATCTGCTTGATCTCATCGGGCGTCAGGGTGGGGTCGGCGTCGAGCATCAATGCGACCACTCCCGCCACGAAAGGCGTTGCCATCGAGGTACCGGAGATCTGTGTATAGAACGGGATCATCCCGAGCGGGATCTCGGTATCGGCGTTCAATCCGTTAGCCGTCAGATTGGTGATCGCGCGCACCGAAACGATGTCGCTGGTAAATCCGTAACGGGTGAGGCTGCTTTCGAAAAAGCGTCCGTTGCCCGGTGCGGTTATCGTCGGCGCTTCGTTATCGTTGTTCGGATTGTCGTCATTTAAGCGTTCTTCGCGCGGCAGCCCGCGGGAAGAAAAATCGGCGAGCATACCGTCCTTGGTTCCCGCGGCGACACCGATTATCCACGGCGCCTGGGCATAAGGGCTGAGAGTGTTTTTTGCCGCGCCATCGTTTCCCCCGGCAAAAAGCACCGTCATATTCATATCGTGCGCCTGTCTGGCGGCGATCATCAGCGGTTCGTTAGCGTCAAACTCACCGCCGCCCAGCGGCCCGTAGGAATTTGTGACGACCCGGATCTTGTACTGGCTCTGGTGAGACAGGCCGTATTCCCAGCCCGCCAGCGCGTCCAGCACCAGCAAAACCGCGCCGCCGCCGGACCCCACGATCTTCACGCCCGGCGCGACGCCCGAATACACACCGCCCGAACGGCTGCCATTGCCGCCCACGATCCCCGCGCAGTGCGTTCCGTGGCCGACCGTGTCCGTATTCGGAATATTTTCCAGCGAGAGTGAAGGCGTTAAACCGTTAAGTAAAAGGCCGCCGAGCGAGATGCCGGTGTTGCCGGTTTCGGTCGAGACTAGACGTTGGCTGTTTTGAATAACCTTTGAGCCAAGAGGCAGATCGGCATGCGTCGCGTCGATACCTGAATCGATCACCAGAACGGAAAAATCGCCCGCGCCGGTAATGGGCATGCCGCCGTTGCGCAAGGTAAAAGCGCTGTCCGCGCGCACCTGATCGGCGCCGGTCACCGTCCGGGCCTGGTTCATATAATATCTGAGCCGGTCGTTAGACCAGATAGAACGGACGGCGGGATTTGTCGAGAGCATCCGGACCTGTCCGGCGGTCAATACTGCGCCGACCATTCCAAGTTTTGGAAAGGTCACGCCCTTTAAGATACCAAGGCTGCGCAAAACATTTAGATGGCTTTCTCTGAGGCCCGTCGGAGTATTAAAACTTATGATAACTACGCCGACTTTGGCGTTATTTGTCAGATTGGTAAGTTGGTTTTGGAGTACAGGGCTCAGAACAGACGCTTTTATATTAAGCAAATGAATGCTTGTAATTATCAGAATAAAAAATACTAGCCGCACCCCTTGAAAAGATTGATGAAAAGATCGATTTAATTGTGGATTCACCTGAATTTTTCCCCCTGTTTTCCTTTACAAAAGCTCCCAAATAAATCTGGAGCCAGATTACCTAATAGAGTTTGAGAAAAACTTGAGGTTGACTTGAGGCGAGCGCGAAACTGAGATGAAAAGCCTGTATTCTGAATGAATACAATAGTTAACAAATCTAATAGCTCATCGAAGAGCGGGCGCAAGCAACCCTTCCGGACCTGAGAAGTGTTCGGCTTTTAAGGTAAATATAAGTTCTATATAAATTTGCAGTCTGGAAGGGCCGCTTGCGCCCGCTCTTATCTTAAAATCTTCTTTAAATTGCCACTAGCTAAAGCTAGTGGCAATTGATAGATCACAAACCATTTCTAAAAGAAACCGCGCCAAATAACACGAAAGACTGGTGCTATATTGATGTATCCAAAAACTGTTCTTCACCTTCCGCGATCTTTCATATATTCTCGTGGTTCCAGTCGCTGCGGCTGCTGCTCTTTGAACTCAAAAACACCCAAAAACAGTGTTCCAAAAGCGTTCCAGGTGTTCCATTTTGTTCCATCCAATATGGAACGGAACACCCCGCATTGCTTCATAAGCAAATCCTATTTTGTTATTTGATCAGTTCCTGATAAACCTTGCGGGTTTCGGGGGCGGGTTCGATGCCCAGGTCTTTTTTGAGAAGGGTCTCAAGGCCTTCGAATTGCTCGATGACGGAGGCCCGTTTGCCCTGCATGGCATAGGTTTTCATCAGCAGCCGGTGGGCGTCCTCGCGGTAAGGGTCGGTTTGTAAGATATAGCCGGCAAATTTTATCGCTTTTGACCAGTGCCGCTCGCCAAAGGCCAATTTTGCCAGGGCATTTAAAACGCGTGAGTGCTGTTCGAAAAAGTAGTGGCGGCGCTCTTCGGCCCAGCCGTCATAGACGCCGGACATAAACTCTCCGCGGTAAAGCTCATGAGCGGCCTCGAGGTTAAGCTGCAGCGCGGCATTGTCTTTTTCCCGCTTGGCTTTTTCCGCGGCGGAAATATGTTTTTCGAATTCCTCGGTATCGAGCAGAACGGAAAGCTCCGGGTTGAGCTGATAGGTCCCATCGCGAAAGATAAGAAAATTTTGCTTAAAAGCCTGGCGGCTGTTCAAGGCTTTGCGAATGTGTGAAATGGTCGGGTGAAAATTTTTCTCGATCGTAGATAGTTCTTCTTCACCCCAAAAAGTGTCGATGAGCACGTCTTTTTCTACCCGGCGATGCTTGCTGGTCGCAATGTGGCAAAAAATATCCCGCGCGCGCTTGGTGGTCCAGGCATCCGGCGCAAATGGCCGCGAGCGGTCCCGGTAGATATCGACAAATCCAAGTATGTTAACCGTAAGATCGGTAATGCCGGCGGTTATTTCACCGGCCAATTCGACGGCCGCCGAATTTTCTTTTTTCCGCGCGTCGGCCACATTTTTTCGCAGGTCGGGTGGGAGCTTTTCCAGAATATCTTCATCGCGGAAAAATTTTGAGCCTTTTTTAATTTCGCTGCGCAGCCAATGTTCATAGTCAAATCTCGCCGTAAGATCGATCGCTCTTTGCAGCGGCTCATAAACGTCCTTCCATTTTTCGGTCGCAAAAAAAACTTCGGCCAACAATAGCGAGGCATTGGCTTCGTCGTAATTTAAATTTTGCTCCTGAAAGAACCCGGCCAGTTCAGAGACCTTTTCCACCAGGCCATCGGTCTTGCCTTGCGCCAGGCGGGCGCGGCACAACACCAACTCGACGGTTTTTATACCGAATTCATTGTTGCTCCCCGCGCGGGCCCGCAGCAGATTTTCCAACAGTGTTTGCGCCTTGACCGGGTCGTTTCGCAGCAGGTAGAATTTGGCGCGCTCTTCATCCAGATCGCGGGCGGCGAGGTTCACCCCGGCGTCCTCATACGCTTTCAAAGCCCTTTCGTAAAACTCGGCGGCGTGGGCGACGTCTTCTTTTTCGCGGTAGAAATTTCCGAACGCTTCGAAAACTTCCCCGCGCAATGCGGTCAAATTAAAAAGCTGGCAGATCTGAAGCGCTTGCTCCAGATTGCGTTCGGCGTCTTCGAACTCACCCCGAAAAATATGCAGCCGCGCGACGTTCAAATAACCGATGGCTTCCTGAGGAAAAGGATTGATACTTTTATTGTCGCGAAAGATACGTTTGAACCAGCGCAGGGCCTCGCCAAAATCGCCGCGAAAACCGGCCGGGAGCGCCAGATTGTGCGTAATGAGCCGGATATAATGCTGGCTGCCCTGCTTTTCCGCCAGATCGAGGGCGAGGCGAAACTGATGTTCGGCCTGCGTCCACAAGCCTTGCGCGATCAGACAAAGGCCGCGCGTGTTGGCGCATTTTAAATATGTCTCGGTTTCCTTGTCGACCAGGTTTTCCGCTTTCTCCAATTGATTCAGAGCCGCGGCACAGTCGCCTTTGCGCCGCAAAAGGCTGGCTAAAGAATGCAGCGCTTCCGCTTCACCGACCTTGTTTTTCTCTTTCGCCAGCAGGCGCACGGCCCGTTTCAAGAGCGTGAATGATTTTGCTTCTTCGCCGCGCAGACGAAGGATCTCGGCCCGATGCAGCAGAGAATACGGATATTTTTCCAAGTGCGTCTGAGGTATGCCGACGATAAAGTTTTCCAGCGTGGTGATCGCGCCGCCGGCTATCCATTCCGCCCCGTTTTCAGAGATCACTTGCGCCGCCCGGTCAAAGTTTTCGGTCTCCAGCAAAAAAGGCAGGGCTTTTTCCCAAAGCCTTTCCGCAAAGAAAAATTCGGCCAGCCTGAGGCGTTCTTTTTCCAACCTCGCCCGCCCGATCTCGGAACGCAGACGCCGCTGCAAAAAATCGCGAAAGAGCGGATGAAGACGGTACACTTCGGTTTCCCGGCTCTCACCGGCCACGGTCAGAAAGACATTCTTGTGCAGCAGCTCAGGCAGCACCACGGCGCAGCGCATATCGGGAAACAGACGGCTGCAGACATCCAGCGGCAAGGAATCGAGCAGCGAAAGATACATCAACAGGTCTTTTATTTCTTCCGATTCCCCGCCGAAAACTTCCTCCGCGAAATAATCGAAAATATCTTTTTCCGAGCGGTGCAGAATATCGCCGAGATCGAGTTTCGGTTTGTTCGACCCCTGGTAAATTTCCTGCTCGGCCGCCTGCCGCACCAGCTGCAAGGCGGTTATCCAGCCGTGCGTCCGCTCGCTGTATTCGGCTATTTCTTCATCCTTAAGTTCGATGTTCAGCGTCCGGCGAAAAAGGCCGCGCATTTCTTCTTCGGTAAAAAGCAGATCTTCGCGCGTCAGAACAAGCGCGGAAGATTGCGAGCGGCGGCGCATTATCGCCAGCGGCGGAAGGTCGCGGGTAGTAATGATCAGATGAAGAAGCTCGGAAGAATATTGCAGCAGCCGATCGACGAGCTTATGCACCACCGTGTCAGGCCCGATGTGATGGTAATCGTCCAGGACGATAATGAACGGCTGCTTCATGCTTTCAAATATTTCATTGAGCAGCAGATCGGCGGCGCGTTCCGGAAATCTGAACAATTCATCCCGCGCCTCGGTGATATAAGGCAAAACGGTCTCGCCGAAATCAGGCGCGAAATTCCTGATGCCGTGCGTGATGTACCCGAGAAAGACAAATGGATCGGCATCCGTATGATCAAGCTGGTACCAGACGGACGGGCGCGATTCACTGCGGATAAAATCAGAGATCAGGGTGGTCTTGCCGTAGCCGGCATCGGCCGCCAAAAGCGTCACCGAAGCGTTGATGTTGGCTTTTAATTTTTCCGTCAGGCGCGGGCGAGGCAGTAATTCGGACACCGCTCTGGGCGGTAATAGTTTCGTCCGCAAAAATAAATTCGGTTTTGACATTAATAATTCTTTGAGATGCTTTTAATATCAAAAAGCACGCCTCAAATTCATTAAATTTTTTAGAGACGAATTCTTATGAACTTGCCGTAATTATGTCACAACCGATTATTTTTTCCTATGCGTTTTAAGTTGTTTGAACTAAAGCCCTAAGCTTTCCGATCCGGCCGAATGATTCAGTGTAGAACCGCGCGCAATCTCCGGGCGAGACCCCCGCTTTTTTACAAAACGCGGATGTTTCGGCTTGATCGAAAGCGATTATCTTTTCGTCTATTACGCTTAAGGCCTGTTTCGAACGCAGCCGCCAAAGCGGAAAAGCGGGCTTGCTGCGCGAAAGAAAAAGCAGATGTGTGGCGGGTGAAGCGGTTTGAAGTATGGCGCCAAAAAAATCATTGAACCATTTGGCGTCGAACACGTGATGAATGTCATCGAGAACGATAAGCCGGGGAGCATCCGCAGGCAGCGGTTCAGCCATTAATTTATCGATCAGGTCCCTTATCTCCAGGCCGTCGCCGATCGGAGAATTTCCCCAGATCCCTTTCGATAAATAATTGGAAAAAATCTTCCAATCCGAATCAGCGGCCTCGACGCCATACCAAGCCTTTCTTTCATATTGCTGAGCAAAATTTGCGGCGATCGATGTCTTACCCGTACCGGAGCGGCCGGTTATCAAGACAGCGCCCACCTGATCCAGCGATCTTTTTAACAGCCGGTCAAGGCGCGGTCTATGCAGGTGATCGATGACACGCGGGACATTGAGTTTTTCCGTGAGGATCCGCATTTTTTCGCAGGCAGCGGGGCCGGCGGGCCGATGAAAGGGATCGTTCGGATCAACTTCCTCGAAGCTCATCTCGTCGAAGTTTTCGAAGTTCTCTCGGAACGTGAAAGTCATCGGCATAACGAGTCCGAGGTTACTAGGCACCCCTTGAGTAAAACTTGAATTACCAATAAAAGCGGGCACGGATGACGGTTTTGCGCAAAAAATGCCTCAAGTATTTCTCAACCCGGCATAAATATGATGGAAACATAGTTTATTTCTAAACCTGGCGGGCATGGACTATCCCTTAAGTATTTTGAAAGTTAGAGGTAGTAAAAATGAAAAAAATAATCATCGGAATCAATCTGATCTTACTCATCAGCCTGGGGGTTTCCGCGCAGAAAACAACCGCGAAGAATGCGCAGATAAAAGGGTCGGGCTCAGGCGCAATCAGTAAAAGCGGCAATGGTGCCGGCCTTAATGCCGGAACGGCGATTGAAGCGCAACTGATGCAAAACCTGGATGTTAAGAAGGCCAGGGTAGGCGACCAGGTGCTTTTGAAAGTTGTCAGATCGGTCAAGCAAAACGGGCAAACGATAATACCGAAGGGCGCAAATCTCGTCGGTCGTGTCACGGAAGTGCAGCAGCGAACAAAAGAAACGGCCGTTTCCCGGCTCGGGGTCGTTTTTGACCGCATTCAGGGCCAGGATCTGAATAGCCCGGTAAATATGTCGATAGTCTCAATCACAAATGCTACCGCTAATGTGGCGGCGGCTGATATGTTGGATTCAGATATTTCCGGAACCTCTGGTTCTTCGACGCGTGTAATCGGTCAGAGCTCCGGAAGCAGCGCAGGCGGCACTTCGAGTAGCGGAGGCTTGCTGGGAGGCGTTACAAATACAGCGGGCGGCATCGTAGGCACAACGACAAATACTGTAGGCAGTACAGTTGGCGGCGTTGCTAACACGACGCGGGAAACCGCCGGCAGCGTAGCCGGCGCAACCAGACAGACCACCCAGACGCTGGGACAGACGGTCAAGGGATTGCAAATTTCGCCTTCTGCCAGCGCCGGCGGCTCGGCAAGCGGCGCGACCACGCTTTCGGCGGCTGACAAAAATGTCCGGATCGAAAAAGGTGCTAATTTTCAGCTCCGCGTCAATGGCAATTGAGGCACTCAATTTGCAAAAGCAACGGTGTTCGGTAGTTCGGAACACTAAAATTTGTCTTTTCGGTATATTTTAAGACATTAAAGATATCTTTTTGTATGCATTTAATACACTTTTGATTGATGGATACTAAGATAGATCTTAGAAAAATTATCTGCTTCATTCTGTTAGTAGCTTTTGCCTGGAATACAGTTGAGGCGGGGATAAGTGTGGTCGGTTCCGATGGAATGCGTTTTACCGGAGCCGACGGCGTAGATTTTATCGGCACCAATGGAATGCGTTTCACTGGTGCCGATGGTTTTATTAGCACCGAAGTAAACGGTCTCAGATTCACCGGCGCTGATGGCGTTCGTTTTACCGGGGCAGACGGCACTCGTTTTACCGGCGCCGATGGAATTACTTATATAGGCTCGACCGGGGCCCGTTTTACCGGCGCGGACGGCATCGACTTGATGAAAGTCGATGGAATGCGTTTTACCGGGGCCGACGGTTTTCGTTTTACCGGGGCCGATGGCACGACCTACGAAGCGAATTCGATCGTCGTCAGAAAAGCTAACGGGGTTTCATTGACCGCCCCGGCAGGCATTTCGCTGATCGGAACGAACGGATTGCGGTTTACGGGCGCCGATGGCGATGCGATCTCAGCGGACGGGTTGCGTTTTACCGGCGCTGACACTATCCGGTTCACCGGCGCGGATTCGCTCACGGGATTTGGCCCTGACGGGGTACTTTTTGAGCTGATCGCTCCGGCCGGGTTTTCTATTACGGGCCTGAACGGAATGCGCTTTACCGGCGCCGATACCGTTTTTACGGTGGTCGACGGCCTGCGTTTTACCGGTGCCGACGGGATCGAACTGATCGGCCCGGATGGTTTACTCAACCAGGCGTTCTCGGGACTGCAAAGCGTCGACCCCGAACTCGCGCTGCTGCTAAACCAGGTTACCGACGACAGCGGAATTAATGCGGTTGTCGTCTTTCATCAATACCCTACCGAAACCGATCTGAATAATTTACGACAAATAGGCATTTTGGGCGGAACGCGTTTCCGGGTCTTGCCGATGATCTATGTATCGGCGACGCGGCAGCAGTTAATGGCCGTTTCCCGTCTGCCCAATGTGCGTTCGATCTATGGAAACCGGACGCTGAAATTCGATAGCGATCCCTACTTCAAGCCGACGCAATCTTCGCGTGTTCCGTCAGATCAAGACCTGCGCGCCGGCAATAACAATTTGCCGGTAACGGGAAAGAACGTCACCGTCGCGGTTTTGGATACCGGGGTCAATGCCCTGCAGCATGATCTCTCGGGTAAAGTCATCCAGAATGTAAAACTGCTGGATCTGCAAAGCCTGCCGCTGGGATTTAACTACCCGCTGCCGATAGAAAATTTCCCGAACACCGATCTGCTCAGCGGTCACGGAACTTTTGTTTCCGGGATCATCGCCGGGAGCGGTTCCCGTTCAAACGGCAAGTATAACGGCGTCGCGCCGGGCGCAAAGATCCTGGGGCTGAGCGCGGGCGATGTAAATCTGACCTTTGTGCTCTCGGGTTTCGATTATTTGCTGCAAAAAGGCGCTAATTATCGCGTTCGCGTGGTTAATTGCAGCTTTTCGACCGAAGCCGTTTTTGATTACAACGATCCGGTCAATATCGCCACCAGGATGCTGACCGACAGCGGCGTCAGCGTCGTTTTTTCCGCCGGGAATTCGGGCCCGGGAAATAACACACTCAACCCGTACGCCGCCGCGCCGTGGGTGATCAGCGTCGGCGCAACTGATGAGAAAAGCGCTCTGGCAAGTTTTTCTTCGCGCGGAGTTTTTGGCGATAAAATGTTTTCGCCTTCGCTGGTCGCGCCGGGTGTGAACGTGGTAAGCCTGCGTTCGCTGGGAACGCAGATCGGAACTTTAGGGCTCGTCGGCGCCGATACTCAGCGGCTGACTTTATTCGAGCTTCCGTTTTACACCACCGCCAGCGGAACTTCATTTTCGGCGCCGCAGGTGTCCGGTGCGATCGCGCTGATGCTCGAGGCGAATCCCGATCTTACACCGGCGCAGATAAAAGACATCTTGCAGCGCTCCGCCACGCCGCTGCCTAAATATTTTGCACACGAGGTCGGCGCGGGAATGTTAAATACCTATGCCGCCGTCCTGGAAGCAGCTTTTCCGGAACGCGCTACCGGCACCTTTCGCGCCGTCGCGGCAAACGACGGGGCGACATTTTCCACCTCGACCTTTCAGGTAAGCAATGGACAGGTAAGTCAGGGCTCGGTGATATCCGCGGCAAGTATTTTGCCTCTTAACACCGTTCTCTCGAACTTTTACGTGGCGTGGGAGAAAAGCAGCCCGGCAAATCTGAAGCTGAAGGTTTTTGACGGAACCGGAAACCTGGCCGCCGCATCCGAACGTCCCATTTTCAACGGAATTTTTGGCCGGAACCAAAAGGCTTCGATCACCTCGCCGGCGACGGAAAACCTTCTCACCCAGATCAGTTCGCCATCCGCCGCGCCGCAAAACTTTCTGACCGCTACCGAGATAACGCAGGTCGGTTTCCGTGAGCTAAGCGACACCGGCTCTCTCTCGGATGCGGAAAAAGCGATCGTGTACGAAGGCCTGCGGAAGTTTTTGCTGCCTACCTTCGGTAAGAAATTTGAGCCCGGCTTTGCCGTTTCGCGGGGTAATTTTGCCGCCGCTCTGGTGCGTATCGGCCGGGCGCCGCAGTTCGTGGCAAAAAACCCGATGTATCCGGACGTAACCGATCTGACCACTCGCAACGCCGTAGAATCGGTTCAATCCGTTCTGACAGGGCCCCTGATCTATGACGCTGCACCGGGAAATGGTTTTCAGCCCGATCAGCCGGTGACACGGTTGGCCGCCGCTATCGCGCTGGTAAAAGCCGCGCAGTTGGACAGCCTCGCCGCCGGTTCAGCGCTGCCCGGCGGTATTACAGATGCCGCCGATATACCGCAACAGTGGCGCGGATACGTGGCCGTGGCGCTGCAAAAAGGCTGGCTCTCACTTGATGGATCGCAAAAATTCAATGCCGGCAGTCCTCTTACGCGTATGAATCTGGCCCAGGCCCTGGTAGTTTTGTCCCGGTAATCATTCGGAACAGATGAAAGATCATAGGTGATAGGGGAAGATTCGATCTCGTATCTTTCATCTATCAGCTATCAACTACTACCGAATTTCCCACAAAACTAACCTCAGCTTTAAGACACTGCCCAAAACGCAAAAATATTGACTTGTTCACCGTGCTTTGGTTAAGGTTGACTAATTCCTCAGAAAACTCCCATCAGGCGGAGGTTTCTAATTCGCGGCCGGCAAAGCTTGAGTTTTTGAGCCTGACGCTGCCCGTTCCCATTAATTTAGAACCTAAAAAAGGAGAGAAAAATGAAGCAATTTATCGTTTCGAAAATATTTCGCAAAGGGTTGATCCTGGCCGTTATGCTTACCGCATTAACCTTTGCGAGCTTTGGCGGCAGCGCCAAAACCAGTGCCAAATGCGCCACGAACGATTGCTGCAGCATCTGCGACATAGTATGGGCCTATTGCCTGACGCACTACGGCCATCCCAACGATCCGTATAAAACGTACGCGCAATGCGTCGCCGATCTGGACCCGGATTGTTCAGACCTGGTCTGTACCCCCGGCTGCTAACATCTTTGGATAAAAAAGGAGAAAAAGATGAAACAGATTATTTCGCGGATTTTTTGCAAGACATTGATCCTGGCGGTATTGATCGCCGGTACCGGTTTTGCGCTTTTTACCGACAGCGCCAAGGCGCAGGGAGGCGCCTGTTGTTTTAGTTTTTGCAATCCCATATATTCGGCGTGCGCCGGCGAATATCCAAACAAGCATTATCAAACTTCCTGGGATTGTATCGTGGATCACGGCGGCGAGAATTGCGAAGTTTGCAACCCGACATGCTGATAATCGCCGCTCATAGACCGAAAGAGGCCGGAAGTAATTCCGGCTTTTTTATTCGCTTTTTTATTTACCGGCGCTGTCGCTTATAATCGGCTCAATGGATATACCCGATCTGATAATTCGAAGCAAAAAAGCATTAACGCCCGGCGCGGCGGAAATCATCGCTCCTGCCGCGGTGCACATTCGCGACGGCGTGATCGTTGCTATTGGCGATTGGGAAAATATACCCGACGGAATTCAACTGGTAGATGCCGGCGACGCCGTAGTGATGCCGGGTTTGGTGGACGCTCATGTGCACGTGAATGAACCGGGGCGAACCGATTGGGAAGGATACACGACCGCCACGCGGGCAGCCGCCGCCGGGGGCGTGACGACGATCGTCGATATGCCGCTCAACAGCATTCCCCCGACGACGACCCGGGCGGGATTTGCGGAAAAATTGCGCGCGGCAACCGGGCAATGCCGGGTCGACGTCGCTTTTTGGGGAGGCGTGGTTCCGGGCAATACGGGCGAGTTAAAACCGCTTCTGGAAAATGGCGTGCGTGGTTTTAAATGTTTTCTGATCCACTCAGGCGTTGACGAATTCCCCCATGTAACCGAAGAAAATTTGCGAGAGGCGATGCCTGAACTCGCGAGGCTTGATTCCGTTCTGCTGGTTCACGCAGAACTTCCCGGCCCGATAGAAAATGCAGCGGCTGGATTGGCGGGCGCCGACCCGAAAGATTACGAAACATTCCTGCGCTCGCGGCCGCGCGAATCTGAAAACGACGCGATCGCGCTGATGGTAAAACTTTGCCGTGAAACCGGCGCGCGGGTTCACATCGTACATCACTCATCTTCCGACGCTTTGCCGTTGGTAAAAGCCGCTAAAGATGAAGGGCTGCCGCTTACGGTCGAGACCTGCCCGCATTACCTGACCTTTGCCGCCGAGGAAATTCCCGCCGGCGCGACGCACTATAAATGCTGCCCGCCGGTGCGCGAGCGCGAAAATCGCGAAAAGCTCTGGGCGGCGCTCGCCGATGGCACCATCGATATGGTCGTCTCCGACCATTCACCCTGCACCGCGAATTTAAAGTTAATGGACACGGGCGATTTTATGGAAGCCTGGGGCGGGATCTCGACACTGCAATTCGGCCTGCCGGTACTGTGGACGCAGGCAAGCAAACGCGGCTTTGGCCTCGCCGACATCTCACGCTGGATGAGTGCCGCCCCGGCCAGGCTTGCCGGGCTGGATAAACAAAAAGGAAAATTGGCGCCGGGCTACGACGCCGACATCGTCGTCTGGCACCCCGAAAAAGAATTTGAAGTGCGCACCGAGCTTATTCATTTTAAAAACAAACTGACGCCTTATGAAGG
>DASYKT010000032.1:0-120455 GCA_035995185.1 Pyrinomonadaceae bacterium
TTTGCCCGCAGGGCGCTAAAGCATACGATGCGGGTTCGCTATGACTTTCAGAGGCAGCGGCCCTTAGTTCACGCCGCCTCCCGGGCTGCCAAGCATGCCCGGCGTGCACAGGCCAAACCGTGTGGTCTCACCTGCCGCACCAACAGAGCTCCATCTTATTAAGGTTTGGTGGAGATGGCGATAGAGGATTTGGGTAAATTTGGAAAACGGTTTAGAGTTCAAACTTTAGTTTGTCTTTTAAGGTTTGGAATAAGACTCTGTTTGTTTATCGCGGAGCGTGATTAATAAAGCATTAAGACTGGAACCACGAAATACACGAATCACACGAAGCCCGAACCCGGTCGCTACGGCTCGCGGTTCTGACAAGAACGCATCGGCTGACGCCGACGCTACTGACAAGAAAAACCACAATAATACTCTGACAAGAGAGAATCACCCCGTCACGCGAAGCGCGCGCCACCCCTCCTTCGTAAGGAGGGGAGCTTTTAAGAACCCGATCGCTACGGCTCCCGATTCTGACAAGAATTCCCAGATACCAAATTTAAAATTTTTACGCCTTAACCGGTGACGGGTGATTTTGACCTGACGATCTTTCGCCCGCGCTCCATATTCGAACGCTGCGCGTTCGTGCCGAATAAATTCGGCGCTCCGTAAAAGGCGCTTCGTAAAAGGGCGCTCCGTAAACAAAGAAAAGCCTTGTTGCGCTCTCCCCTTCGCAACAAGGCTTCTCTTCATGGTCGCAATCAGCCCTCTCGCTACGACCAAACTTAAACTTAAAATTTCAAAAATCCTGCGCCGGTAAGGTCACGCTTTGCCTGAGCACCACCGCCAGCTGAGCGTTTGTGGCGATCGTCGCTTCCTCGCCTTTCCTTAAATAGGAAGCCAATGCACCCGCCCCTGCGCCGAGCACTCCGCCGATAGCCGCGCCGCTGCCTCCCTTTGTCAATCCGCCTACGAGCACTCCGGCCCCGGCGCCGCCGGCAATAAATCCGACGCTTGTCGTGGGCGAGCCCTCGCTGCCGTCGATGTCCCCGGTGTCGATATCGGCCGGGTCATTTTCTTCACCCGCACCGAGTTCGCCGGTGATCTTTCGCGTGGTGCCGTCTCTCAGCTTCAAGGTTTCAAAACTTATATTTATGAAACCCGCGCCCCCGCCGCGTTTCGCATGGCCGACCTTGACCACGCGCCCTTCGATCACCGTGCCCGCCGGGATGACCTCCACGCTGCGGATAAAAACCGGTGTGGCCACGGTCGTAGTAAAAGTGTCGTTCACGCTGGCCGAGCGCGAAGTGATGCCGTTGTCCATTTTGACCCGGATCACCGTGCCAGCCGGCAGTATATAGGGGCTGCTGTCGCCCGCCGGTTTTAGCTGCGGTGTTTGGGCCGTCTGGGGCGTCTGTGACGGGGCTGCCAAATTTATAAAGAACAAAATAGAAAGCAGGGTAGTTATCTTGACCGGTACGGTTAAAGATCTCATATGACCTCCCACCTTCACGGATGCTTGATCCGCGAAGATTAATAGCAAAGTGTGTGCCACTTGGCCTGGTTTGTTTGAAAGATGGCTTAACTGCTTAAGTTTAACGGGATTTTAGCTGAAAAACGCGGAATTGCCAAGAAAATTCAAGAAATACAAGGGGTTACGAAATCGGGTAATTTTGCGGTATGGGTATACGATTTGGTTAGGTAGGAACGGGGAACGCGGAATGAGGACTGAGGAATCGATTTATCGTCTGCTATCCGCCTTCCGCACTCCGAATTCCTCATTTCTCGATCTACTGAAGGATCGGATGCCCGCCGCCTTTGCTATGGTCGGCCGTTGCATTATAACGCCGGCGGTCGTTGTGATAGAGCACAAGATGCTCGCCTTCGTAGCGCACCACTTCGGAGATACGGTTAAATTCTTTGGCATGCTCGGCGATGAGAAACGCGCAGGGCTCGTTGGAAACAACCATCCCGGCGGCGTAAATATAACCGCCTTTGTCGTAGACGCTGCCCGCATACTGGCCGGCATTTACGGCAATGTCGGGGGAGTAACCGCCGTCGCCATTTTGCGTGCGGTCGGCGCGGGCGATAAAGATGCTGTAATCGGAATAATTAAGCCGTTTGGAATATCCGTTTTTCCGGGCGACCGCAAACAGATCGCTGAGGCCTTTATCGACGGCGGCCAAAACAGCGGCCGAAGGCCGGTTCACGCCGTAGACATTTGCTCCGCGCTGGGTCCTGACGGAAAATGCGAACCGGTCGCCGGAGATGCGCTGGGCTGCGGCCAAAACCCCGCGATTTTGCGCATCCGCGCTTTGCATCGATGCCAGAATTACCAGTAAAAGTATCGCCGTTTGAGTAAAAAAGCCGTATGTTTTCATAAACTCTCCTATAAAACCAATTTTATACAAGTGCAATCTGCGTTCCAAAACTAAAAGCCTAAGCCACACGCGGTTCTTTATTCGCCACGAATTACACAAATAACACGAATTAAAAAAATTCCCTATTCGTGCTATTGGTGACATTTGTGGCCAAAGCCGCTGCTTGCAGGCGAGACTCAAAATACAAAAAGTTTATAATTAATTTATAGAGGGGGATGAAGATAATGAAAGTCCTTATCGCAACCGACGCATCGGAGCACAGCAAAGCCGCAATCGACCAGGGCCTGGAAATGCTGAAAACGGATGATATTGAAATAAAGATAGTATCGGTGATAGAGCCGCCGCTCACAACTGCCGAACCTTTCGCCGGATCGGTCGATCTTTACCGCGAAACTGAGAACGTGGTTCACCGGCAAGCAGAGATCGCCGTAGACCAGGGAGAAAGCCGGGTACGGGACCTGTTGGGTGCCAAGCTGCCCGAGAGCGCGTTAAGCACGGATATTTTGATCGGCTCCCCGGCGCGCCGGATCGTGGAAGAGGCGCAAAAATGGGAAGCCGATCTTATCGTTATCGGGTCGCACGGCTACGGTTTTTGGGAAAGGATGATGCTTGGTTCCGTTTCGCAATCCGTTATGCAGCATGCACCCTGTTCCGTACTGGTGGTGCGGAAAGGCAAGAATTAATGGTCGCCTTCGTCGTCGCCATCGCCCCAGATGGAACTGCAAACCAACTCACCGGACATCGAACTTGCTCCCGGCGGCGCTATCAGATCGAATTTTCGGGGAATCGGGCTTTGCTCGCCCAGGATCCAATAATACTTGTAAAAATCTGAGGTCACATCGGCGCCTTGATTGTAGATGTGGACCTCGTGAGTGTAATCAGGCACCTTGGTCAGCGTGCGATCGATCCCGTCTTTCTGGTAGATCCTGACCGCCGCGGCCTCGATCTTGGCGCCGACGATACAGCCGACCGCGCCAAAATGGTCATCTATCACTTCGCCGGTGGGAAGCGCGATATCCATATCGTAGTTGGTGTAATTCTTGGTGTAGAAAAGAGCGTTGTGTACCCAGAGGGGGGTGATGACCTTCTCGTTCGCGATCGGGACCACCGGTACGCCGCCGTGGATGTCATTGGTCATGTTGACCAGCCAGCGAATGTCTTCCGGATCGTTCCATTGCCAGGCATACCGGTCAAACGGCATTCTTTGATTCAATTCGATCCGCGTGCGGGCAGGCTTGTCGCCGGCAATAAATATCTCGTCAGTGGTCATCGGCACGACGACCGTGTCGTCGGACGAGATACTGCCGGTTGAAGTTTTTTCGATAATGCGGATGGAAAGTTGGTGAGTTTCTTCGCGCAGAAACCTCATCGTTCCGCGCTGAGCATTGTCAACCATGTACCAGACGCCAAGACCATAAACGTAGAGGGTGACTGTGGCAGGCATAGCATCGATGGCGGAAGCGCCCCGGCCTTTTGAATCACAGTGTTGAATTTCAGGGTCAAAGGTGTCATGTGCAGGTTTATCAACTCCTTGCATAAATTCTCCTTCAGGGTGGGTTTTATTAGTAAAGAATTGAGTTTGTTAAAATCAGGCTTTTTCCAAACCGCCGATAGCGGCGAAAGCAGCCCAGTAAAATGGCGCATTAAATCTTTCATCGCTAAGCATTTCCAGTTGTGCCGCGCGTAAGGCGGCGGCGATCGATAGCCCTTTTTCCTTTCGGTTGCGATGAAAAGCGGTCATGAGAACGGCCGAGGCGACAGAATCGATCTCCCAACGGCTAGCGACCACTGCGGGAACGCCGGCGGCGAAAAAAGTACGCGATACGCCTACGGCCCCTTCACCGTGATAATAGTTTTCCAGCGCAGTCTTACAGGCGGAAAGCACGACCAGCCTGGTTTTGGGCAGCTTAAGACTGCGGATCTCCGCGGAGGTTAGATAATTTTCTTCGCCGGAGGATGGGCCTGCGAGAAGAAATTTTGAATACTGGGGAGAAAGTTCATTGGTAGTAAAATGGCCCGCGAAATGAAAGACATCGGCAGCGGGCAGAGAATCCATGATATTTCTTTTGACCGCATCGTCGCCTATGATCGTTTTTCGGGTTTGATAAAATGCGGCGCTGGCGCGTATCTCGCGTTCCGCGGCCGGCAGATCTCTAAGCCCGGGATTTTCTGCGCGGTCAAAGGAAGGGTTACCCACTCCGACAAAATTTTCTCCTGTGTTTCCAGCTCGGCTCTCTGCAATTTCCGAAAGCAATACGAAAAGAGTAGCGCTCGGTGAATAAGCAATACGGTAGTTCTTAATGACATAATTTCCAGCGTCAGGGCCTAGCGCCTCAAATGGGAGGTAGCAAAGTATTTTGTCGGGAATGATCACGACAGTTTTTTCTTTATTGAGCAGCGTTTCGACCGGTTGGATAAGCAGCGAATAAAGTTTCGCCGAGAGGTCGGCGGCCTTGCCGCCATCGGTCGTTACGTGAGACGTGGTTTCAGTAAAATCGCGGACCTGTTTTTCCAGATCGGCGGAGGAAATATTTTTCTCGATGGAGTACACTTGCGAATCGGTCACTACCCAGATAAGCAATTTGTCCGGCAGGACCGCGTATTGCACCAATTGGGAACCGGCCGGCAGCCGGCGGCGAATTTCCGCCAGGGGAAGTACGCTGGTAACGGCCGGTCCCGCAATCGGATTGGTATTTCCTTTACTCAGATCATCGAGCAGAGAACGGGCCTTGCCTTTTTCGATGTAATCGAAGGCGATATCGGACTGGCCTTTTTTTAACGCATGGCCGGCGGCAAATTCGTAAATGCTTTGCTCGTCGGAAAAAAAAGACGTCCGGCTCTCTTCCTCTTCGATCTTGCCGCGCAATCTTTCCGCCAGGGCCAGGACCGAGAGCAGGGAATCTTCGATCTGCTCGTCTTGTCCTAATTCGCCGTGACAAAGTAATTTTCCCTTTTGGGCTAAATAGTTTTTTAGAGTGTCGGCGGCTGATTGTTCGGTAAATAACTGCGTCGCGCGTGCATAACCCGTTACTGCCTGAGGGCAGTTATGAAGCGAGCGCTGGGCTTCGGCCTGCTGCAGAAGGGAATTGGCGACCATCCTTTTTTGCATCGGCAGGTCATCCAGAGCAGAGCCTATCCTTAAACTTTCATCGGCGGTGGTAAGAGAATCAGAATAATCTTTTGTCGCTCGATAGGCGGAAGATAGAAGAAGAAACGAATTATGTAGGATCGCCGGATCTTTTACTTCCTCGCGGCTGAGCCGTACGCCTTCCATCGCATAGGCCACTGCCGACTCGCCTAAACCGAAACGGCGCGACACCTCGGCCGCGAACATATAGTTACGCCACTGCTGGCGGGCGCTATTATAATATGTCCCGTTTTCCCTTAAGCTTTTTTGCGAGAAGCCGAGGGCCGGGCCGGTCTCATTTAATTGAGCATAAACATCGGCCAGCTGGGCGTTCGCTTTCTGGCGGCCATAGGTATCGGAGATATCGCGCGCCAGGTCGAGGGCCTCTTTGTTAATTCGAATCGCCGGTGAGAACCCGCTTTGCCGGATGGAGGTCGACGCGCTTTGCAGCAGCGCCTGTTCCAAAAGCCATTTGTAACCTTTTTTTCGGCTGTAGTCGGCAAGAGAGTCGGAATTTTTCAAACTCTCTTCAGGAAGGGAATCCGCTTTGCAGAAACTGATCCAGCAATCGGTTTTAGCTGCTTCGAGGGTATTTCGCGCCTGGGAAAACAACTTCCGGCTTTCCACGAATTTACCAAGCGCCTTGGAATGCTTGCTTTTCAGGCACAGCTCATAAGCTTCGGAAGTGAGGGTTTGGGCCTGCGTCAATATAGCGCGCTCGTCCGGTCCCGTATTGCTGTAGTAATCGGCCAGCTCGGAAAAAAAATTATCCCCGGTCTTTTCTTTCTCGAGCCTGCCTAAAAAATTAAGCGCCGAAAGCATGTGTTTAGCATCGTTCGGCGCTCCTTGCGCATCGGCGGAGAGAAAACCGCGCGCCAACTGTTCGGAAATCATAGTCCCGGTGACCATTTCTTTTGATTCACCGGCGATCTTCCATGCTTCTTCCGGATCGCCGCGATCGTAAGCAAGCAGAAAATCATTCAAAACTTGTGCCGGCGTTTTGGCACCGGCATTTTTTTCGTCAAGCACCTTTAAAAAGTCGCCTGCCTCTTTAGCCCATTGCGAAGAGGTATCTTTTTGCAGATATTTTTGCCAGGCCTCGCGGGCGGCGGCATTGGAATTTAATTCCTGCAAACAAAGTGCGCGATTAAAAAGCGCCGGGAGATAGCCAGCGTCCATTTTGAGAGCGGTATCCAGTTTTACCAGGGCATTTTCCAGGTAGCGAACGCGTTTTTCACCCTGATCGCCGGGAAAGCTTTTTGCGGTTTCCAGCAGGACCGCGCCGTGATCGGCATAAAATTGCGCATTCACGGGTGTGAAAGCGGCTCCTTTATCAAACTGTTCGAGGGCCGTGGCGAATTCGCTTTGGGAAGCATAATAAATGCCCAGGGCCCGGTATGAATTTGCGCTCGGTGTGTCTTCCGCGGCGGAAATAAGCAAGAGCCCGGCCTTATTTCGCGCTACCATGTCAGCAGGTGCCGAGCTTCCTCCCCGGGTATTGATGAGCGGCGCATACTCCAATTCCGACAGCCGCGCCATGGTCGGGCGCTGATCGCGATACGCGCTCCTTAAGGCTGTCAGTCCTTCAATAACTTTTCCCTTTGAGGAAAGGTTCCAAAATAGCCCGCCGCCAACGACCGCGACCAAAAGGCCGGCCATCACCAGGCGGAAAACCCCGGAGGCAAAAAGGTCGTTCATAAAAACACCGCGGGAGCTTTGCGTGGTATTTCTGTTACCCGCTGCGCTCGCCCGGGCTTTTTTTGCCGCGTGTTCGCCGGCTTCTTCTCTTAGCGCAAGCACAAAACGAAATTTGGCTTGGCGTTGGGGAGCGGCCAGAAAGTATTTTTCGAATCTATCGATATTGCCGGTATCCAGGCGCCGGTCCAGGTATTCTTCAATGAGCTCGGTCTCTACTCTCTCGACCTCAGCCTGAAAAGAAGCATCGGACATCATCCGTGTTTCTATCTTCTCCAGCTCTTCCTCATTGGTAGTGTGTACCAAAAGATACTGTCTGATCGTATTTAATTCTGTAATGTCGCTTTTCATTATCAGTGGATCCTAAAAACAAACCCTCTACTATTTATGGAATAAAAAGGGTAAAACGTTTCATTAATTTGTTACCCCTAAGCATTTTTTTACACAATCTTCCAAAAATGCCTTGAGACGGTGCACCCTGATACGCAGAGTACCGGGATCGACCCCGAGCTCCGCGGCCATGGTTTTGCGGTGCAATATTTTGGCGCTGCTTTCCTCTAAAAAGTATTCCAGGACCAGGATGACCTGTTCGGCGGTAAGATTACTAAGACATTTCCGCAGGCACTCGAGCTCGCTGCCGAATTTGAAAGGGACCTCGGCAGCCGGGTCGATCTCGGCCGGGTCTTCGCGCCGTACTTTTACATGTTCCAGGTATATGTTGCGGGCCACGCCGTGAAAATAGCCGGTTGGATCTCCGATAAAAGTATCCCGGATCTTCTTGACTTTGGTAGCTACGCGATCGATGGTGCGGTCGGCAAGGTTTTCGGCTTCGATACAGCCGCGCGTGATGAACATCTTGATCAGCCCGCCGCGGATGACCTCAT
Source organism: Pyrinomonadaceae bacterium (assembly GCA_035995185.1). Taxonomy (GTDB): domain Bacteria; phylum Acidobacteriota; class Blastocatellia; order Pyrinomonadales; family Pyrinomonadaceae; genus DASYKT01. The sequence goes on from DASYKT010000032.1 coordinate 8,070, forward strand.
ATTTCCTTCCCGCTTCTTCCCGGTCCGGATCGAGCCATTCGAGTAAAGTATTGAACGCCTCGGGAGTAATTACATCATTACTTGGCATTTAAAGTTCCAACCATCAGATCAAAAATCGAAAATTGACAAGATTTTTTCGAAATGGGCGGTATATAGAAAAAAATAACGCAATATGACGAAACAAACAAGTTCCCGCTTCTCCGTAGAACAAGCGGAACGACAGCGCTTCGCCCGGAAGAGAACGGCAGTTTGACAGCCAAAAATATTAACTGATATCGCAAAAGATATTCCGCACGGATATGGGGCATTCCTACGCCACGGAAGGATGAAAGTTTAGCAAATTTTTTTGGAAATAACTTTCCCGTTGACAAATTTTCTTGACTGATTAAACTTGTTTGAGAATCGGATGATATCGACAACGGCAGCCCGTCCCACCTTATAGATGTTATTTAAAATAAGATTCTCGTAAACACGCGGCACGCCGGGTTTTTTGTAAAACGGTTAAACTGTATAATCAAACCGAGTTACTCCGGCGCTAAATGTATAAGAACAATTATTTTTCCCGTCTGCGACCGTTTTTGAAAGGTATTACAAATTATGAAAAAGAATAGAGTAGGCAACAGCTTCTCAGGGCTTTCCGCCGTGGTCAGATATGTCTCGCGGAATATGGGCCTGGTGTTATTTTTTATTGCTTTGGGCTCAACGGTCACGGCGCTGAGCGGCATATTTACACCGTTTAGGACGGTAACCTCAGCGCAGTCGCGAACCGCGGCCGACATCAGAGGCAATATCAAAGATCTGCAGCAGGCCGGCGATCAGAAGATCTCGCCCGAAGGCCAGCGGCAGATCGCGGCCCTGATGGAAGAAAAAGAATCGCGTACGCCTGCTCAGAGGAAGATCGACTCGAATATTCTTTTTGAGATCAAGAAACAGCGCGGACAGGAGATCGCCCGCGGCATCCCGACGCTGGAAACGGGAATCGACGTAAGCGACAGCGGACGGGTGGGCCTCGATATCACTGCCAACGTGAATAGCAGATTGATCGCCCGGCTCAAGGAGATCGGTTCCATTGTCCTGGATACGCTTCCGGCTTACCGCAGCATCTATGCCAGGGTTCCGCTGAGCGGGATCGAGGATTTGGCAGCGCGCAGTGACGTCATTTTTATAATGCCCCATTCCGAGGCCCAGTTGTCGAAACCAAAATACGACGCGGCCAATGACATATCCCAGGGTTTTTGGAACAAGACCTATACGCCGAGTTTTCTGAATCGATCTTTCCAGGCGCCGCAGCGTGACTCTTTTGAGAAGCGGGCAGAAAGGGTGCGGGAGTTTATCAAGTCGAAACTTGCGGACATTCACCCTGAAGTCGGCAGCCAACAGTCACAGGGAGATTCCACTCACCAGGCAAATACTTACAGAAGCGCGATCGGCCCGGATGGCAGCGGCGTCAAGATCGGTATTATTTCGGATGGCACCACGGCGCTGTCGTCTTCCCAGGCGCTGGGAGACCTGGGCGTGGTAAATATTTTGCCGGGACAGATCGGCGTTTGTCCGACCAGCACCTGTAACGAAGGTACGGCAATGCTTGAGATCGTTCACGATCTGGCGCCGGGAGCGGACCTTTATTTTGCCACCGCGAATGCAACCATCTCGCGTTTTGCGCAAAACGTGCGTGATCTGCGAGCGGCCGGATGCGACATCATCATCGATGACGTTTTTTATTTTGTCGAAACCCCGTTTCAGGACGGGCAAGCGCCGTCCGTGGTTTCCAACACCAACGGCGGCGTCGTGGCCCAGGCGGTAAAAGATGTGACTGCCGCCGGCGCGATGTATTTTACCTCCGCCGGTAACCAGGGAAATCTCGATGATAATACCGCCAGCTGTTACCAGGGAGATTGGACTGACGGCGGCCCGCTGGCTTTGGCGGTTGGCGGCAACGTCCATGATTTCGATGCCGGGGCCGGTGTCGTTCAGAGCGACCTGGTACAGGTAGGATCGGGCAATGCGATCGATCTTTACTGGGCGGACCCGCTCGGCGGTTCGGCCAATGACTATGATCTTTACGTATTTAATAATGCTTTGACGGCCGTGGTCGCGTCTTCCACTAACATTCAAAGCGGTACGCAGGACCCGTTCGAACAAACAGGGGGAAGCACGACGAATAACCGCGTGGTGGTACTTAAGAAGACCGCCGCCGCAGCAAGATTCTTTCATGTAACCATCAACGCCAACGGCACGGGAAGACTGGGCACCGCGACCAACGGCACTACTAAGGGCCATAGTATTCCGGTTGACGCCTACGGTGTTTCGGCCACGCCGGCCGCCGCGCCCGGGCCGTTTCCCGCGGCACATAGCGCCGCCAATGTGAGCGAGACCTTTACCTCTGACGGACCGCGCCGGATATTTTTCCTGGAAGACGGCACGGCCATTACGCCGGGCAATTTTTCTTCGACCGGCGGGCTTTTGCGGCAAAAACCGGACATCACCGCGGCCGACCGCGTTTCCGTTACCGGTGTCGGTGGATTTCCGACGACATTTTCGGGCACCTCGGCAGCGGCCCCGCACGCGGGCGCGATCGCGGCGCTGCTCAAGTCAGGTTTGCCTTCGCCGACGAATGCGCAGATCCGCACGGCTTTGATCAGTACGGCGATCGATATCGAAACCGCTGGTGTGGATAGAAATACCGGCGCGGGTATCGTGATGCCGCAATTGGCCGCCGCGGCGCTGGGGATAACTACACAGGCGCATATCGCAAAAAATTCTCATACGGTAACGGAAGTTGCGAGTTTTAGCGACTCCGACGGACGCCTGGAGAAAAGTGAGCGGGGAAGTTTACTTATTTCGAGTTTGACCAATGTCGGTGCGGCTACTGCCACCGGCGTTACCGCCACTCTGACGAGCACCACGCCGGGTATCGGTATTGTTACATCCGGGCCTCTTCCATACGCAAACATGGCGGCCGCCGGAGGCACGGCCAGTAACGCCACGCCTTATATCTTCTTTTTAGGCTCGGCCTATGTCTGCAGTTCGCCGATCGATTTTGTGCTGACCGTGAATTTTACGGATTCGACAGCAAAGTCGCAGGTCATCACATTCAGATACGATCCGTCGACGACGATAATTACTTCGGCCGGGATCAACAACGCGCCGACGGCAGGGCCGTACACGACTGCGTCCGGGACGCAGACGAACCGTGTCAACCGTGACACCGTCAGTTCAACCTGCGGAAATCCAAAAGCGGCGTTTCCGGGAGCGGTAGCGGCGACCAACCCGCGATATCACGCTTACACTTTCACGGCCACTAACACCGGCTGTGTCAGTGTGGTCTATACGGCGAATTCGACCTCTAACACGAATGCGCTTTTCCCGACCGCCTATGTCGGAGCGTTCAATCCGGCCAATATAGCGACAAATTACGCGGCCGACGCAGGCTCGCAAGTCGCTCTCAACCCGTTCCTGGGATTCTCTTTCAATGTAACCGCCGGCCAGAGTTTTACGATCGTGCTGGCCGAAGTTACCCCGAACGGCGCTGACAACATCGCTTATACGCTGACCGTGAGCGGTACGCCGGTCGAGATCTGTAACTTCGCGGGGCCGACGGCGGCTTCGGTATCGGTAGGCGGGCGAGTGCTGACTGCCGGCGGTATGCCGATCAGGCAGGCGACGGTCACTCTGCAGGATTCGACCGGCATCCCGAGATACGCGGTTACCGGATCGCTGGGCTATTACCTCTTTGAGGATGTGCCGGTCGGTAACTATGTGATAGGCGTCAGCAGTAAGCGCTACAGCATTCCGGCGAGAGTGCTTTCGGTGCTCGCTGCCGTGGACGATGCGGACCTGATCGCGGAACCATAAACACAAGTCATACGACTTTAGACGAAAGCCGGTGCGGAACATTCCGGCCGGCTTTTTTTATTTTAGATTTGCGATTTTGGATTTTGGATTTGTTAGCGTCGTTTCGTGGTTCCTCTTTATCTTTTATAGCGCTCGGTTCTGACAGATGGTTATTTAAACTCCACCGGCGGTATTTTCTCCAGGCAGGATGTATCCGGTTTTGACGGGTCGCGAAGAAAGCTCGCGGCCACCCTGACGGCGCAGGGATTGCCGAAAAGCACGCCATGGCTGGTGCTTTTTACTTCGTAAGAATGGCTGTTAGGAAACCATGAAGCAACCAGCCGGTTCCACTGTATCGGCGTATTCGGATCGTATTCACCCGAGAGAAGTAGCGCTGGAATGTCGCTTTTCACGGGCTCGTTTTCAACTCCCGAGGCGGCCGGCACGTTCCACACCTTGCATATTCCGGGCATCGCGCCCATTATCGAAAACCCTTTTAGGGCGGGGTATTTGACCGATTGCCGGGCGATCGTCCGGTAATTCTGAAAAGGCATTTCTTCACGGCACCAGACAGAGTAGCGCATTCCCCACGCGTAGCCTCCCTGATTAAGTTTTGCTTCCGCGTAAGGCGCAAGAGATCCGAAATTGCCTTTCGCTGCTTCGGTAATGATATTCGGCACGCGGTAGATGAGATCGGTATCGCTTAGGTCGTCATATATTCCTTCGACGATATCATTGCCGGAGAGTTTTATCGGATAAGTCTTGCCGTCTTTGCTTACATTTAATACGACCGCTTTTTTATTGGCGGTCTTTAAGAGGGCATAAAACTCTTCTTTAAGTTTTGGATATTTCGCCGCGCATTTTTCATCTGCCTTACAGCGCGCGAATAAAAGCTCGATGGAATTGACCAGGTTATCTACACCGACTTCGTTCCAGTTGACGGTCGGCGGCAGCACTGAATCGAGAATAACGCTGCGGACGCTCGTGCCGTATTCGCGAATGTAATTGAGCATCACCCGCGCGCTATATGAGACGCCGTAAAGATTCCATTTTTCTATTCCGAGAGTTTTTCTCAGGTCTTCGAAGTCGGCGGCGTTGGCGGCGCTGTCGTAGGCGGAAAGGTCATGGCCGTCACCCGTCAATCTGTCGCGGCACACCTTAGCGGCTTTGACCTGTTCGGCCAGGAATTTTTTGCCCGCAAGATTTTGCTGGCTGCTTTTCAGATTTGCGGCGTCTACTTCGGGGCAGTTCAGGTTGGGCTCCGCAAATCCGGTTCCTCTTTGACCGAAAATAATGAAATCGCGGTCGCGCGTGTAGGGCGCCAGACGCGCCGCCCCGTTAACTCTCATCATCGTGCCGCCGCCGGGCCCGCCGGCAGTGTAAAAGACCGGGTCGGCGGCCGGATGCTCGGAAGTGCTTTTTATGATGATCACCGGCAGGCGCAGCGTTTTCGAATTTGTTTTGCGGCGATCTTCCGGCACCAATAACCTTCCGCATTCGGCTTTTATTCCATGAGGCACGGGAACAACGCAGCCGCCGGGCTCGAAACGGGGCAGGGTAGTGTCCTGGGCGGTTATATTTACAGAACCAAATAGACAAAAAATGAAGACGGATAAAAAGGAAGTTAATTTCATTGCATCCCCCGGTTACTGGCGTTTACCAGTTAAAAATGGTTGAATTTTTAATAGTAGTAGCGTATACTACTACTATTGTCAAGAAAATGTCGATCAAGAGCCTAAATCCGCTGACAGAATTGGGATTCACCGAATTGGAATCCACGGTTTATCTTTATTTGGTGGAAAATTCGCCCGCCACGCCCTACCGGGTGGCAAAAGCGATCGGCAAGCCAGTGGCAAATACCTATAAGGCGGTCGAGGACCTGCGTCAAAAAGGGGCGGTTTTGGTGGATGAAACCCACAATCGTCTCTGCCAGGCGATCCCGACGGCGGAGCTTCTGGGTAAACTAAAAGAGGCCTACCTGGCGCGGCATGAAGCGGCCACCGAAATTCTTTCAAAATTAAAGCCTTCCGGGGACCGGGAAAAGATATTCACCCTCACGAGCGCCGACCAGGTTTTAGATATCTGCAAAAAGCTGCTGGAAAACGCTGAGAGCGTGATACTTGCCGATGCTTTTCCCGGGGTGGTCGATATTTTACGGCCCTGGTTAAAAGCCGCGGCCGCGCGGGGCGTCACGACAGTGCTGCAGACCTACGGCCCGGCGGAGATCGAGGGCGTAGAGGTCGTGCCCTACCAGGCGGCCGAACTTTCGCTGCGGCGCTGGCCGGGACAATGGCTGATCGTGGTGGTCGACGGCGCGGAATACCTGTTTGCGTATCTAAACGATGACGCGACGGTCGCGCACCAGGCGATCTGGTGCGGCAGCGCATTTCTGGCCCTGCCGCAGCACAGCAATCTCGCCATCGCCTTTCGCGCCGCCCTGCTGGAACAGCTTGTTAAGGACAGCGCCCCGCTGTCCGAAATGCAGCAGGCGCTAAGAAGGACCGAACGCTGGCTGGTATTGGGCACGCGCGGTTATAACGAACTCGCCGCAAAGTTTTCCTATCGTCAGATAAATAAATAAATTCCTTTTGCGGCTTAGCCGCGTTTATCATAAGCTGAACATAACGCGCTTTTTGCCATTCGATAATTTTCGTGTGTTTAGTGTGATTCGTGGTTAATATCCCGCTCACTGTTAGCGACAACGTTAAGACAGTAACCACGAAATAGACGAAACGCACTAAAGGCTGCCCGCCGGCCTTAGCTTTTAATACTCTCCCAAAACAATGTAATATTACTTCACAGTTTCAGCGATGCTAAAAATAGAAAATTATATCGGCGGACAACTTGCGGCTCCGGTTTCGGGAAGTTATCTCGACAATTACGAACCTGCGACGGGGCAAGTCTATTCGCTGATCCCCGATTCGGGCGCGGCGGACGTCGAACGGGCGGTCAAAGCAGCCACAGGGGCCTTTCCCGCCTGGGCGAAAACTCCGCCGGAAGAAAGATTCGAGATATTGATGCGCCTGGTCACGCTGATCGAGCGCGACCTGGACAAACTCGCCGAAGCCGAAAGCATCGACAACGGAAAACCTCTTTCGCTGGCAAAAGTAATGGATATTCCGCGGGCCGCCAGCAATTTCCGTTTCTATGCCACGGCCGCGATGCATTTTGCCTCTGAATCGCACGAAACCGCGCTTTCCGATGGCGGAAGGGCGATAAATTACACGCTGCGAAAACCACTGGGCGTGGTGGGGTGTATCTCGCCTTGGAATCTGCCGCTCTATCTTTTTACCTGGAAGATCGCGCCGGCGATCGCGGCGGGAAATTGTGTGGTCGCGAAGCCTTCGGAAATAACGCCGATGACGGCGTATCTTCTTTCGCAACTGGCGATCGAAGCGGGATTGCCGGACGGGGTTTTAAACATCGTCCACGGCACGGGCCCGAATGTCGGCGCGGCGATCGTTGCGCATCCCGGTATCAAGGCAATTTCCTTTACCGGCGGCACCAAAACAGGCGAGGAGATCGCCCGCACGGCCGCGCCTAAATTCAAAAAACTCTCGCTCGAGCTGGGCGGCAAAAATCCGAATATTATTTTTGCGGATTGTAACTACGAAGAAATGCTGTCGACCACGGTGCGTTCTTCTTTTGCCAACCAGGGACAGATCTGTCTTTGCGGGTCGCGCGTGTTTGTCGAAAGATCGATCTATGAAAAATTCAAGACGGATTTTGTCGAGCGCGTTTCAAAACTAAAACTTGGTGACCCTTTGGCGGAAGGCAGCGATCTGGGCGCGGTCGTTTCACAGCCGCATATGGAAAAAATTCTTTCCTACATAGAATTGGCGAAAGAAGAAGGCGGACGCGTTCTGACGGGCGGAAACCGGGTGAAGCCTGAAGGCCGCTGCGCCGAAGGTTGGTTTATCGAACCGACCGTGATCGAAGGATTGACTCACGATTGCCGCACGAACCAGGAAGAAATATTCGGGCCAGTGGTCACGCTGACGCCGTTTGAAACCGAAGACGAAGTGCTTGCGTATGCAAACAGCGTTCGTTACGGTTTGTCCGCTACGCTGTGGACGGAAAATCTTTCGCGCGCGCATAGAGTGGCGGAAAAACTTGAGTCGGGCATCGTCTGGATAAACTGCTGGCTTCTGCGCGATCTGCGCACGCCTTTTGGTGGCGTGAAAGATTCCGGTATGGGCCGCGAAGGGGGCTTTGAAGCACTCAAGTTTTTTACCGAAGAGAAGAATGTTTGTATAAAGATCGGGGATCAGTAGTCAGCAGCGTCGGCGTTAGCCGATGCGTGAATTCTTGTCAGTAGCGTTTGCGTAAGCAAATGCGTAAAAAACTTATATGTGGAACGATACGGATATCCCACTCTCGTATCTGATAACTTTTCGCTGTTATGGCACCTGGCTGCCTGGAGACGAGCGAGGTTCGATAGATCGATATAATAACAGGTATGGTGATCCATACCGCACTCCGAATGAGAGCTTGCGAGAGTTTAATGCGCGAGAATTGAAGCACGAGCCGGTATTTTTAGATTGTGCCGCGCGCAAAACGGTAGAACTGGCAATCTATGAAGTTTGTGAGTATCGAAATTGGTCTTTGTTAGCATCAAATGTCAGGACGAATCATGCGCACGCGGTTGTCTCGATCGGTAATGATAGTGGAAGTAAAGCTCTCAATAGCCTTAAAGCTTACGCTACACGTAAAATGCGCGAAAATGGTTGTTGGAAACATGAACATACTCCTTGGGCCAGCCGCGGCAGCAAGAGAAAATTATGGAACGAACGGAGTATAGAATTGGCCATCGATTATGTATTGAACGGGCAGGGAGATGAATTGCCGGATTTTGATTGATTTTACGCATCGGCTAACGCCGACGCTACTGACAGATCACGCATCGGCTAATGCCGACGCTACCGATAGATCGCGCATCGGCTAACGCTGACGCTACCGACAGATCACGCATCGGCTAATGCTGACGCTACCGACGGATCGCGCATCGGCTAATGCTGACGCTACTGACAGAGCAAAATGCATCTTTAATATTAAGGAGTTTTATGAAAATAATTTACGCAGCAATTTTATTTACACTTTTAGCATTTTCTATTAGTGCACAGGTTAAAGCGCCGACGGAGTCGGCGATGGACAGATTTTTGCGCTATGTGAAGATCGACACGCAATCGGCGGAAGATCAGAGCACAGTCCCCAGCACGAAGAAGCAGTGCGACCTGGCGAATTTGCTGGCCAAGGAATTAAAAGACCTGGGCGTGCAAAATGTCCGGGTGAGCGAATTTTGCATCGTCTATGGAATGGTGCCGGGAAATATGCCGGATAATTCCAAGGTGCCGACCATCGGGTTTATCGCGCACATGGACACCTCGCCGGCTGTCTCGGGCGCGAATGTGAACGCCATCATCCATAAAAATTACCAGGGCGGCGACATCGTTTTGCCGAACGATAAGACGCAGATCATCTCCGTCGAGAAAAATCCCGATCTGAAAAATCTGATCGGCGACGACATTATTACGGCGGACGGGACCACGCTGCTCGGTTCCGACGACAAATCCGGCTGTGCGGAAGTGATGACGATGATCGACACGCTCAAGCAAAATCCGCAGCTTAAGCATGGCAATCTTGCCATCGCTTTTACGCCGGACGAAGAGGTGGGCGGCGGCGTCGACAAATTCGATATCGAAGGCTGGGGCGCTAAGTTTGCCTACACGGTCGATGGCGAGCAGCTCGGCGATATCTCGAACGAGACCTGGTCGGCGCGCACCGCGACGGTTACCTTCCGCGGCCTGTCGACCCACCCGGGCACGGCCAAGGGAATAATGGTCAATTCGGTGTACGCGCTGGGCGATTTTCTCGGCCGCGTTCCACAGGATATGCTGCCGGAAACAACCGAAGGCCGGGTCGGTTTTATTCATCCTTATGTCGGCAATCTGGATATCGAGACCTCAACGGTCAAGATACTGGTCCGCGATTTCGACCTCAGCGGCGTCGAAGCAAAAGAAACTCTTTTGAAAAAGCTGGTGGCTGAGACTCAGAGCAAATTTCCCAAGGTAAAGATCGAATACGACAGCAAACTCGGTTACCTGAATATGAAAGAGACGCTGAAAAATTATCCGCAGCTGACCGATTATGCCATCGAGGCGGCGCGCCGCGCCGGCGTCAAAGCCGAGCTTCGCCCGATCCGGGGCGGCACCGACGGTTCGAATCTGACCACGCGCGGGCTGCCCACGCCGAACCTTTATACCGGCGGGCACAATTTCCACGGCAAGCTGGAATTTAATTCGCGCAAGGGCCTGGAAAAATCAACGGACACTTTGGTCCACCTGGTGCAGGTCTGGGCGGAAAAGTCGAAGTAAAATTTACCGGACAATTTTAATGACGCGGGGTTGTTCTTTTAGAAGAATAGCCCCGTTATATTTTGCAGCCAGTGCGGCAAGAGTGACGAGACGAACACCAGGGCAATGAAGATCCAGGTGGAAAGATACTTGCGGTCTTCGGTCAGGAAAACCGCGCGGGGCGAGAGATAGAAGAGCGCAAAACAGAGCGCCACGATAACCACTCGGAAAATATAGTAACCGGCTCCTTGCGGAGCCCCGGGCGTCCGCAAGAGCCACGCCGCCACGCCGTAATACACCACCTGCCAAAGCGACATATAGGCGAACAAGCCGAAGTCCGCGACGAATTCGGCCGCGCCGCCGTAAAGCAGGCCGCCTTTTGCCGCGCGGCTGCTCTCGGCGCTGCTGAGCCGCTTGCCCAGCCGAAAGAGCAGGTAAATTTCACTCACCGTCAAAAACATCACCACGAAGATCAGCAGGATAGTCATCGCGCGCGACTCCACCGGAGCACCGGAAGCATCCGCTGCAAGCCAGCCAACAGCAGCCGCAAATTGTTCGATCACTACCCAGGCGCCGATCGCGGAGAGGATCATCAGCGGCGCGCTAAGGACCAGGAAGTAAGCGGAAAAATCCCCGCCCGTGCTGCGCATCCGCACCTGCAGCGGGAGCCGCTTGAGAAAGAGGCCGCCGAGACGGCCGAACAGCAGTACGCCAAGCAGCACGCCAAGCGTAATAAAGGCCGACTGCGTATTATCGAATGAGCCGCCGAACAGGCCATCGATGCGTTCGGCAAAGACGGGAAAGAGAAAAATGTTGATGACGATCATCAGCACGTCGATGACGATGCCTTGTTTATTGGAAGGCAGTTTGAAGTTTTTCAGGGGTTTCATCCGCACAGTTTAAATGTTTTAGCGACGGTAGTTTTTAACCGAAGAAGGTATTTCGATCCCGTCTTTTAATTTTGCATCGGCAATGGGTTCGCCGATCGTCATTTGCATCGGCAGCACGCCGGCCCAGACGTCGAGCTCGTAATCTTCATGGTCATCGACCGGACCGCCGTCTCTGACCTTGGCAGACGCTTCGTCGATCGGCAGCGAAAGCACGGTGGTCGCTTTTAATTCCAGCTCGGTGGGCAGGCGGACCTCGTCCCAGCGGCCGCGGATGAAATGCTCGCTTAAGGCCAACAGCGCTTCGTTCTTTTCCTTATCGCCGGTGATGACAGTCGCTTTTCCCAGCACGACCGCCGAACGATAATTCATCGAGTGATTGAAGGCTGAGCGTGCCAGCACCAATCCGTCGAGTATGGTGACGGTGACGCAAACATCGACGCCCTCGGCGAGATCTCGCAGCATCCGGCTGGCGGACGAACCGTGGATGAGCAGCGTGTCACCGCGACGCGCATACCCCGTCGGGATCACATACGGCTGGCCGTCGACCACGAACCCGACGTGGCAGATAAAGGACGCGTCAAGCACGGCGTAGATGGATTCGCGATCGTAAAGGCCGCGTTTGGGAATGCGGCGCACGCGCGTCCGATCGGTCTGTTTGATTTCGTCAATCTTCGGGGCCATCGTTAGGAATTCAAGATCGGAAGATACCGTTCCTCTACGATCTTCAAGTGATGCAGCTGGTGGCCGAGCGTGGTAAATCCGACCGCGCCCACCGTGAGTTCGGCAGTGCGCGTTTTACCCAGGATCTTTAACGTTTCCTCGTCAAAACCGTCAAAGAGATATTTCGTTCCGGCGCGGAGGGTCTTTAATTCATCAATTATCGCAGCGACACTTCTTTCATTTGCGCGCGAATTTGCGGCCATATCGTTTTCTTCGATGCCCTGGGGCGGGTCGCCGACATTGCGGGCAAAAAGCAGCGCGCGGTAGCTGAAGATCCGTTCCCAGTCCAGAATGTGCTGCAGCAATTCCTGCACGGTCCATTTGCCCTCGGCATAAGGCTTGTTTTCCAGACGCGTCAAAGCGTCGATGTCCAGGGCGTTAAGCTGGGCAAGGCTGTCGTCAAAGGCCTGTGACAGATCGACGTCCGCCACCAAATTGATATACCGGTCGTAATATTCCGGCATCGGATTTATTTCTGATCTTTTCATATATTTACTATGATTTTCGGTGTCAAAATAATTATAGAGCGATTTTAACGTTAGTTAAAGGGTGCAGAGTTCGGACACCCTATCCTTAAAGATTCAAGTAAAGTAACGGGTCAGAACCGGGAGCCGTAGCGACCGGGATGCGGGCTATGCCCGATGTCACGCTATTTAGACACCCTTTCGAGCGCATCGCGCTTATTACCCGGTCGCTACGGCTCCCGGTTCTGACCTCATTTCTGTTAAAATGTCAGCCACATGAGCGACGAAAATATAATTAATTCTTCTAAAGCGCCGGAGCCGGTCGGGCTTTACCCGCACGCGCGGCGGGTGGGAAACCTGCTGTTTCTTTCCGGCGTCGGCCCGCGCGAACGCGGCTCGAAAAAGATACCCGGCGTGGAACTGGACGACGCGGGAAATATCGTTTCCTATGACATCGAAACGCAATGCCGGTCCGTTTTTCAGAATGTCAGGTATATTCTGGAAGATGCGGGTTCGGGCTGGGATAAGATCGTCGACGTTACGGTTTTTCTGACCAACATGAAGGACGATTTTGCGGCCTATAACAAACTCTACGCGGAATATTTTGCCGATAACCAGCCCTGCCGCACGACCATCGAGATCAGCAGTTTGCCGACGCCGATCGCCATCGAATTGAAGGTGATCGCCACGATAGGTTGAAAGTTCTGAGTTCGTTATTAGCCACTAATTACACAAATAACACAAATTAAAAAACATTCTTCATTCGTGTTATTTGAGACATTCGTGGCTGTATCCGTGACTTTATAGTGAAGCTTAAAATGTCTTTTACTTTGAGAAAAGCCGGGATCGGCGATCGGGAAGAGATCGCCGGTTTAATAGCCGCCTCGGTCAAAGGATTGAGCGCGGGTGATTATAACGAACGCCAGATCGAACTTTCGGTCCGCTCGGTCTTTGGCGTCGATACGGAACTGATAACGGACGGGACCTATTTCGTGGCGGTTGCAGATGGTTCTGATGGTGCAGATGGTTCAAATGACGGCGAGATCGTCGGGTGCGGCGGCTGGAGCAAGCGAAAAACTCTCTACGGCGCCAGCCATTATGACGAAAGCCGCGATTCTGTGGAACTCGACCCGGCGACCGAACCGGCCAGGATACGCGCGTTTTTTATCCATCCGAATTGGGCGCGAAAGGGAATCGGAACGGCGATTCTCGATGCCTGTGAAGACGAAGCCCGCGCGCATGGTTTTACCAGCGCGGAAATGATGGCTACGCTGCCGGGAGTTAAGCTTTATGCCGTGCGGGGATATGCCGGTGATGAAAAAGTGGGCGTTCCGGTCGGCGATGGAGTCGAGATCGAATGTATCAGAATGAAAAAGGACCTGGCCTAAGGGCTATGCGGATATTTTTGACGATCGTGTAATATTTCCCCTCGTCACGTCATATAAAAATATATAAAACGAAAGTCAAAATAAATACACGGCAGGAGATGCGCCCAGATGAATCGCGACAGAAGGAATTTTCTCAAATATTCGGCATTATTTTCCCTGACCGCTCTTTTGGACCCGGCCAAAGTTTTTCCTTTTTCCGAAGCCGGAAATGAGCTGCGGATGCTCGTTTTGGGAGATTCGATCATGTGGGGGCAAGGGCTCGCCGACGACCGGAAGTTTTATTACTTTATCGAAAAATGGCTCGGGCAGCAGACCCAAAGAAAGGTTACTAACCGCGTTGAAGCCCATTCGGGAGCGACCATAGCTATCCCCGATAATATCGAAAAATATCCGCGCGACCGGGTCCAGGCCTACAATCAGGAAATAAATATCAGCACGCCAACGGTCGATCAGCAGGTAAGAAATTCCCGCAGATACTATATCGAGAAGGGGATCGACCCCGGAGAAGTGGAATTGATATTGATCAACGGCGGCCTTAACGATCTGTCGATCGGCAAATTATTGAACCCGCTGACAAAAGAAACCTGGATCAATTCGGAATCGAGAAATGCGATCGCCCGAAATATGCTAAAGCTGCTGGAAGACACCTGCGCGGCCTTTCCTAAAGCCAGGGTAATGGTGGTGGGATATTATCCGCTGGTTTCCCTTGGCACCGACCCGGAGGATCTTTGCCGGCTGATGAGAGACGTGCTGGGGTTGACATTGTTTGGAAAATTCATCAAATGGCTGTTAAAACTTTTGTGGATCAGAGGTAAATGGGAGAACGTCTGTTCCACGGAAAAAGTCCAGGCGAAGTTAAGAGAGCTGGTCGTCGAGCTAAGCTGTCAATCGGATGCGTGGTGCAGGGAATCGGACCTTTTTACGCAGGCCGCGGTGGACTCAGTGAATAAAACTCATCCCATTCAGGCGGCGAACGGAGCGGGGCCCCGGGCGGCTTTTGTGAAAGCGCCTTTTGCCATTGAAAATTCCTATGGAGCGTCAAACACATTTCTTTGGAGACTGCTGCCGGGAACCGGGATCGATCAGCTGTTGAAAACCGACGATCAGCTTTTCGGCGTTCGCCGGGAATATTGTGACTGCCCGACGGTCAAGCTTGCCTTTATTCACAATCAGGCCTGCCGGGTGGCCGGAACAGGGCATCCGAATTTGCTGGGCGCAAAAGCCTATGGCGATGCGATCCAGGCGGAACTGGAAAGACTGATGGCTTCGGCCGGGTGGCTGGGCGAACTCAAAGCGGCGAGCGCGTTCAGGTGAATTGAGCCCTGCGCTCTTTCGCATTAGTATATACATATGCCTATTCGCAGACCGTTTAATTTCATGCAATGGATCGAGGAGCATCGCCATCTGCTCAAGCCGCCGGTGGGGAACCAGTGCGTTTATGACGCCGACGATTTTATCGTGATGGTCGTGGGCGGGCCGAACTCGCGCAAGGATTATCACTGGGACGAAGGCGAGGAATTTTTCTATCAGCTCGAAGGCGACATTACGGTAAAGGTCCAGGAAGACGGCCAAGCCGTCGATGTGCCGATCAAACAGGGCGAGATGTTTTTGCTGCCGCCGCGCGTGCCGCACAACCCCGTGCGCGGTGCCAACACCATCGGAATGGTCATCGAGCGCAAACGCCGTGACGGCGAAAAAGACGGGCTGCTCTGGTTTTGCGAAAACTGCAACAACAAGCTGTACGAGGAATATTTCGAACTGGAAGATATCACCACGCAATTTCAGGGCGTATTCAAACGTTTTTATGAGGACGAAGATTTGCGCACCTGTAAAAATTGCGGCGCGGTGATGCAGCCGCCTGCATAAAGTTCCCGGTCTTGCCTGCCGGTTGCCGTAACTATTCGGAATAGATGATAAATGATAGATCGGAGATAATAGATCAAATCTCTCAATTAACAGCTTCACCGCACCTTTAGGACATCATCGCCTGCCGAGTTATCTTGCGCCGTTACCGAATTAATTGTATTATCGCGTAGCAATTCTTATTGTTATCCTATCGCTCATAAAAATGGTTATGTTCGGGTGAGGTATGTTTGCTTCGCCGCACTGCGCCTGTCGAATTTTCTAAATGAAAAAGCTGAGTTTATTAAAATTGTTAGTGGTCGCGGCTTTCATCACAGGCATATCGCTGTCGGTGCTTTTTTTTAGCGGCGTGCGAACGGAACTGTTAGTAGCCGGAAGTTTATTGATATTGACCGTCATTCTTTGGTACGGAATAAAATGGATGCTGTCACCGCAAACTTTTGCGGAGAAAAAAGATTTCCTCGATCTATTTGTAAAGATCTGCGGCGGGGCGGCCGTGATACTCAGCCTTGTTTTTACCTGGCAAGGCATCAAAAATACTCAGGAGGCCGCGCAGCGGTCGCAGGACGCCAGCGCGCAAAATTTGCAGATCGCGGCGGAAACGCTGGAAGCCAACCGGAAACACCAGTTGGCGGAACGCTACGGCAAGGCGATCGAGCAGATATCCAGTGAAAATCTTAATAGCCGGGTCGGGGCAATATACGGCCTCGGAGAGATCGCAAAAAATCTGCCTGATGAGTATCACTGGCCGGTAATGCAGGTCCTGACGTCGTTCATCAGATTTAACGCGCCCTGGAAAAAAGGGGAAAAGGTGAATGAGGAAAACGGGCTCCGCCGCGACATTCAATCGGTCTTTAACGTGATCGCCACGCGGGTAAAGACCTACCTGAACGGTGAAGGCGACCAGGACGAAAGACTTAGCTTTTTTAAGACCAATCTGAGCGGGCTCAGCGTCATCGGAAAAAACAATCATCTTGAAGGGGTATCCTTCAGATACGCAAATCTTACGAACGCCAATTTTCGAGACAGCCATCTTGAGCATGCTTTAATGACCAATGCCATTTTGATAAAGGTGAATTTTCACGGAACGAGCCTGGATGGCGTGGATTTTTCCGACGCGGATATCACAGACGCGGATTTTACCGGAACCAGCGGGCTGACGCCGGAACAGCTGATCCTGGCGCTCAATTGGGAGAAAGCGAAATTACCGGACGATCTGAGAGATGCGATAACCGAAATCATAAAGGAAGCGGATAGTAATGAAGACAACTAATATAAAAGCACTTATCTCACTTATCCTGATCTTTACCTTTTACACTTGTTCTGCCGGCGAGGCTTTGCCATTTACTGAGAACTTTTTTGCCGATGACCCGGAAATAGAACAGGACAAGGCGAAGCTGATCGATTGCTATACCTATCGCAGCGCGGACGATGAAGAAGCCAGGCTTGATAACATGGTCGTTAAGCTGAACGCTTCGATGAATGCCAAAGGTTATATAATCCGCTATCGCGGGAAAAAGACCACGCTGGGACAATTTCGCGCGCGCCGCACGCGCCTGTCCCAATGGCTGTTCGATATTAGAAAAATAGGCCGCGACAGGGTAACGATCGTAAGCGGGGGCGAGCGAACCAAGGACACGACCGAACTTTGGATCGTTCCCGCCGGCGCCGACGCGCCTTCTTCTTCCTCTGAGTCCAGGTGCCGTACGTCCTGACCCTGGTTCAAATTTTATTTAGTTAGCCGGCTTTTAAAAAGGCTGCGGACCGCCCGCACAGCCCTGGGATTTGTGTGTCCGCCTTATGTTAGGTATAACTACATAAAAGGACATTACACAAAAAGGGCAGATCAAGATGGAAAATGTGAGTATAAATGCGGCGTTTGAAGTAACGGGCTGGGAGCCGGAAGTGTATGACGAGAGCGTCGAGAAGGTAAAGCTTTCACGCGTGACGATAAAGAAAAGATTTGAAGGCGAATTGAACGGCGACAGCATCGCGCAAGGGCTCTTTACCGAAGCCGCCGACGGCTCAGCCGGTTATGTGGCGCTCGAGCGAGTGACGGGAAGTGCCCACGGCCGCGAAGGCACTTTTGTCATGCAGCACGGCGGTGTGCTGAACAAAGGCAAGGTCCTGCACCAGTACGGCGACATTGTGCCCGATACGGGGACCGGCGGGTTTGCCGGCGCTACCGGGCGGGTCCTGTTCACGCACGACGAAAACGGGGCGTTTGTCAGGTTCGATCTTGAATTTGAATAGGCCCGATCTTCTTTATGGGAAATTAATTTATGAAAAATTCGATGAAAAGCATCTCGATCGCCGCAGGTCTATTTTTTGTTCTCTTATTGTCCGTCAGCGCAGCGGCGCAGGACAAAACGGTTTGGCTGGCCTGCACCTGGGACACGTCTTCTATATTTAAAGGTAAAGACGGGCGGGAAAAATTCGAACGCCGCTTTTATGTTTCAAATTTGATCTCGATGTCGCGGGAAGAGTATTTACGAATTGATAGCACGGGTGACCGCCTCGAAGGGTTGTGTGGAGACTACCTGGATAAAACCGTGATGAAAGCTGCCGTCGAACGCAGCGAGCAGATAGAAAACGGTTCTTTGACCGTTATTCGCAATATCGAACTTTCCGGCGAAGACGCGGGCGGCAGTAAAGACGTCTATACCACGCACCCGAAATCGGACGTTGAGAAAAAATTGGCGGAAAGCATCAAGGAAATGAAAGATGCCAACCGTTTTATTATGAATTTTAATTGGGACGCCAGCGGCAAGAGCGAAGCCGCTGACTACGCCAACGAAAAGAAACGCACCCTGCCGACGCAGCCCCAGAAATAATATACGAAAAAATAATGAGTGACGAACAGACAATAATTTGGCGCAGGCTCGATATGCCGGGCCACGAATCCGTGCGGGTGTTTTTTGCCGAAGACAGCTGGTACCTGGAAGGCACCTCTGTTTTTCTTTACGAAGACAAACCCTGCCGGTTAGATTACCTGATCGAGTGCGACGAGAAATGGCAAACCACCGCGGCCGATATTACCGGTTGGGCGGGCGATGAACTGATCGACCTGGAGATCGATATTGACATCGATATCAACGGGGACCGTCGATGGTTCATTAACGAGAAAGAATCTCCGGAAGTGAAAGGCTGCATCGATATCGACCTGAATTTCAGCCCGATAACCAATTCGCTGCCGATCAGGCGGTTAAATATTGCGGTGGGAAAGGAAGCGGGCGTAAAAGCTGCCTGGCTGCGGTTTCCGTCATTTCAATTAGAGCCGCTGGAACAAATTTACACTCGCGTTTCAGAAACCACGTACCGCTATGAAAGCGGCGGCGGGAGCTTTATCAGCGAATTGGATGTAAACGAAGCCGGGCTGGTCACGAATTATCCCGATTATTTCGAGATTGAAAAATGATTATCACTAAGATGCGGGCAATGCTAGAATCTAAACCCAGATGAATTCATTTTTTGAAGAATTAAATACGCTAGTTGCCGCGCTTGAGGAAAATAATATCGAATATGCGGTCTGTGGTGGTTTGGCGCTGACGATTCATGGCTTTCCCCGTGCAACCTTTGATATTGATGTTTTGATCAGAGAGGAGTCACTGAAAAAAGCTTTTGAACTGGCCGAAAGACAAGGTTTTGATATTCACGGGCTAGATATATCATTTAAAGAACGAGCAGTTGAAATTCGGAGGGTTTCAAAAATCGACGAGGATGGGGAAGTACTGCCATTGGATTTTTTGCTTGTGACACCCTTTGTGGAAGACGTATGGGAAGGTAAAGAAAACCTCCTTTGGGAGGGTAAAATGTTAAGCATCGTGTCCCGTGAAGGCTTGATAAAAATGAAACAATTGGCAGGCAGGCCAAAAGATCTGATCGACATCGAAAGAATACAAAATGAAAAAGATTGATATGTCGTCCGAAGCGATCACGCGGCGAATAAAGCAAACCGACCAATTACGAGAAGTTTCTTTATCTTTAATGAAAGCTAAGAAACTTACACCCGAAGAGAGCATGGCGTTAAAAGCAAAACGTGCAGAGAAGACGGTCGGAGAAACTCCTGATGGACAGTGAAAAATTACGTTAGATAAATTCCGGTTATTCTTATTTCAAGCCGATCTGATACCTCGAAAACCTCTCTTACTCACGGAAATTGCTACAATAAATTGAATGGACGACATTTTGGCGGCGCGTTCGCAAATGGCGATGTCGCTCGCCTTTCATATTATTTTTGCGTCGATCGGGATCGCGATGCCGCTGCTGATGGTGATCGCGGAATGGCGATGGCTGCGCACAAAAGATGAAGTTTATCTAACGCTGGCAAAGCACTGGGCAAAGGGAACGGCGATACTTTTTGCCGTCGGCGCGGTTTCGGGAACGGTGCTTTCTTTTGAACTCGGATTATTGTTTCCCGGTTTTATGGGTTTCGCGGGTTCGATCATCGGGATGCCGTTCTCGCTCGAAGGTTTCGCATTTTTTACCGAAGCAATATTCTTAGGCATCTATCTTTACGGCTGGCAGCGCGTTTCGCGGAATGTGCATCTTTTTTCCGGCGTGATGGTCGCCGTTAGCGGAGCGCTCTCAGGCATTTTTGTCGTCATTGCCAATGCCTGGATGAATGCGCCGACAGGTTTCCGGCTCATCGACGGCAAGGCGGTCGACGTCGATCCGATAGCGGCGATGATGAACGCCGCCGCCTTTCCGCAGGTTCTTCACATGATACTGGCATCGTATGCCGCGACGGGGTTTGCCGTGGCCGGCATTCATGCTTTTATGCTGCTGCGTGAAAGGAACAGCACCTTTCACAAGTATGCGCTCGGAATCGCCTTGATAGTCGGCGGCGTGACCGCGGTCCTGCAGCCGCTAAGCGGAGACATATTGGCGAAAACCGTCGCCAAAAATCAACCGATCAAACTCGCCGCCATGGAAGGGCAATTTGAAACCGAAAGGGCCGCGCCGCTGCGCATCGGCGGAATCCCCGATGAGGCCGCCAAAGTGACAAGATATGCGATCGAATTGCCCTACGGCCTGAGTTTTCTGGCATACGGCGATCCGAACGCGGAGGTGGCAGGGTTGAATGATTTTCCCGCCGATCAGCATCCGCCGGTCGCGATCGTGCATTTTTCATTTCAGATAATGGTCGCCTGCGGGATGGCCATGATGCTACTGGCCGTCTGGGGTGCGTGGAGATGGGTGAAGGCAAGAAAAAATAAGTCTAAAAACTGGTTTGATTCGAAATGGTTTTTGCGCGCGCTGGTGATCGCCGCGCCGCTGGGGTTTATCGCGACCGAAACCGGTTGGACGGTGACGGAGGTCGGCCGCCAGCCATGGGTAATCTATAACGTGATGCGGACGGCAGATGCCGTCACGCCGATGCCGCATTTGATAATTCCATTTTTAACCTTTACGTTCCTATACATTTTCCTCGCGGTAATTACCGCCTGGCTTTTGCTGCGGCAGGTTGCGGCAAGTCCCGCTGCCGGGGCGGAAACGGAGGCGACGGATGCCGCTTGAAACGATCATCGCCGGGTCGATGATCGCCGCGCTTATTTTTTACGCTTTGCTGGGCGGCGCCGATTACGGCGGCGGGGTTTGGGACATCTTTGCTTTCGGCCCGCGAGCCGCAGCGCAGCGTGAATTGATCGCCAAAGCTATCGGCCCTGTTTGGGAAGCCAATCACGTCTGGCTGATACTGGTGATAGTGGTTCTTTTTAGCGCATTCCCGGCGGCGTTTTCCGCCATTTCGATCGCGCTGCATATTCCGCTGACACTTTTATTGATCGGCATCGTCCTGCGCGGAACGGCGTTCGTATTTCGCAGCTACGATTCAAAACACGACCGGGTGCAGCGGCGCTGGAGCCTGGTTTTTTCGATGGCGAGCATTATTACCCCGGTGCTTCTGGGCGTCACGCTGGGCGCGATAGCTTCGGGCACGATCCGCGTCGAAAAGGGAATTGTCACATCGGGATTTTTTAATGCCTGGCTGGACGTGTTTCCTTTTGCCGTGGGAGTGTTTGCGATCGTGTTATTTGCGTTTTTGGCGGCGGTGTATTTAACTTTGGAAACGGAAGACCGCGGGCTGCAGGAAGATTTCCGTTTGCGGGCGCTGCTCTCCGGAGTCGCAGTCGGCATCATGGCGCTGGTTGTTTTTCTGCTGGCGGGAACGGGGGCGCCGGTCGTGCGCGCCGGCATCAGCCAAACATGGTGGGCGGCCATGCTGCATATTCTGACGGCAATTTTTGCGCTGGGCGCTTTTTATACTCTGTGGACGCGAAAATACAAATGGGCGAGAATTTGCGCGGCCGCACAGGCGGCGCTGATCCTGCTGGGCTGGGCTTTTTCGCAATTTCCTTATCTGGTCGTGCCGGATATTACTATCGCTTCGGCAGCCGCGCCGGCTATTTCTTTGCAATTGCTGCTGGGCGCGCTTATCGGGGGAGCGTTGCTACTGTTTCCGTCGTATTATTATTTGTTTCGGGTGTTTAAAAGTGAAAAGGTTTTTTCCGGCTCTACCGGGCGTATAGGAAAAAATACTGAATAAAATATGCTAAAGATCGACATTCACACGCACATCCTGCCCAAAGAGATTCCGAATTGGAAAGAGAAGTTCGGTTACGGGGGGTTTATCCAGCTCGATCATCACACGGCCTGCGCCGCGCGGATGATCAAGGATGACGGATTTTTTTTCCGCGAGATCGAAGACAATTGCTGGGACCCAAATAAACGAATAACGGAGATCGATCAAACGGGCGTAAACGTACAGGTGCTTTCGACCGTGCCGGTGATGTTCAGCTATTGGACAAAACCGCAGGACGGATTGGAGCTGGCAAAGTTTTTGAACGATCATATCGCCTCGATCGCGAACGATTACCCGAAGAGATTCATAGGCCTCGGGACCGTGCCGCTGCAGGACCCGGCGCTCGCCATAACGGAGCTTGAACGCTGCAAACGGATCGGCCTGGCCGGAGTACAGATCGGCACTAACATTAATCAACTTAACCTGGGCGAATCCAGATACTTCGAATTTTTTGCGGCTTGCGCCGAAAGCGGAATGGCGATCTTTGTGCACCCGTGGGACATGATGGGCGAAACCGATATGAAAAAATATTGGCTGCCCTGGCTGGTCGGAATGCCGGCGGAAGTTTCGCGCGCGATCTGCTCATTGATATTTTCGGGCGTGCTGGAAAAACTTCCCACGCTGCGGATCGCTTTTGCGCACGGCGGGGGCGCATTTCCGGCGACACTCGGACGCATCGAGCACGGTTTTAATGTTCGTCCCGACCTTTGCGCCGTGGATAATCCGCATAGCCCCAAAAAATATCTGGGAAAGATCTATTTCGATTCGCTGGTCCATGAAGCCGCCAAGCTGGATTATTTACTCAACCTGGTCGGGGCCGATCAGGTCGCGCTTGGTTCCGATTACCCGTTTCCGCTGGGCGAAGCTGTGCCGGGCAGCCTGATCGAGTCTATGCCCTACGATGAAACGATAAAGGAAATGCTGCTGCACGGCACGGCGCTGAACTGGCTTAATTTAAATAAAGGAAGTTTTGAATGAAGCTCAATCGCCGCTAAATGAAGATCAGCGTCCCAGGTGTTTTAAATAGTCTTGCCTATAAAGTCACGGAAACGGCCACTAATGTCACAAATAACACGAATAAAGAATTTCTTAATTCGTGTTATTTGTGTAATTAGTGGCTAAGAACGGTTTAGGCAAAGTCCTTTAACTCTACAAAACAGATCGTTCCGTTACCTTAGAAGCCTTATTTTTAGACAGGTTTTGGCGGCCGCTATTGCTCTTATAGAGCGAATAACCACGGTCTGAAAAAGCCAGCCTGGTGAGGCTGCGCTGTTCGCTTTGCAGATCGAATTCCAGCGCCGGATCGTTTGCCGATGTGCGGCCGTTTTCGGTGGCCATAACTCTATCCAGCTGCACGCCTTGCTTATCTTCCAGCAGCAAATTAACTACCGCATCGCCGGTTTTCTGCATTTTTATCACATAGTCGCCCGCGGGATAGCTGTTTTCCCCAAAGGTGAACGCGAACGGTATTTTGGCATCGATCTGATTGTTGACCTGGGCATTGGCAGAAGCGGCGGAAATGACGGAAAATGTGGTGAATAAAACCAGTAGTGAACAAATTTGAATGATCTTTTTTATCATGACGTTTTCTCCTATTAGTTAGAATCAGTGAAGACAAAGTCTTCATTTTGTAACGCGGAAAAGAACGTCAAAAAAAGGCAGGGTTCTTGCGTCAGCCGGGGTTCGCATCCGGACCAAAGAACCTTGAAGCGTTCTTTCCGGGCATCATATTCCCCAACTAATGCTTAAATGGTTTAACGCGGCAGCGAAATTATTGTTTCAAGAAATTTTTGCCCCCCGGGAAATTCTGTTAAAAGCGAAATTCTGTTAAATTAGTTTTCGATGATAAGTCCGGAACGCCAATACAAAAACGACGAAGCCTTTGCCGCCGAAATGGACGCGGCCGATCCTCTTAGACATTTTCGCGACAAGTTTTACCTGCCGCGGCAGCAAAACGGTGAAGAGTATGTTTACTTCACCGGAAACTCGCTCGGCCTGCAGCCTAAAACCGCGCGCGGCTATGTCGAGCAGGAATTGAAGGATTGGGAAGAATTGGGTGTAAAGGCCCACCTCGAAGCAAAAACACCGTGGCTGCCTTATCACGAATTTTTGACCGAGCAGATGGCCGCCGTGATCGGCGCCTTGCCCGTCGAGACCGTGGTAATGAATTCATTGACGGTGAACCTGCATCTGCTGCTCGTTTCTTTTTACCGCCCCACGGAAACGCGGCGCAAGATCGTTATCGAACGCGGCGCTTTCCCGTCCGATCAATATGCGGTGGCATCGCAGATAAAATTTCATACAATGAACGCACCGGCTGACGAGAGCCTGCTGATCGAGCTCACGCCGCGCGAAGGCGAAGCGACACTGCGCACCGAAGATATTCTGCAAACTATCGAAAAAGAAGGCGATTCGATCGCGCTTATTTTGCTGGGCGGTGTGAATTATTACACCGGGCAGGCTTTTGAGATGCAGCGGATCGCCGAGGCCGGGCACAAAGTCGGCGCGATCGTCGGATTTGACCTGGCCCATGCGGCGGGAAATCTGGAACTCAAAATGCATGACTGGGACGTGGATTTTGCCGCCTGGTGCTCTTACAAATATCTAAACGCCGGGCCGGGCGCCGTCGCCGGGGCTTTTGTGCACGAGCGCCACGCGAAAGATTTCGATCTGCCGCGCTTTGCCGGCTGGTGGGGGCACGATAAAGAAACGCGTTTTTTGATGGGGCCGAATTTCAAGCCGATGGCGGGCGCCGAAGGCTGGCAAATTTCCAACCCGCCGATCCTGCAGATGGCGGCGTTGCGCGCCTCGCTCGAAGTGTTTGCCGAAGCGGGAATGCCGGCGCTGGTCGAAAAATCGCGAAAGCTTACCGGTTACCTAGAATATCTGCTGGATGAAATCGGGGATGAACGCATTTCCGTTATCACCCCGCGCGATCCGGCGCAGCGCGGCTGCCAGCTTTCCATCCGCGTCAAAGATGCGGACAAAACGCTCTACCAAAAGATCTCCGAAGGCGGCGTGCTGGCCGATTGGCGCGAACCCGACGTCATCCGCGTCGCTCCCGCACCGCTTTATAACAGTTTTGCGGATGTATTTAAATTTGCGGAAATATTAAAGAGTGAGTTGGAGCGCGGACTTTAGTCCGCAAAATAATGCCGAATAAATTCGGCGCTCCGAAAAAAAAAGGGAAACAGCATCGACTGTTTCCCATAAGGAATAGAATGAAAATCAGCTCTTTCGTTTTTTAGACAGCCATGAGCTTCGGCTTTGATTTTTTGCCCGGCCCTCATTCAGCTCACGAGAGCGGCGTTTAGTCCATCGAAGAGAAAAGCCGAGAACGAAAACGTCCCGGCTTTAAAAGCTGATGGATGTTTGTCCTTCCTGTCATAGCCTACGAGGTTAGCTGACGGGCTCGGACGTTTCAGGAAGTGTCCTACGTTGGAAACTTTCGTTCCCTCGATGCGCCCCTTGTTTTCGCTGCTGATGGCGAAAACTTTTGGTTCCCCCGCGCTGGCGCTCACTGCGGCGACAGCTTCGGCGACAAATTGTTCAGTCAATATACTCCTTTTCCTTAAAGAAATAAAGTAGAAATATTGATAAAATTCGTTTATTCACCGGCAGGCAGAAAAAGCAGGAAAAATGGGCGATAAAATGCGTTGCGGGTGATAAATTCCAACGCGCGCCAGCCCTGCGGCATCTTATTTAGGCGCCAGGACCTATGTTTTTACGAGCTTTTTTCAGAACCAGAGCTTTCGGCCGGATGACGGCCGTCCCGGCCCTGTTTCTGTTTTTCTTTACGGCTGTACATGCGCAGCAGGCCGTTTCGCCGCAGATCTGTTTGGGCGCCGAAGATATCAAAAGCCTCAGCGCGGGTCTTGACGGCACGGCCAAAAGTTTTTTTAACAAACAGCTGGAACAGGAAATTCTCGCGCTCGGTGTTTCCGTCTCACCAAAGGAAGCCCCGCCGCAGCTGGCCAAACCGAAAGTCCCGGACGTTAAACCGGCGGTCATACTGGTCGACGACAAACTCTGCTCGCTGCTGAAAACGCACGGCTGGATCACGAACAGCCTGGCCGGTGAGCAGGGAACCGGCGGTTTTCTCTTTCTTCTCAAAAACAACACGTCAGCCGAATTGCAGCGCGCCCTTTTGCCTTTAGTGGTCAAAGCGGCCGAAAAAGGCGAGCTAAAACGCGATCTGCTGCTCGCATCTTATATCGACAACGTAAGAGTGCGCGCCGGGTACAAGCAGTGGTTTGGGACGCAGGCGGTCGAGCGGGACGGTTTTCTTTATCTTTTGCCGATCGAAAACGAGGCTCAGGTAGATGAGCGGCGCGGTGTCTATGGAATGGAACCGTTGCGCGACTATATCAGAAATCTGGAGCGCAAAATGGGAATGCCGCTGCTCAGATCGGAACGCTTTTTCGCAGATGCGGGGCTCGGTATACAATTTCGCGATCTGCTGGCCAGGCGGCCCGCTGCCACCACGGCGGTGAGCGGCGGCGATAAGACCGGGGGAGATAAAACCGGCAGCGATAAAACTGACGACGAAGTGATCAAGATCGACAGCACGGTGGTCAATATCGACGCCAACGTCTATAACGAAGACCGCAAAGCCCCGGTCGATGTGCTGGGGCAAAAAGACTTTCACGTGCTGGAAGACGGCGTGGAGCAGGAAGCGACTTTTTTTAGCAAAACCGAATCGCCCTTCGACCTCGTTTTGCTGCTCGACCTTTCCGGTTCGACAGCGGAAAAAGTAAAGCTCATCCGCCGCAGCACGCGGAAGTTTATCGAGGCCGCGCGCCCGGTCGACCGCATCGCCATCGTCACTTTTGCCTTTGAGAACAAGATCGTTTCGGGATTTTCTTCGAACAAGCAGGAGCTGCTGGCGAGCACGGAAAATATCAAGGACAACGGGGCTTCGCGCATCTGGGACGCGTTGAAATTTACTCTGGACGATATGTTTCCGCCAAAAACCCCGGGCCGGCGCCGCGCGGTCGTATTGATGACGGACGGCGTGGACAATGCGCTGCTGAGCGAATTCGGCAACGCTTCGCAAGCGAGTTTTTCGGAGCTGATGGATTCGGTCTTACGCAGCGACGCCGCGATCGTTCCGATATATCTCGACACTGAACCGGAGCGCCCGGCCCAGACAAATGCTTATAAGCAGGCGCGAAAGACTCTGCATTTCCTGGCCGACGAAAGTGGCGGGTTTTATTATTACGCGCGCAAACTGGAAGATCTGAATGGAGTTTACAAGCAAGTGCTGCAAGACCTCGGCCGGGTGTATTCCATCGGCTATACTCCTAAAAACCAGGATCGCTCGGGGGAATGGCGCACGATCAGGGTCGAGGTGCCTGCCCAGCCCGCGCTAAAGGTCCGTACCCGCTCAGGATACTACGCAAATTAGGATCTTGTTTATATAATGTTTTTGAAGCATTTCCACTAAAAACATTATGAACATACGCATCCACGAAATACACGAAACGCGATCACTATGACCAGAGAGCGAGTCATTATCATCGGGGCCGGATTGGCGGGTTCGCTGTTGGCGATCTACCTCGCGAAACGCGGAATTGCGGTCGAAGTGTACGAAGCGCGCGGCGATATGCGTACGGCGGAAGTGGCGGCGGGGCGGTCGATAAACCTCGCTCTGTCTGACCGCGGCATCGCCGCCCTGCGCGAAGTGGGAATGGACAGCTATATGCTCAGCGAGGCCGTGCCGATGCTGGGGCGAATGATCCATTCCACAAGCGGCGAACAGAAACTGCTGCCTTACAGCGGCAGGCAGGGCGAATATATTAATTCCGTTTCGCGCGCGGGCCTCAACATCGCGCTGATAAACGAAGCGGAAAAATACGAAAACGTAAAATTCTTTTTTAACGACCGCTGCACGGGTTTTGACAGCGACTTGGGCGAGGCAAAGTTAGCTTCGGGGAAAGTAATTAAAGGCGATACGCTGATCGCGACGGACGGCGCGGGTTCGGCGGTGCGCGAAGCGATGGAGCGCGAGACCGCGGATTTTCAGCTTTCGCAGGTTTTTCTCGAACACGGGTATAAAGAGCTGCACATACCGCCCGCGCCGGACGGCGGATTTTTGTTAGAAAAAAATGCTCTGCATATCTGGCCGCGGCACAAATTTATGATGATCGCGCTGCCGAATTTTGACGGCAGTTTTACCTGTACGCTTTTTTTGGATAAAGGCGGAAACAGGGGCAGCGTGGAGCGTGTCTCCGGAGGCGATGATAACACGCTCCACACCGCCCCTGTTTCCGCCGTCGATCCCAGTTTTGTTCAGATCGCTGACACCGCCGCCATTCTTGACTTCTTCCAAACGCAGTTTCCCGATGCCGTTCCGTTGATGCCCACGCTCGCAGAAGATTTTGCGGAAAATCCCGTCGGTTTGCTAGGTACGGTCAAATGCTATCCGTGGCATATCGGGGGCAAGGCCCTTTTGCTCGGCGATTCAGCCCACGCGATGGTGCCGTTTTACGGGCAGGGAATGAATTGCGCTTTTGAAGATTGCCGCGTGCTTGATGCGCTTATCGAAAAACACGGCACCGATTGGAATACGGTCTTTGAAGAATATCAACAAGCCCGCAAAATAAATACCGATGCCATTGCCGAGATGGCCGAAGAAAATTTTTACGAGATGCGCGATGCCACCGCCGATCCCGTCTTCCAGCGCAAACGCGAGCTCGAAACCAAGCTTGAGCAAAGCTATCCCGATTATTTTTCCAAATATTCGATGGTCACTTTTCGCGAAGATCTGCCTTACTCTGTCGCAAAAGCGAAAGGCAACGCCCAGGATAAATTGTTGATGGAAATATGCGCCAGGGTTGAGAATGTGAGCGAGTTGGATCTGGACGAGGTGATGGGAAAGATCAGAGGACTGGTTTAAATGTCGCCAACGGTGACAAATATAATAGCGTAGGGTTAAGTGAGCGCAGCGAACGCAACCCTGCGTTCTGATAGTAAATATTTCGACGCTGAAGGTGTCGAAGATCCATTTAAGGTGCGTCCCTTTTTCGGGACGGGGATTTTTTTGCATTGGGCATTGTATGCAGGGGTTACACTCTACGCTATTATATTTGTCATTTTCAGCGACAAAAAAACAGGCATTTGCTTTAGATAGATTTATTATTCAAAATAACCTCATGAACATAAATTTGGCTGGCAAAAAAGCCTTTGTTTGCGGCAGCACGCAGGGGATCGGCAAAGCGGCGGCGGTCGAGATGGCGGCGCTGGGCGCAAATGTCGTGCTGGTGGCGCGAAACGAAGACACGCTGAAACTGGTGCTGGATGAATTAGACACCAGCGCTGGGCAAAAGCACAGTTATATCGCGGCGGATTTTAGCCAGCCGGATGATGTAAAAAAAAGCATCGAAAAATATCTGGCGGACGATCCGGCGCCGGTTCATATTTTGGTAAATAACACGGGCGGGCCGCCGGCGGGAAAGGCGATCGACGCCGACGCAGAAGAATTTATCAGGGCTTTTAAGAGCCACCTCGTCTGCAATCAAATTTTGGCACAGGCGCTCGTTCCCGGCATGAAGGCTGAGAAATACGGGCGGATAATCAATGTCATTTCGACTTCGGTCAAACAGCCGATACCGGGCCTGGGTGTTTCCAATACGATCCGTGGCGCGGTGGCGAGCTGGGCAAAAACTCTGGCGGGTGAGCTGGGCGAATTTGGCATCACGGTCAATAATGTCCTGCCGGGTTCGACGATGACCGGGCGGCTGCAATCGATCATCGAAACAAAAGCCAGGAAAGCGGGCGTCACTATCGAAGAAATGGAAGCCGGGATGCAGCGCGAAATTCCGGCGGCGCGGTTTGGCACGGCAGCGGAAATTGCCAACGCCATAGCTTTTCTGGCCAGCCCGGCGGCCTCTTATATCAACGGCATCAATCTTCCGGTCGACGGCGGGCGGACAAATAGTTTGTAGCGTTCAAATAAATTTAGCTAGTAGTTAAATTTAGCTAAAGTCTAGCTTTTCTTCTTTACCCACTAGCTAAAGCTAGTGGCAATTTAATTTTTTGCTGAATTATATTGATGATAATTTCTATCGAAATTAATGGGGTAACTAAGAATATAGATCTTTCCAACCCCATTGACCTCGCCATTCCGTTAAATTTCAACGGCCCGCAGCCCAGCGCTTACGGCGCGGAACGGGCAGTGTCAAAGCCGTGCGAAGCGGGTTCATTGGTGGGCGATACCCGCCAAGGCGGAAGCTGCAATTTTGAACAGTACACTTTTATCCCGCATTGCAACGGCACGCACACTGAATCGATCGGGCACATCACAAAAGAAAGAATAACCATACTTGGGTCGCTAAAAGACGCATTCGTGCCCGCGATTTTAATAAGCGTAGAACCGGAAAGCGCAGCCGAGACGACCGATACATATGCGCCGGAGAAAGGCCCGGACGACAGGTTGATAACGCGCGCCGGGTTGGAGAACGCGCTTAAAGGGCCGCCTCCGGGCAGCGCTGGGCACGCGGCGCTGATCGTTCGTACGCTGCCAAACGACGATAGCAAAAAGACGCGTGATTATATGAAAGAACCGGCCCCGTTTTTTTCGCTTGAGGCTATAGCGTACGTGGCCGAACTCGGTTTTGAGCATTTGCTGGTAGACCTGCCTTCGATCGACCGGGCGTTTGACGAAGGCCTGCTTTCCGCGCACCGCGTCTTCTGGAATATACGTGAGAAAAGCCAGGAAACGGACAAAGAAAGCCGGATACATCGCACGGTGACGGAAATGATCTATGTCCCTAACGAAACAGAGGACGGGCCGTATCTTTTAAATCTACAGATCGCGCCATTTGCCGCGGACGCCGCGCCCAGCCGGCCTTTATTATTCAGATATGCAACAAAATAACAACCAAGATAATAGCGGGCAAAATAATAACGGGGAAAATTTTGAACGATTTCTCAGGTGTGTTTTGAGCGATATTTCGCTGCAGGAACAACTGCAGGGGATCGATGACAAAAAGAAGTTTATCGCGGCAACCGTCGAGCTCGGGGCTGCTAATGGTTTTGTCTTCGGCACTTTAGAAGTAGAATCCGCAATGCGCAGAAATCAGCAGCAATGGATAGAACGATGGATGTAAGACACCTGCCGGTCAACTTTGAAGAATGGATGCCGATCCGCGTGTTTTGGCAAGACCACCGTCCGTATGTCGATTGGTGTTATATGCAAAAGGACCGGTTCGTTCATCCTTTTTTTGATATGACCATCCAACACAGGATGCACGATCCGTTCAGCCTGTTATTTCAATACCAGACACCGGCTGACGAATTGGCGGAGCTAAACATTATGCGGCCGGGACTAGAGCCCACCGGCTTTGTCTTTCATATGTCGCGCTGCGGTTCCACGCTGATCTCGCAAATGCTGGCCTCGCTCTCGCGCAATATCGTCATTTCAGAGGCGTCGCCGATCGACACTCTCTTGCGCGCCAATACCGTTGACTCTTCGATAAGCGATGAAACGCGCATCGGCTGGCTGCGGGGAATTATCGGGGCTCTGGGCAGCAAAAGATCTTCCGATGAGACGCATTATTTTATCAAATTCGATAGCTGGCACACTCTTTACCTCGAATTGATCCACCGGGCTTTTCCTAATGTTCCCTGGATATTTCTTTATCGTGAGCCGGTGGAAGTGATCGTTTCGCATATGCGGCAAAGCGGCGCCCAGATGGTGCCCGGCGCACTCGGCCATCTTTTGCCCGGTTTGGATGTTTTTGAAAGCGCGCAAATGCCGCGCGAAGAATATTGCGCCCGGGTCGTAGAACAATTTTGCGAAAGCGCGCTCAGCCAGCTGGATAAAGATCCGCACAACGCATTACTGGTGAACTACGATCAGCTGCCCGAAGCGGTCACCTCCACCATCCTCGATCATTTCGGGGCGGCGTATTCGGACCGGGATATTGAAAAAATGAATATGGCGGCAAAATTCGATGCGAAAAATCCGCGAACGCAATTTGTTTCGGATAGTGAAGGAAAAAAGAACGAGGCGAACGAAGCTGTGATGAAGGCCGGCGAGATGCTGGCGCCGGTATATGAAAAACTCGAATCTATGCGAAAATTGCAACAGCCAAAATAACGCCAAAATTAGCTTTGCCTATAAAGTCGATTTTTATCATTCTTTATTCGCCACGAATGTCACAAATAACACGAATTAAAACATTCTCTATTCGTGTTATTTGTGACATTCGTGCCGTATCTGCTTTACAGGCAAAGCCGCCAAAAGTTAAACGGGCTGATCGTCAAAAAGATCTTCGGGAGGCGGGATTTTTCGTGTCCGCATTATTTCCTTACCTTCCGCTTCTTTGCGCAGCGTGTCCAGAACTATCCAATCGCCGCTCACTTTATCCTGTGCATAGATCTTAAAGAAAACATTAGAGGTATGCGAAATGCGCCAGGGCTCAAAGATCTCAGAGATCAGGGTATAAGCATGGTTCAGGCTGGCGGCCGGCTGCTCAGGCAGGGCGGGGATATCGACCCGGCAGGGCAGAAGCAGGGCTTTTTTCTTGCTGCGAAGTTTCAGCCCCTGCGGCTGGCGCAAAAATATTTCGATGAAGCCTCCATCAGTAACTTTCGGCCCTTCACCTTGTATAACGAATTTTGCCGGATCTTCCGCGACCTGTTCTTTCAAGGTTATGTTTACCAGCAGCCTGGAATCTGAGGGTAAAAGCTCGATGATCTTTTGTTTGGAGAGCGAGTGAAAGAAATCCTTGTCGGCAAAATGAGTTTCATCGAGAACTATTTCGGTTTGAAAATCCTTTTTCAGGACCTTGTGATCGAAGTCATCGGGAAATATCACCGACCCGTTCTTAACGGTCACCGTAATATTAATAGCTTTGTCGGAGTTTGAACTCAAATTCGAACCTCGCTGATGCCGAAAAAAACGTACTTTATCCGTTAACATTGAAAAGCCTGGTATTTATCGGATAGGTAAGTTTATTAAGAAGGGCCGGTCCGGTCAAGGGCGCTGCCATAATCCAACTGCGGTGGTGTTCCGTTCCACTCTCCGGGTGTGAAAGTGGAACACCTGGAACACTTTTGGAACACTTTGATGGAACAACTATTGATCGTAAAAGACTTCCGGTACAATGCGCGGAAACGGGGTGATCGTCGGTTGTTAAGTGAATTTGGCTGATTCAGCCTCTCTTTTGTGAGATCACCGTGATTTGGTGTTCCACTTTTTCGTATTTTTCGTAAAAGTGAAACTAACGCTCTTTTGGGAGATCTGGGTTTCAAAGAACAGGCCGCCGCATCTTCTAAAGGGCGGCGAACATTAAATGGTAAGGCAATTTGGCGTTTGTTCCGATAAAGGATTTGGATAGTTGGCGGGAGTTAGTGTGATTAGTGGTTAATTTTCGTTTGATAAATTGCCACTAGCTTTAGCTAGTGGATAATATGCAAGTAATTTGTCACCGGCTTTAGCCGAATTATAGTTGGGCTAAAGCCCCGATCTTTTTTCTCTTAACTTATCCACTAGCTAAAGCTAGTGGCAATTGAAAGAATGATCTTAAGATGAAAAATTGGCGGTTCTTGTTTCGTGTGTTTAGTGTGCTTTGTGGTTAAGTCTTAGTTTTTTATACTTATTCAACGTAAGAGTTTAACCACGAAATACACTAAACACACAAAAACAACATTCGAACGCGAGCGTTCTTGCGGGCAGGATGCCCGCGCTCCATTTGCGGCTTCATTAGAACGGATTGACGTCGGCGCTGGGGCCATAGATCGACGGGAGCGGAACGTCCAGCGTGCGCAGGTAGGTCGAGAGCTGCCCGCGATGATGATAATTATGATTGAGCAGGATCGAACGCCAAAGGGCGATCCGCGGCATTGCCAGAATGGTATTGCCGTCTTTGGTAAGCTTCCATTCCGCCATCACGCGCGCGTCGTCAGTAGCGGCGACAATGTCTTTCGCCCGTTTGAGACTTTCCGCAAAAGTCGCCAGTATCTCGGCGCGGTTTGCGGCTTCCGGGTCGGGCGCAAATTCCGGCACCTCAGCCGTATCGGGCTGGCCGAGTTCCGCGACGCCGCGCTGCAAAGTGGCGATGTGCATCGCCAGCTCGCCCAGCGATTTAGCTTTCGGGTGCGGACGCCAGCTTAATTTATCCTCGGGGATAATGTCTAAAAGCCTTTTTGTGATCTCGGCTTCCTGATCCATCTCCATCAGGATCGAATCGGCGATCCTCGTCTGTCTTGTTTCTGCTTGCATTTTTATTTACTCCTGATTTTTTTACTTGTTTCTACGTCGTCCTTAATTCGAAGCAGCGTGCTCGACCAAAGCTCGGAAAACGGGCCCATCCATCGTTCGTATATCTGCCGGATAGGCACTGCGTTGAGAGAATTGATCCGCCGCCGGCCCTCTTCACGGGTGCCGATCAGTCCGGCCATGCGGAGCGCGTCGATATGCTTCATCACGGCGTGGCGGGTCATGTCCGGAAAAGCCTCGACTATCTCAGTCGTCGTTTTAGGCCCCCGCCGCAGCAGGTCAAGGATCGTGCGGCGGGTCGGATCGGACAGGGCCTTCCAAACTTGATCGAGATCGTCTGCCATGAATTCTTAAACGGGCGAACCTGAAGCCTTTGAGAAATCTCCCTGGATCGCGTTCAGCAATGCGGTCCACCCCTGGCTCAAACCTTCGCGATGCTGCGGATCGATCATCCCGATCGAGCGGTGCCGCAAGGTCACGCGTGTTACACCATCGGTCTCCGCCAGCTTTACTTCCAGGTGATTGAGCGCCGGGTAGGACATAAACATCGGGCCGCTTAGTTCGAGCAGCGTCGGCGGTTTGATAACCTGAACGTGGCCCCAAAGGTGCTGGATGCCCTCGCCCCGGTCGCGAAACCAGCGCCCGCCCGCAAATTCTTCCAGTTCCATCTGCATCGACGATCCATCGGGGCCTGTGTTTCCCTTGCCCAGACGATTCACCACGCTCTTAAAAACATCGCCTATCGAACCCTGCACATCGATGTGCTGTTCGAGATCTAAAATCATATCTTCCAATTGCATAATTTTTTTCACCTCCAAATGTGTAACTGAATAATAACGTAACTTTTTAGTTACGTCAAGAGGAAAATGACACGCCGGCGCAGGCGAGCGTCGACCCCGGGCTTTACGTCATTTATGACAAAGGCTTTGCCGGCGGTCTATTCGCGCAATAATCGAGTAAAATATGCGCATGCTAAGTACAATTTTATATATTTCATGGTCCGATATTCCCTGGAATGTCATGCTGTGGCCGGAACTTACCTGGGTAGAGAAGATCGTGCGTCCGTTTTTAGTTTATCTGATCCTGCTGGTTATTTTTCGGATAGCTAACAAGCGCGATATGGCGCAGGCCACGCTCTTTGATTTTCTTATCATTTTACTGATCTCTAATGTCGTGCAAAACGCGATGATCGGAAATGATAATTCAATACTTGGCGCGACAGCGGGCGCTGTGACGCTGATCTTTCTGAGCGGGGCCTTTAATTTCGTAGCCGCCCGCAGCAGAAATGCGCGAGATGTTTTGGAAGGACAGCCGGTATTGTTGGTCGAGCAAGGCAAGATAAATGATGAGATGATGGAGCAGCAAAAAATTACGCGCAGCGATCTGCTGGCGGCAATCCGCAAGCAGGGCATTATTCGAATAGCGGAAGTGGCTTATGCGGTTTTGGAAATAGACGGCAGTATCAGTGTCATTAAGACAGACGATAACAAGCAGCCGCATGATTGTCTCCCGGTTGAAATAGCGGGGCGTGAAAGTGCTGATAAGGATTGATAGAGAGACCTTTACTCCGGCGACCGGAGTAGAAACTGTGAAAGATCTGCGGTCAAAAAAAACGGGGATCCACGACCAAACTGATCATGGATCCCCGCTCTGACCGTTACCGGAAGAGAATTAAAGCGCCGGGTTTTTCAGGACCTCAGCCAGGGCTTGCACCCGTGCTGCGTCCGCCGCGTTTTTCGCTTCTTTAGCGCTGGGCGCCAACTTTTTCAAGTCTCCGGATTTCTTCGAACTTTCGGCTTTTTGAATGGCATCACGCAAAGCTCCGATCCGGTCACTGGACAGCCCTTGAGAGCGCTCGAGCTGATCGAGGTAAGCTTTTGCCACCACCAGCTTGCGCGGCCACTCGATCTTCTCCTGATTCTGCACGTTGAGCTCGGCCACCCAAACCGATTTAGCGGCGTCGATCTCGTTCTGCGTCAGGAACTTACTCGGCGTCAGCTCAAAAACATCCAGCCCGCGCGCGATCTCCGAAGCATAAACGTTGCCGTTGTACCAATAGGCTGACCAGTCGCCGCCGAGTACCAGCATTTTGGGGTCGATCGGCCCGCGATCGAAATAAGCGATCTCCATCGGGTGATCGGCGTCGGTAAAGTCCATGACCGAAATGCCGCCCTGATACCAGGCCTGGACCTTGATGTCACGGCCGGGAACTGGAACGAGCGAACCATTGTGCGCGACACAGTTTTCGCTGTCGCCCTGAGCGGAAGGCAGCTTGTAATAGCTGGCGAAGCTGAGCTTGTTATCCTTCAGATGGAAGATCGCATCGGCGCCCCATTTGTTAGGATCGTTCGGCCGGCAGCGCGCGCCAAGCCCGCCGCCCCACTCATCGGTAAAGACGACTTTCTTCCCATCGTTTGAAAACGAGGCTGAGTGCCAATAGGCATAGTTGGGGTCGTTTACCGCATCAACCCGCTTGGGATTAACCGGATCCTTGATGTCCAACAGAATTCCGTTGCCTGAGCACGCGCCTGCGGCCAGCCCGATCGCCGCGTACACCGTGATGTCGTGGCACTGGTCGGTATCTTCCGGTTTCGACACGCCGGTCATCGTATGACTGCCGCCGTTATTGAGACCATTGATGACGCCCGTGCGGGAATCCATGAACACCCGGGGCCGGGACACGATCGCGGCGGTTTGCGGCGCTGACAGCGGTACCTTGATTACGTCGATGCGAAAGAGCGCGGTGTTCGGATCTTTGTCAGGAGTATCGCCTGAGCATCCGGCCAGCTCTTCGTTCGGGCGGACAAATGACGTTCCCGAAACGTAGATGTAAACATTGTTCTTGTCCTTGGGATCGACCACCAGGGTATGCGTATGAGATCCGCGGCAGGTTTGC
Organism: Pyrinomonadaceae bacterium; assembly: GCA_035995185.1. Classification (GTDB taxonomy): domain Bacteria; phylum Acidobacteriota; class Blastocatellia; order Pyrinomonadales; family Pyrinomonadaceae; genus DASYKT01. The sequence goes on from DASYKT010000032.1 coordinate 45,287, forward strand.
ATTGCCCCGACCTGTTTCGGCTTGGTAATGTCGCTGATATCAAAGATCCTTACGCCGCGGAAACGATCTTTTTGCGGTGCCGGACCATTATGTCCTTCGGTGGCCGGCTCAGCCGGAAAACCCTGGGCGCTGCAATCCAGCCTTCCATTCGGCATTTCCACCGACATGAACATCAGGTTTTTGTAGACCGATAGGTCGCCCTGCCCGCCGGGACACACCACCGAGGTCAACAATTTCGCCTTCGCCGGGTCGGAGATATCGTAGATGTTGACGCCGTAAAAGTTTCCTTGAAAAAGGTATTTGCCCTGGAACGCAAGGTCCGAGTTTGCAAATGCGAGTTGAGCAATAACGATCTGGGTCGGTTTTGGCATTTTCGACGTGTCGCCGATGCCGAGAAGTCCCAGGGTTTTCTGCACCTTCGGATCGTCCGGGTTGTCGGAGCCGAGTTGAAACGCGTCAGGCTTTTTGAGAAGCACGAGATGTTTCATTCCGAAAGCCGTTTCACCGGCATCGTATATTCCCGGCGCCAGCTTGGCGCGCGGGTCACTGGAATCTGATCCGGTCATCCCGGCAGGCAGCGGCGGCGCCGCCGGAGCAAAAGGATTTTCCTGTGCCATCGTCGCCGTGAAGGCAGCACACAAAACAAAGGAAGCAAATAGTAAACGGAAGGCAATTTGTAATTTATTCATCATTATTCCTCTAATGTTTTTCTTTCAGCATATTTTCCATGATCCTGATCTCAGCGCGCTGGCCGCTGTCGACATCGGTCGCAAAGTTGAACACCTCGGCATCCTGCCCGGCGCCGGCAGTATTAAACAGATCCTTTACCATCGTCAGCGCGCCGCCGTGATGCTGGATCATGCCGGTCAAAAATAAATGATCGAACTCCGCGCCCCTGGCTTTTTTCAAAGCATCCATCTGTTTTGCGGTAAGCATTCCCGGCATGAGCATTTGATCGTGATGGCTCGACATATCCATGCCCGGCATATTCGGCATGTCAGACATGTTCGAGTGGGACATCGATGTAGATTCACCTCTCATCTCGATCCACCTGGTCATAAACATCATCTCGTCCGACTGTGATTTGCTGATGCGTTCTCCGAGCAGCGAAAGGGCCTTGTTGCCCGTGTGCGAAGCGATCAGCGCCGTCATCTCCACCGCCTGGGCGTGGTGCATGATCATGCCCTGCATGAACTCCACATCCTTTGGCGAGCGGGGCGGTAACGTGGCCCGGGTTGAGGCGGGCAAAACTTTGGTCGGCTGGCCCGGCGCGCCAGGCTGCACGATCACCGGTGAATCAGGACTTGCCTGCTGCGCGCGTGCGGGCAGAGATACGAAAAGTGTTAGAACAACAATTGCCGGAAACGCTATCTGCGATGCTTTTAGTTTGCAACTGGATCGAAACGCATACATGGTTTCTTTAATTTTATCAAACTTTGAAAAATAACCCTATCTTAGAAACTACCCGGTAAAAACAGCACAAGTTACGAAGTCAGAACCTCAGGACGCAGTGACCGGGTAAAAGAGCGCAGTGAAGATGAACGGCATCTAGCTGATCGGATAAGAACCCGGTCACTGCGTTCTGAGGTTACCGGGATTTCTCCCCTTTATACTCAAATGACAGTTTTCTTGTAATCCCCGTTAAACTGCTATATGTTGTTTTTATCTTGTGCAAAAAGGCCCGGACGATAGTTTGGTTGATCCAGGTCGTTTTTGCGATTTTCGTTTTTTATTTCTCTAACTCAAGTTTCCGATTGGTAAAGAAGCGTTACTTCCACTAACCGCCAACTTCCGTTAGTCCCACTCTTTCAGAGAAGAAAGATAATGAGATCATTTTCGGTGCCGGAGCAGATATGCGCCGCGCTGCCGAGCATTTAAGCGGGGCGTTTTACGCCTGAGCTGTAACCGGAAATGATCAGAGGAAAACTTATGAGAAATTCTAAAATTATCACGAAAACTACAAATCTGGCGCTTGCGGTGCTGGCTTTGTTTTTCATCTTTTTACCGGTTCACGCGCAAACCGGTCACGTCATCGGCGGCTCAAATCTGATCAGCCAGGCCCAGGCAAATCAGTTTGCCGTTTGGTTGAACGAGGGGCATGTCGCCCTGACCAAGATCTTTAGCAAGACCGCCGGAGACGGTAAAGACGCCGAGGACTTTCACGCGGCGGCAGACGCGCAAGGACGAACCGTCACATTTTTCCGTGTAGCCGGCGATATTCACTCCGGGCCATACCTTGTCGGCGGCTATAACCCGCAAAGCTGGGCATCATTTGAGGACTATCATCTGACACTAAAAGATAGCGATCGAAGGGCCTTTATTTTTAACCTGACATCGAATTTTATCCAGCGGCAAAAGCTCCGGTGGTTCATGTGTCCCGGAGACAATGATCCCGGCTTGAAGCAAACTTACAATTTTGAGTCGTTTGGCCCGGCTTTCGGCCAGGGAGATCTCTGGGTCGAGTTCCATCTGGAGTCCGGAGTTGTGTCTAATTTCAGCTATGGAACAACTTGTCAGAACAATCATATTCTGAACGTCGATTATCCGCTTCAAGAGAGCGTGGATTATCTTGCCTTTGAAGTTTTCAAAATTGCGCTTATCCCGACGGCGGCGCAGGTTTCCGTCAGCGGGAGAGTTTTGACGTCTTCCGGAAACGGGATAAGCAACATGAGCGTAATACTGACGGATGGGAACGGCATATCGCGCACGGCACTCACGAGCTCGCTCGGCTATTATCAGTTCGACGAAGTGCAGGCCGGGCGGTCGTACGTGGTTTCGATCTCATCAAAGCGCTATTCATTTAATCCGCCGTCACAGTTATTGAACGTCCGGGAGCAACTCGAAGATGTTAACTTCATTACCGATAGCCAGCGATAATAGCTAACAGGCTTCGTGCGTTTAGAGTGTGCTTGGTGGTTAACTCTTACTTTGCGTGTGAGCAATGAAATTAAAAGCTTAACCACGAAGCACACTAAATGCATTAAACAACAGCCGTCTGATTTTCATTTCAAAAAATGACGCGTCAGTAGCCCACCGTAAGGGAGCGGCGCTAACGCGGCTGACACTGCAGACGACTCAAATTCAGGACACCACCAAACCGCTCAAAAATTTGACCGGCCCTGTGTAGGGTATGATACATTTGCAGTTTATAAAAAAACGTCGGAAATTGTTGAGGTCAACAGTTGGGTTTAGCGGTCAATATTCCAGACTCCCTGTCTGCTCTGTCATCCTATATTTTCAGGGCGCTGATATTTTTTGTTTTGGCCCTGGATATTTGCGGGCAATATCGCCTCGACACCTGGACCACCGACAACGGCCTTCCGCAAAACTCGGTAACCGGATCGACGCAGACACCGGATGGATATTTGTGGTTCACCACAAATGACGGTTTGGTCCGTTTTGATGGAAACCGCTTCAAGATATTTAACAAGAGCAATACCCCGCAGATCACCACCAATCGTTTGAGCGCCGCCTACGCGGATAAAAGCGGAAAATTGTGGTTTCAGGCGGAAGACGGCTCGGTCTTGTATTACGAAAAAGGTGTTTTTACCGTCGCCGCTAAACCCGGCGAACTTGCGCCCGGCCCGCGTTCGCCCTTTTTTGATGACCCGGCAGGCACCGTCATCGTCAATATCAACTACCATCCCTACCGGCTTCAAAACGAAAAATTCGTGCCGCTGACCGTCGATAATTTACCGGCGGACAGCCCGCTTATTCTGACCGACCGCGACGGCGGCCTGTGGTTTCGCGGAAACGATAATATTTATTTATTTAAGAACGGGGAGCTTAAAACTTTTTCCCTGAAGGGCTTTTTGCACGGCAAAGATTATCAGGTTGCTTATGAAGATAGCCAGGGAAGTTTTTGGGTAGGATTTTTTGAGACGCTCGGCGGCAAGCAATCGCTGCTGCGGCTTAAAGACGATCGCTTCCGGGAAGTGCGCCTTCCGGAACAGCCCGTCAATCACTTTAGGGAAGACGCGGATGGAAATTTGTGGCTTTCGCTCTACACCAAAGGAATTTACCGGATAGACCGGGCGGCGGCCGTCGCCGACGAATTGCCTGCCGACGCCCTAAAGCCGGTCATCGACATTGACGGTATTTCGACGAATTCGAGCGGCCATCTGAATTTCGACCGCGAAGGCGGGTTGTGGGTAGGAACCGAGAAGGGTTTGAGCCGGATCTCCACACAGGTGATCAAGATCTTCTCTCGCAAAGACGGATTGCGCGAAGATAATGTTTATCCGATCTTCAGCGATAAAGAGGGCAGCGTGTGGGCGGGGATCTGGCCTAATAATTTAGTTAAATACCAAAACGGAAAATTCACGACCTGGGTCAGTGACGAATCGGTTTTTGTCACATCCTTGTTTGAAGACTCGAGCGACCGCTTTTGGTTCGGCACCATAGGCAATTTATATTTTCTGCAGAACGCGAAACCGGTCGAATTTACCGGGCAGGCGGGATTTCCGAAAGAGACCGAATTTTCCGTGATCACACAGACCGGCGACGGTGCTTTGTGGTTCGGCACTAGCCGCGGATTGGGCCGTTATACGGAAGGCCGGGCGATGATTTATCGTACCGGGGATGGGCTGCCCGATGATTACGTCGTGGCGCTGCTCCCGGCCAGGGACGGCAAACTCTGGATCGGCACGCGCGGCGGACTGGCTTCATTTGAAAATGGAGTTTTCAGATCTTTTACTGTTGCCGACGGCCTGGCCAGTAATTCTATTCGCAGCCTTTACGAAGATGCGGATGGCGTTTTATGGATCGGCAGTTACGATGGCGGACTGACACGCCTGAAAGACGGAAAGTTCACTGTTTATACGATGCGCGACGGCCTTTCGAGCAACGGCGTTTTCTGTATTCTCGAAGATAGCGCCCGGGTGGCTCTGGATAAATTCGAACCAGGGAATTTATCGCGTCAGCCGCCGCGAACTTAACGACTTTGCGGACGGAAAAATAAAGTCGCTCAATTCGATCTCTTACAACAAAAAAGACGGGTTACTAAATGTAGAAGGCAACGGCGGACGCCAGCCTGCCGCGACCAAAAGTGCGGACGGACGACTCTGGTTTCCCACCGCCGAAGGCATCGCCGTGATCGATCCTGAAACCGTCTCTATCAATAAAATACCGCCGCCGGTTTTGATCGAAGAAGTGCTGATCGACCGCGTTTCGGTCGCTAACGATGAACTGCAGCCGGCGATCGCCCACCGGTCCGAGATCACGCTTGCGCCGGGCCAGAACAATCTCGAAATAAATTACACGGCGCTTAGTTTTGTTAATTCGGAGCAATTGAAATTCAAATATAAGCTGGAAGATCTGGACGCGGACTGGAACGAGGTCGGAACACGGCGGACGGCTTATTATTCGTATCTGCCGCCCGGGGAATACGTTTTTCGGGTCATCGCGGCAAACCGCGACGGCGTCTGGAATGAAGAGGGCGCAAGCGTGAAAGTCAGAGTTAACCCGCCGTTTTACCGGACATGGTGGTTTTTGCTGCTTTTATTCTTAACTGTAATTATCTTAATAGCGTTCGTTTATTATCTGCGCGTCCGGCAATTGAAATTGAAAGCCGCGCAGCATGAAGAATTCTCGCGGCAATTGATAGCTTCGCAGGAACTGGAGCGAGGCCGGATCGCTGCCGAAATGCACGACGGCCTGGGCCAAAGTCTCGCTATCATAAAAAACCGGGCGATGATCAGCTTGTCAAAACCATACGACCAACACGAGACGCTGGAACAATTAAAGGAGATCGCGGAAGCCTCCACCGAAGCGATAGATGAGGTACACGAGATCATCTACGATCTGCGGCCCATTCATCTCGACCGTTTGGGGCTCACGGGCGCCATCGAAGACATGGCTGAAAGAATTGCGGAGATCAACGATCTGAAACTGTCAAAAGATGTCGCCGACATCGACAACGTTTTTTCAAAGCAATCCGAAAACAGCGTGTATCGTATCGTGCAGGAAAGCTTGAATAACGTGGTCAAACATTCAAAGGCGACCGCGATCGAATTGACGGTCAAACAGGAACGGGCAGGGGTCAGGATCGTCGTCAAGGACAACGGTGAAGGCTTTGAACCGGATCAAGTAAAAGGAAGCCGCAGGAAAGGCGGTTTCGGGCTGATCGGAATGAGCGAGCGCGCGAAGCTGCTGGGCGGGCAGACCATCATTGAATCGGCGAAAGGCGCGGGAACTAAGGTGTCCATCATATTGCCGACCGGACGGCCAAAGGATTAAAATTTTAGGTGGCTTTGTCATCTAAATTCCGGTCAAGATCTTCTTTTTAATTGCCACTAGCTTTAGCTAGTGGACAAGGGAGCTAATATTGCCAAGGCTTTAGCCCAATGAATTTAAGATTTGGCTAAAGCCGACGATAAAAAACGCAGAAAAACCACTAGCTAAAGCTAGTGGCAATTTATAGTAAACTTCTTCTCTTATTTAATTTTAGTGGAAAGCTATTTTTTATGAGTGACCGGATCAAAATCCTGATCGCTGACGATCATCCGATCGTGCGGCAGGGACTGCGCAAGACCATCGAGAGCGCCGCCGAAAATAACAGGGAGATGGAGATCGTCGGCGAAGCAGGCGATGGCGAAGAGGCGCTCACCGCCGCACGCACGCTGCGCCCGGCGATAATTCTTCTCGACGTCGATCTTCCCAAAATGAGCGGTTTTGAAGTAATGCAGGCTTTGCGCGACGAAAATATCGAAGCGAAAGTTATCTTTCTGACCGTCCATCGCGAAGAAAGTTTTATGCGGAAAGCCTTAGATCTGGGGGCGGCCGGATATGTCTTAAAAGACAGCGCGGTCACGGACATTGTCGCCGCGATCCGCGCCGTTTCGGAAAATTTGTCCTTCATCAGCCCGGCCATGACGTCGTATTTAATAAGATCGAGATCTGCGCCGGGCGACGGCGATCTGGGATCCCTCACAAAAGCCGAGCGCCGCGTGCTGCGTCTCATCGCGCAATATAAAACCACCAAAGAGATCGCCGAAATGCTCTTCGTCAGCCCCCGAACCGTCGAGTCTCACCGCGCGACCATCACTCAAAAACTCGGATTGCACGGCAGTCATTCGCTGATGCGCTATGCTCTTCAGCATTTGGCCGAGATCGAGCAAGATTAAATTTGTTGCCGTAAGTGTACGAAATTTTTCGTGCGTTTAGTGTGATTCGTGGTTAAGATCTGATTTCCAATGGTAACGAGTCCGGAAATTTGCCACGAATCACACTAAACACACGAAACAGGATCGGCGTAAACTCACACCTCATATATCCAAAAAACCGTCCTAAAAATCAGTAGTTCTACGTAGAAAAAACCCGCAAGTCTGCCGATGGCAGGCCTGTTTTTACCTGCCAGAATATTTCCGTAATGAAGATCTTATTGGTTGAAAACGATATCAGGATGCGTCGTTTGATGAAAAGCATGTTGGCTGAGATCGCCGGGGAAATTTATGAATCCGACGGCGGTCCGGAAGCCATAGAACTTTACCGGTCAGAGCGTCCGGACTGGGTAGTAATGGATGTGTATAGAAAGCCCGCTAACGGTTGACGGCGGCGGTTTTAATAAAAAATGCGGACCCCGGGGCAAGGATAATTTTTGTCTCGAATTACACCGACAAGCGAACCCGGCAGTGGGCGGAAAAGGCCGGCGGCGCGGCTTTTTTTGGCAAAGACGACCTGCTGGGCTTGCTTGAATTTTTAAAAAAGGATAAAGAGAAATTATGAACGACAATTTTGGAACACAAACAGCAAGAACATTGCAGCCGGAGAACGACCCGCGGCTTTCACCCGGGACCAAAGAGTTTTTAAAGGCGCTGAATTCGCCGGCCCCGCCGGAACTGGAAAAGCTGACCCCGGTCGAGGCCCGTAAAGTTTTATTCGATGCGCAAATGTCCGTCGAATTCGATTATTCGGATATCGATGAAGCGGAAAAAACGATCAGCGCCGATGGCTTTGAGATCAAATTAAATCTCGTCCGGCCGGCGGGCGTCACGGAAAAACTGCCGGTCTTTCTTTTTATTCACGGGGGCGGATGGGTGCTGGGCGATTACCCGACGCACCGCCGGATGGTGCGCGATCTGGTGGTGGAATCGGGCGCGGCCGCGGTTTTTGTCAATTACACACCGACACCGGACGCGGTCTATCCGCAGCAGATCAACGAGATCTATGCGGCGCTCAAATGGGTGGAGGAAAACGGCGACGAGATAAATGTCGATGGAAAAGATCTGGCCGTGGTCGGCAACAGCGTCGGCGGGAATATGACCGCGGTGATGACGCTGATGGCAAAAGAGAAAGGCGGCCCTGAGATCAAATTTCAGATCATGATGTGGCCGATCGTCGATGCGGATTTTGAAACGAAATCCTACCGGCAATTTGGCGAGAAACGCTTTTTATCCGCCTCGCTGATGAAGTGGATGTATGACATGTATATCCCGAGTGTGGAAAAGCGCAGGGAAATTTATGCATCGCCTTTACGAGCCAGCGTTGAGCAATTAAAAGGGCTGCCCCCGGCGCTGGTGATAACCGCCGAATCCGACATCCTGCGCGACGAGGGCGAAGCTTACGGCCGCAAGCTGGACGCGGCGGGAGTTCCGGTGCTGGCCACCCGCTATGACGGGATGATCCACGATTTCGGATTACTTAACGGGCTTGCACATCTGCCGCAAGTCGGGGGATTGTTCGTTCACGCAGGCGCGGTCTTGCGAAAACACTTGAAAAAAAACAGCTAGATCTGAAAGCACAAATTAAAACCAAGGAGAACAAAATGGAAAACGAAGGAACATTCGAAGGTGTAGGAGGCCTGAAGATAGCAACGAGAACGTGGCTCCCGGAAGGTACGGTCCGCGGCATCATGATACTCGTTCACGGATTCAATTCGCACAGCGGCTACATGAGATGGCCGGCCGAGCAATTCGCAGCGCAGGGTCTTGCCGCTTATGCTCTGGACCACCGCGGCAGAGGCAAGTCGGAAGGCGAGCGATTTTACGTTGAGAAGTTTTCGGACTGGTTAGAGGATGTAGACAAGCTGGTTGATATATCCAGATCGGAAAATCCCGGCGTGCCGGTATATATGCTTGGCCATAGTGCCGGCGGCGTGATCGCTTCGTCATACGTCTTCGAGCATCAGCAGGAGATCGCGGGACTGGTATGCGAAAGTTTCGCATACGATGTGGGATTGCCGCATCTTGCCCAATTGGCTCTGGAGGGCGCCAGCCACCTGATACCTCATCTGCCCGTATATTCTTTGAAAAATGAGATATTTTCGCGTGACCCGGCCGTGGTCGAAGCAATGAACAACGATCCGCTGATCAAAAACGAATCACAGCCCGCCCAGACCTCCTCGGAGCTGCTGAAAGCGGCCGAACGCCTGGGGAAAAATATGCCTAACTTCAACGTTCCCGTGTTTATCATTCACGGCACCGACGATAAGGCGACACGGCCTGCGGGCAGCCAGTACTTTTACGACAATGTTGGTTCCAAAGACAAGACGCTCAAGCTATACGAAGGCGGCTATCACGATCTGCTGAACGACATTGATAAAGAACTCGTGATGGCGGACATTCTTGCCTGGGTCAGCCAGCGCATTCCGGCAAAAACTGCGGCGGCGTGAGCTTAGCACGAGGCGGCAGCCATTTTGATCGATTCAACCCGGCTGCCGCTCTCGTCGGCAAATCTAACAAGAAATAATCCGCTCGGATCGGGCGGCGTTTGGCGGGACAAAAAAATTGAAGGAGAAAAAAATTATGAAAGTAGTAGTTATTGGCGGCTCCGGGTTGATCGGATCGAAAGTCGTGAACAGGCTTCGACAAAAAGGGCACGAGGTATTGGCGGCGTCGCCTGATTCAGGCGTCAACACCATCACGGGCGAAGGGCTGGCGAAAGCGCTCTCCGGCGCCGAAGTCGTCATCGATGTGGCAAATTCGCCTTCGTTCGAAGACAAGGCCGTGATGGAATTTTTCGAGACTTCGGGACGCAATTTGCTGGGGGCGGAAACGGCTGCCGGTGTCAAACATCACATCGCGCTGTCGGTCGTCGGTACGGACAGATTGCCCGAAAGCGGTTATCTCCGCGCCAAAATGGCGCAGGAAAAATTGATAAGGGAATCCGGCGTGCCTTATACCATCGTGCATTCGACGCAGTTTTTCGAATTTTTGAGCGGCATCGCGCAGGCGGCCACCGATGGCGAAACGGTCCGGCTTTCGCCCGCTTATTTTCAACCGATCTCAGCGGAGGATGTGGCGGATGCGATGACGGACGTCGCGTTAGGAACGCCGGCCAACGACACGATCGAGATCGCCGGTTCCGAACGGTTTCGCATGGCCGAACTCGTCCGGCAATACCTGGCCGCCAAGCAGGACACCCGCAAAGTGGTCGCCGACGCTCACGCGCGTTATTTCGGCGCCGAGCTGAACGACCAGTCGCTCATACCCGGCGAAAATGCGCGGATCGGTTCCATCACATTTGACGCCTGGCTTAACAGCCAGGCAAAGACAGCAAGCAATTAATAAGGAGATCAATATATGGAAAACACAACGCCGAAAACAGTAGTGCTGGTGCACGGAACATTTGCCGATGGTTCCGGTTGGGAAAAGGTCATCCCTCTTCTCCAGGCAGAAGGATTGAATGTTATTGCGGTCCAAAACCCGCTGACTTCGCTGGCCGACGATGTGGCCGCGGCCGGAAGAGCGATCAACTCGGCGCCCGGAGAGGTGGTCCTGGTCGCGCATTCGTGGGGAGGCGCGGTCATCACGCAGGCAGGCAATAATGAAAAGGTAAAAGCGCTTGTGTATGTCGCCGCCTTTGCACCTTCGAAAGACCAGTCGGTCAATGACGTGCTGGAAGGTTATCCGCCGCCGGAATGGTTTAGCAGCGCAAAAATGGATTCCGAAGGATTTCTGACCTTGCCGCTGGAAGCGGTCAGCACATATTTTGCGCAGGACCTGCCCGCCGCTCAAACCGCTATCATGGCCGCCACGCAGGGCCCGGTCGCAGCCAAATCATTCGGAGATAAGATCACCGAAGCGGCGTGGAGCAGCCGGCCTTCGTGGTATATCGTGGCCGAAAATGACCATATGATCTGGCCTGATCTGGAAAAAGCGATGGCCGAAAAAATAGGCGCGACGACGACGGTTTTGCAGTCGAGCCATGTCCCGATGCTTTCACAACCCAAAGAAGTAGCGAATGTTATTTTGGCTGCGGCAGGAATCTCGAACAACCTGGCCGCGGCAGGAACCGCGAACCAATAGTAAAACAGACAGATACGCCGCGAATGTCACAAATAACATGAATAGAGGATTTTCTATTCGTGTTTTTTGTGTAATTAGTGGCGAATAAAGAAATGTGGCCGATCAGCTAGGGCAAAGCGACGATATCCAGGTCGGGTACTTCCTCCATCACGGCAAGGAGGCGCGGCTCGAAGACAAAGGTTTTCGAGCTTACGCTAAAAGCATAATTTTGTCCTACCGCGACGTCGTCGAAATGATAGTAACCCAGGGGACTCGAGAAGGTGACGCGCACATTGCCCGAAGCTTCCGTCAAAAGAACTTTGGCTTTACCGATCGGCTGGCCGTTTGCCGATAATACGCGCCCGCCGATGGATACACTGGCCGCCGTCGTGCCGACGAGGGTGACCTGGCCGTTGATGGGATTTGCCGCCATTAAAGAAAAACAGGTTTTGAAAGGCCAGCGGGGTGTCAACCCGAAAACCCGCGAATTTACAAAGAGTTAGCTCGACCGTCAGAGCGGCTTATTTTGCGGCGTGAACCATCCCGACAGGACCGCGTAGACGGTCGGCGTTACGACGAGCGACAGTAACAGGGCAAAGGCCAGGCCGCCGATAACGGCGATCGCCAGAGGCCGGAGCAGCTCCGCGCCGGAGCCCAGCGCAAGCGCGAGGGGAAGCATGCCCAGGATCGCCGCGAGGCTGGTCATTAAGACCGGGCGAAACCGGCGGCGGCCGGAAACGATGAGCGCTTCGGTGAGGTCGTTTGTTTTCGCGATATTTTCTTCGACCGCGTCGAGCATCAAAATTCCGTTTTTCGCCACGATGCCGACCACCATTATCATTCCCATCAGGCTGACGACGTTTAAGGTGGTTTTGGTGATGAATAATGCGAGCAGCACACCGGCCAGCGCCAAAACCGCGCCGGTGACGATGGCGATCGGGTGCGCAAAAGAGCGAAATTCGACCAGCAGGACCAAAAACACAAGCACGATAGCCAGGCCGAGCGCGATGGCCAGCTCGCGAAAAGAAGCCTGCTGTTCGGCATACAAGCCGCCGTATTCGACGGTCATCCCGGCGGGCAATTTAACGTCCGTGGCCAACCCGGTTTTTATCTTTTCGATGGTCGAGCCGAGATCGCTTCCGGTGATGCGCGCGGTGATCGAATCGGTCCGGCGCAACCCTTCGCGGTTAATTTCGGTCTGGCCCTTGTCGTATTCGACACTCGCTACCTGATCCAGGCGAAACAGGGAACCGCCGGATGAACGGATCTGCAAACCGCGGAGAGTGTCGAGCGAGCTGCTTGCTTCTTTGGGAAAAACGATGCGGACGGCGACCGGTTTGCCTCGCTGCAGGATGGTCGAAGCCGTAGTGCCGGTTATGGCCGCTTCCACCGCGCCGGCGACGTCGTTTGCGTTCACGCCGAATTTTGCCGCGGCCTGGCTGTCGATCTTAAAGGTCAGCGCGGGGCCGCTGACGATGATGCCCGGGTTGGTATCGACCACGCCATTTATTTTTTGGATGGACTTTTCGACCTCTTCCGCTTTTGCCTGCAGCGCGGCTTTGTCTTCGCTAAAGAGTTTTATCTCGACCGGTTCCGGCGAGCTGGTCAGATCGCCGATCAGATCGGAAAGGATGCCGACGAATTCAACTTCCAGGGCCGGCTCGCTCTCTTCGATCTGGCCGCGCAGGTCGTCCATCACCGCTTCGGTCGAACGCGAACGCGCGGATCTTAGCTTTACGAGAAAGTCGCCGGTATTGGGCTCGGTAATAGAAAGCCCGAGCTGCAGGCCGGTGCGGCGAGAGTAGCTTTCCACTTCCGGAGTTTCTTGCAGCATGTCTTCGACATGATGCAAGATGCGGTCGGTTTCCGGCAGCGATGTTCCCGGCGGGGCTATGTAATCCAGCACAAAGGCGCCTTCGTCAAAAGCGGGCAAAAATTCCGAGCCAAGATTGATGTAGAGAATGAACGAGCCGAAGAGGATCAGCCCGCACAGGATCAACACGACAAGGCGATTCTTAAGCGCATGCCGCAAAAGCCATTCGTAAGGCCTGATAATCAAACCCAGCACGCGGCCAAAGTCTTCGTGTTTCTCAATATCTTTCTTTTTTACTCTGACGAATTTTTCGGCGAGAACCGGGGTAAAAGTAAGCGCCAGGACAAGCGAAGTAAGCAAAGCCACCGCCATGGTCAGCGCCAGCGAGCGAAAGAAGACCCCGGTGATGCCCGTCAATAATGTCAGCGGCAGAAAAACCACTACGGGCGTAATCGTCGAGCCGATGATCGGAATGGTAATTTCCGAAACGGCTTTTTGCACCGCTTCGCGTCTGTTTTCGCCGTGCAAAAAATGCGTGTAGATATTTTCCACCACCACGATCGCATCATCTATCACCAGCCCGATCGCCGCCGCCACTCCGCCCAGCGTCATCAGGTCGAACGAAAGCCCGACCAGGTACATTGCCAGAAAAGTAATCAAGATCGTGACCGGAATTACCAGGATCGCGACAAAGGTCGTGCCCAGGTTTCGCAGGAAAGCGTAGAGAATAATGATCGACAGGATCAAGCCGATGACGATCGCATCGCGGACGGAATTCATCGAATCGCGCACTAAAAGCGATTGATCGTAAAACGGCGCGATGTGCACATCTTTCGGCAGGGTTTTTTCTACCGCGGCAAGTTCGGTTTTGACCTCGTCGGTGACAAAAACGGTATTGGCGTCCGGCTGCCGCAGGACGCTCAGCAGAACGGCGTCGGTCCCGTCGGCGGTGACGATCGTAAAGTTCGGCTCGGCGCCTTCGTGCACGGTGCCGATGTCGGAGACCAAAACATTCGCGCCGTTCACATTCGCAACCACGATGGCGCTTAGTTCGTCGGGTGTCACGGCCTGGCCGCTGACCAGCGTCAGTTCCAGCTGGTGATTTTCTTCGATCAGGCCAGGTGAGGCGATGATGTTGGAATTGCTCACGGCGTCGATCACCTGTTGGATGGTGATGTTTCTTGCCGCGAGTTTTTCGGGGGCGATCTCGATGTGAAATTCGCGCACCTTGCCGCCTTCGACACTGACCTGTGCCACGCCGGGCAGACGCGCCAGCCGCGGGCGGATGGTGTAGGTGGCGATCTCGCGGAGCGCCGTGCCGTCGCGTTTATCGGAGGTGAGGCTGTAACCGGACACAGGAAAAATGGCGAAGGTCAGGCGCTCGATATGAGTGATTTTGGCGGCCGAGGGCAGATCGATCTCCGGCAGCCTGGCCTGCACCAATCCCAGCGCCTCTTTCGGATCGGTCGACCAATCGAAGAAAAGATTGACCTCGGTGGAACCGCGCGCGGTGGTCGATCTTATACGCCGGATGCCGGGAACGCCGTTCATTTTTTCTTCGATCGGCTGGGTCACCAGCACCAGCATTTGATCGGCGGGGACTTCACCGTTTTCGACGGTGATGATGATGCGGGGGAAATCGGTGTTCGGGAAAATGGCGGTCGGAAGCTGCCAGGCGGCGAAGATACCGGCCAGGCACAACAGCAAGACGAGCACGATGATCGCGCGCGAGTGCTGTGAAATTGTCCGGGCCAGATCCATTTATTTTTCTTCTTCTTCTTCCTCGTCTTTGGCGATCTCGACCCTGGTGCCGTCGGGCAGCGCATAATTGCCTTCGGTGACGACGGTCTCCCCGCCTTCCAATCCTTCGAGGATCTGTACTTTATCGCCTTGCTTGATACCGATCTTGACCTTGGTTTCGTGCGCGACCGATCCTTCATCAACGGTCATCACGGTCCCTTCGTCGGCGTTTGAGGCGTCCAGCGTGACGGCCGATAGCGGTATCACGACGGCGTCTTCCGCGGGCTCGCTCGATACGACAAACTGCGCCGAGCCGTTCACTTTCAGCAGACCGCGCGGGTTGCCGAAACGCGCCCACACTTCGACCGTCCGGTTTTGCGGATCGGCGGAACGGCTGATGAGGGTGACCTTTCCGCTCATTTCTCCGCCAGGTTCTTCCGGAGGCGCATCGGCCGGATGAACGGTCACCGCGTCGCCCACTTTGAGATCGGCCACCACCGAATCGGCAAACTGCGCCTTGACGAAAACCTCGCCCAGATCGGCGATCGTCAAAAGCTTCGCCCCTGAGGCGGCAAACTCTCCTTCGAACTGGAACTGATCGGTCACGATGCCGGAGATCGGCGAGTGAATTTCAGCCAGCCTGGCCTGTGCGTCGAGCGCATTTAAATGGTCCTGCGCTTGTTTTATTTTGCTTTGGGCAATGGCGCGGGCGTTCGGGTTGGCGGCGGTTTTATTTAGCTCGGCATTTTTTTGCGCCAGCCGGTAGGCATTTTCCGCATTGGTCAGCTCGAGTTTCGATGCTTCCAACTCTTTGAGCGGCAGGCCGCCCTTGGCGTAGAGATCTTTGCGCCGTTCGTAGACCGCACGTTTATTATCGACCGTGGCTTTCGCATCGGAGAGTTCTTTTTCGGCTTGGGCCGCGGTCTGCGGAATGGTCACCCTCTGCACTGTCTCAAGATTTAATTTTGCTTCTTCGAGCGCGGCCTGCGCTTCGCTGCGCTGCGCCTGCAGGTCTTTGGAAGCGAGAGTGGCCAGAACCTCGCCTTTTTGGACGAATTCATTTTTTAACAGCCGCATCTGCGTGATCTGAGCGGAAATGCTCGCTGAAACCGTGGATTGCTCGACCGGCGCGACCGTTCCGATAGCTGAAACTTCTTTTGCGATCGGGCCTTTCTCCGCCTTTTCTACCTTGACGCTGACGACCACGTCTTCTTTTTTCTCCGTCTCACTTTCAGCTGCCAGGGCCGGGCTGCGAAAATAAAAATACGCGCCGATAAGCAGCGCGGCCACGACAAACACACCGAGCGCGATAAAGATCCGCTTGTTTGACGACGTGTCTATTTCATCTGCTTCCGCAGCTTGAGCGTCTTTGTTTTCTTCGGCCTCTTTTGGCCGCTTGTCGTCGATATTGTTCAGGTTTTCTTCACTCATTTTTTCCACTCCAACAAGGTTGAGTAGTTTCACTGCCCGATGGCCCTTAGCAGCCGTGACCGCGCCGTTTGATAATCGAAAAGCGCCTGGTAAAGCGCCAGCCTTTGAGTTATCAAGGCATTTTGCGCATCCGTCACCTCGGTGATCGGGGCTTCGCCGGCCCGGTAACGCGCGATCGAGGCGTTAAGAATTTGCTCCGCGGAGGTGATACTTTCCGCCAGCTGCCTGATCCGCGAACGCGCGGAAAGGGCCTGTGCGCGCGCGGTGTAAAAGTCCCGGACAAATTGCCGTTCCGCCATCCGGCGCGCATTTTCCCCTTGCTGAACTTTTAGTTTTGCCTGTGTCTCGCGCGACTTGCTCGCGCCGGCGTCAAAGATGGGGATCGTCACACCGACATTTACCTGCACGCCCAAAGCGTCTTTGACCCTGACCGGGGTCAGCGAATCCGAAATAAAACCGCCGCTGACGGAATAATTAAATTGCGGGCGCCGCTCGGCCTTGGCGATGTTGGCGTCTTCCTCGGCGGCCTTTTTGTCCGCTTCGAATTGGACAAATTCAGGACGGGTACTGATCGCGGTTTCGGTATAGCCTTCGATGTCGCCGTCTACCGGCACTTGCAAAAACAGGTCCTCCGTTTCGACCGGGAGCTTCTGATCGTACCCGATCAAAAAACGCAGGGCCGCGGCATTTACCGCTTCTTCCGTTTTAGCCTGTTCCAGCTCATCCCGACGGTTTGAAATTTGCAGCTGCGCCCGCAGCAGATCGACCGGGGCTATCTCGCCCGCATCCAATTGCAATTTGGTGTTGTGTTCAAATTCGGCGGCGGCCGACAGGTTAAGTTCAGCGCCGCGGCGCTTGGCGGTGGCCAGGGCCAGGTTGTAATAAGCATCCTGGACGGCCTGGATCAAGTCGCGCTTGGCTACGGCGCTTCCGGCGCGCGCCGATTCGAGCAAGGCCTGATCTTTTCTCAAAGTCGCACGAAGCTTTCCCGACGTATCGAGTTCGCCCGCCGCATTGATCAATCCCTGATAAACGTTGATGGCGTCGGCGCCGAGAAATGAAGGCGGGCGCGGGTTGGTGGAATTATTTAGCGACGGGGAAGTGTAGATGTAATTTGGCTGGGCGGTGACCTTTGGCAAAAAGGCGGCTTTGGCCTGGGTAATATCTTCGGCGGCGATCTTTTCGTTAAGCTGGGCAGAGCGGAAATTAGAGGCCTGGTTTAAAGCCAGCTCGACCGCTTCGGACAGAGTCAGAGGCCGCACCGGAGAAGATCCGGTTTGGGCCTGAACATTGGCTGCTGAGGCTGCTGAAAACCAAAGCAAAAAAAGCAGCAGCACGTTTTTTCCCGCTTGTCTGATCATGCAAAAAAAGGCAATGACCTCACTCATTCCTCCCTATGCTGTTTATATAGATTAATGAGCTTAAGATGAATAGAAGATTAATTGGCCTTAGGGAACACTTGTATCAGGAAAGATTTTGGAGATCAGGTAAGCCGGAGCGGGCGCAAGCGGCCCTTCCTGACCTGAGAGGTATGCGGCTAGAAAGATAAGGTCTAAAAAATTCGCAGTCCGGAAGGGTTGCTTGCGCCCGCTCTTAAGAAAGCTATTGACTGGATTTTAGAGGCAAAGCAAAGGCCAGTATGAATGTGCTGCCATTTTCGTTAGAAGATAAAAGCTCGATCTTGCCGTGATGGATCTCGGCTATCCACCCGGCGATGGAAAGCCCGAGCCCGGCCCCGCTGTTAGCCGTGCCGTTTGACCGGCTGCGTGCTTTATCGGCGCGATAGAAACGTTCGAATATCCTGGCCTGTTCTTCCGGCAAAATACCTTTGCCGGTGTCCGAGACCGTAATCTGATAACCGTCGGAAGTTTTCTTTCCCACGACCGTTACTTTGCCTGCCTCGCGGTTATATTTGATGGCGTTGTCCAGCAGGTTGATAAACAAACGATGAAGCAATTGTTCATCTCCGGCCGTTAAAAATTCTTCGGCGGAAATATCGATCGAGATATTTCGTTCGTCGGCCAATACCCTGATCTTCCGCACGCAGTCCGTCAAAATTTCGTCCAGGTAAAGGTCGCGAAAATTTGTTCGGAATTGGCCGGCATCGGCGCGGGCGAGAGTAAAAAGGTCCTCGACAATGCGGGTCAGCCTTTTACTTTCATCGCTGACAACTTCCAGCGATTCGCGCAGTTCACCCTGCGAACGGTCGGCGCGCGAAAGCGCCACTTCGGATTCACCGCGCACGATCGCCAGCGGCGTGCGCAGCTCGTGCGAAGCGTCGGCCATAAATCGCCGCTGCTGTTCAAAAGAATTTTCCAACCGTTCGAGCATTAGGTTAAACACGACGGCAAGATTTCCCAATTCATCCCTGTCGTTTTTGACCGGAAGCCGTGCGTTCAAATTTGCCGCGCCGATCTCGGCGGCCGACCGCGTCATCGCAGCCACCGGCGATAAAGACTTACGCGCCAGAAAATAACCGCCGAGACTGGCCAGGATCAAAACGAGCGGGACCGAGACCAGTAAAATATTGCGAAATCTTCCCAAAACCTCATATTCTCCGCTGAGAGGATGCGCGATAAAAATATTTAAGGTTTGGCCTTTCAGAGGATATGTGCGGGCGAAGATCCTAAAGTCGATACCCTGGGACGGCAGGGTGTAAAAAGCCGAATTCTGCTTGACGCGCGAAAAATCCGTTACCGTACCGGTTATTTGTTCGGCCGGGATACTGGTTTTATTCGGCGGCTGTTCTGCGGGAGAGATCAATTTATTTTGGGAATCGAAAACAAGGATCTGATAGTTTCTAAACCTCAGGTCTTCCAGAGCCTCGTTTAAAGCGCCAAGATCCGTGCCGTCCTCTGAGGGAGAATCCTTTTCCTCGCTCTCGATCACGTCGGTAAAAGAAGTTGATAATTCACGCAGCGTTCTATCCGTCTGGCGCCGGATGGTATAGTCCAGAAAAAAGTAGGTGGAGAATACAAAAGTAAGCAGCACCAACGCCAGGATGGCGGTGAACCACAGGGTCAATCGAATGCGTATGGTATTAAAGATCATTTCAGAAACTTTAACCGCGAATAACCAGCAGGGAACCGATCAGGATAAGCAGCGCGCCAAGACCGATACTCCAGGTCAGATTCTCTCCCAAAAACAAAGCGGCCAGAAGGATCGTGATCACCAGGCTGAGCTTGTCGATCGGCGCAACCTGAACCGCATCTCCTAATTGCAGCGCGCGAAAATAACAAAGCCACGAAGCCGCCCCGGCGGCCCCGGCCAGCACGATAAACAGCCACCCTTTCGCATCGATATTTTTGACCTCACTAAAATTGCCGCGCACCGCGACCAGCAAGGAAAGCCCGAGCGCCATAACTATCGCCCGAACGGTGGTGGCCAGGGTTGAATCGACATTTTGCACGCCGATCTTGCCAAAGATACCGACCAGCCCGGCGAAGATCGCGGAGAGTATCGCATAGATCAACCAACTGGATTTGAGGTCTGCCTGTAGAGCCATTTTTCTTTAACCTAAAACATAGCCCGCGCCGCGCCGGGTCTGGATAAGCTGAACGTCAAACCCCTCGTCCATTTTTGAACGCAGGCGTTTGACATAAACGTCGATCAGATTCGAGAACGCGTCGAAATTCTCGTCCCAGACGTGCTCGGCAATTTCAGCGCGCCCGACGACCTTTCCTTTTTCACGCGCCAAATATTCCAGCAGGGCGTATTCCTTGGCGGTGAGGGATATCTCTTTCCCGGCGCGTTTTACTTTTTGCGCAATCGTATCTATTTCCAGATCGGCGATGACGATCTTTGACGCTCTCACAATATCTTTGCGCCTGGTCAGCGCGCGCAGCCGGGCCAGCAGTTCGCCAAACTCGAAAGGCTTGGTCAGATAATCATCCGCGCCCGTATCCAAACCGGCGATCTTATCTTCGACCGCGTCTCGCGCGGTCAACATCAGAACCGGCGTGTTGATATTTTGTTTTCTCAGTTCGCGGCAAATTTCAAACCCGTCTTTTACCGGAAGCATCACGTCGAGAATTACGACATCGTAATCATTTACCGAAGCCTGGTAGACCGCGTCTTTCCCATCCGCCGCGACATCGACGGCATAGGAATTTTCGCGCAGCCCTTTGGCCACGAAATTCGCGATCCTTTTATCGTCCTCAACCAGAAATACGCGCATCAACACGATTATATTACCTATTTCCGATGAGAGTTAGCCGCTACCTGCCCCCTACTTGCCAAAGACAAGAATGACAAAACTATTCGGAACAATGCTGGGCCGAGGGCGCGGCCTTTCCGCCGTCGGAGCCGGGGCCGGGCCGAATTGAGCGGTAGACAGATAAATTTTGTGCGTTCTTGGGTCAAGCGTCATCGTTCGCGCACCGCGCTGTGTCGTTACGTTTTCCACTACGGCGTATTTGTCCTTGGAATCTTCGCGGATGACGGTCAATGTACCTTCACCGTTTGAGCTAAAAGCCATTTTTGTTTCCGGGTCAAAGCCGGCGGCGTCCGTACCGTCACCGATGGGCAGATCGGAAACTATTTTTCCGTTCTCAGTATTCATCACGATCATCTTTTTATTACTACAGACAATAAAAAGACGATGATCTTTCCGATCGATGGCCATTCCTGAAGCTTCTTCGCCGGGAGCGATCGGCCAACGCGTCTTTACCGTTAACTTGTTCGGATCAAGTTCGACGACTTCGCTTGTGTCCTCTATATTCACAAAGACATTTCCTTTGCCGTCCGATGCTGCAAATTCAGGTTTGCCGCCCAAAGCGATGGTCCCGACAACTTTACCTGTGGCGGCGTCCAATACTGTCGTGTCGGAACTGCCGCCGTTGAAGACGAAGATATGTTTGGACGGTGGGTCATACATTATCGCGTCCGGATTTTTTCCGACCTTAACGATGTCAAGAGTTTTCAGAGTTTTCAGATCGAAGATGGTGACGGCATTGTCACGTCCATCGCTGATAAATCCTCGACCGAATTCCTGCGCGACAGCGATACCGTGAACGCCGTTGGTGTTGGGAATTTCTCCTATCACCGCGTCTTTATCGGTGTCGATGATCACAACTTTCGTCGCATGAGAGACATAAAGCCGGTGAGCTTCACTATCGGCAAAAAGATAGTCCCAGCCGCCTTCGCCGCCG
This sequence comes from Pyrinomonadaceae bacterium, assembly GCA_035995185.1. Classification (GTDB taxonomy): domain Bacteria; phylum Acidobacteriota; class Blastocatellia; order Pyrinomonadales; family Pyrinomonadaceae; genus DASYKT01. The sequence goes on from DASYKT010000032.1 coordinate 66,646, forward strand.
ACCTCGATCTTTTTGAGCAGATGATAGCCCGACGGGTTGGGATTTTGTCCGGAACCGACTGTAAATCCGAAAACAAAAAGGAAGAGAACTGAAACGAATCGTTTGCTAAGTGTAGCCATTGAAACTCCTGTTGTATTAAAAGAAGGACGGAAGTGAGGTTATCAGGTGGAAAATGAACAGAAGATTAAAAGGCGGTCAACAAATTTCGGAGGCGGCGATCGGGATCGAAGCCTGATATTTTACTCGTGAGCAAGAAAAAATCGCCGAGATCATATTAACTTGGAATAGAGCTATAGAAAAAACCGACAAACTTCTGTCTCTTAAGAAGAAAAGAAAACACGCTCTAATGCAGTACCTTTTGACTGGGAAAAAGCGTTTTCCAAAGTTTAAAGGTAAAAAATGGAATGAAATGCGGTTAGGAGAGATCGCTTATGAGTCAAGGATTCGCAACACTGCTGGCATCTCGTCAGCGAGCTTGATGGGGGTTTCAAAATCACGCGGAATCGTACCAATGCGCGAACGCGTCCAAGGGGTTAGGGTAGATCGATGTAAGATAGTCTCGCCGAACGCTTTTGCTTACAACCCAATGAGAATCAACATTGGTTCTATTGCCAGATGGAAGGGAACTGAAAAGGTAATGGTAAGTGGCGATTATGTCGTTTTCCGATGCGACGAATCGCAACTTGACCCGGATTTTTTGGATCATTTTCGCCGCACTCATTTTTGGTCAAATTTTGTGCGCCGTGCGGGTGACGGAAGCGTAAGGGTTAGGGTTAGGATCTATTTTTCGCATTTATCACGCCTAAAATTAAAAGTGCCTCCGATCGAGGAACAGAAAAAAATCGCATCTTTTTTAAATGCGTGCGATGCAGAAATAAACGGCCTGGAACATCGACTCCATCTATTGCGGCAGCAAAAGGCTGGCTTAATGCAAAAACTTTTGACAGGAAAGATCCGCGTGAAAGTATAGGAAAATCAATGCCAGGATTGCCATCATTTTTAGAAGATCATATTTCACAGGTTCCTGCGTTGCAGCTTTTGCAGAATATGGGCTACACCTATTTGCGCCCGGCGGAAGTCTATCTTGAACGCGGAGGGAAATTCTCAAATGTTCTGCTGGAAAATATTCTCGAAAAACAGCTTCGCAAACTGAACAAGATCCGCTTCAAAGGGATCGAACATGACTTTACCGATGAGAATTTGAAAAAAGCGATTCAGAAATTAAAAGAAGTGCCTTTTGACGGTCTGGTCCGCACCAGCGAAAAGATCTACGACTTGCTTTCGCTGGGTGAAAGCTTTGAACAGGAGATCGAGGGCGATAAAAAATCTTTTTCGCTACGCTATATCGACTGGGAAGAGCCAGAAAATAATGTTTTTCATGTAACGGAAGAATTCGAGGCTGAGCGTTCCGGGAGCTATGAAAAGCGCCGTCCTGATATTGTACTTTTTGTTAATGGGATACCCTTTGTCGTGATCGAGTGTAAGCGCCCCGATGTTAGAGACTCACTCGACCAGGCGATTTCTCAACATTTAAGAAACCAGCGCAAAAATGAAATCCCGCATCTTTATACTTTTTCTCAAATCCTTATCTCCGCCAGCAAAAATGAGGCCAAATACGGAACTACGGGAACAGCTAAAAAATTCTGGTCTGTCTGGCGCGAAGAGCCTGATACGGCCCCCACTGTGTCAGCGCTGATTAACAGACCGTTAAGCCAAAAACAAAAAGAAAATCTGTTTGCCGAACGATTCGCCTACGTCCGCAAATATTTTGACGAAATCGAGATCGAAGGGCGCGAAGTGACCGAACAGGACAAAACGATTTATTCGCTTTGCCGGACGGATAGGTTACTTGAGTTGGCCCATAAATTCATCGTATATGACGCAGGTGAAAAAAAAGATCGCCCGCTATCAACAATACTTTGTGGTTGAAAGTACACTCGAGCGAGTCAAGATATTCGAGCCGGCCGGAAACCGTAAAGGCGGGGTGATCTGGCATACTCAAGGCTCTGGCAAATCGCTAACAATGGTCCTGCTGGCAAAATCTATCTGGCTCGATAAAACTATCAGAAATCCGCGTATTGTTCTGGTTACCGACCGGACCGATTTGGATGAGCAGATCAAGCTCACTTTTCAAGCCTGTGGGGAGGAACCTAAGCAGGCGCAAACCGGTGAGCATTTATTCAGATTGCTTCAGGAAAATAAAGCGGCAATTATTACCACCATCATCAACAAGTTTGTCAGCGTGGTTGATAAAAAGAGATACGAAAACACATCAAGTGAGATATTCGTCCTGGTGGACGAAGGGCACCGGACAAACTACAGCGAGCTCCATCAGAAAATGCGGAAAACCCTTCCCAACGCATGCTATATAGGATTTACCGGAACGCCTCTGCTCAAGAAAGAAAAAAACACTGTGCAGCAGTTCGGGGGTTTGATCGAACCGACATATAACATTCGCCGTGCGGTCGAGGATAAAGCTGTTGTGCCCATTCTCTATGAGGGAAGACACGTTCTGCAGGACGTTGACCAGAATGCGATAGACAAATGGTTTGAAGTAGTCACACAGCCTCTGACAATCGCTCAGCGGGCGGATCTCAAACGAAAATTTTCGTCGGCTAACCAACTGAATAAAGCGGATCAGAAAATAAAAATAATGGCCTATGACATCAGTCAGCATTTTTGCCAGAATTGGCAAGGAATGTGGGCCAAAGCACAGCTTGCTACAGACTCAAAGTCTTCCGCCCTGGCCTTTAAGAAATATCTGGATGAATTCGGCCTCGTTAATTCTGAGGTGCTAATCTCTGCACCAGACGACCGAGAGGGGAATGAAGAGGTCATTGAGACCGAACCAGACAAAATCCAAGCCTTTTGGTCGAAAAACATGGAGCGTTTCGGGAACGAAGAAGAATACAACAAACAGTTGATCAATCAGTTTAAGAATGGGGAAAATCCCGAGATTATAATTGTAGTTGATAAATTGCTCACGGGTTTTGACGCTCCCAGAAATACAGTTCTTTACTTAGCAAAAAACTTGAAAGAGCACCGGTTATTGCAAGCAATTGCACGGGTAAACAGGCTTTATGAAGGCAAAGACTTCGGTTATGTAATTGATTATTTTGGCGTACTCGGTGATCTTGGCAAGGCGATGGAGATGTATGGCGCACTTTCCGGGTTCGACCCTGCTGACATAGATGAATCACTGATCGACATAGTAGAGGAGATTGGAAAATTACCGCAGAAGTATTCCGAGCTAAAAGATGTCTTTAAAACTTTGGCGGGAAAACTCGATGAAGAAAAATATGAACAGCTCCTCGCAGACGAAGCATTGCGGCGTGCGTTTTATGACAAGTTTTCGGCGTTTAACAGGTGCTTGGGAATAGCACTTTCGAGTTTCAACTTTCACAAAGACACACCGGAATCGGACATCACAAAATATAAAGAGCATTTGAAATTCTTTCAGCAGTTACGTGTTAGTGTTAAGGCACGTTACGCGGATACCATAGATTATAAAGAATACGAACCGCGTGTTCAGAAGTTAATTGATTCCCATGTAAAATCTGACGAGATGCTTCAAATCGTTGAGCCCGTTAATATTTTCGAGGAGGAAAAATTCCAGGAGGAAATTGATAAACTCGAAACAACTGCGGCCCGGGCGGATACTATTGCCCACAGGACAAAGAAAACGATTTCGGAGAAGATGGACGAGGACCCCTACTTTTACCGTCGATTTTCAAAAATTCTGGAAGAAGCTATAGAGGAATTTAGGCTTAAAAGAATCACAGACGCTGAATATCTTGGAAAAGTTACTGAGGTGATGCATTCAATAGTAAATCGTGTCAGTAGCGATTTTCCATCATTGTTAAAAAACAACGATAACGCTAAAGCCTTTTTTGGAGTGGTCACTGAAGTATTAAACAGAACTGTTGAGAATAATAGCGATTTAACTGAAAATGCCGCACGTATCGCTTTAGAGATTGACCAAATCATTTCCGAAAATAAGGTTGTAGATTTTGTTCATAATCTTGACGCGCAAAACGCGGTACGCAATAAAATTGACGACTATCTCTTTACTGTGAAATCACAAGAAGGACTCTCTTTTGATCTCGATTCTATGGATAGCATAATTGAAGAGAGTCTTGAACGAACTTTTCTGGGGAAAACATAGCGTTGAGCAATCAATCTTCTATTTGCATGGTGCTCTTCACCTCTTTGATACGGGGACTGAGGTCGAGAAGGAGGTCTACGAAAATGAGCAATATCTGTTGACTCGAATTAAGGAGCGTATCGACGCAGAAGAGTATCCAATCTTCGTTACGGCCGGAAGCGCAGAACAAAAGAAGACCCATATACGACACAATCTCTATCTTTCATTTTGCTATGACGCTCTTGCAAAAATCACCGGATCATTAATCGTCTTTGGTTTCGGCTTTGGAGAGTACGACGCCCACATAATTGATGCGATTAACGAAGCTGCCCACTATGGCCAGAACGTACCGAACAGATTATGGAGTATTTACGTAGGAGTGAATTCCGATAGTGGCCTTACCCACGTAAAGGAAATTGAAGGGCGTTTTCAAGTTAAGGTGAACGCGTTTGATGCTCGTACTACGGGGGTTTGGGGGGCGGCTGGCTAGGTCAGATAACATTGGATAGTCTTCAAAAGATCGAAGCGCGACGTCTAGCAATTTCCGGTTTTATGAGCAGAACGGTTTATGGTTAATTAGGACGATAGTCCCCACAAATTCACCCACAGGCATCTTTCATCCCCTACATCGAAATATTAAGGTTTTTATAAGCTGTTGAATCCTAATGAGTTATTGGAGGCGGCGATCGGAATCGAACCGATGAATAAAGGTTTTGCAGACCTCTGCCTTACCACTTGGCTACGCCGCCGTTTTGAAAGTTAAAAGGCGAAAGGATAAAGGCTGATTTTCGCCCTGAGCCTTTCGCCTCTTGAATTTTGGAGCGGGAAACGAGACTTGAACTCGCGACTTCGACCTTGGCAAGGTCGCGCTCTACCACTGAGCTATTCCCGCTTGTGGCAAACAAGAATTTTACCAATCAGGCTGTTTTTGTCAAGTTACGCTCTTTATCTCCCTGAGGTAGGGAGAATATCAGGCCAAAAAGAGGGCAAGGTACGAAAATATAGGCGGCCCTCAGCCCCCCGATCAATTACCTGACCTTTGGCGCAGGAGGTAAAAGGATGTTCGTTCTTACCAGAAATCAGGACCATTACTTGTTCGACACTGAAAAGTTCGGAAATCAGGGGCCGGGAACGAAATAACGGTAGTTTCCTGATTTGAGGTGTTTATGCTTTGACAAAGAACCACCCCGCCCTGCGGGCCCCCCTCCTTCGTAAGGAGGGGAGTTTATTTCTCTTGCCTTTTAGCAGCGCGATTGTATAAACTTACCTAAATATCAACGCCGAAGCCGTGTGTAAGAAGATGCGGCGCGGGAGAACCAAAGGTTTTGCGGATTACGGCAAAACAGGGGCGCAGCAGAGCGATCTGCGGAGGATTCTTCGCTTCCAGCCCGTCAGCTAATCTCGCAGGCTTTACGAAGAAGGACACAGCCATCAAGTGTGTGGGAGGCGGGAGGCGTGGACTTCACGCCTCTTTTTGTATCTTTCGAGGCGGCGCGAGTGTCTACGTTATAAAAAGGATATGAAACGTATCACCATTATCGGAGGCGGCGCGACCGGCACTTTGCTGGCGGTCAATCTCATTCGTCACGCGGGCGATCAACCGCTGGTGATAAACATCGTCGAGAAAAACGAGCGTTTTGGCCAGGGGGTGGCATATTCGACCGTGCAGGATTATCACCTGTTAAATGTGCCCGCCGGCAAGATGGGCGCTTTTCCCGATGACGTCGAGCATTTTCATAAATGGCTGGCGAGTAAGAGTTACGATTTTAAACCGGCCGACTTTGTGCCGCGCCGCATCTATGGCGAGTATCTGAAAAAACTTTTTTGGGAAGCCTACGAAAACCGCGCGGCCAATGTCACCGTCAATCTTTTTAACGAAGAAGCGCTGGATATCTTATTCAAAGGTGAGGAAGCCGAGGTCTGGCTGAATTCAGGCACCAGCCTGCGTTCGGACAAAGTGGTGCTGGCGTTCGGCAATTTTTTGCCGCCCCCGCCGCGGACGGAAGACCAGGGGTTTTTGTCGGCTCCCAAATATTTTGGCGATCCCTGGAACAGGCGCATCGGGGAAACGATAAAAGACACCGACGATGTTTTTATTATCGGCACCGGCCTGACGATGGTCGATGCGGCGGTCGGTTTTTATCACACGTATCACAAGGGCAAGATCTTTGCCGTTTCCACCCACGGCCTTTTGCCCTCGACGCATAAACTAGGTTTCAGCTATCCTTCGTTTGAAACGGAGATCGAAAATCACGAAAAAATATCAGGTCTTTTAAAGACCGTACGTTCGCATATAAAAGCGGCCGAAGCCGGTGAGGGAGACTGGCGCGCGGTGATCGATTCGCTAAGGCCCGTCACGCAAAAAGCCTGGATGAAGCTACCGGTGACGGAAAAGCTGCGCTTTATGCGTCACTTGAAACATTTCTGGAACACCTGCCGGCACCGCATCCCGCCCGAGTGTGCCGAGGTCCTTTACCGGATGCAGTGGACCGACCAGCTTCATATAAAAAAGGGAAGAATAAAAAGCATCGTGCTCAAGAGGAACGATAAGTTCGAAGTGTCGTTCGGGCGCGAAAGGGTGACGGTCGATGCGGTAATAAACTGCACGGGATCGGAGAGCGATTTTTCCAAGGTAAATGTGCCGCTGGTGAGAAGTCTGCTTTCCAAAGGAGCGATCAAGACCGACCCGCTTTCTTTGGGGCTCGAGGCCGATCCGAAAGGCAAAATATCCGAAAATCTTTACACTATCGGGACGGCGCTAAAAGGCATTATGTGGGAATCCACCGCCATGCCGGAATTGCGGGCGCAGGCCAGAGACCTGGCGCTGCAGTTTTTGCATTAATTTGTCTGTAGGTCGCTGTTAATTGCCACGAATGTCACAAATAGCACGAATAAGAACCTTTAATTCGTGTTATTTGTGTAATTAGTGGCTAAATGGAAGGCGAGATTTGGCCTGTTTATAAGAAAATCGACTTTACAGGCATGGCCAATCATTAGAGGAGGGTATGTGAAAGTAAAAGTCTTTTTATCTTTGCCGCTAGTTTTGGTGTTTTTGTTTTCTGCCTGCCTGCCGTCGGCCCCGTCGTCGCAAAGTAAACGGACGATAACTCTCTACGGCTTTTCGATCATGCGCGAGCCGCTGGAAAAAGCGATCATTCCCGCGTTTCAGCAAAAATGGAAAGCCGAGCACGGCGAGGACGTCGGGTTTGCCGGCTCATACGCGGGTTCGGAAACCGTCACCAACCAGATACTTCAGGGCGCGCCGGCGGATGTGGCGATTCTTTCGATCGAGCGCGATGTTACGCGTTTGGTCGCGGGCAATGCCGTTACGGGGGATTGGCGCGCCATGCCGAATAAAGGCATCGTGAATAAAACCCCCTTCGTCATCCTGGTGCGGCCCGGCAATCCCAAAGGGATTCAGGATTTTGCCGACCTGGCAAAAGACGGCGTGAAGGTGATACATCCCGATCCGGTCAGCTCGGGCGGGGCGCAATGGTCGATCCTGGCGATGTACGGCTCTGAGCTGAAAAAATCTGAAAAGGAGACGGGCGAACCCGATGCGGGGCGGGCCGTGCGCACCCTGCAGTCTATCTGGAAAAACGTATTCTCCACGCCCGGCTCCGCCCGGGAAGCCCGTACGCAATTCGAAACCGGCTATGGCGATGCGCTCATTACTTACGAGCTCGAAGGCCTGACGATGAAAGACGCCGGCTCGCCGTGCGACATCGTCATTCCGAAATCTACCATTTTTAGCGAGCACCCGGTGGCTATCCTCGACCGCAACGTCACCCCCGAAGAACGCCCGGTCATCGAAGCCTTTGTAAAATTTTTGTGGAGCGATGAAGCGCAGCAGGCTTTTGTCAAGTATCATTTCCGCTCTATCACCAACGAAAGTTTTAATGAAACCAACCAGCAATTTGCTAAGATAGAAATGCCATTCACAGTAGAATATTTCGGCGGTTGGGATAAAGCCTACCCGGATGTGATAGAGAAGGTATTTATCGCGCAAGTGCAGGGTAAAAAGTAAGGCAGCGCTGCTATTACCAGAACGTACCTGAAGCACGAGATACGCTGAAAATGCGCGAGCGGGACGCTCCCGCGACAGCCGGCGGGACGCCAGCGCTACAAACATATCAGTTTTTGAACTATGGCGGGAATGCGGCATGTAAGAGGTTTCGATATCGTCAAACCGCTGAGCATCTTTATGATGGTCGCGGTGATGACGCCGCTTATCCTGCTCCCGCTCGCATCGATATTTATATACGGCACACTCGGCGGGCTCGATCATTTCTGGGCGGCGCTCGTCGCACCCGAAGCCATTTTTGCCCTGCAGCTTTCGATGGTGACCAGTTTTTGGGCGACCGTTTTTAATGTGATCTTCGGGCTTTTTGCCGCATATGTTCTTTCGAAATACAGGTTTTGGGGAAGTAACGCGGTCACGGTGCTTATCTCTCTGCCGACCGCGATCCCGACGGCCGTGGCGGGTTTTGCGCTGCTCCTGCTGTGGGGGCCCTTTGGCCTTTTAGGAAGATTTACCGCGCCGCACGTGGGCATAATGTTTACGGCCTACGCCATTATTTTGGCGAATATCTTCGTGACTTTTCCGCTGGCGTTCGGGGTGATAAAACCCGTTTTCGATACGATGAGCATGTCGCTTGAGGAAGCCTCGGCGACGATGGGCGCTTCGCGCTGGCAAACCTTCTGGCACGTGACACTGCCCTCGCTACGCGGAGCGATTGTGACCGGCGCCCTGTTAACGTTTGCGCGGGCGGTGGGAGAATTTGGTTCGACGATCCTGGTTTCGGGCAACCTGGCCGCGCGCACGCAGACCGCGCCGCTTTATATTTTTGCGAAATTTAACGAAGGCCAGGTCGAAGCGGCCAACGCGATCGCGATCGTGCTGGCCTTGTTTTCATTCGCCATCTTTAGCGTGTTGTTTTTTGCACAGAATTGGCTGGATAGAAAGTAAGCAGCAGCACTAGGCACCGGCAGTAAGCAGCAGCACTAGGCACCGGCAGTAAGCAGCAGTTCGATCTTCCTGCCCACTGCCACTGCTTCTGCCAACTGAATTTATGATCGACGCACAAACACTAGCCGCGAGCATAAAAGGCGTGAGCAAAAAGTTCGGCAAGACGGTAGTGTTGGACAATATCAATTTTGACGTCTCCGAAGGCGAGATCGTCGTATTGCTGGGCGCTTCCGGCAGCGGCAAGACGACCATTCTGCGCATCATCGCCGGGTTGGAATCGGCCGATATCGGGAGTGTGCGGCTTCACGGCCGCGATATTACCGAGGCCCCGGCGCGCGAGCGGGGCGTGGGTGTCATCTTTCAGCAGTACGCGCTTTTTCCGCAGATGAATGTGGAGAAAAACATCGGCTACGGGCTGCGGCTGCGCCGCCGCTCGCGAAAAGACATCAGGAAAAAAGTCGATGAACTGATCGAGCTGGTGGAATTGCAGGAGCATCGCAAAAAATATCCGCTGCAGCTTTCGGGCGGGCAGCAGCAGCGCGTGGCGATCGCCCGGGCGCTGGCCTATGATCCGGAGATACTTCTTTTCGATGAGCCTTTCAGCGCGCTCGATGCCCAGATACGTTCAAGCCTGCGGCGCGAGATCCGCATCCTTTTGAAAAAGATAAACAAGCCGGCGATCTTTATCACGCACGACCAGGAAGAAGCGCTGGAAATAGCCGACCGCATCGCGGTGCTGAATCAGGGGCGCGTGGACCAGATCGCCGTGCCGTATGAGATCTACAACGACCCGGCGACGGAATTTGTCGCCACTTTTCTCGGCGCGGCCAATCTGATCGAAGGAAAGATCGAGGGGCAGGATTTTGTCAGCGACGGGATCAGGCTGCTGCTTCAGACCTTTGAATTAAAAGACGGCGAGCCGGTAAAACTGATCTTTCGGCCGGAAGACGTGTTTTTGCGCAAGCCGGAAAATCTGACGCAGAATTACCAGAAACTGACCGAAGGCATTATTAAGGAAGTTAATTTTGTCGGCGCGTTTGAAAGGGTCGTACTGGTCCTGGATACGCCCGGCGCGCCGCCGATCATCGCGACGCGTCCGAAAACCGAGACCGTGGTCAACCCGCTCGCCATCGGGCAAAAAGTGCCGGTCGGGTTGGTCAGATTTCGCATCCTGCCTCACGTTAGTTGAGAAATAGTGTAATGTTTCTTTTTTACATAATACGATCATGAAAATAAAATTCGGTCTTATTTTCCTGCTTCTGAATCTGGCTGTTTCAGCTTTCGCTCAATCCGAGACTCCGCTCGGGCTCGATTCGGGTGTTTCCCCTCACCGTGAGATCGACGATATTTATAAGAAGTTCAACGCCGTGTACAAGACGCTGGATGTAGACGGCGTGGCGGACCTTTATACCGAAACGGCCGATTATCTTCCGGCCGGCGGCAAGCCGCTAAAGGGGCGGGCCGAGATCAGGCAAAGCTTTGCGGGATTTTTCAGCAGTGTAAAACAGCGCGACAGTACGATGAGCATCACGTTTCAAATAAACCAGCGCGAGGTTACCGACAAGCTGGGCTACGATGTCGGCGTGTATACTCTGACAACTTTTGAAAACGGGCGGCAGCTCCGCCAGGGCCGCGGGCGGTTTGTGGTGGTGACAAAGAAGACGGGGAAAACCTGGCGCTTCCAGTTAGATGCGTACAGCGACCTGCCGGCCGAAAAAAAGCCATAACGCAAAAATAATAATGCTTTTTCGTGAATTACTTTTTAAAGAACTCGAAGACCGCAGCGGCGAATTTACGCGCTTTGCGGCGGACTGGGAAGCCGCGAAAAAACATTACTCGGCGATACTAAGCGATCTGCCATCCGCAGATCCGGCGGAGGTCCGCCGTAGATTTGCGGGCGAGGAAAATATAGGCGCGCTGCCTTCCGATGAACTGGACAAAGCCAGCGGCCCGGCATTTTCTTTTTCGGAAAAATGGCACAATCACGAACAGGCCCGCAAATGGGCGCTGACCGTTTTGGAAAACCGCACCACTTTTGCCGCCGACGGCAGTCAGATCTCGCCCGATAAAAATATCTCGCTTCCTTTTGCCGCGGTGCAGATCGGCTGGTTTGAAAATCACCACACCAATGGCGAAAACGGAGCCAAGGGAGGTGACAGCGGTTCTTATATTAAAGACGCGCGTTTTGTCATCATCTCGCCGGACGATCTGATGTATTCAGGCTCAGACAGCGGGGAAAACAGTAATCAGGAAACGCGCGTCGGGCTGCGCCGCTTTACCGAAGAGATCGATGAAGCCAAACGTTTTCTTGAGAGCAAACGCGGCTGGCAATCGCGCGGCGAAAAAATGCCGCTGGCTTTTTTTGACGGCACGCTGCTGATCTCGATCTCGCTGCCGAAATCAAAGATTCAGGGCCAATACGCGGCAAAGACGCTCGAATTAGTACGGACGTCGGAAGAAACCCGCGTGCCGCTCGTCGGTTATATCGACCGCAGCGAGGCCTGCGACGTGGTAAAGCTGCTCGATCATTTAAACGACGGGAAACTTGCGGACTCGCGCGCAACCGTATACGACCCGCACATCATCTCATTTGAAAACTGGGGCGACCGTTCGATCTTTTATTACTGCCGCCGCCAGAATTTGAGCGAATTTTACGACGAAGAAAAACAGCGCGCTCTGGTCGGTTTTGTTTACCTGCAGACGACGGGAAATGAAACACCGGCGAGACTGGATATTCCGGCGTGGATCTATGAAGACGGTTTGGTGGACGAAGTGATCGATACCGCGCGGGCGGAATGCGTGATCGGGCTGGGTTATCCGTACCCGCTCGAGGCGGCCGACGCCACGGCCGTGATCGGCACTGCCGAGCGCGATTCTTTCCTGCGGGCTTTGCAGGAATTCGCAAAAAAGAATAATCTGCCGTTTAGCGTGTCGCGCAAATCGGCGAGCAAGGGAAGGCGTCGATAAGAGGTACGGGCGTCACTGAATTTCGTGTATTTAGTGTGTTTCGTGGTTAGGTTTTTATTACGCTGATCAACCTGCGTACCGGACCTTAACCACGAAACGCACAAAAGCCGGTTAGTTTTAGTTGAGATGAAACAGGAAGTTGCGACAAAGAATATTTGCGCCGCTTGCGGTACGGTAAATAGGGACGCTGGTGCCGCATCGTGCAAGGTCTGCGGGAAATTATTAAAAGAAGGATATTTTCCGCTGGATAATTTACGCGCCTCATACAAAAAGCAGCCTTGGCAGCTGCCGCAAAATGAAGAGCGAAAAGAAATGAAAAATCTTTTTGAGGAAAACAAGAATACCGCTTCGGAAACGGCCAGAGCTTTTGCCGTTTATTCAATGGTCCCGTACTTAGGGATATTATTTTGCCCGGGAGCGGTAGTGATGGGCAGCGTCGGAATACTGGTTTCCCGACGCAAACCGGCGCTCGGGGGCGGGCGCACTTCCGCCTGGAGCATCGCCGGCGGATTCCTGGTCCTCGCTTTTCAGATATTTTTGTGGTGGCTGCTTTATTATATTCCGACACTCGACCGCCACTTTTAGATTTTGGATTTCGGATTTTGGATTTCGGATTGACTGAGATATCCAGGCATCAGATCTGAAAATTCGACCCGGAGTCTAAATCCAAAATCTAAAATCCGGAATCCAAAATTGATTTATGAACATTGCCCGAATAGTAAAATCCAATTCCCACGTCGATTATGTCGCGCGGGTGATCGACTCGCTGGATGTCGAGACGCCGCCGCGCGCTGAAGATTTCGGCTTCGGGCAATTCGTGACGCTGCCGCAGGCGGACGACACGGAAGTGATCGGCGTGATCTACGATTCCGAATTGATCAATCCCGAATACGGCGGGTTTGGCCCGCGCCTTTCGCCCAAGCCTGACGCCAGCCGATTTACGCCCGATTATCTGAATGAGCAGGGGACCCTGCTGGGGATTTTGCTGCTGGGATGGCGCGACAAAAAAACCGGCACCGTGCACCAGACGATGCCGCGCCGGGTCATCCCGGTAAATCAGGAAGTCGAAGCGCTGGAAGATGAAGCGGTGCTTGATTTTCACCGCGCGCAAAGCGGTGAAGTTCAGCTTCACTACTATTCGCAAATCATTGACCACGCAGGAGTTTTCGCCCTGCCGCTGCTTGAGGCCGTGATCCTGCAACTCACCGTCCATTGCAACGAGGCCGAGCAAAGCCGCCTTAACGTGCTGCAGCAATCGCTGGCCTGGCAGCGAACCATGGGCGGGATGAGACTGTAAGGGCAGTAGGCAGTAGGCAGTAGGCAGTGGGCAGTGACAGTAGGCAGTAGGTAACGGCAAGGGCAGCGGCACCCGGCAGTGGTAAATTGACTGCTACTGCTTACTGCGGCTGCCAACTAAATTTCAGGCATCCCCAAACTGTGAGTTTTCATCTATAATCTTGTTAAATCTGTTCGAAAGACCGTTACTTATTTAAATTTAAGAATTTCCCGTAGAATCAGGAAGAGTTTTATGAAAAAAATATCAATATTTTTGTTTTTAGGCCTGTTTGTGTTTGCGATGGGCACGTTTGCGCAGCCGCGTGTGGCGGATAAACCTTCGATCGGCGATCCGGACGCTCCGAAACCGGCCCCGGCCCCCGAATCGTTTGAAGCGAAATACGAAGGCGGCATTTTTGGTTACAGCAAAAAGGAAATGGGCACGCTGAAATTTGACGACGCCAATTCGCGGCTCGTGTTTTTCGGCAAGGACAAGAAAGAAAAATTGTCCGTCCCCTACAAATCGATGCTGGTCATCTATCCGCAATCGCAATCAGTACAGTCAACCACCGGCAAAGTCGTCAGCGTCATTCCTTACGGCAGCATCTTCGGCGGCTTTATCAAAGAAAAACGCCGCTTCCTGGTGATAAATTTCGACGACCCGGATGTCGAGGTCAGAGGCCTGGTGAATTTCAAACTGGAAACCAAGGAACTGCTCGATTCGGTGATCTACACGCTCGGCCAGAAAGCGGCCATGAAACCGCGCGGCGACGCTTTTTATCGCGAGAAAAAAATCACGATAACTACCGTCAAAGAGATCTGATCATGGAGCGCGGGCATCCCTGCCCGCATCTTGTCAGTAGCGCCTGCGTGAGCGGGTGCGTTCTTTTGTCAGCATGATTGAGAACGCATTCCCTCACGCAGGCGATTTGAATTTCCAATACCCCTATGAACACACCTCGGCTATTTATTTTTTTGCTCCTCATTTTCCTGCCGGTTTCCGGCGTCTTTGCGCAGACAAAAATTGATCCGAAATATGGAAAGCCTGTGGCGCAAATTTTCGAGGTGCGTCCCGAGATCGCCGCCGAAGTTTCGTTTGCTAAAACGGGTGAGGTTTGTGATGTCCTGATCGTATCTCACCCGGTGTTGTTCGGCCGCGTACTGCCGGGTGACGACGCGGAGCCGATCAAAGACGACGTTATGGATGAAATACTGGCGGAACTGGCCCCGTTAGAAACGCGTGGGTATTTTGTCATTGGCACGTACCGGAGCGGTTTGCTGGAGCGATACCGGAATGTGACCATTTACCGGGCAAGAGGTGATAAAGACACCTGGAAATATGCTCAAATTACCTGGCAGATCACACCTTGCGGACGAGCTTCGAATGAGCCGTTAAAGCTGAAGATATCGAAGTAATGAGGCTTAGGCATTGATCGCTGGTTCGAGCCTCGTTAGCGCTCCCGGATTCACAGCCCCGTAAAGCAAAAAACGTTGCAAGGAGCTTTCTTCCATGATAAGCTTGCCGCAAGCAAAACGTTTAAAAACCGATCTTCCACGATCACGATAAAACGGCCCGTTCAAGATTCTTCTGCAACACGACGCGAGTGTGTTAATAGAATATGAATGCGCGCTAATCAGGCCAGTCTCTGTTGACGCTCCTGCCGCAGAGGCAATGGCCGATTAAACTCCCAACTATCGGCGCAAAGCCGGAAGGAAAAATATCATGTCAACAGCAACAGCCGCACAACCCCAACTCGTCTTTAACCGCAACTTTAGATCGATCCCGGACAAACCGGCAGGCGGCGTAACCCTCTACGCTTATCTTTCATTTAACGAAGGTATCGGCCCCGACCGTTCGCACGGCTCGGTTTCGGGGCATATAAACCTCAAGCAAGGCGGCGTGAAAGACCCGGACGTGGGCAATTTTGTCGTCAAGGGCACATTTGCGGTCACCAAAACGGCGGCCATTGTAGAATATGTCGCTATCCATTTTGAAAGCGTTCCCGGCCTCTTTGGCCAGCAGACCATCCACGGCCTGATGACCCTTAAGGGCGATTGGGAATCGGGACACGTGACCTACAGCTACACGGCCAGGGGCGGACACCCGGTCATTACGGTCCCCAGCCAGAAGGTCGAAGAACTCCTGTTGAAATAAAGGGTCTCGGCCCGTAAACCTGGGAGCGCCGGCATCTTGCCGGCAAAGGCTGCATCGCAGCCTAAATGATCAATAGAACACGGATCTAACGGATTTAGCACACGGATTTTAGATCTGGTTAATCCTTGCCCATCAGTGTCCTATTCGAACGCTGCGCGTTCATGCCGGCAGGATGCCGGCGCTCCCAGGAAGAGCGCTCTCAATCTTTTTTAGAATATAAACTGATCCACTACCGCTCTCAGGCAAGGATTGCAAATTCACCGTAAAGCCAATACAATAACTGCGTATTCGGCGCTATGGTGTAGTTGGTTAACACGCAGCCCTCTCAAGGCTGAGACCACGGGTTCGAGCCCCGTTAGCGCTGCCAAAATATTATGGAGCGGGCATCTTTGCCCGCCTCTTTTTTTTCACCACAAAGACAGAAAGGACAAAGGTTATTAATAATTCCCTTCGTGCCCTTGGTGACTTTGTGGTTTATTTCTTTGCGGGCAGGGATGCCCGCGCTCCATATCAATCCTTCAATACCAGGATCCTGTCCGGCGGCAGGCCGACCATGCACTCGTCAAAGAGATTCAGTCCCACCAGCCGCAAGACCAGCGCTTCGAGCATCAAGCCGTCCGCGTCTAAAACAATTCGCGTGGTGGCGCCCTGATAATGCACTTCCTTGACCACGGCTTTTAAGAGATTGTCTTCGGGAAACGAAGCGCCGAATGAGATCGAGATGTTTTCCGGGCGGATGGCGAGCGTTACGTCGTGCGTGATGGCGCCTAAAACGCGCTGTTCCATCTTGTCCGTGCGGAGGCGGTGATCGCCGTTCTGCGTCTGGAATTCCTGGATATCGGCGTTGTTGAAACTGATGCGGCGAGCGGTGATGAAGTTATTGCGTCCCAGCATCTGCGCGACATGGACCGATTTCGGATGTTCGTAAATATCACGCGGCGGCGCGGTTTGAATTATCTCTCCGCGGTGCATGATCCCGACCCGGTCGCAGAGGGCAAAGGCTTCGACATAGTCACGCGCGGCACAAATGGCCGTCACCCCGGCGCCTTTGATCGCGTGATGGTATTTTTCCAGCACGTATTCCTTGGCCGTGATGTCCAGGTCGCCGAAGGGGGAATCGATGATCAGCAGCTTTGGCTCGACTGCCAACGCCCGGGCCAGCGCCACCATCAGCTTGTCGCTTTCCGAAAGCGTGTCGGGTTTGGCGCCCGCGAGCTCTTCAAGCCCTACATAGAGCAAAGCCTCGTGCGTTTTTTTGGCCAGTTCGTCCTGACTAAGGCCTTTGGCTTTAAGCCCGGAAGCGACGTTGTCAAAAACCGTCTGTTCCGTAAAAAGGGAAGATTCCTGCGGAACGATCGCAAACCTGCGGCCGCTCACGGTAAGCGTGCTTATGTCGTTGTTTTCAAAGGAGATGGCGCCGCCGCCCGGCGCTTCCAGACCGGCAATTATGCGCAAAAGCGTGCTTTTGCCGCTGCCCGGCGTGCCCAGGACGCCGAAAATCTCGCCCGGTTCAACCTGCGCTGAAAGGTCGCGCAGCACCCAGTTATCACCGAATCTTTTACTCAGTCCTTGCAGGTTCAAAATACCCATAAATAGAGAAAACGGAACTCCTTGGAGTTGTTAAGCGTGCAAGAAACCAGTATGCTTGCGAAAGAGCGGTTTATGCAAGCGCCCGTTACGTAAGCCTAAGGGCAAAAGGCGGGCAACTTTAAGTAAAATAAGGTAATCTTTAACAATAAGATGCGAATTTTTTCGGGAAAAACGGTTCTGTTAGGGTTTTTGATGCTGGTGCTGGTTTGCGGCCTGGCGGTTGACGCCTCGGCGCAGAAAAAGAAGAAAAAGAAGACCACGCAGCCGCTCCCGATGCCTACTCCGGTTCAAACTACCCAAAACAACGAACCGGCGGTAGTAGGACGTTCGACCGATTACGCCAATCTGGAAGATTATTTTCCGAGAAATGACGGCGCGCCGGCGACAATCGACGGCCAGAGCACTCCCGAAAATACCGCTAATACCAGTGCCGCGGTTTCCGCTCCTTCGCCCGAGCTGGAAGAGCTTTCCCGCCAGGTGCGTACATTGGCCGGCCGCATAGATTCGATGGACACCAAGCAGAAATTGCTGCTCGATCTTGAATTGCTGGGCCGGGCCGAACAGCGCGCGGAAAATCTGCGCAGCAAGATGATGGATTCGACCGATAAGGAATCGGCGATCAAAGTGCGGCTGACTGAGATCGAAGGCGACATGACGGACCAGGGCATCGCGCGCAAGCTGGCTTTTTCGGGCTCGCTGCGTCCGGAAGAAGCGCGGGAAAATCTGCGCAAAACGCTGCAGGCCGAAAAAGACCGCGTCATGCTCCAGATGACCCAATTGCAAAACAACCGCACGGCGCTCGAAACCTCTCTGCAAAATGCCGATGCGCTGGTCGAGAAACTCCGCGCCAGGCTGGAAAAAGCCATTGACGACCAGCTGCAGGAAACACCCGCTAAAAAACCGGAATAATTTTCACCACAAAGACACAAAGGGCACGAAGTAATAAAATACGCGTTATGATTTGCCGTTTTACTTTTCTTTGTCCTTCTTTGTGTACTTTGCGCCTTTGTGGTTAATTTTTCCTTTAAGCAGGGTTTTGCGGTTAATTCTTTTCTTCAAACTTGCTATCATCCTAATGAATGGAAAATAAACTCGAACGGGTCTTTTTGATAGACGCGATGTCTCACATTTTCCGCGCCTATTTTGCCCCGATGGGCATGCGCGCGGAGCCTTTGCGCAACAGCCGCGGGCAGGTAACCCAAGCCGTATTTGTATTTACGAATATGCTGCGCAAGCTTTTAAATGACGAGCGCCCGCACTACATCGCCGCGATCTTTGATACCGACGCCCCCACCTTTCGCCACGAAGCCTTTGAAGCTTACAAAGCCAACCGTTTGGAAACGCCCGACGATCTGTTAGCTCAAATTCCTTATATCGTCCAGGTTTGCGAAGTCTACGGCATACCGGTGATAAAGCTCGACGGTTTTGAGGCCGACGACATTATCGGCACTTTTGCCAAGCAGGCGGCCGCAAAAAATCTGCAGGCCGTAGTGGTTTCAAACGACAAGGATATGTGCCAGCTGGTGCAGGATCCGCTGATCGTTTGCATGCGGCAGAATTCGCAGAGCGTCAAGCGCAAAGTTCCGGTGCCGACGATCGAATGGTGCGACGAAGCCTGGGTGCTGAATAAATTCGGGGTTCCGGCAAATAAGATAGTTGACCTGCTGGGATTGATGGGAGATTCGGTCGATAACATTCCCGGCGCTCCCGGCATTGGGCCGGTCGGGGCTATCAAATTGATACAGGAATTCGGCTCCGTGGAAGAAATTTTGCGGCGCACCGATGAGATCAAGCATAAAAGCCAGCGGGCAAGTTTGGAAAACAATGCCGATCTGGTGCGCCAGTCGCTGGAGCTTGCGACCATCAAATGCGATGTGCCGATCACTATGGATCTCGAAGCGTTGAAGCACGGTACGCCAAAACGCCGCGAAGCCTACCTGCTTTTCAAAGAACTGGAATTTGCCGCGCTGACCAAAGAATTTTCCGATGCGGCGGCGACGCTTTTCGACGTGGGTTCTGCCGAGGCGGCCGCCTATGCTGCTGCCGAAACGCGCGATTACACGCTGATCCAAA
The DNA here is from genome assembly GCA_035995185.1 of Pyrinomonadaceae bacterium. Classification (GTDB taxonomy): domain Bacteria; phylum Acidobacteriota; class Blastocatellia; order Pyrinomonadales; family Pyrinomonadaceae; genus DASYKT01. The sequence continues at coordinate 85,819 of DASYKT010000032.1, forward strand.
ATCGCGCCGAACTCGATAAACTGATCCGCCGCCTGTGGGAGGTCGAATACTGGAGTTTTGCGGTCGACGATTCCAATTCGCCGGCAAATGCCGGGTCTTTTGATAAAGAAGAAGCGCTCGGTGTGGCGATCGCGATCAGGGGCGGCACCAGCTATTACGTCGACTTCGAAAATTTTGCTGCCTCTGATGGGGGCCGTGAGAAAGCCGTGCGTCCGCTGGGCGACACGCTGGCCAACGGCTTGCTGCGCAAAGCGGTGCACGACTGGAAAAGCGCCCTCGCGGTGCTGAAAAAATCAGGCATCACGCCCGAGCGCATCGACGACGATACGCTGATCGCGGCTTATCTGCTAGACCCGACCCGCACGAAATACGAGCTTGCGTCCCTGGCTGCCGAGGCCACCGATCTGCAGCCCAGCGCTTCGATTCCCGAAGGCTGGAGCGAAAATCAATGGCGCACGGCCGAGGCCGCCGATTTCGTGATGCAGACCTCTCCGATCCTGCGCAAACGAATTTTTGAAACAGGACTCGACCCCGTCTATCGCGACATCGAACTTCCGCTCGTGCCCGTGCTTTACCAGATGGAAATGACCGGCATGGCGATCGACGCCGACGTGCTGCGCGGGCTTTCAAAAAATTTCAGCGCCGAACTCGAACGGCTGAAAAAAGAAATTTACGCACTCGCCGGGCAGGAATTTAATGTCGGCTCGCCCAAGCAGGTAGGCGAAGTGCTGGCGTCGCTCAATATCGAAACCGGGCGCAAGACCGCCACCGGGCAAATTTCCACCAGTAAAGACCTGCTGGCGGAATTGGCAAACACCTATGAGCTGCCGCGGCTGATCATCGAATATCGCGAGATCGATAAACTAAAATCCGTTTACACCGACGCTCTGCCCGGGCAGGTCCAGTCGGACGGGCGCATCCACGGCAAGCTTAATCAAACCGTGGCGGCGACCGGACGTCTGAGTTCGACCGATCCCAATCTGCAAAATATTCCGATCCGCACCGTGCTGGGGCAGGAGATCCGCCGCGCGTTCATCCCGGCAAAAGGCAACAAGCTTATCTCCGCCGATTATTCGCAGCTGGAATTGCGCATCCTGGCGCACGTCACGCAGGACGAAAAAATGCTCGAAGCATTTCGCAACAACGAAGACATTCACGCGCAAACGGCGCTGTTAGTTTTTGGCGATGGCAGCGCGCAGGAAATGAAGGAAAGGCGCCGCCTGGCAAAGATCGTGAATTTCGGCATCGCCTACGCCGTCGAAGCCTACGGACTCTCGCAGCGTGTCGGCCTCACGGTGCAGGAAGCGAAAAAAGTGATCGCGGATTATTTCGAGACCTACAAAGGCATTCGCACCTATATGGACGAGACGCCGCTCAAGGCAAAAGAGCAGGGCTACATCTCTTCGCTTTTCGGCCGCCGCCGCCCGCTGCCTTCCATCAACGACCGCAATTACACCGTGCGTTCGCGCGCCGAGCGCGAAGCCATCAATATGCCCATCCAGGGTTCGGCCAGCGATATAGTCAAGATCTCCATGCTGCGCGTCGATAAAGCTCTGCAGAAAGAAGGTTTTCAGGCAAAGCTCATAATGCAGATACACGATGAATTATTGCTGGATGTGCCGGAGAATGAGGTCGAAGCCGTTTCTAAATTGCTCTGCCGCGAAATGGAAAGCTCGGCCAAACTCGATGTGCCTCTCGTCGCGGAGGTCGGAGTAGGAAATAACTGGATGGAAACGAAGTAACAGTGAATAGTAAATAGTGATTAGTATGAAGTCAGTACCGGGAACGCAGTGACCGGCTTCCGGGTTTGCGTTTTGTTCCGGTCTTGGCCCGCTGAGCAGCCACATACTAGTCAAACAATGAGGTCAGAACCGGGAGCCGTAGCGACCGGGTTTCTTAAACTCCCCTCCTTACGAAGGAGGGGTGGCACGCACGGCGTGACGGGGTGGTTCTCTCTTTTCAGCATCGAGAGCCGACGGGTTTCGGATTTTCGTGGTTCCAGTCTTTAAAGCCCAGAAAAACCCGGTCGCTACTCCCACCACCCCGTCAGCCGAAACGCCTGCCACCCCTCCTCGGGCAGGAAAGGGGAGTTCCGGTTCTGACTTCATCACAATGGCCAAAGATCACCAAAAAACAAGCTTCTCCAAAACCCTTTCTACAAAAACTGACAGCTATCGGCGATAATATTCTCGCGGTATTTCTGTTTGCGGTAACTTCCTAAGTTCCGCTGATCTTTCAAGCCGCTTTTATTTATTTTTGGGCGATCGCGCATGATTTTTAAGATTTCCGGAGCATTTTTGGCGCAGGTGGGGCAGTGGGGCACTCTGGCGCAGTGCCCCACTTCGTTTTTACGCGTCGGTGTTTTGGATTTGTTAGTGTTATTTCGTGGTTTCAGTCTTATGAACTTGTAAATAAAGTGGTTAAGAACTAAAACCACGAAATAACACGAAAAGAGCAGAAACCAATGACCAATGACCAATGACTAATTACCAATTACCGGCTGCGCTTGCGCTTCCTCGATCGCTTTATTCGTATTGGTAAATAACAGCATAAATATCCCGATCACAAAAAACACGATCAGGGCGAGAATTGCGTTTCGATACGAACCGGTGCTGGCCACGACAATACTGAATATGAACGGCCCGACCCACGACGTTCCTTTATCCGATATTTCGTAAAAGCTGAAAAACGAAGACTCTTTTCCCGGCGGGATCATCTGTGAATAAAGCGAGCGCGAAAGCGCCTGTGAGCTGCCCAGCACCAGCCCGATCCACACGGACATTATCCAGGCTTGCGCAAATACATCGATGGCCAGCGTATAGCCTCCCAGCGAGATCGTGATAGTTTCCCTTAACAGGCTGAAAGCAAATATTACCACCCCGGCCCACATCGCCAGGGTGACCATAATGGTGTTTTTGCTTCCTAGAAAACGTGCGATCCGTTCGAAGACTATGGCGCCGATCAGCCCGGCTATTTGCGCCGCCAAAAAAATGCCGAGCAGTAATCCCTGGTTGACCTCATAGCCGTGCGCTTTAAAAAGTTCGTTGGCCAGAAAGACCGATGAGCTATTAATCACCGTCTGAATACCGTCATTATAAAAGAGGTAGCAGAGCAAAAAACGCGCGGTGTATTTGAGGCGGATCAATGCCTTAAATGTTTTGAAGAGCTCGGTAAAGCCGACCGTTACGATGTGCTTTCCGGGCGGAACTTTGCTGACCGCGCCGCGCGATTTGACCAGGAAAAAAGTTATCAGGGCAAAGACGCCCCACCATAGCGACGCCGCCAGCATCGAAATGCGCACCGCGCGCGATTTGGACATCCCGAGCTGCTCGGCGTAACCGATCAGCAGGATATTTAATACCAGCATGATGACCGCGCCTATATAACCGCTCGCAAATCCGTAGCTGGAGATCCTGTCCCGCTTGTCTTCGGTGGTGAGATCGACCAGGTAAGCATTGTAAAAAACGATCGAGGCCCCGAACCCCAAATTGGAAACGATCATCAGCACATTTCCCCAGATGTAGGAATCACCGGTGATAAAAAAAAGCAGGCAGCTGGCCGCCACGCCGAGATAGCAGAAAAAGGCCATAAAGCGCTTTTTCAGGTGCGTGTAATCCGCCACCGCGCCGAGCAGCGGCAGCAGGAATAACTGCAAAAAAACGGAGATCGAAATGCAAAGCGGAAACAATGATTCGGCCGTTATCGAAGCGAGCGGCCCCAGTCTGAATACCACGCCGTTCTCTCCGACGTCGGCCTGGGCAAGCGCGGTCAGATACGGGCCGAGCAGAACGCCGATCACCGTGGTGTAAAAGACGGAGTTTGCCCAGTCATACATCAACCAGCCGAAAAGTTCTTTACGGTCGTTTTTGGGCAGCGCCGTCGAGTGTTCAGCAATCGCCATAAGTTATATTTTTCGCTAAAGGAATCAGATAAGATTCAGCCAACAGGTTAATCGTTTTGCAGCAAATTGACAATGGCCGGGGTGACGTCGGCCAGCGACTTTATCCGAAGGGCGGTCTCCGCCGCGTTTCGGCCCCAGACGACGGTCGGCACTTCGTTGAGCGTATGATTGCGTTTGGAGAGGTCCTCGATATTGCCGTGGTCGCTGGTGATCAACACCGTGGTAGTTTTCAGATCGACATTTTCCACCGCCGTGCGCACCAATTCGGCCAGCGCCGGCAGAACCCTCTGCGCTAAATTAAAGTCCTGGTCGTGGCCGGTCTTATCGGTAATAAAATATTCGTACAGCGTAAAACGATGATCGCCCGCTATCTTTGCCAATATTTTTCCTGCTTCCACCGGCGTACGCAAGGCGATATCTTCCGCCCCGCGCGCGATCAGGACCGAGTTGGTAAAATCATGAAACAGGGCATCGTCATTTTTCAGGTCGTCAAGGTCGCGAAATTTCATTTCCGCTGCTTCCATCGCCACGGTCGTGGCAGATTTCCAGCGGGGCGGACCGTTAAAAAATTGCGGTGTATACGCGTTGACGAATGTGTTGGGCGTGATGCCTAACTGCTTTAACTGCAAAAAGATAGAATGCTCATTGATGACCTCGCGCAGCGCCTGGTTAGGGAAACCCTGCTTATGAAAACCGAGTTTTTGCGGCGCATTAATGCCGGTCAGGATCGTCGTTTGCCCGGAGGCGCTTTGCGGGCGGCCCTCGATGCCGAGACAGGCGTCCGTCCGCGCCAGAAAGCCGCCAAACGGTATCTCGGGCTCTTCATCCTGAAATACGGCGAGCGGCGACACGTCCGGAATTTGCGCCAGCGGATTGTCTTTATTTCGCTGGCCGATCCCAAGACCGTCAATGAAGATGAGTAAAACGGAATTCATAATTAACGTAGCCGACTGGAGCGCGGACATTCTTGTCCGCACGAACGCATAAGCGTTCGAAATGCTATTTTACAGGCATCTTTAAAAAGACAGGAACGCGCATGGGGCCTTACGGATAAGAATGCCCGTACTTCGGAATTGACACGTTCTTAAAACGAGCGCTGCTATAAGGCCAATCTTCAGGGCTTTTACATAATCCGGCTTTCACCGGATTACTCTCAATATAAGAAATGGTCGCAAAGTAGTGGTTTTCGTCTCTTATATAGCGGTCAAAATAATCTTCTTGCCAGAATTTTCCTTTACGGGACATTGATCTATTGACTTCTCGAGCCGTAAATCCTTTTAAGACTTTCATGACTGATCCGAGCGTATTTCCCGGTAATATCTTGGCTAAGAAATGTACATGATTAGGCATTATCACCCAAGCGATTAATTTATAATTTTTATTGTCTAAGTATAAAAGAGCGTCTTGAATTATATTGGCAACAGAGGGCTTTCTTAAAAAGCAACTTCCATAACCCTGATCAAGATACAATTCGATCTTCTTGCGTAATTCGACATCAATATTTTCAAGCCTGTCTCTTTCGAATTCGAACTTCCATTTTTGAAGCAAGGTTTTCGGCAAGGAATCAGAGAGCCGGAAAGTCACAAATTGCAGACTCTCCTCTCCGTCAAAATGCGGAAGATAACCTCGGCTATGCCATCCTTTAGGAGAATTTTGCATAATAAACTCGAGTACGGACATTCTTATCCACACAAATGCGCATCGTTCGAGTTCTATTTTACAAGCATCTTTAAAAAGACAGGAGCGCGCAGGCGCGCTTGCGGACAAGAATGTCCGCGCTCCCGGAAATGTGCGGTTACAGTTCTTTCAATTTATACACGCCGTTACTTATGCGTTCGGCAAATCCTTCATCGACCAGCAAATGATTTCCCACGCCGGCTTCTTTGCGCGAAAGCCCGAGCGTGCGAGAGAGTTCGCCGAGTTTGGTCATTCCCTGCATCAGCAGAAAGGCACGGGCGAGTTCGCGCAGGGCGTCCTTACGTTTTACTTTTTGCGACAGCTGTTCGGGAAAGCGGGCCTCAGCCAGCGTCCAGATGTAGCTGAATTTTGGAGCATAGACGGCTTCGGCGGGGATGACCTTAAAATGTTTCTGCAAAGTGTCGATCGCGCGGGTCATAAATTTGCGGCTGGTGATTCCGGTTTCGGTGCGCAGGTCGATCGTCGCCATTTCCCATTCTTCGCGCAGCACTTTTAACACTTTTTGCGCGCTGACGGACAGAGCGCTTTTTTCCGCCGTTCGCGAAACACCCCAGATCGCGTTGAAGTAGGGAATGAGCCGAGGGGCAATAAACATTGCTTTACCCTTATTGAGCTTTCCGTAATAAACCTTGCCCCGGCGCATGACCTCGTCTTTCAAAACCCACGAGAGACTTGCCTCAGGATCTTTCTGAACGTTTTTCGGCATATAGGCGTCGCGCCGGCCGCAGACGGAAATATAGACGGAAGGAAGATCGGTGCGGATGTCGGTAAGCGCGTAACAAAAGCCGATGTCTTCGATCAGCTGTTCGACCTGCGAGGCGGTTTCGATGCGCGATTCCGGCGTGCGCCGCCATTTACGGTCGCGATATTCCTGGATACGCGAGTCGAGAGAGTCCCGAGAGTTTAGAGAGTCTGGAGAGTTTAGAGAGTTCGGGGAATCAAGAGGGTCTGTCGAATTAATCGAGTCTTTTGAGTCTTTGGATCTTTTTGCTTTCACGGCTTTGATGATACTTAGCAGTAACTATTATTTTCTGATCTCGACTCTCCGGACTCTCCAGACTCTCTAAACTCTTGACTAATGCCCACCCGTCATCAGCAGGCCGATCTCTTCAAACGAAGCCGTTTTCGGGTCGACCTCGCCGGCGATCTTGCCGTCCTTAATAACCAGTAGGCGGTCGGCTAGCGCGGTCACTTCTTCGAGCTCGGCGGAAACAAGCAAAACGGCGGCGCCGGCATCGCGCAGGTCGATAAGTTTGCGGTGGATAAATTCGATCGCGCCGATATCCACGCCGCGGGTCGGCTGCGAAACGAGCAGCAGTTTGGGCTCCAGTTCAAACTCACGCCCGATGATAAGTTTTTGCTGGTTGCCGCCCGAAAACGAGCGTGCCGACAGATCGGGATTGGGCGGGCGCACATCAAAACGCTGAATGATCTCTTTCGTGCGTTTTTGGATATAGCCGTTGTTGAGAAACCCGGCCGTTGTCACCGGTGGATGATTGTGCACGCCGAGGATGGCATTTTCACGCAGGTCCCAACTTAATAAAAGGCCGCGTTTATGGCGGTCTTCGGGAATGTGCGCAATGCCGAGCTCTTTGATCCGGCGGGCATTTAATTTCGTGACGTCTTTTCCGCAAAATTCGAACCGGCCGCTGTCGGCGGTCATTAGGCCGGCCAGCGTTTCCATCAATTCGGTCTGCCCGTTTCCTTCTACGCCCGCAATGCCGACGATCTCTCCGGCGCGAACGACGAAGGAAACATCATTGACGGCGGTGCCGTGTTTGCCTTTCACGGTCAGATCTTTGACCTCCAGCACCGCATGGCCGGGACGGGCTTCAGGTTTGTCCACGCGGAGCAGCACATCGCGCCCGACGATCAGTCGCGCCAATTCGGTCGCGTTAGTATCGGCGGTTTTTACGTTGCCTACGGCTTTGCCGTCGCGCATTACGGTCACGTCGTCTGAGATCGCCAAAACTTCTTCCAGCTTATGGGTGATGATGACAATGGTCTTTCCCTGGGCGCGCATACCGCGCAGGATGTTGAAAAACTCTTCCACCTCGAGCGGCGTCAGGACGGCCGTGGGTTCGTCCAGAATAAGCAGCTGCGCTTTGCGATAGAGCGCCTTTAATAATTCCACCCGCTGCTGCTGGCCGACCGAGAGGTCTTCGATCACTTTGTCCGGGTCGACGTGGAGTTTATTTTCATCGGACAAACGGCGGATCTCCGCTTTCGCTGTTTCCAGATCGAGGTTAAAAGCGCTGCCGCTTTCCGCGCCGAGGATGATGTTTTCCGCCACGGTCATCGTATCCACCAGCATAAAATGCTGATGCACCATCCCGATACCAAGCGCAATTGCATCATGCGGGTTATTGATGATCTCGGGCTTGCCGTTTACCAATATCTCGCCGCTGTCGGCGTTATAAAAGCCGTAGGCGATACGCATGATGGTCGATTTCCCCGCGCCGTTCTCGCCCACGATGGCGTGGATCGTGCCGGGCTCGACCTTGAAAGAAACGTCGTCATTCGCCCTCACGGCGCCAAATGTTTTGGTAATGTTTTTTAGTTCGATCATTGTTTAAGTGTTATCTAGCGATAATTTTGCCGCTTTATTTTGAAGCTATCCTAAATTCTTAAACGGCGTCAATAATTCTACCCTTATTTTAGCAAGCAGAAGTTCTATTTTTGTTAGATTATCTTCATCGCCTGGAAGAGAAGGTTGGGATCGACATACTTCAATAAATTTTTCAGCTTGATCTTTCATAGAATTTAACTGGATCTGATCAAGAAACCGCAAGCTTTTATTTGTAGTAATCAGAAGGTTTAAATTCACATAACATGGAGTGGATGAAAGGTCACGTTCATATAATTTAGTGTTTAATATATTAAATAGATCCGATTTCCACTTCGCATTATCAGTGAAACCGACCATTACAAGCAGCAGATCAGCCAGAGCCTCAGATACGCTACGCTCCAGGTTTTGAATGTTTACAACTTTACTGGAATTGGTGCTGTTGGTGCCGGTATTTAACGCATTTTTAGCTGTGACATATTTAGTTAAAGCATCATTAAATTCTTTTTGGCCATCCGGGTTGTTACTTAAAAATGTTCGTATAAACAGGGTCGGTTCAAAAACATTTGGATCAGTTTGGAGAGGACTAGGGCTGGTTTCCGGTTCTCCCTTGGGTAGAGCAAATGGGATAGGCGTGGGTATCCCTGCAATATTAATATTCGGAGGAATACCTCCAATATTAATAGTCGAAGGAATGCCTGTTATATTCAATCCTTGATCCGGTGCCGCGGACGCTCCTCTGGCAAGCCCCCCGAGATCCACGGTTCCTAAGGCGTTGGCTATTTGCACCCCGGCCGTTTCAATACTATTGGCAACTGACACGTTGCTATTCGCCGGGGAAGCGTTTGCTATGGCTTGATTAGCTTTTACTTTTTGATCCTCGTTATTTATATTGATCTGCTGCTGACCGATGACAAATGCCCCCACAGCAGCAGCCAATGCCACAACAGCGGCTAGCGAAGCAATTACAAAACTATGCAAAAAAGAATTTGTTTGAAAAAAGTATTTTTCAAGCTGCTTTTTTTCTATATTAATTTTATGTGTCTCTGCCTGAGCTTTTATTCCTTCGAACCTTAATTTTTCGGCTTCTGCTTTTAATTTCTCATTCTCCGGGCTTAGTTCCGGCGTAACTTGGCTGACGGGGATTGAGTTATCTTGTTCCCGATTTTCTTCTATTTCTTCTTGAGGCTCTGTTTCTTTCTCGTCGGTCATATGTGAGGTTTCCTAAGTTGTTCAAATAGATAGAGCTTAGAATCGTAAAGCTTATTTCGCCATCGCGTCCGTAACTTTTATCTCACCGGCGATGATCTTTTTCTTGGCTTCTTCGGCTTTTTGGATGACGTCGGCGGGGATGAGGTCACGGTTGTAATCGTCCACGGCATAGGCGACGCCGTCTTTATCCAGGCCGAAGGCATGAAAGCCGCCCTGGAATTTTCCATCGAGCACTTCTTTCACCACATCGTAGACGGCGTTGTCCACGCGCTTGACCATGCTGGTCAGGACGTAGCCGGGCTTGACCATATTCTGATTGGAATCGACACCGATAACAAATTTATTGGCAACGCCGTTTTCGTCTTTGCCGTATTGCTCAACGGCGTCAAAAGCGCCGAGGCCCGAGTTTCCGGCAGCGGTAAAGATCACATCCGCGCCTTTTCCGATCTGGGCCATCGCCAACTCTTTGCCTTTGCCGGGATTGTTCCACGCGCCGTCGGTCACGCCTACGTAATTGTCGATGATCTTGATATTCGGATTGATCGATTTCGCGCCTTCTTCGTAACCTTTTTCGAAGCGACGAATAAGCCCAATATCCATGCCGCCCAAAAATCCGAGCACGCCCGTTTTGGATTTCGAAGCGGCGATCATGCCTACCAGATAAGAACCTTCGTGTTCGCGAAAGACCAGCGAGGCAACGTTCGCCTTGGGGGTCTTGCCGTCATCTTCAAATATCACCCCGTCAACGATCGCAAATTTGATGTCGGGAAAATCTTTGGCGACGCGCTGCATAATGGGCCCCTGGGCAAAACCGACGCCGATGATCAGGTCAAAGTTGCGCTCGGCAAAGGCGCGCATCGCCGGTTCGATGGACATCGGATTGCCGGGTTCGACATCGCGCAAAGTTATATCCAGATCCTGCTGGGCGCGCTTAACACCTTCCCAGGCGGCGGCGTTGAACGAACGGTCGTTCTTTCCGCCGATGTCAAAGACGATGCCGACTTTGATCTTGCCTGTTTTGGCGATGAAGTTGGCTTTTTTCTGACAGGCTGAACCAAAGCAGATAAGGCCCGCTAAAGCGATGTAAAACAAATATTTGAGCTTCATAAAATCGTTTAAGGCTAACCGCCGATCTCTTCTAAAACCAGAGGCGTGGTTTCAATTTTGGATGGACTGATTTTACACGCATTTGCGATCTTTTGACAGGAAAAATCGGCGTCATTTTGACCCCGGCAATAAAGGATGCCGAGCGTGTCGCCGGCCCGCACGGCTTCGCCGATCTTGATCTCCTGCAGATAGCCGACGGCATGGTCCACCTTGTCTTCCGCCTTCATCCGGCCGCCGCCGATCGCACAGACCGCTTCGCCCACGGCGATGGTGTCGATGCTCTCCAGAAAACCGTCTTTCGTTATTTTGATCGGAACTTCCTTGAGATCTTTGGCGAGCAGGTTTTCGGGTTTATCGCAGATACCGGGGTCGCCGCCCTGGGCGAGTAAATTTTCGCGGAATTTTTCCAGCGCCGTTCCGGAATCGAGAGCCTCTTGCAATTTTGCGCGGGCGTTTTCGGGCGTGTCGGCGATGCCGCTTAAGACCAGCATGGCGGCCGAAAGCGCCAGGGAAAGCTCGAGCGTGGCCGCCGCCTTGTCATTTTTTTCACCGCGCAATATCTGAACGCATTCGTACACCTCGACGGCGTTTCCGACCGAATGTCCCAGCGGCTGGCCCATATCGGTGATCAGCGCGCGGGTCCGGACGCCGAAATTATTGCCCGTTTTTACCAGCCCATGGGCGAGTCGCCGGGTCTGCTCCATATTCGGCATAAAGGCGCCCGAGCCGCTTTTTACATCGAGCACCAGGGTATCTAACCCTTCCGCCATTTTTTTCGACATTATCGAAGCCACGATCAGCGGCACCGATTCAACGGTCGAAGTAGCATCGCGCAGCGCGTAAAGTTTTTTGTCGGCGGGCGCGATGTCCGCGGTCTGCCCGGTCATGGCAAAACCATTCTGTTTGACGATGTCTTTAAATACTTCGAGCTCAAGATTCACGTTATAGCCGGGAATTGATTCCAGCTTGTCGAGCGTGCCGCCGGTGTGGCCCAGGCCGCGGCCGGAGATCATCGGCACATAAACGCCGCACGCGGCTGCCAGCGGGGCGATCAGCAGGGAAGTTTTATCACCCACGCCGCCCGTGGAGTGTTTATCGGCCACCGGCCCGCCTGCGTCCGAAAAATCCAGCTTTACGCCGGAACCCAGCATTTCCTCGGTCAGCGCGGCGCCTTCCGCTTCATCCAGTTCGTGGACGAACATGGCCATCAACAAGGCGGAGATCTGGTAATCCGTCCAGGATTTGTCGCACACACCGGTAACAAAAGCGGCTATTTCCTCACGGGAAAAATGGCCGCCGTCGCGTTTTTTTCGGATCAGATTTTGCGGGGTCATTTGTAAGCTTATGACGCAATAATACTATAAATATGGAGCGCGGGCATCTTGCCCGCACGAACGCGTTCGCAAACGATAGGCCGCGAAATTACGCGCGGATAAACATAGAATTAATTCTTATTAGCATAGAGCGTAAAACTTACGGCTATAGTTTCAGGCTGCGAGCAGCCTTTGCGGGCAGGGATGCCCGCGCTCCATAGCTTAAGGCTTTTGTTCCTGGACCAATTTGACCAGGTGGATGAAGGCAGCCTGCACTTGTTCACCGATATGGCCGACGATCACAAAGTTGGCTACGGAAATGTTGACCGTTCCCGTATCAGGGCTTTTCAGGCGTATCACCCTTTTGTAATCAAGTGTGCGGAGAGAGAGCTGCTGCAGCTTTGAATCGGGGTCTATTTCCTGCAGCGTTATTTCCTCCGGGTTGATATCTTTGAGGTTTACCTGGACGGTGGCGGTTGTTTCCTCGGGAATGGACGGAGAGCTGTTTCCACTCTGCATGCCGGTTTTTACTCCGCTGGAGTTTATCTGCATCGACCGGAAGAGCTTGTAGGTCAAAACCGGGCCCTGGAATTTTACTTCGGAAATTTTAGAATCCGTATAGGTAGTTTCATTCGAGGCAGACCTGGAGCCGAGATCTTTTAACTGCTGGATATTTTTTGAAAGATAAGAACTGTTTTGCGTAAGAGCGGCGGTCAGCCATTCCTGTGTCTCGGCAATGGTCGCGTTTTCCGGTAGAGAAGAAAGCCGGAATCCTTTTTTATCCTGCGCCGAAACAAAGACGGACGCCAGCATTAAGACCAGGACCGAACAGAAAAAACTGCGTGAAAACTTCATAATTGCCCTCTTCTCTCAACTTCTTTAATTGTGTGCCTGCTCCTAGCTTAGACGAAGAAAGCCTTTTTCAGGTTGGCTTGGAGAGCTTAAAAACTATCGGTCTTTGCTTTTTGTTTCGCCGGTGCAAAGGGCGATCATATCACTGAAAGCCGCTTTCAGATCTTCAACCCCGTCCTTTTTTACCAGGACCATAAACTCCGATCGGAACAAAGGGGCTTTGTCCGTGCCGGGCCGGAATATGGAGATTGCCTGTTTTCCCGGTTTCGATCTCAAAGTGATCGCGCCCAGGGATGCGGGGGATGAATCGGACAAGGCAGTTACACCTGCCTCGCCGAGGTCCGCAAGATCGAGAGACAGCTCATCGCGGACGGTATCGACAAACAATGACGGGGCGTTGTTCGGCAGGTTTTGCCTGGAGACGGTGTTCATCCGCCGTGAGATCATCCGGTACGAAAGAAGGCACCCGTTGAATTTCATTTCGGAGAATTTGATGGACTGAGTATCCTGAAAGACCGCGGTGGAATCGCGCGGGCCTTTGGCGCGATAGACCACTTTTCCATTTTTGGACAGTGATCTTATTAAACGGGTTTGCGCGCTTAGCAAGACGGTTTGGGAAAATGCGGCCGCCGGGGCGATCAAAAGGACCACCCCGGCGTAAAGAAGAAATATATTTTTGGTAAGCACGGGCCTCTGGTTCCGCGCATTATGTTGCCGCACTACTTCGGACCTTGGCAAAGCTTGAGGGCGTGTTCGAACCCGGCCTTGATCGGCGCCACCGAAATTTCCTTCAAAGCTATTATTCCACCGGGCTTTTGCGAGATCAGCTGGCCGGTGGTGGCTGAGCGGGGTTCCGAGCGCACCTCTTTGGCCTGCACGCTGACCGGGCCTTTTTCAGTTAACGCGCGGTTCACCATCAGCAAATAAGAGATCCCCGGGGCCTGGGGCATCTTCAGGATCTGGAAGCTGGCCGGGTCTATCTCGTACAGGTCGAACATCTGCGTGTCGAGGACCTTTCGATCACTTTTTAAGTGGCGGGGCGCTCCCTGCGGCGCCGGGAAATGATTCGGATCGGTTCCTACGTCGATCCGCGGTTCGCGGGTATTAGGATCGAGCGGCGCGGTCACCTTTCCGCCTATTCTATCCTGTTTGGTTTTATTGCCGTTACTGCTGGTAGAGGTGTCAACTACAGCGACGCCGCCGGTGTTTAAGCCTTCTCTGACAAGGTTAAAAGTTAAAAGGCAATCGTCAAATTTGAGATCGTCGATCAGATAGACGCCGGCTTTGTCGTTGGCAGGGAAAGAGAAATTTTTTCTCAGCGCTTTGACCAGCCATTTCCCGGTTTCTTCCAGTGAAGCGTTATCCGGCAGGGGTTCGGGGGCCTTTGCCTGCTGCGCGGGGGCATACCAGCAAACGGATAATATAACGATCGCTACTGCCGCCAAACAAGATAGCTTTTTCATACATCACTCCTCATGTGCTAGTTGGGCCGGGGCTGAATCGGCCGTTGTTTGGATATTGTTACCGTGTTCTTATTTTCGTTCAGCCTGGCAAAGCCTGGCGGTTTGGGTAAAACCGTCCTTTAATTGCCCGGCGATGTTTTCCGGCGCGCTAAACAGGTAGCGTTCAAGATACTTGTCATCGATCAGCTTCAGGGTGAAATGATGCCGCTTGTAAAAGCTCGTCCGGTAAAGATCTTTCAACTTGTCGAGATCTTCCGACGTTGGTTCGTAGAGGGCGGCCAGCCGCACCATATTCGTGTTTCCGACCGGGACTAGGCGAATGGAATCGATCGCTATTCGTTTCAGATCAAACGAATATTTGGCATCTTCAATGGTCCGCGCAAAAGAGGCCGGCCGGTATGTGTCAACATGAAAATTGGCGCCATAACCCGAAACGTATGTCGGCGGCGCATACGACGATATGCCGGGCGGGTTGTTAAATGACGCCTCTCCTGTAAAAGTCGAGGTGCGAAAGCGGTAACCTAACTCACAACCGTCAACTTTAACCTTGCTCAGGCTTCTGTTCACCAGCGACCCGTCGCTGCCGTATTTGCCGAGGTTATCTTTCAGCCACAGGTGCGATCGCTGCAGGGAAGCGTCGCCGGCCAATGGTTCGGGCCGGTCCAGCTTTTGCGCATTAGCGCCAAGAGTGCAAAAGATCGATACCAGACTGATCGTGAATAATGTTTTCAGGCCTTTCATAAGCACCATCCTTTTTTATTTAACTAGCTTCCGGTCCGGGAAAGTTTTAGCGCATGTTCGAACGCGGCTTTGACCTGCTCCGCCACAGCTTCCTTAACAATTATCGACGCCGTGGGTTTGGTCGCCAGTGTGGCGTTCTTTTTGAGCGGCGTCGTCAGGCCGATGCTGGTTTGCCCGGGCATGCTCTGCAGTATGATCGCGCTCATCTTATTTACGTTCGGCACGGGTTTGAGCAGAACACTGTCGGGATCGATATCCTTCAGATCGAACTTGAAGACCGTGGCTGAGCTTTTGGCGCCCGATTCTTCCCGGGCGTTGCTGTCGCTGTCCTGGGGCGTGGCGTCCTCAGGCGAATCTCCCGGCGTTTGTTCGGAGTACATCGTATAAGTGAATTTTGTGCCGTCAAACTTCAGATCGGCAATGGATTTTTTGGCGCCGCCCATATGAAAGGTGCTGTTTTTGCCGATCACTTTTACCAGCCAGGCTTCAGTGTCCGCCAGGGTCGCATCCGCCGCCAGCGGTGTCACGCCTTTGTCTTTCTGCGCAAAACCCGATGCGCAAAGAAATACCATCAATAAAATTGCAAATAGAAAAAAATTAATTCGTTTCATAGCTATGATTTTTCGATCCCCTCGATCAACGTTCTCCTTGTAGTTATTGGTCTGCCCGGCACAATCGCACGGCGCGATGAAATCCGTCCTTGATAGTTTCAGCATCTTCGGGCCGCAAAGCAATGCTGACCGTTCTCTGCAGCTCCGGTTCGCGGGCCCGCATCCGTTTAACCTCGACGGTCGCTTCATCGGCAAAGAGGATCAGATAGGTCGCTTTTTTCTCTCCCCCGCGAAGATTAAAAGTGCGCTCGATGGTCAGGTCCGGATCTATCTGCCCGAGGTCGAAGGTAAAGCGGTCGCGAACCTGGATATTATCGCTAAATGGGGTGGAAAAAGCATTGCCGTTTAAAATGCTCTCGGTCGAGCGGCCGCTTTCCATTATTGCCCCGCTCGGCCCGTTAGGTCCTTTGGAAACTCTGTCCCCGTCGGGAATATCGATCCCGCCGGCCGGCCAGTTCGTCATCCGGTCCCTTGGTTCTACTTCGCTGGTAAATGTCATCCGGCAGCC
This sequence comes from Pyrinomonadaceae bacterium, assembly GCA_035995185.1. Classification (GTDB taxonomy): domain Bacteria; phylum Acidobacteriota; class Blastocatellia; order Pyrinomonadales; family Pyrinomonadaceae; genus DASYKT01. Next base: position 101,791 of record DASYKT010000032.1, read on the forward strand.
ATTGAACGACAGGTCGAAGACGCTGTTTCTGAGACTGGAATATTTAAATGTTCCCGCCTTGCGCAGAGAATGGGCCAGCCAGTATTGCGTTTTCACTAAAGTGGCGCCATCCGCCAAAGGCTTTAATTCCGATCTTTGCGCAAAGGATAAGAGGGATAAGAGAAGGACCATCGAGATCACGGTAAAAAGTGTTCTGGTTTTTATGATCGTCTCCCCCTTTTTTGCTTATTTAATGCCGGTATAAAACAGTTATTTATGCGTTGATAATTTTTCCTGATATTAGCACGGCAGCAGGTGATTTTCCAACAGAAATTTGAGGCCCCAAAAAGAACGGTGAATTACCGATCTTTGCCCTCTATCCGGCAGCAGCCAGCAGTATGACCGCGGCCGCTTTGATGGCCCTGCTTTCGCCCACCTCGCCCAAACCTTCACCGGTTTTGGCTTTGACGCTGACCTGCGACAATTCGATTCCCAGGGCCTTTGCCAGGTTGCCGCGCATTGCTTCGATATATGGCTTTAGTTTCGGCGTTTCCAGCTCGATGACCGAGTCTAAATTGGCTACCGAATAACCATGCTCTTTTACAATTCGCGCGGCTTCGGCCAAAAAGACAAAACTGTCGGCGTTTTTCCAGCGCGGATCGGTGTCAGGAAAATGCGAACCGATGTCGCCCAGCGCCAGCGCGCCCAAAAGCGCATCGGTCACCGCATGGGTCAGCGCATCGGCATCGGAATGGCCGACCGCGCCCAGCTCGGATTCCACCCGCACGCCGCCAAGTATCAGCGGGCGCCCAGCCTCCAAGCGATGAATGTCATTTCCAAATCCGATTCGGTACATGAGTTTTGTAGCGCCGGCGTCCCGCCGGCTGTCGTGAACGCGTCCCGCGTTCACATTATTTTAAGCAGTTGGCGAGACGCCAACTGGACAGCCACCGAGACGGTGGCGTTACATTTCTTTCATCAAAAATTCCGCGAGCGCCAGGTCTTCCGGCGTTGTGATCTTGATATTCGACGCGCTGCCTTCTACAAATGAAACAGGGTAGCCGGCTTTTTCGACCAGGTAGCTTTCGTCGGTCGCGGCAGAGATGTCGTCCGCCATCTCATAAGCCTTTTTTAAGATCTCGTAGCGAAAACATTGAGGCGTCAGCGCCCGGCGCAGGGAATTACGGTCGATCGTTTGCCTTATCTCGCCGCCCGAAACCGATTTGATAGTATCCGTTACCGGGGCCGTCAAAACAGCCGCCCCGGTCTCTTCAGCTTTTTTGATCGTCTCTGCGATCTCGTCGAATGTAACCAGCGGGCGCGCGCCGTCGTGTACCGCGACTATCCCGGCAGTTTCGGCGCTTCCTGGCCGCACGGCTTTTAGCCCGTTTAAAACAGATTCGGCGCGGCTCGCGCCTCCGCCGATGATCCTGGTTAATTTTTTGAGAGGGTATTTTCCGGCGATCTCGATAAAGCCCGCTTTATGTGAAACAGGCAAAACCAGTATTATCTCGTCCACTAAGGGGCAAGCTTCAAATCGCAGCATTGTGTGAATAACAACCGGTTTGCCGTTGAGCTCGAGGAATTGTTTGGGAGTGTTTCCGCCAAAGCGTTCACTCCTGCCGGCGGCGACGATGATCGCAATGTTCATCTCGCGCTACCTGTCGTACTCTTCCTCTTCCACTCTGATCGACGTAACTTCGGTACGCAGATCGCGATAAGCTTTGCGCATCAATGGGGGACGCGATTCGTGAATATTAACATTGCCATTCGGGTCGGTCGCATCTTCCCAAAGCTTGCCAAAGATCATTTTACCGGCGGTGGTCTGCAGCACGCTGGTCACCGCTACATCGGCATTTTTTCCTATCAGCCGGCGGGCATTATCGACCACGACCATTGTGCCGTCGTCCAAATAAGCCACGCCCTGGTTGTATTCTTTTCCTTCTTTTAAGATGAAGACCTTCATTGCTTCACCCGGCAAAACCACGGGTTTTAACGCATTAGCGAGTTCGTTAATGTTAAGAACGGACACGCCGCGCAACTGCGAAACCTTGTTGAGGTTGAAATCGTTGGTGACGATCACGGCCTCAAGCTGTTTGCCAAGCTCGATAAGTTTCAGGTCTACTTCCTTTACCTGCGGAAAGTCGGTTTCCACGATCTGAATATCCAGCTTGCTGTTATTGCGCAAGCGTTGCAGCATATCCAGGCCGCGTCGTCCGCGCTGGCGCTTGGACGAATCCGGCGAATCAGCCACTTGTTGAAGTTCGCGCAGAATGAATTGCGGGATGATGAGCGTGCCCCCCAGGAAGCCGGTTTCGGCTACATCGGCAATGCGCCCGTCGATGATCACGGAAGTGTCGAGGATCTTGTAATCCCGCTTGCCGGTCTTATCGGCAAAAACTCCGCCCAGCGCCGAAAGGTCGATATATTCGCCCTTGGCCGCGCCGACCATCAAACCCACATAACCCATAAAGAAAGCCATCGCCAGCGTCAGGAACAATTTCATCTCCCCGGCCAGCGCCGAGGTTTCCTGCAAAATGATCAGCAGGCCGAGCAGAAATGCTCCCAGCAAACCCAGAATAGAACCGGCAGCGGCCCCGATCAGGGTCTTGATACTGGCATGACGTACGCGAATTTCGAAGAGAATGATAAACGAGGAAATGACCGCGCCGAGAACCGCCGAAGCGAGTTTTCTCTGCATCGGGTCAAAGCCTTCGAGCATGGTAGTTTTCTCCAGCGGATTCAACAGATAACCCGCCAGAGCTAGAAGAAGGATGAATGCTATTCTAATTATGAGAGCATCGAATCTCATACGAGGCGATTTTAACATTGATTTAAGATAAACGTTAGCGAAAAATTAGTTTTTAACGGAATTTAACCCGTATCAGAGGATATATTTAAACCACGCCAAATTCAGGTAATTCTTTAGGCAAAAGACAGCAGGGCGGCTAAGCGGCGGTTTTCCGGTCTATTCGGAGAGAGGATGTCAAGAGATAGCCGGTGGCCGGTAAAATAAAAGTCTTGACGACTTATACGCGGAGGCACATACTTGCCCTGATCTATCCCAACTTAGATAAAGTAGAGGCTCCCGATGAAACGAATATCCTCCGTTTTGTTTTTTCTTCTCGTTTTCTCGTTTTTCACTTTTGCTCAGAATAACCCGCTGGATTTTGGCAATCCGAGCGGCGCCGATGAAAACGATGTCGATAATTTTCTCTTGCAGCACAACACTTTCGTTATGTCCTATAACAGGTCCCGGGGCGCGGCAAATTGGGTCGCGTGGCATTTGAATAAATCCGACCGGGGCGCGGTTAAAAGAAAAGATGCTTTTGCCGCCGACAAACTGCTGCCCGAACTTTCGCAGATCGGCTCGACGGATTATCACGGTAAATTCGACCGTGGACATATGTGCCCGTCTGCCGATAGAACGGATACCCCGGAAAACAATAAAGAAACATTCGTAATGTCGAATATGCAGGCGCAAACAGGCCGCTTAAATCGCCAGACCTGGGCGAACCTGGAAAACGATGTCAGGGGCATTACCGGCGGTACCAGAGAGGCCTATGTTTTCGCCGGCTGTTTTGGCGGCACAAAGACGATAAATAATGAAGGCAAGGTCGTTATCCCGATCAAATGCTTTAAGATCGTCCTTATCCTGCCGGGAGGTTCAAACGATGTTTCCCGGGTCACCGCTCAGAGCAACATAATCGCGGCCATATTTCCCAACAACACGACCCTGCCGACTAATTGGCGTGACCCTAAGTTTTTGACTTCTATAGATGCCATCGAAAAGGCCACCGGTTTTGATTTCTTTTCCGAATTGCCTGACAGCATCGAAAAAGCTTTGGAAGCAAGAATGAGTAATAAGTAACCTTTGCCTTTGGTTTTTACACTTACGCTTTTTTGATCTTACCGGCGGCGAGTGGCGGTAAGCCTGTAATAGGTGTGGCCTCGGCGCGAAGCCGGGCGATGATCCTGTCTGCTTCGGCTTCGTGCCCTATCTGAACGGGCACGCGCCATTCAGCCTCGTCGCGCTGCGGAGTATTTTTGCTGGGGATAAAGGTCACGAATTTGAGCTCCAAAATTTCCATTTTCTTTAAGGGATCGATCGCGATGGTTTTTCGTTCGGCATCGAGAAATCGCCAGCCTGTCCCGCTATAACTCCACTCAAAACTCACGTCATTGATCTTGATCTGATCGAGTTTAATGATGACTTCGCCCGGTTTTGCCGCCAACTCCGCCATTTTCTTTTTTCTCGCCTTCAAAACAAGAACGCCGGCCAGCAGGCAGACCTCAGCAATGATGCTGATACCGAATGCCGGTCCCCAGATGTTCGAATCGAATTTTCCGGTTACCAAAAACGGGATAACCGAGAAAAGAATTATCAGGATGATAGAGACGATGATCGTGCCGATAACAAAATTTCTCGCCGAACGGATGCTCTTTCTATAAATGCCCGACTCGTATCGGACAAAATCCCGCCATAACTCCGGCGGATAGTGCCAGTGGGCAAGGACTTCGGGTGATGCGGGTGGCTGCATTAGCTACTAAAATATAACTTGTCAGGCATGAGTCAAGCCGGAGAATAAGTTTGACTATAAGCTGATAGCTATTAGCTAACAGCTGTTAATGATCAAAAATAGCAACAGGTTTTATAGTCACGGAAAAATGCGGACAAGAATGTCCGCGCTCCCAGCTAGTTGCCCAACTTCCATCCCTTAGGTATCCTTGAAATCTCAAACCATGGCAAAAGCACCCGCAACAGTTTACGTCTGCCAGAATTGCGGCCACCAGGAGCGAAAATGGCTGGGCAAATGCCCGTCCTGCAATGAGTGGAACACGCTGACGGAGGAAAAGTTTCGCGATTACGGCAAGGCTAACCTGCGCGCCGTTTCGGCCTTTGCCCTGCGCGAAGTCAAGCCGGTCGTCTATGGCGAGATCGAATCGCAGGACGAAGTGCGCATTTCTTGCGGGATCGAAGAATTTGATCGCGTGCTGGGCGGCGGCATCGTGCCCGGCTCGCTGGTGCTGATCGGCGGGGAACCGGGCATCGGTAAATCCACGCTGGTGGCGCAGGCCGCGGACAAGTTAAGCAATGCCGGGCGCAAAGTACTCTATATCAGCGGCGAAGAATCCGAACGCCAGATAAAGATGCGCGGCGAGCGGCTCGGCCTGACCGCCGAAAATCTATATCTCTTGCCGGAAACCAACCTGGAAAATATTCTCGCCGAAACCGATAAGCTTAAACCCGATGTGGTGATCGTCGATTCGATCCAGACCGTGTTTTCGATGAAGGTCGAATCAGCGCCCGGCTCCGTCTCGCAGGTGCGCGAATCTGCCGCGCAGTTTCTGATGCTGGCAAAGACCACCGGCATCGCCGTCTTCCTGATCGGGCACGTTACCAAGGAAGGCTCGCTCGCCGGGCCTAAAACGCTCGAACACATCGTCGATACCGTGCTCTATTTCGAAGGCGAGCGTCATCACAATCATCGCATCATTCGCGCGGCAAAAAACCGCTTTGGCGCGGCCAACGAGATCGGCGTGTTTGAAATGACCGGCAAGGGGTTGGTCACGGTCGCCAATCCGTCGGAGATGTTTTTACAGGAGCGCCCGGAATCCGTCGCCGGTTCGGCCGTGACCGTTACGATGGAAGGCACCCGGCCGATGCTGGTCGAGATACAAGCCCTCGTCTCAAGCACAAAATTCGGCACCGGCCGGCGCATGACGCAGGGTTTTGATCAAAACCGCACTTCGCTTTTGATCGCGGTGTTGGAAAAGCGGCTTGGATTCAATCTCAGCCAGGAAGATGTCTTCGTTAACGTCGCCGGCGGGCTGGAAGTGGACGAACCGGCGGTCGATCTGGGCGTGATCGCCGCCATCGCTTCGAGCTACCGCAATCTGGTGATCGATGCCGACACTGTTCTGTTTGGCGAGGTCGGCTTAACGGGCGAAGTGCGAGGCAGTATGCAGGCGCAGGTCCGAGCCCGCGAGGCACAGGCGCTCGGCTTCAAACGCCTGATATTACCCGCTTCAAATAAAACCGGGCTCGAGAAACTTCTGGGCTTACGCGTGATAGGTGTAAAATCGGTCGAGGAAGCCCTCGAGGCATTGTTTTAGGGTCTGTCAGTAGCGCCTGCGTCAGCGGGTGCGCAAAAAGTTTTTTATGACGACTTGTCCAAAATGCGGCGGCGTGAAATTCAAGCGCTGGGACGAACTCGATGACGAGCAAAAGATGATCGTCGAACGGCTGCCGGCCTCGGCTGAGTTTTCGTTGAAACACCGCAAACAGCATAGCCGTTGGTGCGTTAGATGTTTTTATGAGGAAATGGATGTAGCGCCGGCGTCTCGCCGGCTGTCCTGAAGGCGTCCCGCCTTCAGGTTTATTATAATTTTGCGGGGGCGAGACGCCCCACGCCACAGCTAGCGAGACGCTGGCGCTACGAATTTTTAATGATCACTTCACAGGCAAAAGAGAACACCGCGCTGTCTTTCGAAGACATCCCGCACCAGTCCAAATTGTTTCTGGACTATCTCAAAGATCCGCAAGAGCTGAAAAAATTCTATCCCGGCGCGGTCGGCGATATCGATCAGATCGCCGAAAGAAAAAGTGAAGTACTAGAGAATTACAAAGTTGACAGAGACGCGCTGTGCGATGCGTTAAGAGAGATAAACGAAGCGTGCGGGTGTACGGCGCAGACGTTGGAAAATATCGAACGTCTGCGGGAAAAAGACACCGTTGCCATCGTCACCGGCCAGCAAGCCGGTTTGTTCTCCGGCCCTCTCTACACCATTTTCAAAGCCATCTCCGCCATCAAACTCGCGGAAAAACTCAACCGTGAAGGCACCAAAGCGGTTCCCGTTTTCTGGATCGCCGAGGAAGACCACGACTTTGCCGAGGTCAACCACACCTATGTTATTGAGCGCCCCGAAAAAGGTGCCAAGCAGACTAAAATAGAAAATACGCCCGCCGATTATAAAGAGGGAGTTCCGGTAGCGGATGTAAAGCTCGATGAAAGCATTCGTAAAACTCTCGACGAATTATTTCACACACTGCCGCAAAGTGAATTCACCGGCGAGCTAAAAGAAATATTGGAAGCCTCCTATCGGCCGGACGTTTCTTACAGCACGGCTTTTGGGAAATTGCTGGCGCGCCTGTCTGGCAAATACGGCCTGATAATTTTTCAGCCGATGCACCCGGTCCTGAAAAAGCTGGCCGCGCCGATCACTGCTTCGGCCGTCGAAAAGTGGGAAGAGATAAATTCCGCACTGCTCGCCCGGACAAAAGAGTTGGAAAGCGCAGGTTACAGCGCGCAGGTCCTGGTCGAAGAAAAAAGTTTTCCTTTCTTTTATTTCAGCGACCAAGGCAGCCAGATAAGCCGCGAAAAAATAAAAACTCAAAACTCAAAATTCAAAATTCAAAATTCCGAACGGGAACTTTCCGAATTAAAAGAAAGCGCATTGAGCGAGCCGCAGCGTTTTAGCCCCAACGCGCTGCTGCGCCCCGTCATTCAGGACTATTTGCTGCCGGTGCTGTGTTATTTTGGCGGCGGCGCGGAAATCTCCTATTTTGCGCAGAATTCTGAAATTTATCGTGTTCTGGAAAGGCCGTATACCCCGATATTTCATCGCTTTACCGCCACCGTGGTGGAACCGCACGTAAAACGCACGCTGGAAAAATACGGCCTCACTTTGGCTGATTTTTTTGCTGGGGCGGACGCACTTTTTGGCCGCATCACCGAAAAGTTTTTGAACAGGGAAACCGCCGCGGATTTTGCCGAAGCGGAAGAGATCGTTAATACTCAGATGAATCGTCTGGAGCAATCTCTGCTCAGGATCGACCCGACGCTTGCGGAATCCGTCGCGCGCCGGCGAAAAAAAATGATGTATCACATCGCCGCTCTGCGCAAAAAATTTCACCGCGCCCAAGTGGAAAAAGACGAAACCGTCGAGCGCAGGTTAGAAGCCGCGAAAAACGCCCTGTATCCGCAAAAGGCTTTGCAGGAACGCAGCACGAATTTTATTTCGCTCGCCGCGCGTCATGGCGTAAATGTTATCGATCATATTTATGAAAGAGCCGAGATCGAGGGAAAAAAGCATCAGATAATTTCGATCTGACAAACCGGAAAAATATGGCGTACGTAATAGCAGCGACTTTTCTCATCGGCCTTATCGCCGCTCTTTCGTCGTTTTATTTTTTTGACTTTGTGGTCAGGGAACTACATGACGAGCAGTCTCTGTTATGGGAAAAAAGCGGCCGGCCGTGGGGATTTTTTTGGGCGCCCGACGGATGGCGGCGCAGCGGATATTTCAACAGGCTGGCAAGCATCCGGGCACGCGGACGATGTATTTTCAGCTGGCTGTTTTCCACGCCCGGTTGGAGCAGTCCGGAGGCGCGGCAAAAACTAAAGAAATTTCGGATCGCGATCCTGGTAATGCTGATCACATTTATCACTTCCTCTGTGCTGATAGTTTTGCGAGCGCCTACTTACGCATGAGCATGATCAAATTATTGCCTGACCAGCTCATCAACCAGATCGCCGCGGGCGAAGTGGTAGAGCGGCCGGCGTCTGTCGCGAAAGAGCTGGTCGAAAACGCGCTCGATGCCGGCGCGCGGCGGGTGCAGGTGGATATTGAGCTGGGCGGCAGGCGGCTGCTGCGGGTCACGGACGACGGCTCCGGGATGACGCGCGACGATGCGGTGATGGCTTTTGAACGCCACGCCACCTCGAAGATCCGTAGCCTCGAAGACCTGGTGGCCATTGGCACGCTGGGTTTTCGCGGCGAAGCTCTCGCGTCCATCGCTTCGGTGGCAAAGGTAGAATTGATCACCAAAAATGAAAGTGACGCGGCGGCCACCCGCGTGGTGATCGAGGGCAGCAAGCTCATCGACGTAAAAGATGCAGCCCGGCCCCGTGGTACAACCATCTCTGTCCGCGACCTGTTTTTTAACACTCCCGCCCGGCGAAAATTTTTGCGCTCCGAAGCTACCGAAAATTTTCACCTTATAAACCTGGTCACTCATTACGCGCTGGCCCATCCCGACATCGCTTTTACCGTCACCAACAACGGCCGCGAAACGCTCCAGGTGACGCCGGCCAAAGACCTGCGCGAACGCGCCTTTCAACTTTTTGGCGGCGATTTTCTCAACAATCTTTTGCCGGTTGATGGCGGGCGCGAATATGTCGCGAAAATCGGCGGCTATATTTCGGCGCCCCGCGAACGCCGCACCACCCGCGACGCGCAATACTTTTTTATCAACGGCCGTTTTGTCCGCGACAAGGTTCTGGCGCGCGGCCTCTCCGAAGGCTATCGTTCGGTGCTGCCGCACGGCGCCTACCCCGTCGCCCTTTTGTTTTTGGAAGTCCCCAAAGAGGAAGTCGATGTCAACGTTCACCCGGCCAAGACCGAGGTGCGTTTCCGCCGGATCGAAGCCGTGCGCGAAACCGTGACCGAAGCCGTCAGACAGGCGCTCGCGCGGGCGGGAATATTGGAAGAAGACAGGAAACAGGAGACGGACAACGGCCGGTCAGAGGCATCGAGCAGCGAGCAGAAACCGGCGGAATCTGACAGCCGGCAGTTAACTGAACCGTTTCCAATATCGCCGGTACTCGGGGAAGAGCAGCAGAAAATGGATTTCATTCCGGCGTTTTCCGAAGATTTTGAACGGCGGGCAAATCAGTTGACTTCGGAAAATGCGACACACGGGGAAAGCAGCGATCCGGTATTAAAACAGAATGCGGCTGCAGTTGAAGTTCCCCCTGAAGAAGCTTCTGCTAAACCTTCCATTCAAACAGTTTCTCAAGTTGACCAAATTGCTGCTTTTATTGAAAACAACCGTTCATCGGCTGTTTTGCCGCCGCTTGATTCGGCGGATAAATTGGTAAAGACGGTTGAAACGGACCAGGTTTCGCGCGGTTCTATTCAGCCGCTTGGCCAGCTGGACGAAAGCTACATCATCGCCATTGACGACGACGGTTTGCTGCTGGTCGATCAGCACGTGGCGCACGAACGCATCCTTTTCGATAAATATTCCAAATTGCTAAAAGAGAAAAAGGTCGAATCGCAAAATCTGCTGCTGCCTGAAACTTTCGACCTGACACCGGCACAGGCCGCGGCTTTTGATGAGGTTCAGGAAGAGCTCGACGTTTGCGGTTTCGGCTTGATGAGATTGTCGGGCCGGACGGTCGCCATCAAGTCGGTGCCGATGGACCTGCCCGCGCATGAAGCGCGCAATCTGCTGGCGGAAATTTTGGAAACGGTCGATAGGGAAAAACACGGCGCGGCACGGACCAGTTTTCGCGATGATGTAGCGGCTTCCTTGGCGTGCCGCGCGGCGATCAAAGTTCATATGAAACTCACCATGGAAAAAATGCACTGGCTGATCGACCGCCTGCTGGTGACCTCGTCGCCCACCACCTGCCCCCATGGCCGGCCCGTGATACTTCGCCTTACCATGCGCGACATCGAAAAAGGTTTTCACCGAATTTAAGTCCCGCTTCATCATATTTTCACAAAAGCCGCGAACTAAAAAAATGCGCGGCTTTCCTATTATTTCCGCGAATAAGATGGAGAAAGCTCACGAAAATACGCGTAGAATGTAATGTTTTTCAGGTTTTGTCATAAATAATCAAAAGAAGATCTCGTTTCGGCCCGATCGATACAACAAGGAGAAAAAATGAGTCAGCAACTGTTCAAAAAAGACATTAAATTCCTACAGCGTTTTTTGAAATCCGGCGGTTTTGATCCCAAGGGTTTAGACGGAGGTTGGGGACCCAACACCGACGCCGCGGAGGACGCTTTTATAACTGCTTCGCAGAAACTTGCTCAACAGATGGGAACGTTTCACGCGCGCTCTGAGGCAAGTATTCTGACGCTCAACGTCACCGCGCAAAAGGCCGCCAGGACATTTTTGGCCAAGGTCACTGCTGCCGGGATCGACGCGCGAATAATTTCCGGTACGCGAACCTATGCCGAGCAGGACGAGATCTATGCCCAGGGCAGGACCAAACCCGGCCCGGTCGTTACTAATGCCAAGGGCGGGCAAAGCAATCACAATTTCGGGATTGCGTGGGACATTGGAATTTTTGATGCTCAGGGAAAATATTTGCCCGAATCGCCTCTTTATGCCAAGGCCGCTCAGGTCGGTTTGATAGCCGGTTTGGAGTGGGGCGGGAATTGGAAAAAACCGGACCGGCCTCATTTCCAATTAGCTACCGGGCTTACTGCCGCGGCGACCCGCGCGAAATTTGAAAAAGGCGATCCGCTGCCTTAAAAGGTGTAAGCAGCGCGGGTGCAAAAATGCTCGCGCTGAAATACAGGTTTTATTCGATCACGACCAGCACGTCGCCCGCGTTTACGGTTTCGCCTTCGGCAAAGTTGATGGCTTTGACGGTGCCGTCTTTGGGAGACTTCATCTCGTTCTGCATTTTCATGGCTTCGACCACGATCACGCCGTCTTTGGTTTTTACTTCGTCGCCGACACTGACCAAAATGCGCACGACCTTGCCCGGCATTTGCGAGATGATTTCGGCGGTGCCGTCACCGTGGGCGTGCGCGCTTCCGGTGTGGCTGAGGCGTTTGGGGTCGGCCAGCTTAAATTCATAAAGTTGAGCGCCAACTGTTACCTGCGTTTTTCCGGCCGCGGTTTCCGGTGCGACGTAGCACTCATAAACTTTTCCTTCGTGCTTGAAAAGGTATGTATTCGGCGCGGTTTGGTGAGCTTCGAGCTCGTAAGTTTTGTCGCCGACGGTGGCGAAAACCTTGTTGCCTTCGCGGCGGACGGTTACCTCGCGGGTTTCGTTATTTATTTCGGCAGTGAGTTTCATTTAAAAAATATCGTATTTTTTATATCTCCAACGATAATCGTTGAGCTATTTTCAGACGTCGCTGCGCGACTCATTAAGTTTTTCCAGGCACTCGCGGCAGAGACAGCTATTAAAATTTTCTTTCAGTGCGGTCAGATTTTCCGGCGATACTTTTACTTCCGAACACCAGCAATGTTCCTGTCCGGCGTTGCAGGTAAATTCCGCGCCGCAGGATTCGCAGGCGAGTTTGCCGGCTCTGGCCGGGTCAATGGATAAATTTTTTGTTGCGGATTCCATAAGCAATTGTTCTTTTTATGTTTGGTGATTTTCGGCCGTTTTTGTCGCGAATGATACAAAATTCCCGATCGAACAAAAACCGCTCTTCACCTTCAACGGTTCTTAATATATTCTCTTGTCGCCCGGTCTTTTTGACTGCCGCTCTTTGAATTCCAAAACCCCAAAACAGTGTTCAGGTTTTCCATCTATTACGTGCCCTCAATTTTAGCTGTTTGAGCGGAACAATAGCGCATTTTAAGGTTTTGCCGGAACGCCTGGAATTCCTTCTATTTCTGTTTCAAAATTGTTTCACTGTTTCATCCTGAGGCGACTGAAACATGAAACACTGCCGCATCCGCTTTGTAAGCTGCTGATCGTGCGGTATTTATTACCGGTTCATCGCGTCCGAGCTTGAAACAATATTAAGAGTCTTCTTCTTCGTCTTCCGATTTTGGCGAAGCTTTTCGCAGGCGTATCAGCAATATCTTTTTATCGTCGCACTTTAATATCACTGCTTCCAGCCCGCGGAAGGTAAATCTCTCGCCTTTTTTTGGCACATAACCGGCTTCATTGGTGACCAGGCCGGCGATGGTGTTGAAATCGTCGTCTTCTTCCTCGATCTCCAGATCCATCGCGTGTTCGATCTTGTCGATCTCGGTCGAACCGAGCACGTCAAAATAACCATCCTCGCCTTCGATGATCTCGATGATCTCTTCTTCCTCGTCTTCGTCCTCGATCTCGCCGACGATCTCTTCCACAATGTCTTCCATCGTGATCAGCCCGGCGACGCCGCCGTATTCATCGATAATGATCGACATCTGGGCGCGCTCTTTCTGCATTTCTTCGAGCAGCTCGTCGATAGGTTTTGTTTCCGGGACGAAAAATATCGGGCGGATCAATTTCTTGATAGACTGCGTTTCTTTATTTTCCGCCCACGAAACCAGCAGGTCGCGGACGTAGATCATTCCTTCGATCTCGTCGATCTTATCGCGATAGACCGGCAGCCGCGAATATTTCTGCTCGATGATCAGGTCGCGCGCTTCGCGTACGGTCGCGTTTATCGACAGGGCGACGATCTCCGTGCGCGGCGTCATTACCTCGCTGGCGCGGGTATCGCTAAATTCGACCATCGTCTCGATCATCTCGCGCTCTTCTTCTTCGATGATGCCTTCGGCCTCGCCTACTTCGATCAGCGCCTGGAAATCGTCGGCATTATCCTCGTCTTCGGCTTCCTTGTCTTCGGCGGAAATAGGTGTGACCGTTTTTTCGACGTCGTCATCGCTGCGCAGAAAGCGTTCAAAAGGATCGGCCGCAAAAGACATCAGCGTATACAAAGGCCGCACCGCCGGCAGCAGCAAGAGAAGTCTTTGCTCGGGGTTTTTATAAGTGAGCAGCCGCGGGATGAGTTGGCGAAAAATGAACGACAAGAGCAGGCCCACGAAAAGCGAAACGGTCACCCACATCCACGAAGTGTAAAAATTTGAAGTTATGAGAGTAACCAGAACGGAAAAAATTATCAGCAGGATCTGGATCGAAGCGGAAAGTGTAAAACGAAAGCGCGGCCGGTTTTTTAGTATCTGCCGCAAAAAGACCGCCGAGCGCGAGCCCGTCTCTTCTTCCGCCTCGGAAGTCAGCCGCCGCAGCCCGACATCGCTCAGCTGGCCGAACGCCATATCTATGGTCGCCAAAAAAACAAGCACAAAAAGGATGACGACAGCGATGAGTATTTCAATTTGCATAAACGGACAATAGAAAATGATACACCAAATATGGAGCGCGGGCATCCTTGCCCGCAAAGCTTGCCAAAGGCAAGCTAAACGCTGTTATCTCCGAGCTGCTTTCTCTAAGAAATCGAACGCGAGGCGTTCGCAGCGGGCAAGGATGCCCCTGGCTCCATAAAATTTTGCGGTCAACTAAAAAAGCCGGGAAGGCATCGTAACGGGGTTAAACCTTTCTGTAAGGAGATTTGCAATGAGAAAGATCACAACCTGGGCGGGTATCGCGTTGATAGCGTCAGCCACGCTTTTTCTGACGGCTTGCCCGCAGCCGGTGAGCATTTCCAAGCTTTCCAACGATCCCGACAAATATCTAAATAAAGACGTGACCATCGTGGGGACGGTCAAAAAGGGTTTCGGCCTTTCCATCCCGGTGCTGGGAACGCGCGGCGGCGTCTATAAGATCGATGACGGAACGGGCTCTATCTGGGTGGTGACGGAGCGTAATGTGCCGAGTGAGGGAACCCGCATCGGGATCACCGGCCGCCTGCAGGAAGGCGTCAACTGGAACGGCAAAAATTACGGCCTCGGTGTTTATGAAAAAGAACGTCGCGTGAAATAAAAATTGATTTCTCCTGTTCGAGGAGAGAGCGAAGGAAGCCACGAGTTTTGAAAACCGGCACGGAGACACTGGCCGCGCTGGTCCTAAAAATTCGTGGCTTCTGTTTTTAGTAGCGCCGCCGTCCCGGCGGCTGTCGTGAGAGCGTCTCGCTCTCGCGTTATTCTCAAGGCGGGCGGGACGCCCACCGGACAGCCAGCGAGACGCTGGCGCTACATTTTTAAGTGCCGCCATATGTTAATATCGCATTCGTGAAAAACCTCATCGCATCGCTTGATGAAAGATTCGCCGCGCTGCACCGGCGTTCCCGCGAATTCATCGAGATCATTCCGCCGGACAAGATCTATTTTCAGCCTGAGCATATAGAGCACACCGCGCCGGTTTATTCCTGCGGCGAATATCTTTTGCGCAGCGCCGGAGCGGTCGAGCAAACTTGTAACGGCGTCACCACCAAGATGTGGGACGATCCTTTTGAATGGACGCTGCCGGAAAATCTTTCGACTGGTGGAAAGATCCTGGAATATCTCGGCGAGGTTGAAGAAACGCGCGCCCGCGCATTTACATTATTCACTTCCGACGAAGATCTGCACCGCGAAATTCCCGCGCCCGAGAAATTAAAAACCATCTTCGCTTTGCTTCTGGAGACGCTCTCGCGCGCCGAACATTACCAGGGCCGCGCCTTTGCCTTGCTGCGATTATTTTCCGTGGCAAAACTCCCGCGAATCTAACGGTTCATCCCACCGCCGCAACCATTCATCGCAAGTTTTGTCGAAACGGCAAAAAGTATGATAAATTAAGCGTTTTAGGCCTCCCTGCGGTTTCTGAGCTGAGTTAACACAATAAGGAGTAAAAAATGCAGCGAACAGGCAGTTTTCGTTTTTCGAAAAGAACTATTTTTATAGGAACTTTGATCGCCGTTTTATTGATGGGCGGCATATTTGCGATTATTTCATACTCTCCCGTTACAAAAGCGCAAAGGGAAGTTGACCCCGGCGACGCTCATACGCCCGGCCGCGCTATTATCGGCAACGCGTCTTACGACCAGTTTTCCAAAGCCGACGCGGCAACCAGGATCGTTCGCAGCCCGGCGCAAACCGCCTATCGCATAGCGATCCATTCGATGGCAGACCGTGCTAACGCGGCAAAGCTCGGCAGCGTCGTGGAAGATTACGGTTCCTTCGTTATCGTTTCGTCGTCGAAAAAAGTAAACCTGACCAGGTCCGGCCTGGACGGCGCTCCGCTGGAAACGACAGTTAATTTGCCTGGCAAGTCCTTTGAGCCGATCAACAATCCGCCGGCGGAAACCCTGCGCAGCGCGGAAGGATTGGGCGGGAGAAATTATTACATCGTTCAGTTTGCCGGCACGATCAAAGGCGAATGGATGGAGAGCCTGCGTTCGGTTGGCGTGGACTTTTTGCAGTACCTGCCGAACAACGCTTATTTCATCTATGCCGATGGCGAAGCGGTGCAAAAAACAATCAGCCATTCGCGCGTACGCTGGGTCGGCGGTTTTACTCCTGACGCTAAATTGCCTTCGGTCCTTTTGGACAAGCTCTCCGCCGCGAAAAACAGAACTCAGCCGCGCAGCGATTTAACACCGCTGGAAATAACCCGCAAAAACTCAGCCGTTTTTGATGTCGCGGTATTTGCCCGCGCCGATGTCGATCAGATCGGCGCAGACATTGCCAATTCTTTCGGCGGAAACGTCAAGCACGTTATTCACCTGCCGAACAATTTCTTCAATGTCGTGCGAGTCGAGATGCCGGTCGATCAGGTCGAGCGGCTGGCGAGCATTCCCGATGTTATCCGCATTGACGATTACAGCACTCCGAAGATCGAAGACGAGCGCTCGGCGCACATCGTGTCCGGTAATTACACCAACGCGACGACGATCTCCGGCCCGGGCTACAACCCGCTGACGCAGTTTGGCGTGAACGGCACGAACGTGACCATCTCGATGGTGGACGACGGCGTGAGCATTCCTGGCACCGGCGGATTTTATATCACCAGCGGAAACACCCTGGACGGCCCGCTGCGCGGATCGACCTCCGGCGCGAGCGGCGGCCACGGCCATCTTAATGCCAGCATCATTTCGGGCGACGCGCCTTTTGGCGGTCTGGACCCGACCGGACACAATTATGGTATGGGTGTCGCGCCGAAATCCGACATCATCAATATCCCTTTGCTTAAAGCAGGTTACTCGGGTTTGGAATCCGATTGCTATAACGACACTCTCGTCACCAACGGCGTCAACGGTATCAAAGGCTCGATCAGCAACAACAGCTGGGGCAACGGCTTAAACTCCAATGTTTATGATTCTTACACGGCGCAGTTTGACGGGTTCGTTCGCGATGCTTCGGCCGCGGGCACGATCGATCCGATCACGCTGGTCTTTTCCGCGGGCAACTCAGGCACCAGCGGCCTGACCCGGCCGAAAGTGGCAAAGAACCTGATCGCCACCGGCAGCTCCGAGAATCTCCGTCCGGAGATCGTCAACGGCAGCTTCCCGAACGGCAACAACAGTATCGAAGACATCTCGACCTTCTCGTCGCGCGGGCCGGCCAACGACGGCCGTGTCAAACCGGATATCATGGCCCCGGGCGGCGCGGTTTCCGGCGGGCGAGCCGGCACCGGCGGTTCGGTAAGCGGACAGATCGACGCCAACACTTCGTATAGTTTCGGCACCTCGCATGCGGCGCCCAATCTCGCGGGCGTGGCTGCTTTATTTACCCAGTTCTGGAAAAACGGGCACAGCGGAGTCAATCCCAGCCCGGCTTTGATCAAAGCCGCCGTCCTCCTGACCGCACAGGAAATGACCGGCACGGGCGCTGCAAGCGCGGTCCCCAACGCCGCCGAAGGCTGGGGACGCGTAAATATGAAGCTCATGCTCAACACGGGCGTGGCGATGAAGCATGTCAATGAAACGACCACATTTTCCAATGTCAGCGATAACGTGGTTTACACGGGCACCGTGGCGGACGCTTCGAAACCGATCCGGGTGGTTTTGGTTTGGACCGATCCTCCGGCGGCGGCGCAGCCTGCACTGGTCAATAATCTTGACCTGACGGTTACCGTCGGCGGCAGCACTTACAAGGGGAACGTGTTCACCGCCGGCCTATCCACCACCGGCGGCACGGCGGATACGCTCAATAACGTGGAAAACATCCGGCTTCCGGCGGGAACCGCCGCCGGGACCCCGTTCTCGATCACGGTCAGCGCCGCCGCTCTTAACGGCGATGGCGTGCTCGGCAATGCCGACGCGACCGATCAGCATTTCGCGCTGGTTGCTTATAACTTCCAGGATGCGGCGGCGCCGGTTTCTCATGAGCGGGCCGATTTTGACGGCGATGGCCTAAGCGATATCTCGGTCTTTAGGCCTGCGGACGGAAACTGGTACGTCGTGCGCAGTTCCGACAGCGTTATCACCATCAACACTTTCGGTTTGACCGGTGACGTCATCGCGCCGGGCGATTATGACAACGACGGCAAGACCGACATGGCCGTTTTCCGCCCCTCCAGCGGCACCTGGTACGTCCAGCGCAGTACCGCCGGGCTCTTTATCCAGAACTTCGGTTTGAGCGGCGACGTGCCGGTACAGGCCGATTACGATAACGACGGCAAGACGGACGTGGCTGTTTGGCGTCCCTCGACCGGTGTCTGGTTCATCGACCGCAGCACGGCCGGGTTTACCGGACAGGTTTTCGGTGTGGCGGGCGATCTGCCGGTACAGGCCGATTACGATTCGGATGGCGTGGCGGATGTCTCGGTCTGGCGTCCTTCGACCGGGATCTGGTACCTGAACCGCACTACCGCGGGACTCGCGATCGTCGGTTGGGGATCAACAGGCGATATGCCGGGACACGGCGATTTCAACGGCGACGGCTTAATGGACCTGGCAGTGTTCAGGCCCAGCAGCGGAACCTGGTACGTGGCTAATCAAGCCGGCTCTGCCCTCTCTATCACTAACTGGGGCTTGAACGGCGACCTGCCGGGCCCGGCCGATTTTGACGGCGACGGCAAGGACGACCTGAATATATTCCGGCCGAGTACCGGCGTGTGGTTCACGCTGCGTTCGGGCGGCGGCGTCAGCGGCGGGCCTTTCGGCTCAAGCGGCGACGTGCCCGTTCAGCGCGGATACATACCGCAATAACGGTTGCTTTCTTTGAGTCGTCCTGAAATAGGTTGACACTTTTTAGTTGTAGTTTAGAAAGTCTGTGTGGTTAGCCGCGCAGGCTTTCTTGTGTATAGCGTCCGGTGTGTTCATCTGTAAGC
>DASYKT010000033.1:0-119248 GCA_035995185.1 Pyrinomonadaceae bacterium
TTTTCCTCTCCGATATTCCAAGAATTGAAGAACTAATAAAAAAGAGCTTTGTTGTAATCGACTCAGATGACAAAGTTGAAGGTGGAGACAAAGCATTTTTCAGCTATATGTCGGTGCATCACATTGTCAGATTTGGCAGCAAGCATAAAGGCGAAAGATATGACGGTGTAAAGAATATTCCCTTTGAAATCCAAGCTAGAACCATAGCGATGGATGCTTGGGCAAATATCTCACATTATTTGGATTACAAAACTGAGCAAGACATACCGGAAGATCTAAAACGCGATTTTCACGCTCTGAGCGGAATGTTTTACGTTGCCGATAAACACTTTCAACTCTTTTTTGATCGACGTAAGGAAAAACAGGAAGAAATCGCAGAAGTTTTTGAAAAGGGCAAAATAACAGATAAATTTAATCAACCAATTAATCTTGATACGTTAACTGCTTATATAAAGGATAAATTCCCCAGCCGAAAACAGGACGATTCTTTTGCAATCTCTGAGTTAGTTAAGGAATTGGTTGAAGCGAATTATAAAGTAGTCGGAGAGGTGGATAAATTAGTTAATAAAAGTGAGTACGCATTTCAAGCCTATGAAAAAAGCCTTTCATTGAAGAAACTACTGTAATTCAACGTACAGGCGTAGGCGTCATCAGAGCGTCAGGTAAAATTGCGGATGATAACTTTTATCGCATATCAATGAGACCTTATAAACCTTCTGACACTCCAGAAATGAAGAAAAGATATATGGATGTTAGGCACCTGCTCAAAAAATCTTAGCAGTAGTTAATATCTAAACGCTGATTGGTTATATCCGTATTGATCTCGGTGTATTGGTGTCCCATTCCAATCTGTTTCATTGACGCAACATCATTCTGCCTTTAAACTAAAACCATACCAATGGATCTACTTTCAACGCTCAATGAAAAGCAGCGCGAAGCTGTCGAGGCTACCGAAGGGCCTTTGCTTATCCTGGCCGGGGCCGGTTCGGGCAAGACCCGCGTGATCACCGTGCGCATCGCCTATCTGATTGCGGAAAAGGGGGTTGCGCCGTGGAATATCCTGGCGGTGACCTTTACCAACAAGGCCGCCGGTGAAATGCGCGACCGCGTTAAACGGCTGTTGGAAAACATTCCGGATCAAAGAGGAAACCCGCTGATCTCGACCTTTCACAGCCTCTGCGTGCGAATCTTACGTTCAGACATCGACGCATTGGAAGCGGGCTACACCAAAAGCTTTACCATCTACGACACGGACGATTCGAGCAAGGTCATCAAGCAATCCGTCAAAGAGCTGGGCCTGGATGAAAAACAGTTCTCTCCGCGCAGCGTGCTTTCGGCGATCAGCGCCGCCAAGAATCGCGGCGAAGATGCCGCTATGTACACCGCCAACGCCGATTACCAGAATGACAAAAAATCCGGCATCGGGCGAGTGTTTGCGATGTACACCGAAAAGCTGCATCGTGCCAACGCGCTCGATTTTGACGACCTGCTGATAAAGGCCGTGGCGCTGCTGCGCAAAGCGAAAGATGTGCGCGAAAAATACAACGACCGTTACCAATACATAATGGTCGACGAATACCAGGATACAAACGCGCTGCAGTTTTCGCTCATTTCCCTTTTGACCGAAAGACAGCAGAACATCTGTGTGGTCGGCGACGATGCGCAGAGCATTTACAGTTTTCGCGGCGCCGACATCGGCAACATCCTCAGTTTTGAAAAACATTACCAAGGCGCGAAAACCATCCTGCTCGAGCAAAACTATCGCTCGACGCAAACCATTCTAGACACCGCCGACGCCGTCATCAAAAACAATATCGGGCGCAAAGAGAAAAAGCTCTGGACCAATCAGTCGGGCGGCGAGATGGTGCGTTATTTTCAGGCGCCCGACAGCGAGGGCGAAGCGCGCTTTGTAGCCGGGCAGGTCGATCGTTTTCTCGGCGATAAACCGGACATGCACCTGGCCGTGCTCTATCGCACCAACGCGCAATCGCGCCAGTTCGAAGAAGCTTTTCGCCAGCGCCGCATCGGCTATAACATCGTCGGCGGTTTTTCCTTTTACGAGCGCGCCGAGGTAAAAGACGTCATCGCCTATCTCAAACTCGCCTTAAATCCGTATGATTCGATCGCGCTGATGCGGGTAATAAATACGCCGCCGCGCGGGTTGGGCAAAACCACGCTCGACGAATTGCAGCGCACGGCGCGGGAAAAAGATATTTCCGTCTGGGAAACCATTAATGTGCTGACCGACCCGGCCTTTGAACCGGAAAGAAAATTAGCCCCGCGCGCGATCACCGCATTGATAACTTTCAAACAGCAATTTTTGAAATTGCAGCAGCGTCTTTCCGAGGCCGCACAGGGGCCGCGCCCGGTTTCCGAAGCCGTCACCAGCGCCATCGAAGACACAGGCTACGCCAATTCGCTGCGGTTGGAAAATACCGACGAGGCGCAGGGCCGCCTGGAAAATCTGGAAGAATTGGTCAATGCCGCCGTCGATTATGACGAGGAAGAAGGCGGGCTGCGTGAATTTATCGATCACGCCGCGCTCGCATCCGACACCGACCAGTACGACGGCAACGCGCCGGTCACGCTGATGACGGTCCACGCCGCCAAAGGATTGGAATTCCCGGTCGTGTTTCTCGCCGGCCTGGAAGACGGCATCTTTCCGCATTCGCGTTCGATCAACGATCCGGCGGCGCTGGAAGAAGAGCGGCGGCTTTGCTATGTGGCGATCACGCGCGCCGAAAAAATGCTCTACCTGACGCACGCCGCGCGGCGCAGAATTTATGGCGAGTATATTTATTCCGAGCCTTCGCAGTTTCTAAGCGAAATGCCGCTTGAGATGATCAAGGATATGAGCGAGTCCGAATCGTGGCTGCGCTTTGCCAAGAGCGGCAGCGCACAGCAGACGCGCGACACGCTGCGTTCGCTGCAGGGCCAGCCGAAACCGCCAAATACTTTTACCGATTATCCGAAAAAACCGCGCAACAATTACGCCGGTAAAACCTATAACACCAGCGACGCCATTAACGAGTTTTTCAAAAAACAAAAAGCGAAAGCGGTCGGCGGCGGTGTCAGCGGCGGGCCGGAACCTCCTTCGGCGCCCCCAACGGCGCTCGATAGTTCGCGCAGCATGGATAATCTCTTGCGCTCCGCCAGCGACAAGCCCGTTTCTTCCGGCGGTTCGAAAAACTCCGCAAATGCCGCCGGCTCCGGCGAGCTTCTGCCCGGAGTGCGCGTGCGCCATAGCAAATACGGCCCGGGCGTCATCCTCCGCCGCGAAGGCACCGGCGACAACGTAAAACTTTCGGTGAGTTTTCCCGGCTACGGGTTGAAAAAGCTGATCGAGAAATATGCGAATCTGGAGCTTGAGTAGTAATTGATAAGGCAATATCTCAGTTTCTTTTAAATTGCCACTAGCTTTAGCTAGTGGATAATAATTTAATAACTTTTCCGGCTTTAGCCAAATTTATTCGGCTAAAGCCGTTCTTTTTCCACTCAAACCACTAGCTAAAGCTAGTGGTAATTTAAAAGAATTAAAAAAAGAAAAGGGCGGCCACCGGTGCCACCCCTACAATTTTTAACGGCGAATTATCTATTCACCGTTCACTATTCACTAATTAAAACGGCCCGCCTCTGCCTCCGAGGCCGTTCAGAGCGACGCCCAGGATCTGCAGCACTATCCAGAGGATCGCGATACAGGTGCCGGCGATGCCGGTGATGATGCCGGCCAGGGCCATTCCGCGCCCGCCAAATTCCATCGGCTGCGCGTCGGCTTTATTTTTCGCGATAAATCCCATGATCGCGCCCAGCGGACCCAGGATGATGGCCAGCCAGCAGCAAGGAATGCTGAGGATACCGCAGATCATTGCGGCCACGGCCAAACCCTTTTTTTGTCCCACGGCAGCGCCCGGCGGCTGAAAAGGCGTGTTGCCGCCAAAACCGCTCGACTGATCGCTCCATTGCTGGACGGGCGCCGGCGGCGGATTCCAATCCGGCGAAGCGCCTGCCCCTTGCGGCGGCGAAAACGGCGAATCAAAAGGTGACGGCGGCGGCTGGTAGATCTGCTCAGGCTCCGCAAACGGCGGCGGCTGTGACGGTGACGGGATCGGCTGATTTTCCGGCTGCCCGATCGGCGGCGGAATGTAGCTGTCCGGCGGCGGCGGCGGAGGCGAAAAACTCTCCGGTTCAGGCGCCGGCAAACTTCCCAGGTCTCCGAAAGAAGGAGGCGGCGGCGTAGCCAGCACGTCCATCTCGTCTTTCGCGGAAAAGACCGCGGTCTTGTTCGGATCAAAATCCGGTATCTGAAGCGGATCGTCTTCGGCCGGGCTGCCGGCCGCGGGTTCATCAATCAAAGGCGTGCCGTCGTTCTGGCAAAAGCGCAGATTGTCGTCAAAGGTGTTGTTGCAACTAGGACATCTTTTCATTACGTAAGTCTTCCTTTTTTGGAAACTCGGAATTACAGGGAATGATAAATTTTAGCTTAAACCTTTGTAAAACAATAGATGACTTAAGTCAACCTCACTAGTCTAGGAAGCCCTGAAGTCTGGGAGGTCTAGGAAAGTCGAGGAAATCAAGAAGTCTTGATTGTTAATAAAGTCCGGAAAGCTGGAAATTATGATCGTTCTACCACTTCCCAGACTTTTCCAGACTTTCTAGACTTCCCTAGACTTTCCCGGACTCTCTAGACCAGCTCAAGCTTGCTAAAGAAATAGGCGATCTCGATGGCGGCATTCTCGTCGCTGTCAGAGCCGTGGACGGCGTTTTCGCCGATCGAGGTGGCAAATTCCTTACGCAGGGTCCCTTCGGCGGCTTCGGCCGGGTTGGTGGCGCCCATCAGGTCGCGCCAGGCTTTGACCGCGCCGTCTTTTTCCAGCGCCAGCACGACGCAGGGGCCGCCGGACATAAATTCCGTCAGCTCTGCAAAAAAGCCTTTGCCCGTGTGAACGGCGTAAAAACCCTCAGCCTGTTTTTTGCTCATGTGGATGAGTTTCATCCCGCGCACCTTAAAACCCGCGTCCACGACCTTTTGTAAAATAGCGCCGAATTTTCCCGCGCGCGTCGCGTCGGGTTTAATAATTCCGAATGTTAAATTGCTCATTTAATAATTATTCCTTTAATAAAAATGTCAGCACCACCTGCGGTAGCGGATGGGTTCGAATGCGGAGCATTCGCTGCGGGCAGGATGCCCGCGCTCCATAACGGCCGCAAATCCGAAACTATAGATGATACAACAAGTGGGGTTGATTGCGGAAACACGTCACAGGATGTCGGTGGGTGGTGATTCCAGCGCCATGTCTAAAGTCATTTCGCTATGCGCTGGTATTAAATAACTGCGGATCTTAAACGTCTTAAATCCCTTGCCGGTCCCGTCCACGGTGATGTCATAGCGTTCGGGCAAAAGCAGGATCTGATACTTTCCGTTCTCATCGGTCCTTGTCTTAAACTTTCCGTTCCTGCCCGTAAAAAGGATATCGGTATTCGGATAAACCGCTCCGTAATTATCCCGCAAGATTCCGCGCAGCCAGGTTCGCGGATCGGTTCCGCGAAGCGCCGGCAGGGATTGAATCGGTTTTGTTGTCACCCCGGAGGACACTGAAGACGTTATCGGGTCAGTTGTTATCGATCCTGGTTCGGGGCTTTCTAAATCAAGTATTTCCGGCTCTGTCGTTCCTTTCCCCTGCCGGCAGACCATGCGACAAATTAGTTGACCGCTGTCATCTTTCTCCGGACCGCAAACAAAGGAACCGCCGGCGTCGGGGTTGACCTTCATTTTGAGATTAATTATTCGTTCGCCGTCAGGGCGATAATTTAAGACTTTGATAAGAACGAACCCGTGAGAAGAAAATACGATGGTGTATTTCCCTTCCGGCAGTTCCAATTTATATTCGCCGTCGTCGTTTGAAAGCGCCTGCCATGTTTCCCCAAAAACATCGGTCGCCACGATCGATGCCCTGGCAATGACCGCACCCAATTCATCCGTAACGACGCCTTTTAATACTCCATTGCCTGCCCGGGCCTGCGCGGAGGCAAAACAGGCAAGAAGAAATAGTATGGCGGCGAGATATTTCATATTTATTGTTTATCGCGCAAAAGTAGATTAAAGACCGCCTTGCCGCTTTCAGGCACCGTGAATTTTTGCGTTTTAAGCGGCAGATACGATTTCGTACGGAAAGTGATCTTGTAATCGCCCGGTTTGAGTTTCAGTTCATATACGCCCGTGTAATCCGTGCTTACCCCGCGGGTTGATTCGTCCGCATAATTAGTAAAGGTGACCCAGATATAATTGACCGGCCTTCCATCCTCATCCGCGACGCGCCCGGACACGATGGCGTATTTTTCCTTTTTTCTCAACAGCAAAACGTCATATGACAGATTGGTGCAATGCGGAAAAGTGGTGGTCTTTTCGGAATCGAGAAAGCCGGGCGCGGACACGATCAGTTTGTAATTGCCGGTGATCACGTGGCCCTCGAGCAGTTTTATTTCCAACGCGCCGGGCTTGTCGGCAACGGGCGCGAATTTACTGTCCTTCATCTCGTCTTTTAACCACGGCACGATCTTTACCGACGGGTTCGCCACCGGTTTCAGGTCGTTGTCATACACATTCAGCGTCACGCCGAACTGCCCGCAAAGCTGGGCCGAAGCGGTAAGAGAAAATGCCGCGAGAAAAATAAATGCGAATGTAAGGTTAATAAATTTCATGATGTTTTCTTAGTGTGTTTCGTGTGTTTAGTGGTTAATCCTTCTCATCTGACCGTAAAACGATAATTACAATTTAACCACGAATTACACGAAAAACACGAAACAAGAGCTTACGCACTTATCTGCCCCAAATGCTGCTCGAGATGCTTGATGTAATCGAGCATAAAATATTCCAGCGTCGCCGGTTCGTCCGCCGGGATACCAAAGAGCGCAGTTTGATAAAGATTATGTTTCACGCGCGGCGTGGTGCGAACGTCTTCGGGCGTGTTTTCCATCACCCGGGCGAGGTGCAGGTTGTAAGCGCGCCAGAGTTCGAGCAGATCTTTCCACGACATGTTCTGGTAATCGTGAAACTCGACCCACTTTTCCTGCTCATAGCCATCGAAAACCAGGTCGTCCGTAAATTGCGCGCGAACAAAACGCTGGTGATTGTTCGAAGCCGAGTCGATAAGGTGGCCGATCACTTGTTTGGGCGACCATTTGTCCGGCGCGGGTGCGGCGCCGGCAGCTTCGTCCGATATGGAAAGCAAATTTGAGTAAGCCGTTTCTACCGTATTGCGAAAATTGTTTATGTCGTTCTGCATATAAGATCGAACTCTCTTTTTTCGTGTGTTTCGTGTATTTCGTGGTTAAAATCATTGATCCGAAGTTCTTTCAAACTAAAAGATCAGCCACTAATCACACGAAACACACGAATAAGAATCACACTGCGGGCAGGATGCCCGCGCTCCATATCAACTAAATCTTTCTGTAATTTCGGATGTAATTCTCGCGGGCCGGGTTGTTTCGCGATCGATCATTGCCCAGACCGTGCGGGATTTTACCAGTAATTCTTCACCGCGGGTTATCTCCGTATATCTTTCGCAAGTCACTGCTTTCCACCCGCCGACCCAGGTGGTGGCGGTTATTTCTTCGCCGGCAAAAGCGCGCTGTTTGTAATCGATCTCGTGTCGCGAAACCCACCAGCCGTATTTTTCGCGCAATTCCTCCGGCGCATAGGCGTTCCAATGCGCTACCGCCACGTCCTGTATCCATTGCAAATAAACGACGTTATTGACGTGACCGTGCTCGTCTATCTCTTCCGGCTTGACCGTAAAGCTATGTGAAAATTTCAGTGGCATTTCAGTTAGAAATTCTAAACGTATTACCGGTAACCGGCAAATAAGCCGCTATTGCAAAACAATGTTAAATGGTCTAGTATTATTGTGAGAAACCTTATTCTGCCGATCCAGGCAGGCTTTTTCACCAATAAAACTGATCAGTATATAAAAGCTATGAGAAATCTTTGCCAGTTACTCGTGTTGTTTTTTGTTTTTGCGATAGGTGCCAGTGGTGCTTCGGACCCGTCTTTTAACGGCGGCAAACCGGCGCGAGTCGGTTTCGGCCTGGCCGGTGACGAAGCGCGCGCAGCCGCCCTGCAACCGGACGGAAAGATACTGATCTTTGCCCGTAGTTACGATCCCGGCCAATCGTCGCTGCTTCGCTATAATGCGGACGGTTCGACGGATCCGACGTTCGGCGACAGCGGAAAGGTTTTTCTTCCCCGCTCTTACGAAAACAGATTTCGCATTTTTGTCCTGCCTGATGGAAAGATCGTTACTTTCGGCGCGTACTATCTCACGCGGCATAATCCGGACGGCAGCTTCGATACTTCGTTCAGCGGCGACGGTGTTATGCCCATGTCCGTTGACGACCTGTACGTACAAAACGACGGCACGATCATAATTGGATATAACGATTGGTACGGTACCGCCGGCAACCGGATGACACTACGCAAGCTCGATCTCAGCGGTGAATACGATACTTCGTTCGGCGTCGATGGATATGCGCGGGTTGATTCGGCCGCCAGTGAAAACCTTACCGCCGTCACCGTTCAGCCTGACGGAAAGATCCTGGCCGCGGGTTTCAATCAAGCCACCGATTCCCCGACCGGAAAAGACGCGCTGGTCGTAAGGCTCAATTCGGACGGCAGCCTCGATCAAAGCTGGGGCAAATCCGGCAAATCGATCGTGCATAACCGGATGCGGGACGAACTATTAAACATTAAGGTCGATTCTACCGGGAAAGTCGTCGCTTTCGGCGTTACCGCCGCCGCGATTGGCGGGCAAGGGCAGATGTTAGCGGTAAAATTTTTACCTGGCGGAGAGCCGGATCCTTCATTCGGAATAAACGGCCTGCGTGAATTTCCCTGGCAGCAGGATGGAGATAACGCTTTTAACTTTGCGCTTCAGCCGGATAACAAGATCGTAGCCTGCACCGCGACCAATGACGATTTCGTCCTGATCAGACTGATGCCGGACGGCTCTTACGACCAGGCTTTTGACGGCGACGGGATCAAGCAGACGGACCTGATCGGCCATGACTACTTAAAGGACGTGATCGTTTTGCCTGACGGCCGCCTGGCCGCGGTCGGCGGAAACGACAAAGGAAATAACGACAACGTTGCCGCCGTGATGTACTTTTCAAATGGAAGCATCGATGCGGGATTCGGCGAGAACGGGGCGGTATTTACCGACGCGGGCGATACTTTTGTAATAAAAACGGTCACCAAGGTGCAGGCGGATGGAAAGATCCTGAGCGCGGCGCAAGTAGGCGCTCCCGGCGATATTGGCAGCGATCAGAGTAAGTATCTGGCATTATCGCGGCTTAATGCCGACGGCACCCGTGACCTTTCCTTCGGTGACGGCGGCAAGGTCGTGTGGAGCTATACGGGGAAATTGTATTCCCTGGCATTTCAGAGCGACGGCAAGATACTGGTCGGCGCCGCCCGGACAAGTGCCTTCATGTCTTATGCCGCGACGATGTTCCGGTTCAATGTCGATGGAACGCCGGATATGACATTCGGCACAAGCGGAAAGAGTTATTTACTTGACTTAAGCCCCCAGGCGACCGGCGCGCCCACGGATATGGTTGTGCAGCCCGACGATAAGATCGTTGTGAGCCTGGCATTTAACCACAACACTCAGACGTCAGCGGTAATGCGATTGACCCCGAACGGATCTTTGGACAATCAATTCGACCGGGACGGCCTGGTATTTGTCGACCTCGGCAATACGACCAGTACCTATCAGACATCACGCCTGGTCGCGCTGCGTCCGGACGGAAAGATCGTAGTCGCGGGATTTGTGGCCGACGGCACCGACCAACTGTCTCTGGCGCAGTTGTATCCCAACGGTACCCTCGATGTTGACTTTGGCAAGGCAGGCTCAATTCTCGATTCCACCAACAAATATAATTACCCCTCCGCCCTGCTGCTGCAGCCGGACGGAAAGATCATGGTGCTGGAATCTGCCTGGGACAACGTGGTCAACTTTTCAGCCACGTACGGCACAAGCAAAACTACTTTGCTTCGATTTAATCCGGATGGAACGCGGGACCTGGGATTTGGCGAAGCCGGCGCCGCGCAAACCTATTTTCCGCTCATTCCTCAGTCAACGGTGACGGCGCGTTCGGCAGCTATATTGAGCAACGGTGGTTTTATCGTCGTTGGAGGCCAAATGCGGACATTCATCACCGGCAATCTGGTGACGAGCTTTGCAAACGGCTATGGCCCTTCGGGTTTGCCGGATAATACGTTTCCTGCGATCGATCCCCCGACCCGCGGAAATAATTCCGTCCTTGTCGACGGCTCAGGCAGGATCGTCGTCGCGGGCGTCGGCGATGGCACCGGCGATACGAATGATGCGCGATATATATCTGTAATCGTATCCCGATATTTGGGGCCGGAAGTTCCCAGGCAGGCAGATTTATTTAAGAAGCTTGATCTGCCGGGCGGACACGTGAAAGGTTTTTGATCCCGCCGGCAACTAATTGTCCGGTGCCAGGACCGCTGCTTCGGGAGCGGTCTTTTTTACGGATTCGATACCGCGTTTCATCGCGGCTTCGGTGGTGTAGTATTCGCTTTGCGCTACCGCGCGGCCATCGCTGCTTTTAAGAAAAAAATACCACTGCTCGCCACGGCTCCGCTGATCGAAATTGGCCTCGTCCATGGCCAAGCCCCTCGTTTTTCCGGCCGCTTCGCGGGCCTTGTCCTCACTGCCGTATTGAAAGCCTTTCAGGATTTCCTGGCCGTTGGAAGATTTCAGCACAAAGTAGTATTTCCCCTGCTCGGTCTTTACGATCTCAAAATGCCCTTTGCGCTGTGCGTATGCCGCAGTGGTGAAAAGCGAGAGAACCAACAAGGAAAACAGTAGCAATTTTTTCATAGATAAAAGTCCTTTTTGTGTGCTGCTAATATACCTTGAGTAATTTTTTTGACGCAAGTCCGTGGTTTTGTCGGTAGCGCTTGCGTTAGCAAGTGCGTTCTTCTGCTTGCCGCAGCACGCATCTGCTGACGCAGACGCTACGGACCCGTATCCCACCAACTCGCCCGCTCCCAGGTTTACTACGATCTTATTTGATGGTGATCGTGCGTTTGTGCGCGCGGACGGTTTTTCCTTTTCGCACATACGACTTTACTTTGACGCTGCGCTGGTTGGTTTTTAAGATGGGCGTCGCTTTCAATTTTTTCCGCCGCGAGTTTGTCTGCGCCGGCACCGGTTGAATCAAACCCACCGTAAGCAGGATCAAAAGAAATAAGATTTTAGATGACATAAGGTCGCTATTGAATGATAAAGCTTTCAGAACCGGAGCCACAAACACACAAAGCACATAGTGATTATCGCGTAATCGTACTTCTAGACAAGATTTTCTATCTCTTCTAACTTATCCGGCGGCAATACCGCCAAGATTTTGTTCCAATCGACAGGAGGAAACATGTCTTCAAGTCTTTTAAAAGTGAATGTGCATTTAAATACTTTGTAATCCACATCTTGTGTGTCATAAACCTTTTCTTCAACTGTGTAAATAAGTTTGTTTTCCGGCGAAAGTAATTTGTGGAAATTGTTGTAAACCATATTTGCGAAAACTATACATTGTATTAAACTGCAAAAATCGAATTTCCTGAGTTCCTCAAGAATTCTCTCATCGGCATCGGAGTGTTCCACAACATCTAACAATTCTTTTCGCCATTCGGACGTCGGCACCTTTATTTGAACCTCAAGTTCGAAACCCTCTATTTGTACCCATATCGCAAGACAGGACGTAAAAAGCTGGTGAAATGAACGTTTTCTTTCAAAATATTCCTGCCTTATCAAATTAACGATGGTCTCCGATATCAGGAACAGATCCGGCGGGTATATTTCATTTGAATTTGCAAGTATGCGATCTAACTGCTCTTTATAGAGTTTAAACTCAGGGCGAATTGAGATGGGCAAATTTTTCAGCAGATTAAATTTTTTGAAGAGATTCTTGAAGTCTTCTCTAATATTACGCGACCAGTGATAATTTAAGATCAATAATTCCGAATTTGTAAGATAGCTTCTTAAAGTATTCGAATAAGTGTATTTTTCAGAAATGCTTAGATCGGCATTGTCGATAAAGGTGAGCAGACTGTGCAGCACGCCGAAATATGGCTGCAAAATTTCTTCATATTCGCTATGGGTCTTCTCATAGGCAGTCAAAGCATTTGTATGCATTACGAGGAAGTGTTTGGATTGGTCCTTTTTCGTATAAAAATTCAGTTTATCCGCAATTACTATAAGTACTTTTTTGCCTTTTACGATTTTTTCAGCGTTCGCACCTGCGGATTTGATGTTTGGTATTTCCAGACTGTCGGTAGTTTCGATAAAAAATTTCAACAACGAGAAAAAAGTATTTTCAAACCTCTGGATCTGTAAGAGTTTATTTTGTTCTTCAGCAGTCAGCTTGGATTCTTCCAGGCCCTTGATCTGAAGCTGTAATTGCTCAATGTTAATTTCAGTATCTTTTCTTTGATCTTTTAACGCTTGAAAAAATAAAAAAACTCCAGCCAATGCCCAAAGAGACCCGATCACCCCGCCGATAAAATCACCAAAGGCGCCAAATTTCGCTATATCAGGCTCTGACTTTATATTAAAGGTATTCAACAGCAGGTAAACATAAATACCACTGATCACAAGTCCGGAAATTATTAAAACAACCGCCCAAAATTGGTAAGACGGGATTACTTTAAGTTTTCCTTGACCTTCTTTTTCCGACATAAAGCGTAGCTCTGATTTTAACTTCCAATATTAGACATCTAATATAAATAAAGGGCAGGTCTAAAGCCTGCCGTTTGATTGACCGAACTAGGCCACTATCCGTTATCAACTTTTAATCATATATTATCAATTACTATCCCAGCGTCAGCGAAAGGACGCCGAGCTGCTGGTACATCGTCATAAAGTCATACTGGTTCCAGGCTTCGACGATCTTGCCGCCTTCCACCCGGATCAAACAAAAGCCGCCGAACTTTACCTCTCGATCGGTCGGCGCCACGCCGATTCCCTCGCCCAGATGAGTTCCCTTTACCACCACGTGAACCACCACATAATCGCCTTCGCTGACGGTTTTTTCGATGGTTACGTTCATATCGGGATAGGCGCTGGTAAAGGCATCGAAAAGCATGCGAAATCCGGCCGGCCCGCGCCGGAGATTTCCCTTGTCGTCCATCAGGCCGTGCGAAACGCTGTCTTCACTCAACAATTCATCGACGATCTCAAGGTTACGGCGGTTCCAGACCTCTTCAAACCAGCGATGAACTACTTCCGCATTTGTTGACATAAAATTCTTAGATGCCCGGATCGGCCAGCGAGAGCGCTCCCAACTGCTGGTACATATTCAGAAAATCAAACTCGTTCCCCGCCTCTTCAAACCAGCGACGGATGAGAGTCTCGTTCTGTTCGGACACCTGAGTACACCTCCGGATATTTTTGTCTTTGCAGGGGAGCGAAGATGGAAAATGATAACCCAGGTCGATTTATTTTGAAAGGTTTAGTTGAGCTGTCGCCATTTCGTGTATTTGGTGTGTTTCGTGGTCAAATCTTTATCGCACGGTAAACAGCGAACCGGGAACGTAACCACGAACTACACGAAAACCACGAAAATAAGAAGGGAGCGGATATATAAGCCCCCGCCCCCCCTTACAATTCACGATTCACGATTTACTATTCACGACAAAGATTCTTTCATCGCCTGGCCGATGTCGGCCGGGGTGTCGACCACGCGGATCCCCGCTTCGGTCAGAGCTTTCATTTTTTCCGCCGCGGTGCCCTTGCCGCCGGAGATGATCGCGCCGGCGTGTCCCATGCGGCGTCCCGGAGGGGCCGTCTGCCCGGCGATAAAAGCGACGATCGGTTTGGTCACGTTTTCTTTGGCATAGGCGGCGGCTTCTTCTTCGGCGGTGCCGCCGATCTCGCCGATCATCACGATGCCGATCGTGTCCGGGTCTTCCTGGAACAGCCGCAAAGCGTCGGTGTGATTTGTGCCGATGATCGGATCGCCGCCGATGCCGATGGCGGTCGATTGCCCCATGCCTAAATTACTCAGCTGCCACACCGCTTCATAGGTCAGCGTGCCCGAACGCGACACGACGCCGATATTTCCTTCTTTGTGAATGTGGCCGGGCATGATGCCCAGCTTGCACTTTCCGGGCGAGATGATGCCGGGACAATTGGGCCCGATAAACCGCGTCTGTTTGTCTTCGAGAAAACGCTTGGCCTTGACCATGTCCGACTGCGGAATGCCTTCGGTAATGACGACCACCAGCGGCAGGCCCGCATCGGCGGCTTCCATCAGCGCATCGGCGGCAAATGCCGGCGGCACGTAGATGATCGTGGCGTTGGCGCCGGTTTCGCGTACCGCGTCTTCGACGGTATTAAAGACCGGGATGTTTTCATGCGTGGTGCCACCCTTGCCGGGCGTCACGCCGCCCACGACGTTGGTGCCGTAAGCGACCATCTGCTGCGTGTGAAAAGTGCCCTCTTTGCCCGTAATGCCCTGCACGATCAGGCGCGTGTTCTTATCGACCAGTATGCTCAAAGTGTGTTTCCCTCTAAATTGTTATGGATAAATGCAAAGCGAGATTATAACAGGGACGGTGTTTTGAGTCTATCGGGTCGGAACTATCGGTAGTCCCTTTTTCGATTTTCACAATTTGCCCCGTGCTTTAGTGCGGGAATCGGTATTCAAAATTTTCGGATTGTTTTAATGGGCTAAATACGACACGAGATTTAAGAAATAAACGTGGATAAATCGGTTTCGTATTCCCCTGTCTCTAACTCTTTTTTATAAGGGATTTGAGACTCAAAAAGCCCAAACCAATGATAGATTTCGTTCAGGACAATGAATGTCGTTCGTTCTGGAGAGTTAATTTCCACCTCGATTACCTTTGAGAAATTATTTCCCGGTGCTTCAGAAGTTTCATAGTGCGTCATTGGAGCAGCTGTATATGACGGTAGCGCGGTTTTCGCACCATTCTTATGCATATTTAATAGATCAATTTTCAGGAAGCATTTTTCCCCCGTGAATTCCAAGATTTTCAGAAAGCCAAAATAATAGGATACAAACTGATAGATTACTTCAACTAAAGCGACCGGAATAATCGTCGGAGACTTTCCAGAGAGTTCGCCTCCTATAAAACAAAGTACATTTAAGTCGCAATCATATATCGCTGTCCCATCGGGAAATAGTTCAATAGACTTAAGGTCTTTCCTCAAAGTTCGAATGATTGCCGGTGAGCTATCTTCAATTTCGGCGGAGTAGAGGCCTTTCCAACCACCATTCCTTAACCCTTCTGTTAATTGCTTCAATGAGTTTATGATGGATCGACGATCTGGGAAGCTTACGAGCGTTTTGGGATTTGCGAGGAATCCCGAAATTAGCATAAGGCGCTCTCCTGCGCCGCCAAATTTAATAAGATGCTCATCTTTCTTTACGTCAATTTTTCTTTCTATGTCATCAAAAGATTCTGTTGTCCGAGCCTCAGAAATCAATTGAATTCGCGATTCTATAGATTCTAGACGGCCTACAATTTCACGCTCGTAGTTTAGTCCATCACGAATCCATCGTTGGATATCTTTTATTGTCTGATTCTGTGTACTGCTTCCGATCCTCTTTGCATAACCGATATAAACTCCATCCTTTTTATCTTTGTCGTTGACATAAAAATGAAGGAAAGGTTTGACAGTTTCCAATTGCTTCGGAATATAGATCGAGACAATGCCTTTTTCGGAATCATCAGCCTTCGATACCCATCGGACCTCAAGACCATCTGGAACTGGAATTAGAGAAGCTTGAAGAATTTTTTCTAGCTGATCTGTATTGACGCGAGTGGATTCGAATGGATGAATCTCTTTAACCGCATCACCGAAGTGAGGTATGGATTCAGACTCGGTTCGTAAACCGATTAAAATATAACCACCATCTAGATTGGCGAGAGATGCGACATCTCGCGCAAGCTCGGCTTTCTGGCGTTCGACTTCTATTTGATAAGGCTGTTTCTTCGCTTCAAACCATTGGTTCTCATATTCATCTTTTAACTCGTCAAACGCGCCTCGATTGAGTATATCTTCCAGTTTTTCAATGGTGAAAGCCATGTATAAGATGATACACAAAGTGGATATTTCTGTCTCCCACTAAAGCGAGCTTTCGTCACTCCTCTTTCGATCTCGCTAATATTGGCCGCGCTCGGGGTAACCATTCTTTAGTTTGCCGACAAAAAAGCCCTATCCCGGCGGTACGCGCTCGGCTTCTCCGAATTAAATGATACAGGGCAACTCCCCTTCCGTACTGGTCCGTAACAGTTCGGGCGCTTCGCCGCTTTTCCATCGCTTCACCGTGTGCGTGACGCGGTATCTCAGATCACCGCCATCGGCGCGGTCGCTGCGTTCCAGGGGGCGCGGGATGCAGATGAATTCAACTTCGATCTCCGCAGCCGAAGCTCTCACCGTCGAATAGCCGTGACCACTCATATCCATCCACGAAAGGTGCGGCGCGTGGTCTGGATTACCCGCCGCCACAGCTTTCTTCAGATCACCTGTTTTTTGCAATTCGAGCGCGGCACGCACGCCGTGCATCAGCGCCAGGTTGAGCGCCGGCTGGAGGGGAGCGTCGGCCGATGCCTGGTAAAGGTAATACGGCCGCCACGGGGAATCTTTTTTCATGTTATATTCCGTCGCCTCGAATCCTCCCGGTGCGGATATCGACCCGGTAACAAATTCGGCCGCCACCGGTTTGAACTCTTTAGGCGGCAGAGTTTCGGAGAGCACGCCGGCTTGGAAGGCATGTTTATCGCCGACGACGTTGATCATTCCGGTGATCTTTTCGCGGCGCAGGGTGGCCAGAATTTCGTTGCGTTCCGTGCGATAGCCTTCCCAGTCACTAATGTTCATCAGCCCGTAACCGGGGGCTGTCCACTTCAATTTCATCTCAGGCGGCAGATTCTGAAAGTCCAGCCGCATATCCATCGAGCCAAAAGAATTGCCCCAAATTTTCCAGGTTGCCTTGGACTCTCGCAGGCGGCCGAGAAACCATTTTTTCTGCGCCGCGCCGAGAACGGATTGGGGTTCCGCGTCCTTACGCGGGTTCGGCAGCTCTTTTCCGTTAAAGCTGATCGTCGCCGGCGGGTTTCCATTATTGAATGTTTTTCCCGCATCCATGATCGTCATTATCTCGTCCGAGAATCCGGGGAAACCCGGCACATCAAATGGATCGAGCACATCCGTCAAATGGAGAGATTCAGATTGGTATGAACGGTTATCCGTCAAGATCATTTCTACATTCTTACCGTAACGAAAGGCACGATAGATTTTCAGGCTGTTGATGGCTGCGAGATTATTCTCCTCCAGTCCCAGCCCGTGATCGTCGAAAGTTTTAAGCGGCGCGTTGCTGACACGCGGAGCTTGAAAATGTTCCAGCCGCCGGTTGTCCGGTTTCAAGAAGCGCCCCGGTTGATATTCAAACCACGCTTGATTAGCCGCGACTTTTACCGCTTGTGCAGGCCGTGTTCCGCTGCCGAAATTTTGCTGGGACTGAAAGGCCTGCCAGGAAAATTCGTGATTGTCCCACACACAAACGAAGGGGAAACGCGCACGGGCATCCTGCAGATCGGGGTCCAGCAAATAAGCGCGGTAAAGACTGCGATAATCGCCGAGCGTAGTCGGTATGTGATAATCGCTGATCTTTTCGCCCGATTCGTAACGCAGCAGATCGCGCAGCCGCCGGGAATAGTACATACCTTTCGCTTTGTCTTCCGGGTACCAGAGCATTTCATAAACGAAATCGCCGAGGTGGAGAACAAAACCAAGTTGCTCGCCGGCGGACTTTTTTTCGTCCTCCCAGATCATTCTGCGGTAGGCGTTGCAGGCACCTTGCTGAACGTTCTGGCAACTTACGAAAGCAAAATTGACGGGGCGATTATCGTGATCGGCCGGCGCGGTTACGGTGCGACCGACGCGACTGCCAAATCCATGTTCATCTGTGAACCTGTACCAGTAAATCGTCCGCGGCTTAAGCCCGGCGACCAGCACCCGGCAGGTCCAATCTTCGTCGCCGGAAATTGGGGTTACGCTTTTAGCTATGACGCGGCGAAATGCCGAATCTTCGGCGACCTCGACCGTTAGTTTTTCAGCCGCCTGATTCACCGGCGGGCGGCGCGTCCACAAAATGACGCTGTCGGCGGTCGGGTCGCCGGAAGCCACGCCTTGCGGGAAGAGGTCGCGCCGCTCCTGCCAGCCAACGGTAGAGGCGTGCGCCGGAATCGAACCCCAGACCAAAACCACGCCGCAAGCCGCCATTTGTTTAATAAATTCTCGTCGATCGACTCTGCTCATTATCATTCTCCTCACTTGATTCGGGCGCGAGAATAACATCCGAATTCAAATTCTGATTTTTTTTACCGAAGTTGTTTGCTGTATACGGATCGTCATACAAGATTGTTTCCCGGCTGGAAACAATCTTGTAAAACAGCAGAACTGATTAAGCCACGGGGTAACAGACGACATATTCCAATGGAAATATAGTCATTTCAAAAAGTCTCTATTTTGATATAATAGAAAAGTAATTCGATTGTTCCGTTTCGCCTTTGTTAGAACCTTTATTACCATTAAAAATCATAAAGATATGAACCCCGGCACTATCCACGACCGCGAGATAATTACCACAACTTATGACTGGCAGCTGTTGGTTGATTGCATGCCTGCTGACGCTGTTCATGAAATAAGAGACAAGAAGAAGTAAGTAGGATGAAAGTAATTTCCGTAAATGTAGGCCTGCCAAAGCTGGTTAAGGTCAGCGAGGAAGACGCCGTGTTGACCGGCATTTTTAAAGAGCCGGTCGAGGGAAAAGTGCGCGTTAATGAACTCAATCTGGCGGGCGATGCGCAGGCCGACCTGACCGTTCACGGCGGGCCGTACAAATCCGTCTATGCCTACACTGTGGAACATTATGATCTGTGGCGCGCGGAGCTGCCGGAGATGGAATTGCCGCTCGGGATGTTTGGCGAAAATCTGACGGTGACGGATATGCCTGAAAACGAAGTTTTTATCGGCGACCACCTGCGCATCGGCACCGCCGAATTTGCCGTCACACAACCGCGGATGCCCTGCTACAAACTCGGCATTCGTTTTGGCCCCACTGGCCCACGCGACATCCTCCGCCGATTTTTAAAAAGCAGGCGTTCAGGTTTTTATTTGACGGTCTTAAAAACCGGCGAACTCCAAACCGGTGACAGGGTCGAAGTATTTAAGCGCGACGAAAACCGCGTCACCGTGGAAGACATCGTCCGCATTTATATCACGGACAAAAAAGATGTCGACACGATGCGCCGTGCCTTAAAACTCGAGTATCTGCCCGGTCACTGGAAAGATGAATTTAAACAGCGGTTGGAAAGTTGATCCGGAATAGATAATAACTGATAGCTGAAAGATAATAGATTGGATTTTTCAGTTCTCAGGTATCATCTTTTAATCTACTCCGAAAATGCTTGCCGTTTTCAATCGAATCAATTTACCTTGAAAAAATTCTCTTTTGAAATAATAATAAGACCCCATGAAAACCATTCTGCAAAAACTTTTACCCTTCGCCTTGTTGCTATTGGTCGCGCTGGGCTGCCAGCAGGTCCAAAAAGGCCTTAAGTCGGTGGTCGAGCCGAAAACGATCGCCGCCACTGACGGTTCCTGCGAGGTAACGGTCCCCGGGCTGTGGAGCAAGTCTACCGATCTTAATGACGAGGCTATTTTGCAGGCGTCTTATCCCTTGCAGGAGATGTACGTGATGGTCTTTAAGGAAAGCCGCGGCGATTTTGCCGATAATTTCACCATCGACGATTACGCCGAGCTCGTGCGCAAAGACGCGCCCACCCGCATCCCCGACGCTCAATTTACCCCGGCAACTTCGAGCACCATCAACACGCTGGACGCGCGCGAATTTGAAATGAGCGGCACGGCCGAAAAGGTCAAAGCCAAATTTATTTACGCGGTCGTGGCGAGCAAAGATAATTTCTACCAGATCATCAGCTGGACCCTGCCTTCGCAATATGCGGCCAACAAGGATGAGTTGGTCTCCGTGCTGCACAGCTTTAAGGCGACCGACGCCGGAGCGCCGAATTTGAATACAAATACAAAAGCCGGTAAAAAGTAAACAGGCTGGTCTCGGCCGGGAAAATCCAAAACGCATCTGCTAACGCAGACGCTGCTGACAAGACTGCAGACTCTCTGGACTCACTAGACTTTCCAGACTTTCTAGACTTTCTTAGTACGGCAGCTTGATGTAATTCATCCCTTTGCGGATGACGTTTTGGCGACGTTTGAGGCGGCGCGGATTTTTGTTGGGGTTAAAGATATTCAGCGGGCTGGGGATCATCGCCGAAAGATAGGCGGCTTCGTCGGGCGTTAGCTGCGCAGCGGATTTATTAAAATACTTGCGCGAAGCGGCCTCGCAGCCGTAAACGCCATCGCCCCATTCGATCACGTTCAGATAAATTTCCAGGATGCGTTTTTTCGGCACGTTGCGCTCCATCACATAGGTGATGGCGGCTTCGCGGCCTTTGCGAAAGAACGAACGCTCTTCGCTCAGGTAAAGATTTTTTACCAGCTGCTGCGAGATGGTCGAAGCGCCGCGTTTAAAATTATCCGGCGAAGGCAGTCCGAAATTATCCCAGGCGTATTCCCAAAAACCGCCGCTGTTGAGCGGGGGGATCCAGTTTTCCGGGTCGTTGTCGCCCTCGTCCTTGGCCTCTTTTTCGGCCTCGCTCTTGGCTTCTTCCCAGGATTTATTGATGGCGTCCCAATCGAATCCGTTGTGTTCGAAAAAGCGCGTGTCTTCACCGGCCAGCACGGCGCGCTGCAAATTCGGCGAGATCTTTTCGATCGGCACCCAGATCATTTGTTTGACCGGCTGTTTGCCGTCGGCCTGCGCTTGTTTTAGGCGGGCCTCGATGAGAGATGTCGTCTGCGGGTTTTCCGTGCGGAGCTTGATGACGTTAGGAAACGTCAAAATTTCATAGACCGCCCACAGCAAAAATACGCCGAGCAGTATCCAAAAAATGTTTCTTACCCAAACCCACATACCGAAAGGATTGTAGCTGTTTATTAGTAAATTGTGAATTGCAGGCCGTGATAGTGAAGGGCGATCCCTTTTGCAGTCGCGCCTGAGCCAAGCGAAACAAAGAAATAAACGCAGCCGTCCGGCGAGCGCCTGATATTATTTTTTAAGCGCCCAAGCCGGAATCTGCGTAATTCTTCCGTAGAGCCTGGTTTCAAAAACACCATCTCCGTCTTTATCCAAAATGGAATGAAAAAAACTGACACCCGGAACCTTATTCCCACCTTGAGCGTCCTTCTTCGGATAGATCGTCATTGTATAGGCGAAGATCTTTTTATTGATGCTGAGCTCGTTGAGCTCCGTCACCCCAAAAACGCTATACCTGACTGACGGTGCTCCTATACCTTCCGGCGATAATTCAAATCCATTCTCAGATTCATAGGTGGTAAAAACTACTTTATGTTCTTTTCCATCCTCGCCTTTTATTTTCTGCTCTTTCATCCCGCGTCTCACCATGTCCGGAGCCCTGGGCACGGTCCAACCCTCCTTACGGACCTTATCGTCAACTAACGTGGCCGGCACTTCAACGCCCGGCGTTATCGCTTCATTCCCGTTATTTG
This sequence comes from Pyrinomonadaceae bacterium, assembly GCA_035995185.1. Lineage (GTDB taxonomy): Bacteria > Acidobacteriota > Blastocatellia > Pyrinomonadales > Pyrinomonadaceae > DASYKT01. Next base: position 21,699 of record DASYKT010000033.1, read on the forward strand.
CATTAGAAGCACTATTTGTGAAACATGCCGATACGACGACCGCCAGAATTGTTGATCCGATCACGGCTGCAATGTGTTTGGGATTCATATTTTATACCTCGCACGAAACAACATGAAAAAACTTTCTAACTATCTTCTGCTGCCCAGCGCTTTTTCATACACGTCGATCCATTGCTGCGGCGTCATTTTAGCGGCGAGTTCGCCGATGAGTTTTATCGGCACATCTTCAGGTTTTTTGAACCGCACACAGGCTTTTCCCATATCGAGCTTTTTGCCGGAATGCTTTGGCCATTCTGCATGAAACCATTTGAGCAATTCGGCATTGAACATTCCCATGTGATGCAGCGCGATGTGGCCTTTAGTAGAAGCGATACAGATAAAACCAAGCGGCGTCTTCGGATCATGATAGCCCGCTGGGTACATCGAGAGCGGCACAACATAACCGATCATCCCGTAGGCCATTACTTCCATAAAACCTTTCGGCAGATTTTTCTTGATGGCCTTGCGCATCTCGCTGACGATCTTTTGGCGATCTTCCGGCAGCGACGCTATGTATTCTTCGGGTGTTGCCGCTTTTGACTGCATACTAGTCTCTTATTGTTTATTTTTCTCAGTATCCTCTGTGATCTCTGTGGCTAAAAATTTTTATCCTGTTTCTCTCCAGCGCTTCTCTCACCGCTTGCGCAAATTCGAGCGCGTGCTCGCCATCCCCGTGGATGCAGACCGTTTCGGCATCGATACGGATGCGTTCGCCGTTCAAGGCTTTCACCTTGCCCAGCGTGACCATCTCCAGCACCTGTACGACCGCATCGTAAGTGTCGGTGATCAATGCGCCCGGCAGTTTCCTTGAGGTCAGCGAACCATCGGGTTGATAGGTGCGGTCGGCAAAGACTTCGGACGCGGTTCCCAAGCCGAGCTTTTGCGCCTCGGAAATTAAATGACTGTTTGCCAGACCGTAAAATACCAGGCCAGCATCGATGTCTTTTACCGCGCGGGCTATCACATGCGCGAGTTCGGCATCTTTTGCCGCCTGATTATAAAGCGCTCCGTGCGGTTTGACGTGATGCAGACGGCCGCCCAGATCTTCGGTAATCTTTTTCATCAACTTCACCTGTTCGCTGACAAGTTCATACACCTCTTCCATCCGCAGGTCCATTTCCGTGCGCCCGAAATTATCCTTGTCGGCATAGCCCGGGTGCGCGCCAACCGCGACACCTTTTGCGAGCGCATTCTCGGCCGTCCGCCGCATCGTCGTTTCGTCACCGGCATGCGCGCCGCAGGCGATGTTCACCGAAGACACAAAGTCCATCAGCGCCGCATCTTTCGCGATCGCCGCTTCGTCGGTAAATTCACCCATGTCGCAATTTAAGTCTATCGAAGCCATACAAGTTCTCCTGGGAGCGCCGGCATCTTGCCGGCAAAGCGCGGCTACGCGCTAATAGTCTTTAATAAACCACATTCGAACGCTGCGCGTTCATTGCCGGCAGGATGCCGGCGCTCCCAGGTTTACACCCAATTTTAGAAAGTTTAGCTCCCTCTCAAAATCCAGCACCAGATCTTCGGCCTGGTTAATATCGACCACGTGAAATCCAATCCCGTCATTTGCGCCCAGCTGGCCGACGAGCGGCAGGTCTTCGCTAATGATGTGCGCCAGCCGCGGGTATCCACCGGTCGTCTGGTGGTCGGCCATCAAAATTATCAACTGGCCGTCGGGCAGCAGTTGAATGGTGCCAAAACTAACGGCCGAGGAAATAAATTCGTGCGGCTTTTCCAGTTTGAGCGGTTTGCCCGCAAGACGAAACCCCATCCGGTCAGACTGCAAACCTATCTTGAAACTTTGCTCGACGAAACCGCGCCGGGTTTCTTCGCTCAGCAGTTCATATTCAGCACCGGGGATAACGCGCACCGTCGGAAAAGCGCTGTAGCGCGGGACCAGGTTAAAAGAAACGCGAAACGGGAATTGGTGATCGGTAACCGGTATTTGGCGAGCGCTTCCGTCTTCAGTCTCCTGTTCGCTGTATTCTAAAATATCGTCTTTTTTTAGCGCCCTGCCCTGGTAACCGCCCATCCGCGCTTTCAAATTGGTCGCTGCGCTGCCCAGCCATTTCTCGGTCGCGAACCCGCCCTTTAGCGCCAGGTAGCAGCGCGTGCCCGATCTTTTCTCCGCGAATTTGAGCACATCGCCTTTTCGCGCAAACACCGGCCGCCAGTTTCCCACGGGTGAATCATTTAAGGCCGCGCCAAACTCGCCTCCGCCCAGCGAAAAAATAACGTCTTCGTCAAAGCGGATCTGCGGCGCGGGGTAGTGCATTTCCAGCACCGCTTCGTTTTCATCATTGCCGAGCAAGATATTTATCAGCCGCACGGCTTTTGTATCCATCGCGCCACCCGGATTGATGCCGTAGCGCCGCGCCCCGTACCGCCCGAGGTCCTGCACGGTGGTCAAAATTCCGTTTGAAAGCAGAGTTAAAGACATAAAACAATTGACCGGAACAACAAATTACTCAAATTACACAAAATCTAAAATCGGATGAACCTGACCTGATCGCCCGCTTGCAGCCGCGTCGGCGGGTCTTCACCGGGCAGGAACATTTCCATCTCCGTCCGCCCGATTATTTGCCACCCGCCCGGCGAATCGAGCGAATAAATGCCCGTTTGCCGCCCGGCAATCCCGATGCTCCCGCGTGGCACCAGCGTCCGCGGAGACTCTTTCCGGGCCATCGCTATCCGCTCATCGACCTCGCCCAGGTAAGAAAACCCCGGCAAAAATCCGAGCATAAAAACCCGGTAGGTTTGCGCGAGAAAAATCTCGATCACCTGCTCTGCCGTCGTCAGACCGCTTTCATCGGCCAGCAATTCCAGGTCAGGAGCGTCTTCCGGTGCGAAAGAAATAGGTATTTCTATTACTTCCGTCTCTTTATTTTCCACTTTAACTAATCCAGCTAAACTGCTTTGAATATTTGCCTTAGCTATCTCAAAAGAACTTGAGCTTTTGTCCATTCTCGCTTTTATCTTTCGGGTATCGTAAAAGACCGAGATCGAAGAATAAGCCGGCACAGTTTCAATTAATCCGTTAAACGGAGAGTTGTTTATAACCGCATCCGCCGCCAAAACGAGGTCATTTAATTCAGGAGAAATCACGTTACCAAAGGTAACAGTCAGAGCATTGTCCCCTAAAGGGGTAATGTTCATCGAGTTTTCCGGGTTTGCAGAGTTCACAGAGTTATTATTTAGATTCACGTAAGTATCTAGCAAGTGATAGATTCATGCGAGAAATTTCTTCTAACTTTTGATAAAGTTTCTCAAATTCCTGCATAGATATATATTTCAAATCCAGCGCAATGTACAAATGCGACTGAACTTCCGACGTAGAACTTCGGGATAAATTGAGAAAATTTTAGTACGCCGTCCATGTCCTTCCGCGATGTTCGCCATTATTGAAACAGAGGCACGACGAATTTGATCTCGTAAACCAAAATCTTTTGAAAAACCGGGTCATTGGTGACCTGATAAACTGCTTTGGTTATTTCCCGTGCTTTTTGCCACGCCTGAATTTCTTCAAACTTTTTAAATGTAGCCATGGAAAATCCTTTACTTTAAAGTTAATAGAGTTTTGCCAAGTTAACAAAGTTTATCGAGTTAAAAGAGTTTGCCAAGTGAGCAGGAGTTCACAATGCCCTATCCCTTAATAAACTCGCAAAACTCTCTGCAAACCCGGCAAACTCTGCCAACTCGGAAAACTTTAATATTGGATCAGGCTTCCTTCCCTTTTCGCCCGCTTGATGGCCCGGCCAAACACCCACAGCGAAAATGGCAGCAGTACGGCCAAAAATATCAACAAAGTAAATAAAGGCGATTCGACCTCGCTCAGAGGTTTTCCCTGGATCAGAACGGCGCGGATGCCGTCCAAACCGTGTGTCGAAGGAATGATGGCCGATACGATCCGACCTCCGGTTTGCCCCAGCGCTTCCTGCAGCATTTCTTTGGGAAAGAACACGCCGGAAAACATCGCCGAGCCCGCGCCCAGCAAGATCGCAAACGGATCGCCCCGTTTAAATACCATCGCAAAACTGGCTGACAAAATCCCGATACAGGCCAGCACCAGCGTAGTCAGTACTAAAAACAGCAGCGCCAGGATCACGCTGCCTTTAAATTGCGCGTTAAAAAACAGCCAGCCGAAAAAGATATAGAGCGCGGAATAAAAAGTCGCCTCAACATAGGCCCACGCCGAAGTCGCCACCACGACCGTCGGCACATTGATCGGGGTCAACAGCACGCTTTCCAGTGTGCCCTGCATTTGCTCTTGCCTGATGGCGTTGGCCAGGCTGGAAAATCCGGTCATAAAATAGCTGAGCATGGCAATACCCGTCAGCCACGCCGCCAGCGGATCGCGCCACTGCTCATATTGCGTGATCGGCAGCCCGCGAAAAATTTGTGACACAAAATAAAACGTCGTGACGATGCCCAGTATCCACATCACGCGAATAAAAAACTCCAGCCGGTAGCTAAGCGCGAGTTGAAGATCGCGAATGATAAAGGCGCGGATGCGTTTTAATAAAAGCATTTGTTAACCGTTATACGCGATACGTTGTAGGTAATACGCCTGTTGCCGATAACATATCACGCATTTTTCGTCTATACCTCTTCTAGTTCGTATTGCGTATTGCGTACCACGTATCGCGTACCACGTTATCGCGTATCACGTACTGCGTATCCCGCATCGCGTATTACGTATTTGCGTATCACGTATTGCGTATTACGCCCGTTCCCCTTAAAATCTTCTAATGAAATTTCCGGCCTTTCCAGGTGCACGACGTCTTAACTTTCTGCCCGTTTTGCTTTTGTTATCGTTTTTTATTTCCTGTGTTTCAAATAATACCGCAAATCAAAGTGTTAACAAGGAAAATAATACCGCCCAGATAGCAGAAAAACAGCCGTCCGCCGCCAGTGACGATGCCGAGGAATTGGCAAAGACCGTAAAACTTCCGCTGACACCCGAAGAAGTTTTGTGGATGCCGAATGCCGCCATCAAGATCTCCGGCCCGGCGACTAACGCTTTAGCGGCCAATACCGCAGCGAAAAACGACAAACATCTGGTGGCCGTTTTGAAATTCAGCGATGCCGACAGCGCCGCGCTCGTGTCACAGGTTGAAAAGATCGAAGCCGCCAAAGACGTGACCATCGAACCCGAAGATTGGTTCCCCGCCGAGCTGATCGCCGAAAGCGAAACCAGCGGCGACCAAAGCCTGAAAGGCAAACAATACGACGCCCGTGATTTCATCCAGGCCCCCTATACCAAAGGGCGCTTGATAAAACTCGAACAGCCCGGGTATTTTGTCCTGGAAATGACAGCTTGATGTGGAGCGCGGGCATCCTGCCCGCTTCTTTGTCCGAATAAAATGTCATATCTCGACTATTTTTGAACGCAAAAGCGTTCATGCGGGCAGGATGCCCGCGCTCCACACATTATTTCTCCACTTCTTCCAACACATCCAACAGAGTAGCCTGCTCGGTCTTTACATCGACCACTTTGGCGCCGTTTTCATTTAGTAAAGCGATCGCTTTTCCCAAAACGTCATCGTCTATCCCGCGCGTAAAACTTAAAAGAGTGGAATCGCCTTGCTGCGCCATCGTAAATGCCGGGAAAAGCCCCTCCAATTTTTTTGCCAATTTCTCCGGCGCGATATTTTGACAGGTTATTTTTACCTGCTGGGTCTGTTTATGGCCGCGGCGCAGTTCATCAGGCGTGCCGGTGGCGCGGATCTCGCCTTTACTGATTATCGCCACGCGGCGGCAAAGCTCTTCAACTTCCGTCAGGTTGTGCGAAGTAAGCAGGATGGAAACCTTCCTTTCGCTGTTATCGGATAGGCGAAGTATCAGCTCGCGCATTTTCGCCGCCGCCAGCGGATCGAGCGAGCGCGTCGGCTCATCGAGCAGCAGCACCGGGGGCCGTGCCAGTAAGGCGCGCGCCACCGCCAGCCGCTGTTTATTCCCGGTGGACATTTCGGCAAAGCGCCGTTTGGCCAAATCCGCCAGGTCGAGCTCTTCGAAAAGCTCTGCTATCCGCGCGCGCGCCGTGTTGTCATTCATGCCGTAAAGCCGCGCGAAAAACATCATGTTTTGAGTGGCGGTCAGCCGCCAGTAAAAACTGCGCTCTTCGGCCGTCGCCAGCCCGATCAGCGAACGCACCTTTACTTCATCGCGCACGCTGTCAAACCCGTTCACCGCAACCGCGCCCCCATCCGGCTGCACCAGCGTGGCGATGATCTTGGTCAGCGTGGTCTTGCCCGCGCCGTTGCGCCCGATCAGGCCAAAGATCTCGCCTTCTTCGATCGAAAACGAGACATTTTTCAGCGCTTCGACATCCGGCTGCGTTTTCACGCCAAACATACGCTTTAACCGCGGGAACGAAGCGCGGTAGGTTTTTGATAAATTATCGATGACGACGGACATTGGTTAAAAAATTTAACCACGAAGACACAATGAACACAAAGTAAAGACTTATTTAGTGTGCTTCGTGTATTTCGTGGTTAAGTCTTTACCACTAATCGCACGAAAAACACGAAACCGGAACGCACCCCGCTGACGCAGGCGCTACTGACTTCTGTCTCCTGTATTCTGTCTCCCGGGTTATGCTACGATTCCCCTTTATGAGCACGCAATTCTACATCGACCCGGACATTCGAAAAGCGCAGACAATGCCGTCTGCCTTTTACACCGACGAAAAATATTTCGAAGCTTCGAAAGAAAAGATCTTTGCCCGCACCTGGCAGATCGTTGCGTTCGATCATAATATCAAAGGACCAGGTTCGATATTTCCTACATACATCCTGGCACAGATGCTGGGCGAGCCGCTGATCATCACCAAAAATGAGGAAGGCGAACTTAACTGTCTTTCCAACGTTTGCACCCATCGTGGAAAACAACTTTTTGAGCTGCCGTGTGAGGGCAAGCTTATTCGCTGCGGTTATCACGGGCGGCGTTTTTCGCTCGACGGCAAATTTCTCTCGATGCGGGAATTTGAACAGACGGAAAACTTTCCATCGGAAAGCGACAATTTGCCGCATGTCCCTTTCGGAACCTGGGCGAATTTCTTATTCGCTTCGGCCGCGCCGCTCATGCCGGTAGATGAGCTGTTGTCGGAAATGACTTCACGCATCGCTTTTACGAATTTGGACAAGCTAAAAATGACCGACGGCTTCAGTTACAATGTCGGCGCCCATTGGGCTCTCTACTGTGAGAATTATCTCGAAGGATTTCATATCCCGTTCGTCCACGACGCTCTCAACAAAGAACTCGACTATGGTTCCTACAACACGGAAACTTTTCGCTACGTCAGCCTGCAAACCGGGCACGATAAAAACGGTGAGATCGCCGCGCAATATTTTTTTGTTTTCCCCAATATGATGTTTAACTTTTATCCCTGGGGGCTTTCAGTCAATATTGTGATCCCGCACACGTCCGACTTTAGTGTGGTCGAATATTACAAATTCGTTTCCGATGAGTCCAAGCTTGACGAAGGAGCGGGCGCAGATCTGCACACGGTTGAGCTCGAAGACCAAAAAGTAGTGGAAAGCGTGCAGGAAGGTATCCGGTCCCGGTTCTATAACCGCGGGCGCTATTCGCCCACGCGCGAACAGGGCTGTCATCATTTTCACCGGTTGCTGGCGGAATTTATGACTTAATTTGCCACAGAGGGCACAGAGGTCACAGAGAGAGTAATCAAAATTAGTGTGTTTCGTGTGCTTGGTGGTTAAGGATTTATTAGTTACAAAACAAAATTAACCACGAAACATACTAAACACACGAAAACTTGCTTCTTGAAATCTTTGATTTTCTCTGTGGACTCTGTGACTAACGTTTTCTCTGTTTTGGATCGAGATATTCCCGCAGCCCGTCGCCGATAAAATTAAAAGCCAGCACGGTGAGCGCGATGGCGATGCCCGGCGCAAATAAAACGTGCGGCGCATTATAGAGCGTGTCGAGCCCGCGGGCGTTTTCGATCATCGTGCCCCAGGAAGGGGCCGGCGGTGGAATTCCCAGCCCGAGGAAAGACAGCGAGGCTTCGGCCAGTACCGCGCCCGCCATTCCCAAACTTGCCTGCACGATCAGCGGCTGCACTGAATTGGGCAGGATATGGGTGAACAATATCCGCATATCGCCCGCGCCCAGCGCCCGCGCCGCCTGCACAAAATCATATTCGCGCACCTTTAAGACCTGCGCGCGCATCACCCGCGCGTAGCCGACCCAGCCGATGATGCAGAGCGCCAGAATTAATTTACCCAGCCCAGCGCCCAAAAAAGCCACCAGCGCGATCGCCAGCAGCAGCCCGGGAAACGCCAGAAAAACGTTAAAGATATAACCGGAAAGAAGGCTGTCTAACCAGCCGCCGTAAAATCCGGCCAGCGAGCCTAAGATAGTGCCGATCACCACTGAAACCAGCACGACGATGAGACCGACTTCGAGCGAGATGCGCGCGCCATAGACCACCCGCGCAAAAACGTCGCGTCCCACGTCGTCCGTGCCGAAAATGTGCTCGGCGGAAACGGGCTGGTAGCGCTTGGAAGTGTCAGCCGCCGTCGGATCATGCCGCGCAATAAGCGGCGCAAAGACCGCCACGAAAACAAGCACGGCGGTGATCACGAGCCCGATGTAAGTGAGTCTGTTCACGTTTTAGAATCCAATAAAAGGTAGTACCAAAATTTGATTTACTAACTCTTCTGCTTCGCCCGTCCACCATATAAGCGCAATATCATCAGCGACTCTTTGAGTATTCTTATTTTGACCGATTATTATTATCCCCGGAGATTTCGTCTTTTGAATAAATTCAGTAAAATAATAGGGCATTGTTTTACGGTCATGTGAGACGATGATCCTGCCTTCATCGGCGGCTATTCGCAATACCTCTGCATCGCTTTTATTATTTAAATCGGCTTCTAATGCTGTTTTAAAGTCGATTCCAGGTTCCAATCTCTTAACCGCCCTGATGATTTGAATCTTTAGATTCACATCCGCTTGAAATTTGATTTTCATTTGTGGGTGAGATGCGATTCTTGCCTTATTTTTTTCAAACGCGCAATGAGATCCGCATTTTGTTTTTGCGATGTTTCTCTGAGTTTCTGATAATCGATCTCAGATTGCTCCAAATAATCATCGATCTCTTTTTTATTTGCCAGATAAAAAGTAATTCCTCCATATGCCTGTTCCAGGGTTAAATAAGGAAAACTTTCTATTATTTGTTCAGGAGACTCGCCTTGCAGGAAAGCATAAACAACGGAGTCCAGTGATATCCTTGTTCCTGTGATCCGATATGCCCCATTTTCAAGCTTTTGAACGTAATCATTCATATAGCTAATTTAACCGACTTAACCTGAATTTCCAAGCCCTTTTTTGGCAACAACATCGGCTATTTTACGATCCACGATTTAATACCTCGGCGATATCGCTTTCCACCAGATCGATCACCGCCTCCTTATCGAAACCTTGCCTTGAGATCGTCACGTAATCTTCGTGTGACGCTTCGACCACGAAAAAATTCGGCGTCAGCTCGACGACCTTCAGTTCCCACCCGGCGTAATCTGATTCGATATAGTTGCTTTTAAAAAGCTCGCCTTCTTCGTCTTCTTTTGTTTTGAAAAGTGCCATAATTCGATTTTGGATTTTAGATTTGCGATTTTGGATTTAACGAAACGCATCTAAAATCCACAATCGCAAATCTAAAATTTAAGATAATCTTATTCTCGGATCCAGCCATCTATAGACCCAATCGGTCAGCGTGTTTGCCAAAATGTAAGTGACGCTGATGACCAGCACGCAGCCCTGCACCAGCCGGTAATCGCGCTTGCCGATGCCGTCATCCAGCAGTAAAAGCCCGAGTCCGGGCCAGCCAAAAATTTTCTCGGTGATGATCGCGCCGGCGAGTAGAATTCCGAGCTGCAATCCCAAGATAGTCACCACCGGAATGAGCCCGTTCTTTAACACGTGTTTGTAAATAACTTTGCGTTCGCTGAGGCCCTTGGCGCGGGCTGTGCGCACATAATCCTCGCCCAGTTCTTCGATCACGGACGAACGCACCATGCGGGTCAGGATCGCCGAAAGCGCCGCGCCCAGCGTAAAGGCCGGCAAGACGATATCCTCCGGGTTGGCGTTGCCCGTAGGCGAAAACACCTGCCATTGCACCGCAAAAACGTAGACCAGCGCCGGCCCGATTACAAAACCGGGCAGGCTGATGCCCAGCAGCGCGACAAACGAAGCCGAATTATCGATCAGCGAATTTTTATTTGTGCCCGCCAGCACGCCCAGCGGAATGGCGATACCCACAGCAATTATCATCGCCGCAAAAGCAAGCTGGATGGTGGACGGATAGCGTTCGAGGATCATATCCAGCACCGGGCGCTCGGTGCGGAAAGATTTGCCCAGATCGCCCTGCAGAAGGTTTCCCCAATACTCTGTGTAGCGGTTATTAAACCCGTTCCATTTAAAGCCTTCGCTGCTGCTGACGGAAAAGAAAAACGCGGGGCGGTCAAGCCCGTGCCGCGCGCGAAAGTCGTCGATCTGTTCGGGCGTTGCCTGGTCGCCCAAAATAGCGGCCGCCGGGTCGCCCGGCACCAGCTCGATCAGCAGCGTCACCAGCGACACGACCGTCCACACGACCAGGAGAAAAAGGCCGAAACGACGCGCAAAACTTAAGAGTTTGTATTTCACTAACAGAAGAAATTAAACCACAAAGGCACAAAGCACACAAAGAAATGAGGTCAGAACCGGGAGCGGTAGCGACCGGGTTTTCGAATGCGAGCGGGCGCTCTTAGCAGGAAACCCCTCGCTACCGCTTCGGGTTCTGACCTCGTTTCCCACCACTTGGGCCCGACCCGTAGCTTTACGTTCTCGTGCCGACATGTATCGCCGCGATGCCGCCGGTCAGGTTTTGGTATTCGACTCCCTCAAAACCCACTTCGCGCATCATTTCCGCCAAATTTTTCTGATCGGGAAACTTCGAGACCGAATTGGGCAAGTATTCATATGCCCCGCGCGAACCGCTGACCGCGCCGCCGATGCGCGGCAGCACATGCGAAAAATAAAACTGAAAAGCCTGGCGAAAACCGGGCACGACCGGCGCGGAAAATTCCAGCACCGCCAGACGCCCTCCGGGTTTTAATACCCGGCGCAATTCCGCTAACCCGTCGGCAAAATTGGCCAGGTTGCGCAGCCCGAAGGCGATCGTCACAGCGTTAAAACTCTCCGAAGAAAACGGCAGCGCCAGCGCATCGCCCTCGATGTAGGGGATAGCTGTTTTATTTTTTTCGTTCTTTTCCGCTGCGATGGCCAGCATCGGGCGGCAAAAATCCGTGCCGATGACTTTTGCGGCGGAATCGTGCTGCAGTTCGTTGGCCAGATCGCCGGTGCCGCAGGCGACGTCTAAAACGACCGCGCCAGGGTCCGTCAAAATATAGGCGAGTTTCCGGCGCACTAATCGCCGCCAGCGTTTGTCGGTATTGATGGAAAGAAAATGATTGAGAAAATCGTAGCGTTTCGCGATGCCGCCAAACATCTCGCGCACGGCACGGGCGTGTTTTATTTCATCTGCTGTTCTCTCAGAGGTCATAAGTTGCTGTGACTGTTCTTTGCTTTTCGGTTAAAAATGCTTGCTTATAAAGTCAGAAATTTGTTTTTTGTTTTGTTCGTGTGTTTTAGTGTAATTTCGTGGTTTCAGATCTTAAACTTTGGAAATCAAGACTTAAGACTGGAACCACGAAACCACACGAAGCAACACGAAAACCGCAAGAATTTGATTTACCTGCTTATAGGCCAAGCCCTTAAAAACCTGTAAACCTTAGAGCGCGGCAAGAAAGCGCAAAGCCCGTCAATAAAACCTCTCACCGCCTGCTGCTGCCTACTGCTGCTGGGGTTTTGCCGGCGGCGGAATTTGTTTGGTGTCCGCGTTATAGACCAGCAGGTCTTTCTCAGACACGATCTGCCACTGGCCGTTGGTTTTCACCAGCCTGACCAATTGCTGGGCGGCGCCGGTCGATATCATTTCTCTGCCGTGGTATTGCCATTTCTTATCAAAAATTACGCTGGCCGAGATTTCCGATTCAGGCCTGACACTCACGCGGGAAAGATCGATCTTTATCGTATCGTAGCGCTCAAAAGCTTTCTCTCTCTCGGCCCGGACATCGTTTTGATCCTTGTTGGTTTCCTTGTAATAAGTTTCCAATTTCGGCGCGTAGTGTTTGAGATTTTCATCCAGGTCGCGTTTTTCCGCCGAGGCTTTCCACGAATTCATGAAATCCGTCACTTCTTTTTTGATCTGATCTTCCTGCTCCGCCGTCAGCGCGAATTGCGTCGAGCCGTCGAATTGCGGTTTTATTTTTCCCGCGTCGCCGACGATCACGCTAACCACCGGCGCTTTCCAGAAGATCCGCGCGGCAACTTTATCGCCGTCCGCCGGAGTGGCCGCTTTTAATAAAGTGAGCTGGCTGGCGGGTTTGCCCCATTTGAAAGTATCGGCGCCCAGCCATAGGTCCGACGCCCGGTCGGGGTTAGCTCCGCCGCCTAACACTTGCAATATCCCGTTTTGCGCCGCCGTAAAATCTTCCGGCTTGACCTTGTCCGTATCGGCTTTGGCCAGGATATTTTTCATCGCCGCCGTACATTTTCCGGCCGCGTCGACAGGAAAAGTGCCGCTGATGAGTAAAATCCCCGGAAGCACGTGCGATTGCTGGCCTACCTTGACGCCGGGACCGCACTCCGGCGGGAGCGCCGCATTGATCTTCTTTTCAAATGCCGAGGTCCAGATGACCAGCGCAGGATTGTCGTTATCATTCGACGCTAATCCCCGGACGGCAAATCTTACTTCCGCGGTGGCCGCGCCCGGCTGATCGATAAGCTGTGTTTTTGTGTCCGGTTCATTCGCCTGGGCAAACGTCGCCGGCACCAGGCCTTCGCTCTTGCCCCAGCTGCCGAGCATTTGCTTAGCCGCTTTGACGGCGAATCGCGGTTCGATCTTGCCTACGATCGCCAGGGTGGCATTGTCCGCGTCGAGAAATTTGTCCTTGGCGCCCACCAGATCAAAACGGTCGATCCTGGCCAGCGATTCAGGCGTGCCCGGATCGGGCCGCCCGTAGGGAAATTCGCCGAGCAATCTTTTTGCCGCCGCACGGTCGGCCATGGTCCCGACATTTGCCGCGGCGGTTTTTACTTTTTCCAGCTGCGCGTCACGGACTTTAACAAAATTTTCCTGGTTGATCGCGGTATTAACGATACCGGCGCGGACGGTGTCCAGCATATTAACAAACTCGTCGGCCTTGCCGGTCGCGGTTATCTGTATGTAATCGTAATTGCTGGTGACCTCGAGCTTTCCTTCCAGGTCTTCCTCAAAATAATTAAAAGTTTGCGCGTCGGGGAAAATAATGTCCGCCAGCAGCGCCATCACGCCCATCTTGTCTTTCGGATCAAAAGCCGCGCCTGAATGAATACGCAGCTTTACCGTGACCTTGTCCGCCGACGGGTCATTCCAAACCAGTACTTTCAGGCCGTTAAGAAGTTTTTCCTGGTAGGGTTCGGGCAGAGACTGTAATTGGGCCTGCGCCGCACCCCGCCCGCAGAAAACAAAAACTATCAGCAATATCGCCGGTAAAACGCTTTTTTTCATAGATTAAGACAATTCGGATACCAACTTGGACTTAGTTGCCAGTATTTAGTTGTCGGCTGTCCTTAACAGGTTGCTAAAGGCATCATTATAGCGCATTTATGGAGCGCGGGCATCCCTGCCCGCCAAGGCTGCTTTCGCAGCCTAAGGATTTCCGGACGCAGGGCGTCCGTGCGGGCAGGGATGCCCGCGCTCCATAGCCTAAAACCCTCAAAACAAAAGCATTTTTTCGTATTTTTTTCGCGATCGGCGGACAACTTTGGGTGCGTAAAGAGACATCAAATTGCCGTATCTGGACATAATAATTCAGAAGATGAGAAAACAATTTTCGACCAGTCCTGATAAAACCTGTAAATTTGGCTTGATTAGCGCTTTTTTTACGTTTAAAAAGGTTTTATAATAGGAGACGGGTTTTTTGGCACCATGATCCTAGTTTTAAAGGGAAGAGACCAAAGATGAATAAGTTAATGAAATTTTGCGGAAAATGCGAAGAAGCGTTCGCCGATCGTTTTGCATTCTGTCCGAACTGCGGCGGCGAGCTCCAGACCTATGAAATGAATCCGGTAACGGCCCAGCCGGCTGCCGAAGCGCAGTCTCCGCCCCAAACAAACTCTCTGTATGCCGAACCGGTCACCACACCGGTGATACTGGCAGAAGCCGCCGCGGGCGACGCGGATGTGCTTGAGATCCCCGAATTTGAAAGCGCCCAAACCAATGGCAACGGCGTGGCGGAAGAAGTGACCGCAGAAATGCCGGTGATGGCCGCGGCCCCGGTGATAGCGGCAGCCAGTGAACCGACCGCGTCCTTTGCGTCCCCTTCAACTCCGGTTTTCGTAAGCGAACCGAAGCATGAAGTTTCCCCGGTCGATAAACAGGGCTGGCGCGAAGTAAAAAGCAAGAACCTGGTTCCCCCGGATGACGGGCTTTATCACATTACGATGGTCGACAACAAGACCATCTTTACCGATCCGCGTTTTCGCACGGCCGGCATATTTGCCCTGGCGACGGTATTAACGCTCAGCATCGGCAGTGTGGTGTACAGCCTTTTTGACCAGTATGTGAATGTGAATTCGCCCGAGGCGTATGAACTTGTCTCAGCGGTCTACATCAGCGACGACCCGGTGGACGTCGAACACATACAGATGAAAAAGGACAATGACACCGGCGGCGGTGGCGGTGGTGGCGGGCGCAACGATCCAAATCCTGCTTCCGAGGGCCGAATGGCGCCGATGTTCAAAGACAAACCCATGCTGACGCCGAGCAAGGAAGATATTTCCGTCACCGAACCGGTGATGGCGGTCACGCGCGGCCTGCAGGCAAACAAAGACTTTACCCCGGAAAATGACGGGCGTCCGATGGGCGCCGGTATTGGCAAGATCCCGTCTGACGGCCCCGGCGGCCCGCTGGGCCAGGGCAGCGGACAGGGTGAAGGCCAGGGTCCCGGTAAAGGGCCCGGATACGGCCCCGGTTCAGGCGGTGGTTTTGGCGGCGGTAGTGGCGGCGGTTTCGGTCCCGGAAACGGACCGGGCGGCCCCGGCGGTGATGAAGCGCCCGCGATGCCGAAAGGCCCAAGCGTAGCCCTGAAGATAATTTCCAAGCCCCAGCCGCAATATACGGAAGAGGCTCGTAAAAATCAGATCAGCGGCACCGTCAGGCTGAAAGTGATCTTTAATTCCAACGGTTCGGTCGGTTCGATCACGGCGGTCAGCGGCTTGGGATATGGCCTGACCGAAAAGGCGATCTCAGCGGCACGCAATATTCGCTTTGAACCGCAATTAAAGAACGGCGTACCGACGTCGATCTCAAAAACCATCGAATATAACTTCAATCTTTATTAATCCGTTTCACACGGCAAAGTAAAAAGGCGAGCAAAACTGCTCGCCTTTTTTTATGGAGCGCGGGCATCCCTGCCCGCAAGGCTGCGCGGCAGCCTGAAAAACTAATAGGACGCTGATCTAACGGATCAGGCGGATCCACACTGATTTTTCAGATCGGTTTAATCCGTCTTACCTGCGTTATCCGTGTACCATTTCGAACGCATCGCGTCCGTTGCGGGCAGGATGCTCGCGCTCCATCAAAAGCTAAACTTCCAGGACTTTCCTGATCCTTTCCACCGCTTCCTGCAGCCTGTCCATCGACGCCGCATAAGAAATGCGGACAAAGCCTTCCGCGCCAAAACCCGCGCCGTCCGTGGTGACCACATGGGCTTTTTCGAGCAGCAGTTTAGCAAGATCGTCCGAAACCTTCATTTCGCCTTGCCCCTCTTTTAGGGCTCCGCGCACATCGGGAAACGCATAAAAAGCGCCTTCCGGCATATCGCATTTAAACCCCGGGATGTTTTGCAGCGCGGGCACAAACCACGCCCGTCTTTTTTCATACTCGGCGAGCATGTCCTGGATCGCCGCCGAAGATTCGCTCCACCGCTCGAGCGCCGCAGCGCAGGCGTACTGCGCAAAGCTAGCCGGGTGGCTGGTCGAGTGGCTCTGCACCTTCAACATCGCTTTGGTCCATTCCTCGCGCGCGATGGTATAGCCCATGCGCCAGCCGGTCATGGCGTAGGTCTTGGAGAAACTCCCCGCGATGCAGATATTTTCACGCAGCTCCGCCGGCAGCGTGGCCGCCGTAAAAACTTCGTTAGGCGGGTAGACGAAAAGCAGATAGCATTCGTCCGAAATGATCAGGATATTGTGCTCATGGCAGACCTCGACGATCTTGCGAAATTCGCCGGCCGGGATCACGCGACCGCTAGGGTTGCTCGGCGAATTAAGAATGATCAGTTTTGAGTTAGGCGTGATGGCGGCTTTTACCTGCTCCGCCGTCAAGACAAAATTGGTTTCTTCCGTATCGATATAGACAGGCTTGGCGCCGGCAAAATGCGCAATCTCCGGAAACGACACCCAGTATGGTTTCGGGATAAGGATCTCTTCGCCCGGATTTACCGCCGTCACCACCGCGTTAAAGATCGCCTGTTTCCCGCCCGAAGTCGCCATCACCTGTGACGGTTTATACTCCGTGCCGAATTGATCGGCATAAAATTTCACCAGGTTATCCTGCAGCGCCTTGATACCGGCGGTCGCCGTGTACTTGGTTTTGCCGTGCTTAAGCGCGTCCCACGCGGCCTCTTTGATAAACTCCGGCGTGTCGAAATCAGGCTCGCCCACGGAAAGGTCGATGACATCCGCACCCGAAGCGCGCAACGCCTGCGCCGCCTGCATAGCTTTTATCGTTGACGATGGCTGCATCGCCGCCACATTTTTTGAAACGGTAAAATCGATCATAAATTGTTAATAAAACAATAATGGAAAAATTAAAAACACGCTACTTGACGGGATTTATTTGGCAGCCCAAATATTGGATTTTTAAATTGCCACTGGCTTTAGCTAGTGGATTAGTCAGGAGCGATAAGTATGTGGCTTTAGCCGGTAACGGTTTAGAATCTAATTCGCGGCCATTTCGCGGGTGGAACACTGTTCCAGTGTGTGCCAGTGAACCACCTGTTCCAAAAATGTTCCAGAAATCCCGTAAAATTCACAAATCCGCGGGCTAAAGTAAAAAAGAACATTGAGATCGGGAAATTCAGGTCTGCCGCTCTTTGCCGACCTCAGGCCAACTGAAAGCATAACTCAGCCGGGAAATTTAGTCGTTAGAGGTTTAATTTTATTCACGATATTTGGTGTATTTTGCGGCTGAATTTCCGCTTGATCAATTGCCACTAGCTTTAGCTAGTGGAGCAGGCAGAAGTAATAATGAAAGGCTTCAGCTAAATAAGATAATTTTGGACTAAAGTTCGTTTATGTTTTTGATTTTTTCAGGTAGTTCTTGCTTGGTGTTTTTCGTGTATTTCGTGGTTACTCATAAACCTTATTAAATGAATGGGTCAAAGAATTAACCACGAATCGCACTAAAAACACGAAAAAAACCATCGTTTACTTTATAACAACGCTAAAAACTCGACCCGGTTTCCAAAAGGATCGCGAAATTCGAACCGCTCGTAGCCGGGTATCGGAACGCCGTCTAAGATTTTCACACCGTTCTTTTCCAGCCGCGCCCGCCAGAATGCCAGGTCATCGACCAGGTAGGCCGCGTGTGCCTTAGAGTTTTCGCGCCCGTCAAGGTCTTCCACGCCGACATGGACCTGCATCTCGCCGAGCTCCATCCAGAATCCGCCCCGCCCGGCCAGCGCTTCGGGTTTTGGAATTTCTTTTAAGCCGAGAAAAGCGCAATAAAATTTCCGCGCTTCGTCTTCCGCGCCGCGCGGTATCGTGATCTGAACATGGTGCAGGCGAGTGATCATCTCTTAACTTTTTCCTGGATTTAAATGCCTAATTGGCAATGAGGTCAGAACCGGGAGCGGTAGCGACCGGGTTCCGCAGGCCCAAATTACCATCAATCAAATGATAAAAAAACCGGTCAATACGTTCCCGGCTCTGACCCGCTCTTTTAATGTAGCTTTTCTTTTAACTTCACTTCGACCGAAGCCGGCACTAATCCCCCGACCGCGCCGCCCAGCCCGAAAACTTGTTTGATAAGTTTCGAGCTGACGAAAGAATATTTTTCCGACGCCATCATAAAAACCGTTTCCAGTTCCGGGCCCAGACGGCGATTCATCGAGGCCATCTGCAATTCGTATTCGTAATCGGAAATGGCGCGAATGCCGCGCACGATCGCCCGCGCTTCTTTTTCCCTGGCAAACTCCACGGTCAGCCCGGCAAAATGCACGACGCCGATATCGCAACCGTCGCGTGTTATCGACGGGAGCACATCCTCGATCATCGCGCAGCGCTCTTCCACGGAAAACAGAGGATTTTTGTCCGGATTATCAAGCACGGCGATGATGATCTCATCAAAAAGCTTGCAGCTGCGCCCGATGATGTCGAGATGGCCGTTCGTGATAGGGTCGAAAGAACCGGGGTAAATAGCACGTCGCATAAGTTAGGTAAAAATTAACACGAATCGGGATTTTTCACCACAAAGACACGGAGAACACAAAGAAAATCAACAAACACGAATTACTCAAATCCACACGAATTTCTCTATGATCTATTTGGTTAATTCGCGTAATTTGTTGTTGCTCTTATTTCTTTCCTTCGTGTTCTTCGTGTCTTTGTGGTTAATCGATCTTGATCCCAAAAAATTTACAAAAATTCTCGGTCGTTGCCTTCGCCAATTCTTCAAATTCGACGCCGTAAAATTCCGCTAAAAATCTGGCGGTGTCGGCGACGCGGGCCGGTTCGTTGCGCTGGCCGCGGTATGGGACCGGCGTGAGAAAGGGGCAGTCGGTTTCGACCAGCAGTTTATCGAGCGGCACGACGCGGGCGGCTTCGCGCAGGTCGTCGGCTTTCTTAAAGGTCACGTTTCCCGCAAACGAAATTAAAAACCCGATCTCCATCAGATCCTGAGCCATCTGCGGCGTTCCGCCAAAGCAATGCATTATGCCTCCGCGGAAATTTTCATACGAACATTCCGACCGCAGAATTTCCACCGTCTCGTCATTGGCGTCGCGCGAATGAATAATGATCGGCAGGCCGAGTTCGCGGGCCTTTCGTATCTGCCGGGTGAAAACTTCCCTCTGCACGTCGCGCGGGCTGTGGTCGTAATAATAGTCGAGCCCGATCTCGCCCCAGGCGATCACTTTTTTGCTCGAATTGATGAGAGAAATAAGGTGCCCTTCGGCGCGGTCATCGTAGAGTTTGGCGTCGTGCGGGTGCACGCCCACCGCGGCAAAAATGTCGGGGTGGCTATCGGCCACCGCCACCGCATCCATGAACGAGCCCGAATTAGGGTCGCCAGTGCCGACATTGAGCATCGCCGCCACACCGGCTTCGCGCGCGCGGGCAATCACCAATTCCCGGTCCGCTTCAAACTGCGTCCCGTCTATATGGCAATGCGAATCTACTAAGATCGTCATAGAGCCTACCGGCTATTTCTTATTAAGAGATAAGTCAGGCACTCATTATTAGCCACTAATTACACAAATTACACGAATTAAAGATTCTTATTCGTGCTATTTGTGACATTCGTGGCAATTATCAGTGGCCTATAGGTAAAGCCATAATTAATTGATAGCGAATTATTTGATCACCTGAAATGAATCGAAAAACTTTTTCGTCCATTTTTCGACCTGGGCATAATCGCCGGCCTTTAGCGCGTCCGGCGTTGCCGATCCGACTATAAGGTAGTAACACTTGCCGGCCAGGCAGATCATTCTGGCCTGCGCGCGAAATTCACCGTGATCTGCCACGATCTCCAGCCCAAAGCTTCCGCCCACCGCAAATTCCTTCTCCGACACTTTGACGGTTTTCTCGTCGCCGGCATCGGCAAGCAGTCCCTCCGCCCAGGCGGCATAGATCTTACGTTTAAGATCGTCGTCGATACTTCCCGTGCCCAGCGGAGACACCGTCAAGGCCAGGCTCATTTTCGCGTCGGTGAAGGCAGACGGGTTGTAATAGCGGTTGCCGTCTTTTTTGCCTTGCGCATCCAACGAATCCGCCACTACCGGCGTCGGCGGGAAAGCTAATTTGAAAAGGTCCACTTCGGATCCATAAAGACGCCAGCCGTCCCCGTCCACCGGGCCGGGTTTAAAAGCCTCCTGGGCCCTGGTCACCAGCAGCAGCTCTTCAGGCGCCGTTTTTACCATATCTATTTTGGGTGCGGCCGCTTTTTTTCCGGGCGCTTTCTTTTTTTGCGCGCTGGCGCTCACTGAAAACAGCATCAAACAAAAAATTATTAACGGTAATGTGTATCTTTTCATTTTAGGCTTGCGAAAATTATTTCGCTGCATTTATTTTGATGGTTTGCAGTGCATCAAGCATGGTCTTTAGGTCTTCATCCTTCTGGTAAAGCAAGGCGATCTCCAAAGCGATCCCTTTCAAATTGGCGACGAACGTTCTTTTCTTCAAATTCTTTTCGCCGAGCAATACCTCGACCGAGGAAAATTCTATCCCTCCGAACTTTACCGGAGTTATCGGTTTTGTCACCGAATCCGAAACGCCGACAAAACGCGTTGCAATGTTTTTTGAGATCGATTCGGGCAGGAAATTGGGGAAAGGCATTTTCTCGGCCACGATCTCGATCGCCGCGTCGTTTTCCCCGGTTTCTATCGGAACCCTGGTTATCAAAAGCAGTTCCTGTGTATTTTTTACGGAAAGCTCGACCGCGTCCTTTTGGCCGGGCACGCGCCTCTTAATGCTTTCTTGTCCTATGTCGACCACCAGCCCGAGCATGTCGCCGGTCACTAAATGCCAGGACGCCGGTAAGTTCATCGACAGATCGAAAAACTTTATGCTGAAAACCGAGTTCTCTACCTTGGCGCCGAAGTCCGCCGGCAGGGAAACGGCCACCAGCTTGGCGGGCGGCACTTTATCGGCGGAAAAAGAATTAAAGAAATCGTCCGTCTGTTTTTTGTGAAAATCCTTTATGCGCTGTGTCCACATCCGGTAGCTGCCTTTTGTGCCCACCACTATTTCAAATATTCTCTGCTGGATGGCAATGCAGCGGACCGTAAAAGTGATCTGGGCAGTTTCAACCGTGAATTGCTGTCCGGGATGGTCGCCAAACCTGATCTCCTGAGAATCGGCCAGGAACGCATCTCCCCCGCTCAGATAAATATCTCTGATACCGTCGAAGCGGATCTTAATATCTGCCTCGTCCGTAGGCACGGCCGGAAGGTCAAAATATGTCGCCCGGTAAAAAGACAGGCTGGTGCCCAATTCGTAACTGATCATATTCGACGGCCCAAAAGCTGTGTCAAACGGTATGATCTTTTTGCCGGGAGCAGATGGAAAACCGATGCTGAATCCTGCAGCTTTTGAGCGGTTTCGTCCGGCCGGGACACAGGGCGAGTCCCAGCCGCCGGAGTAGCTGCTGCCTTCGGGCCCAGCGTTTGAGAAAAGGCCGCCGGGGCAAGCACTACGAGACAAATTATGAAAAAAAGCGTGCGACGCATAAAAATGTTCTTTTTGAGAAGATCTCTAACAACCGCCGTCATTATAGGTCCGAACTCACTTTAGCCTCGCTCCATTCTGTACGTCTTCGATAAAGGTTGCCACGGCCGGCGTGTCGCCGTCGCCCAGGCTGGCGGCGCAGATCATTCCCTGCGACATTAGCCCGCGCATTTTGCGAGGTTTGAGATTGGCGACTACTACCACTTTGCGCCCGACCAGTTTTTCCGGTTCGTAAAACATCGCCAGCCCGGCCAGCAGCTGGCGCGGCTCTTCTTCGCCGATATCGACTTTTAGTAAAAGCAGCTTATCCGCGTCCGGCAGTTTTTCCGCCGACAGCACCGTGCCCACGCGCAGATCGACCTTGAGAAAATCGTCGATGGTAATGAAATCGTCCTTAGAAGTTTGTCCTTCGTCATTAGTCGTTTGAACTGCGGCCTTTTGATCCGGGCCCGTTTCCGACTGACTACCGACTACTGACTGCTGACTACTATTTATTTCTTCCATAATTTTTTGTTTATCCAAGCGCGGGAAAACGGGCGCTATTTCGCCGGTTTGCGTACCGGCCGGCAGCCCGCCCCATTTGAGTTCCTTCGGATCGAGTTTTGAAATATCTTCGGTCAATCCTATCTGCCCATAAATTTTTTGCGTCGCTTCGGGCATCACCGGGTACAGCATTACCGAAAGCCAGCGCAAAATTTCCACCGCGCGGTAAAGCACCGCATTTAAGGTTTCGCGCTGGTGCTCGTCTTTTGCCAGGTCCCACGGCTTGGCGTCCGACAGCTCCTTGTCTATACGGGCAATGATGGCCCACGCCGTTTCCAACGCCCGCGAAAAAGCGTAATCGTCAAAAGCCGTCAAAAATTCGTCGCGCGCGTGCTCTAAAATAGATGCGGTTTCCTGGGCATCGGGCTGCACACCGGCGCGTTTGGCGTAAATAAAATTCGGCTCGGTGATGACGGGCGCGGGAATTTTTCCATCGCAATATTTACCGATCATCGTCAGCGTGCGGCTGGAAAGATTGCCCAGCCCGCTCGCCAGATCGCTGTTCGCTCGATCAATTATCGTTTCAAAAGACACCCGTCCGTCCTGGCCGAAAACCATCTCGCGCAAGAGAAAATATCGCACGGCATCAACGGAAAAATATTTTTTGAGCGTTTCGGGCAAAACCGCATTCATTTTCGTTTTTGACATCTTTTTGCCATGTCCGTCCAGCCAGAGCCCGTGCGCGTAAACCGTGTCCGGCAGCTTAATGCCCGCCGCCAGCAAAAACGACCACCAGTAGACCGTGTGAAAACGCAGGATGTCTTTGCCGACCAGGTGCGTGACGTTACTCCAATATTTTTCAAAGCTCCCCTCGTTACGAAGAAGGGGTGCGGCATCGGAAGATGCACCGGGGTGGTTCTCACCCGATCCGTCATTCCCGTAACCGAGCGCCGTGATGTAATTAGACAGCGCGTCCAGCCACACATACATCGTGTGATTTTCGTCATCGGGCACGGGGATTCCCCACGACACCGAAGTTTTCACGCGGCTGATCGAAAGGTCCTGCAAACCCTGCTTGATAAAAGCGGTGACTTCGTTGCGCCGGGCGTCGGGGCGAATGCGTTCCGGTTTTTCTTCGATGATCCGCAGCAGCTCATCGCCGTAATCGCTCAAGCGGAAAAAATAACTTTCTTCGGAAACTTTATCCAGCGGGCGCTCGTGGATCAGACAATACGGGCAATCGGAACCGTCCGGGGTGTAATATTCATCTTCGCCTTTAAAGGCCGCGCACGGCGCGCAGAACCAGCCTTCGTAAAAGCCCTTGTAGATCGGGTCGTTGCCTTTGGGGGTTTTGCTTTTCGCTATCTCGCGCCACAGGTGCTGCACCGCTTCGTAATGAAAGGCTTCAGTCGTGCGCATGAAGATGTCGTAGTTATCAAGCCCGAAATCTTTGTAAGCTTTCTTGATCGCGTCAGAGATAAAATCTACGTGCTCTTTTGGCGTACGCCCGGCCTTGTCCGCCGCCCGCTGGATATTGATGCCGTGCTCGTCGGTCCCGGTCAGAAAATAGGTTTCAAATCCGCGCTGCTTTTTATAACGCACAATGGCGTCCGCCACCGTGGTGGTATAAATATGCCCCAGATGCGGCAGGCTGTTGGCATAATAAATAGGCGTGGTGATGTAAAACGTTTGAGTCATAAAAGGTTATATCTTAGCAGGATTATGGAGCGCGGGCATCCCTGCCCGCCAAGGTTAAAGGCAATTTCGCTTTTTTGCGGTTTTGGGCATGAGGTCAGTACCGGGAACGCAGTGACCGGCTATGAGCGAAGCGAAACAAATAGGAAGCCGGTCACTGCGTTCCCGGTACTGACGCCGTTTTCAGCTCAGGATCTCTTTTGTAAAAGCAACGTTTCCCGCTTTCTCGCGTATCATATAAATCATGAAAAACATTATCCTCCTTATCGCCCTGATCTCATCGATCGCCGCCGCAACGTTTGCCCAGACCGCCAAAGCCGATCCGGAAGAAACGGCCATTCGCGCCGTTGTGCAGACTTACCTGCACGGGTTGAAATTCAACAACGTCGAAGATTTCAAAAAGGCTTTTCGGCCTGATGCCAAGCTGATGTTCGTCAAAAATAACGGCGACTTCGGAGAACTGACGCAGGAGCAGTGGTACGCCGGTTTTGCCAAGGTGGCCGGCCAGGAAGAAAAAGGCGAGCTAAAAATAACCGCCGTCGATATCGCCGGCAACGCGGCTTCAGTCAAGGTTGAGGAGTATTACACCGCCGATGTTTATATCGATTATCTTTCGCTACTGAAGTTAAAAGGCGAGTGGAAGATCGTGAACAAGATATATACGTCGCGGAAAAAATAAGCGGGTAATCACCACAAAGCCACAAAGAACACAAGGAAAATTTATTTGTTTATTTTTCTTCGTGTACTTTGTGGCTTAGTGGTGGAATATTGGTTACTTCCCGCCCATTCTCACTTTATCCGGCGCGGAAAATTCATCGGTAGTTTTAAATCTCGGCATCACCGAAGTATTTGCGATCTTCAAACCTATCGCCAGTCCGATCTCGCATTCCTGGATCATGCTTTCAAAATTCCACCATTCGCCGAACTCGTCCGAAGGCTGGTGATAATTTTTGGTGTTAAATTCATCAAACACCTTGTCGCCGTAATCCGCCGGTTTGTCGATAAATTTGTTGCCTTCTTTCAGAGAGATGCTCGGCACGCCGACCTTGGCAAACGGAAAATGATCCGAGCGGTAGAACGAACCCTGTTCCGGGTGCGCGTCGCCGGAGACGGTCATGCTGCGTTCCTTCGCGACGTCCGCCACGATGTCCAAAAGAGATGAGCGTTCCGCGCCCAGCGCGACAAAATCCGAAGTTTTACTAAAAATATTCAGTCCGTCGATATTCACATTCCCGGCGGTCTTATCCAGCGGCACCAGCGGGTGATGCGCGTAATATTCCGCCCCCAGCAAGCCCTGCTCTTCGGCGGTCGGAAAAAGAAAAAGGATCGAACGCCGCGGCCTGTTGACCTTGGGTATTTTCATCAGTGCCTCGGCTATGCCCAGTACCGCCGAGCACCCTGACGCATTATCCAGCGCCCCGTTATAAATTTTGTCGCCCTTGGCATTGGGCGCGCCCACGCCCAGGTGGTCCCAGTGCGCGCTGTAGATCACATATTCTTTTGACAGTTTTATATCGACACCGGGGATAACGCCCACCACGTTCGGCGAATCGACCGTGTTCGTTTCCGCCTTCAAATTACATTTAACGCGCAGCCCGGTTTTAACCGGCGTGAAATCGCGCGTCTTGGCTTTTTCCTGCAGATCGGAAAGTTTCAGCCCTGCCTGTCCCAAAATTTTCTTTGAAGTTTCCTCGGTCGCCCACGCTTTCAGATCCAGGTATGGCGACTTGTCGCCCGGCTCGCGCGCGATATCGTAACGCCAGCTTCCGTTCGAGGTGCGCACCACGTTCCAACCGTAGCCGGCCGATTCCGTCGTGTGTACCAGGATGACGCCCGCGGCGCCGCGGCGCGCAGCTTCTTCGAATTTGTACATCCAGCGGCCGTTATAGGTCAGCGCCTTGCCGGTAAACAGGTCCGGTTCGTTGGCGGGGGCGGGCGGATCGTTAACCAGTATCATTAGCACTTTGCCCTTGTACTGGTCGGGCGAGCCCTTGTAATCGTTCCATTTATAGAGGTCGGATTTGATCCCGTAACCGGCAAAAACCAGCTCGGCATCGACCGAAACATCCGCTTTCTGCGCGCCGGTAAAGGCGACGAATTCGTCGGCGAATTTGTAAGTGGCAGCGCCGTCTTTTCCGCTCCCGCCGCTAATGCTCAGTGTGGTCCCGGGATCGGTCTTGATCGAAAACAGTTTTACATTTTGAAAATAACTGCCGTTATTGGCGGGCCTGACGCCCATGGCTTTTAATTCGTCGGCGATATATTGCGCGGCGGCTTTTCCCTCGGCGGTACCGGGGCCGCGCCCGGCAAATTCGTCGGACGAAAGCTTGACGACGCGCGCCTTCATCTTCGCCGCGTCAAAAAGTTTGGTGTTGTCTTGCGCCATTGTTTGGGCCAGCATCGGTAAAACCCCCAGCGTTATGATCATTAAAAATGCAGTTATTTTTTTCATTGTTTTTCAAACCCCGGAACGATTTATTTTATTCAGCTAAACATTCTTTCGGCAGAGCTTTTCTGTAATAAGTTGACCCGGTGCGTTCCTTATGCCTGCCCAGCGTAAGCTCATAGTAAAAGTACTCATCCTGCCGCATACCGCGATCTCTTTGAATTAGAGCGGCGTCATATCCACCCATACAAAAAACATCCATGGATTTTGCCACCCGCTCATAAGCGTCACCCAGATCGCTCCAGCCGTTATGAACCAATTGTTTTATTATGTCTTTGCGAAAATCGCTTTCATTTAAGGTGGTCTTATATTCGCGCGTTACAAAGACCGAGTCGATATCGTGTCGAGTAAGACTGCTGCGATCGGCGATCTCCGTATCAGGAGGCAGTTGGATGCGATCAGCTTCCTGATTAAGGAATTTTTCGGTTTCTTCCATTCTGCTGAGATCCATCGGCTCAGGATGTTTCAAATATACAAGGTTGGGCAATACCGCCGTTGTAAATACGATACCCAGCGGAACGAGCACAAGCACCAGCCAGAATTTATGAGAGCTCTTCATTTACCCTTTAATAAGGCTCATCGCCTCGGCCCGCGTTCTCGAATCTTTTCTAAATCCGCCCAGCACCGCCGAGGTGATGGTTTTCGCGCCCGGTTTTTTCACGCCGCGCAGGGTCATACAGGTATGCTCGGCCTCGACCACGACCATCACGCCGAGCGGGTCGAGCGCGTCAAACAGAGTGTTGGCGATCTCCTGCGTCAGGCGTTCCTGCACCTGCAGCCGGCGGGCAAAGGTTTCGGCGACGCGCGCGATCTTTGACAATCCGATGATGCGGCCGTTTTTCGGGATGTAAGCGATGTGGCATTTGCCGGTAAACGGCGCCAGGTGATGTTCGCACATCGAGGCGATGGAGATGTCCTTGACTATCACCATCTCATCGTGCGAATCGCCCGGCAGCGGCACGATATGTTCCTTGGCGTTTTCCCACATCCCGGCGGTCAGCTCGGCATAAAAATCCGCCACGCGCTCAGGCGTTTTTTTCAGCCCTTCGCGGTCGGCGTCCTCACCGATGCCTTCGAGGATGAGCCGGACGCCCTGTGCTATCTTTTTCAGATCGATTTTTGCTTTACGTTTGGCCAAAATTATCTCCGTCTTATAAAAGTGTATTTATTGTAAGGATTTGTTCGAATGGAAGCAATTAAGACAACTTTGACACAAATCATTTCTAATACTTCTTTTAAATTGCCACTAGCTTTAGCTAGTGGATAAATGCTGATGGAAAATGACAAGGCTTTAGCCGAAATTATTATTCGGCTAAAGCCGCAGGTTAAGGTTCCCAGGTAACCACTAGCTAAAGCTAGTGGCAATTTATAGCCGTATCTCAACCGTGCGGCCGCTCCCAACTACCCGGCGTCAAAACCCGTTGTAAATCAGCCTTTTTAGTGCTATCCTACGTCCCAATTCAAGCTTCACCGAAAACTTACCTGTCACGACGAGGAGGGAAAAGCGATGCATCTTAAACAAACATTTTCGAGTTTGATCTTGTTGTTATTCCTGTCAGCCACATGCGTCTTTGCCGAGTGCGCGGGCGTCTACTTTAAAAGAAACAAGACCGTACAATTAAATACCCCCGTGGTCTCATCGGCCTATGTCGATCTGGATAATGATGGAATTAAAGACCTGGTCGGCGACTGGGATACATTTGTATTCTATAAAGGGCTGGCCGGCGGCGGCTTTAACCAAACGCCTGTTCCCACCAATGACGGCAGCACCTTTCGTCTGGTGATCGGTAAAGACCTTTTCGCGGATTTTAATAATGACGGCCTGCCGGACATGATCGGCTCAAGCTACAACCCGAATAACGGGGTTTCGAAGGTGGCTGTTTATCTCAATAACGGTAACGGCACCTTTACCCGCTCGGCGGAAACCCAGGGCGTTGTTCCGAGTCCCCAATCCCTCATCTACGTGGCGGACATCAACGGCGATAACCGTCCCGATCTGGTCAGCAAAGACGGCTTTAGCGGGCCGGTCTATTATTGGCCGGCGGACAGCGGGAATCATTTCGGTTCGCCTATCCCGCTCGGCAGTGACATCAGGAATCTGCTGGTAAAAGATCTCAACAATGACGGAAAGAACGATCTGGCCTATACCGAAGCCGTAAATTTTAACGAATTCGTCAAGTACGGTATCAATCAGGGCAATGGCGTCTTTAATGAGATCAGCCTGCCGATAAATGAGAGAGTTCACGACCACAATGCCTCGGTCTTTGCGGACATCAATAACGACGGCCGAACCGATATGGTCTCGCAAGCCTATCAGAACACCTCTGACGGCTCGCGCTATGTCTTTTCCGTCTTTCAATTCACCGCTAAAGGGACCATCACCGAAAAGGTAGTGGACATAACCGACGCGCTAACCAGAACGTTCGCCGAATTGCAGCAGGGATACGACAATGCGCCGCGGGCCGGTGATTTCAATGGCGACGGCCTGGTCGATGTGATGCTTTTCTCTATCGGGACCGGTTCGGTCCTGGCCAAAAATGAAGGTTCACTGAATTTTACGGCCAGGAGATTCGGCCCGGCCGGCGACACCACGCCATATCTCGGCAATTTTAACGCTGATAATAAACTTGACCTGCTCACCGTAAATACTACTTCGGTCCAAAGCTACGGACACTACAGCGTCAGCGTTAAACAAAACGTCTGCGAGCCGCAGGGCCAGACCAGGATCATTGATTTCGACGGCAACGGCCAAAGCGATCTCGCTTTCTGGCGCCCGTCGGACGGGCTCTGGATGTTTTACAGCGGCAGCGGCTACACCGGCTTTAACGGCAACGTGAACTGGGGATCGGGCGCCCTGGGCGACATCCCGGTGCCGCAGGATTATGACGGCGACGGCTACACCGATTTTGCCGTTTATCGAAATTCGACGGGATATTGGTACATCTATCGCGGGTCTGACGGCCAGGTGGTCATCTTTCCTTTCGGAGCTCCCGGCGACAAACCTGTTCCGGCCGATTATGATGGCGATGGCCGCGCCGATATCGGCGTCTTTCGCCCTTCCGAAGGCAACTGGTATTACCTGCCCAGCGGTTCACCGGAAAAGGTGATCGGAACCCACTGGGGTTTGAATGGCGACGTTCCGCTGCCGATGGATTATAACGGGGACGGCTCAGCCGATATCGCGATCTACCGGCCCTCCACCGGCTCCTGGTATATCTGGATGACCAATGACGGCAGCTATTACATTACGAATTTCGGCGGCACGCCCGGCGACCGCCCGATCCCGGCGGATTACGATGACGACGGCGGGGCCGATCTCGCCATGTGGCGTCCTAACGGCGCTCAGAATGGCCTTAACTGGTTTATTGCGACCGCCCACAATCTGTGGGGCCACCAGCTGGGAGTTTTGGGTGACTTGCCGTTTCCCGGAGTAGTGGTATCAGCGGCACCGAGAGTTTTTCGCCCGTCGAACGCCAATATCTATTTCACCAATACCAACTCGATCCCCTTTGGCAGTAACTCGAGAAACGCTTCGTGGATCTTGCCGATCGAGTGATTTGGATTTTTTTTTTACCACTAAGGCACAAAGAACACAAAGAGAAGAAATTCTTACAGGGATAAACAGGATAGACAGGGATAGGAAAAAATCCCTTTTATCCCCTCTATCCCTGTAAATTCTCTTTGTGCTCTTTGTGACTTTGTGGTGAAAAAACCAAAGGTGGTTAATTCATCTGCCTAAACCCGCATCTCAGCCGTATTGATCCCCAGCAGTTCCGGTAATATCTCGCCCGCCTTCCCTCTCAAACTCGCATCAAAAAAATGAGATTGCGGAGTTTCTTCCGGGTTGATCTCGAGGCAGAATGCGCCGGCCTGTTTGGCGATCGACGAAAGCGCGGCCGCCGGAAATACCAGCGCCGAAGTCCCGATAGAAACAAAAAGCTCGCACTCACCCGCGGTCTGCTCCGCCATTTCAAACGCGCCGTCGGGCAGCATCTCGCCAAAGAGCACCACGTCCGGGCGAACCGGCGTGTCGCACAGATCGCAGATGTCCGGATCGTGCGGTAACTGCTCGCCTAGCATTTCATACTTCAGCCCGCATTTCGGACAGCGCGAACGCTGGATGTTTCCATGGAGTTCGATGATACGGCTTGAGCCGGCGGCGCGGTGGAGCCCGTCGATATTCTGCGTGACGATCAGCAGATCGGGCACGCGGCTTTCCCACATCATCAGCGCGTGGTGCGCCGGGTTAGGTTTGCAGTCTTTAAAGATGCCGCGGCGATAGTCGAACCATTCCCAGACCTCGGGCAAGTTTTCCCGCACCATCCGCGCGGAGGAAATTTCGTCAAAAGGCATTCCCTTCCACACGGCCGCTCCGCCGCCGCCGCGAAATGTCGGCACGCCCGATTCCGCGGAAATTCCCGCGCCCGTCAATACGCAGACCTTTTGCGCGGCATTTACTTTTTGTTTTAATTCATCGGAGATTTGCACAGGGAAAGTTTAGCATACGGGGGAGTACGAAAATAAAATGCCTTCATGCATTTCTTCATACATTGCCGCCAGCTTTAGCTAGTGAATAAAGGAAACAGAAAAACAGGGCTTTAGCCCAATACTAATTTCGGCTAAAGCCTGTAACAATATTTTTACTCAATAACCACTAGCTAAAGCTAGTGGCAATTTAAATGCGGATCCGCCCCGTTACTGCTTACCGCTTACCGCTTACCGCTACTGCGCTCCGATATCTATTCCCAAAAGATCGCCATTAGCGATCAAAAGACGTGTCAAAAATGTGTTCGGAAGCGACGATGCGGTGATAAAATAATCTTCCGCCGCCGGCGCCACGAAATAGTAATATCCAAAAGCATTCGCGATATATTTACGAGTATTTCCGGACATATCCGTAAGCGTTACCCGCGCCCGCGGAAGCGCCCGCCCGCGAACATCCGTGACCCTGCCCGCGATCTTTACCGAGGCAGGCGCCGATGAAACTTCCACCGCGCCTTTATCGACCGCGGCGCCCGCTATCCGCGTATAACCGCGCTGGTCTATTGCCCCTCCGGCGCTGGCCAGCACGTTGCTTCCCGAATTGATCAGCGGGCTTCCCTTCGCAGGCAGGATGGTCGGCATCCGGCCGCCGTTATTTTGCAGCGTGCCCAGCGCCGGCGGCGTGTTCAAAACATCCGAAGCTGCCCAGGTGACGGGAAAATCCGTGTTCGTCGAATCGCCCACCGAATCGCCGATGTGATTATTGCCTTCGCTGTTGACGACGCCGTTGGTCTGCCGGCGGACCTCCGGAAAGTTCACCGCCGTATTGCCGGAGATCACCGAATTTCCAATGTTGAAGGTGCCGTTTGCGGTCGCTATCGCCCCTCCATTACGCGCATTATTGCCCGTGATGGTCAGGTTCCTCAAAGTCGCGGCGCTTCCCGCCACGCTCAGACAAATTGCGCCGCCGTCGCCGACCGTCGCCGTATTTCCGGAAAATGTTGAATTCACTATGACGGTATCCGGGCTGCCCAGGACCGCCAGGGCCCCGCAGCTAGCCGAGGTATTGGCAGAAAAGGTCGAATTACTGACGCGGTGATTTCCCCCGCCGCCGAGAAAAACTGCTCCGCCGAAGCCCGGCGATGGCACTACATTTCCGGTAAAATACATCCGGTCGATCTCGATATTCGCCGACGAGATCGCATCGATCGCGGCGCCGCCGAGCTCCGGTGAGCCGCCTCTTCCGGCTGTCAGCGTCATTCCCGCAAATCTGAGATCAAACGGTTCTTTGCCGGCTACCAGGAATATTATCGTCGTGTTACCGCCGGAGATGGTCAGCAGATCGGCGCCCGGCCCTTCGATCCTGATGCTTTTCGATCCGAATAGCCTGAGCGGAGGCGCGGCCACCGTAATCGTCGACCCGTTCAAACCTGGAGAAAACAGGATCATATTGTCCGCTATGAGGCCGGTCGCCCCTTCGACCGCTTCGCGCAGGCTGCAGTCAGCGTCACAGACGCCGTCATTCGTGTCGGCGGTCTTGGTTACCGTGAAGACCGCGCCCCAAACGCCGCCGGCAAAAAACACTGACAGAAAAAGACTGCTGAAAAATAGATTGATCTTACGCATCATTCCTCCGGGAAAAAGACGGATTTGTTAAATAACATTTTTAGCTCTGTTAGGAGCGTAATATTTTATAATGTCTTTAAATTGCCACTAGCTTTAGCTAGTGGACGAGGGAAAAAAATAAGGCACCGGGCTTTAGCCCAATATTATTTTCGGCTAAAGCCATAAAGTAAGATTTGTTTATTAACCACTAGCTAAAGCTAGTGGCAATTTAAAATGCGCATCCGCATACTCCACTGTACTAAAAAAAGATCCGCTCGTTACTGCACTGCCAGTTCCATATTGGCGATATTCTCGGTAGCGTAGATCGTGATCGGTGTAAAGCGGTGGGATTTTGCCGATATCTCGACCAGAATATTTCCGACGTAAATGTCGTTCAAAACGAAATACCCGAGCGGCGAAGTAGTGACCGACCGGATATTGCCTTCCGAATCGGTTACGGTGACCGTCGCCCGCCCGACGCCACTTCCGGCGGCGTCGTGTACCCGGCCCGAAAAAGAAATTGGCACGACCGGCGTGCTGCCGAATTCGTAAGCGCCGATATCGGCCACGGCGTTCATGTCGCCGTTACCATCGACGGTCCGGGCGTAGCGGCGCTGATCTATGGCGTAACCGGCGGCGATGACCTGCGCATTACTGCCGGCATCGATCGCGGGACTGCCCGGCAGCAGCGCGAGTGTCGGCGTCGTCCCGCCGTTATTATTTATTGTATCCAGCAGCGGATTTACGTTTAATTGATCGGTAGCGTGATAGGACACCGGATTGCCCGTGGTGGCCGTATTCATGAAGATATTATTTCCCTGACTGGTCATACCGCCGAGCATAGAAGTTCTTTCCGCATGCCCGACGACGGAGTTTCCTACGTCAAGACCTGACAGACCTCCGATCGAGATCATGCCCTCTACCGTACAATTCCTCATCTTTAATGGCGTGCCGATCAAATGCAGGACCGGCGTGAAAAACCCGGGGCCCTCCACAAAAGTGGAGTTGTATATTGAGGCAGTGCTTTGCCCGGTGAAATATACACCGACGCCCAGGTTATTGGAAAATGTGGAATTTCTGATCTTTACCCCGGCGACACCTGTATAAAGGATGGCGCTGCCCTCCGCGTTCGAACCACTCACACTATTTGCGGTGAAATTTACCCCATCAAGATGCACGATGCCTTCGGCACGGACCGCGCCCCCGCCGGGCGAGGGATGGACAACGCCCACGCCGTTTCCGCCCGTCAATGTCACGCCGGAAATGGTCAGCGCGTTTCCCGCCGGAACAAAAAAGATACGGCTGCTGTTATTGCCGGAAATAGTGATCTGGTTAGCGCCGGGGCCAGTGATATTAGCGCTGATAAGCTGGATCTCGCCGGCGGTCAAGACGATCGGCGTACCTATCAAAGACGGGGAGAATTTCACCGTATTTCCCCCAACCCCGGCATCGGCGGCGGTAACAGCCTCTCGCAGCGAACAATCGGCGTCACAGACACCGTCATTGGTGTCGGCGGTTTTGGTAACCGTAAAGACCGCCCCACTGGCCGCTGCTGCAAAGAGCAGGGACAGGAAAAGGCTATTAAAAAATAGATGGATCTTACGCATTATTCCTCCGAAGAAAATGTGTCTTTAAATTGCCACTGGCTTTAGCTGGTGGAAAGAGGAACAAAATAAGACACCGGGCTTTAGCCCAACACTGTTTTCGCTTATTAACCACCAGCTAAACTAGTGGCAATTTAAAATGCGCATCCCGCGCTTACCGCCGGAATCAAGGAGAGCTTATTACCGGCAATTATAGACCAGAGCGGCGGAAAAGCAAGGTTTTTCAAAATATTGGTGGTGTCTTGGAGCTGTGGTGCTGTATCAAAATAACTATTCGGAATAGATAAAAGATCATAGATGGTAGCTGAGAGATTCGGATCTATGATCTGTCATCTATCAGTTATTATCTATTCCGAACGGCGATCTCGCAAAAATGGTCTTTATTCTTAATTGGTACAAAATACAGCTATGGAGGAACCGATACGTAAGATCACGCCCGCTCACACTCTTCCCGAGCCGATAGACTCTCCAGACGCTCTACTGCTATACTTACGTTTTTGTCTTTAGGAGAGAAACGAACCTGAACCTGTTTGACCTACAAAACGCTGTAAAGAATAAGGTTGCGGAATCTGCCAGAGAACTCTTTGGTGTGGAGCCGGAAACCCTGGCCTGTGAGGTGCCCCCCAAGACCGAGCTGGGCGATCTGGCCTTCCCCGTCGCTTTTGAGCTGGCAAAACTCGTCAAACAGCAGACCGGCGAGAAACAAAACCCCCGCGAGATCGCCGAAAAACTAAAGACCGCCATCGAATCGCTGCCCGAGGTCGCCCGCGCCGAAGTAGCCGGGCCCGGTTATTTAAATGTATTTTTCGACCGCGCGACGTTTTTAAGTAATGAGGTCAGAACCCGAAGCGGTAGCGAGGGGTTTCCCTCTTCCGATGAAAACTTAGGTGTCACTGGGCAGAAAACCAAACCCCTCGCTACCGCTTCGGGTTCTGACAAGAGCGCTGCGCCCAAACTCTGCGTCGAACACACCAGCGTCAACCCTAACAAAGCCGCGCACATCGGCCACGTTCGCAACTCCGTCATCGGCGACACCTTCGCGCGGATTTTGCGAGCCAACGGCAACCGCGTCGAAGTGCAAAATTACATCGACAACACGGGCGTGCAGGTGGCGGACGTGGTGGTCGGATTTGTCTATCTGGAAAAAATGCGGCTCGATGAGATCAAGCGGCTGGATGAATCGCTTTCGATGCAGAAAAAGTCGTTCGACTATTACTGCTGGGACCTCTATACCAAAGTAGGTTTGTATTACAAGGAGAACGAAGAAGCGCTCAAGCTCCGCTCCGAAGTCCTTCATTCGATCGAAGCCGGGGAAGACGACATTGCCGAGATCGGCGATTATGTCGCCACGCGCAACGTCGAGTGCATTCTGCGCACGATGGAGCGGCTCGGCATTCGCTACGATCTGCTGCCGCGCGAATCGGAAATCCTGCATTTGCATTTCTGGCAGAAAGCGTTTGAAAAAATGCAGCAGCTCAGTGTGATCCGCTTTGAAATGACCGGGAAAAATGCCGGCTGCTGGGTGATGCCTTTTGGCGATTACACCGGCACCGAAGATCACGATGCCGACAAGATCCTGGTGCGCTCAAACGGCACGGTCACCTACACCGGCAAAGACATCGCCTACCAGCTCTGGAAACTCGGGCTGCTGGGGATGGATTTTAATTACAAGCTCTTTCAATATTATTACGACCGCAAGGAAGTGTGGGTGACGACGACCGAAAAAACCGTCGCGCGCAATGTGCCGGATTTTGGCGGCGGCGAAACCGTTTATAACGTGATCGATTCGCGCCAGTCTTACCCGCAGGAGATCGTAAAAAAAGGCGTCGCCGCCATCTCGCCCGATAAAGGCGAACGCGCCAGCGTCCACCTCAGCTATGAAATGGTCGCGCTCTCGCCCGCCGCCGCCGAAGAATTGGGTTTTAAGATCAGCGACGAAGACAAGGCCAAGCCTTTTATCGAGATGAGCGGCCGCAAGGGGCTGGGCGTAAAGGCCGACGACCTGATCGACCGGCTGGAAGAAAGCGCGCTGGCTGAGGTGGAAAAACGCCACCCCGATCTTGAGCTGCGGGAGAAGAAAAACACCGCGCATACCATCGCGGTCGGCGCCCTGCGTTACTTTTTGCTGAAATTTACCCGCAGCACAGTGATCGTTTTCGATTTCAAAGAGGCGCTTTCTTTTGAAGGCGAAACCGGCCCGTACTGCCAGTACTCAGCCGTCCGCGCCAATTCTATTTTTAGAAAGCTCGACGAAGGCGGATTACACCGGGCGCATGAGATCATCGCCAAAGACCGCGTCGATATCGCTGATTTTTTGGCCAGCGAAGAAGGCGGCGAGATCTGGACGCTGGTAACGCTGGCGGCCCGGCTGGAAGAAAATTTATTGGCGGCGGCAGCCGCTGCCGAACCGGCGATCGCGGCGAAGTATACCTTCAATTTGGCGAAAGCCTTCAACCTCTTCTATCATAATCATAAGATATTGAGCGAAGAGAATGCCGCCAAGCGCTCGGTGCTGATCGTGGCCGCCGATATTGCGCGCCGCCAATTGACCGCGGCGCTGAATACTTTGGGGATCGATGTTCCAGAAAGAATGTAATCTATGGAGCGCGGGCATCCTGCCCGCTTGGTTTTGGATTTTGGATTTGCGATTTTTGATTTTGGATTTATTTATTCGTGTGATTAGTGTAATTCGTGGCTAATACTTCTTAAAACTATTCACTAATCACTATTCACTAGTTACCTATGTTAATTGTCATGAAATCCGGCGCCTCTGAAAGCGACATTGCTCGCGTGATCGGCGTCGTCGAAGAACTGGGGTTTACCGCGCAGCGGGTGGATGGGGCCGTGCGCTGCGCTGTTGCCGTGACCGGCAATAAAACCACGCTCGACAATTCCCGCTTCGAACATCTGCCCGGCGTGGCGGAAACCATCAAAGTCACTAAGCCTTACAAGCTCGTCACCCGCGCGGCAAAGCCGGAAAATACTATCGTTCAGATCGGCAATTCCAAAGTAGGCGGCGAGGAACTCACTATCATTGCCGGAGTTTGCGCGGTCGAAACCCGCGAACAGACTTTTGCCGCC
The DNA here is from genome assembly GCA_035995185.1 of Pyrinomonadaceae bacterium. Classification (GTDB taxonomy): domain Bacteria; phylum Acidobacteriota; class Blastocatellia; order Pyrinomonadales; family Pyrinomonadaceae; genus DASYKT01. Next base: position 58,686 of record DASYKT010000033.1, read on the forward strand.
GCCGAAGCCGTCAAGAAAAGCGGCGTCACGCTTTTTCGCGGCGGGGCTTTTAAACCGCGCACTTCCCCTTACAATTTTCAGGGCCTGGGCGAAGAAGGTTTGCAGATACTGGCCGAGGTTCGCGGGCATTTCGGCATGGACATCGTGACCGAGGCGATGGACGAACAAGGCGTAGACCTGGTCGAAAAATATGGCGACTGCATCCAGATCGGCGCGCGCAACATGCAGAATTTTTCTTTATTGAAAAGGGTTGGCCGGTCTCATTTGCCCGTTTTACTAAAACGAGGAATGAGCGCCACGCTCGATGAATTTCTGCTCGCCGCCGAATACATCCTGGACGCCGGCAATCCCAATGTGATTCTCTGCGAACGCGGCATCCGCACTTTCGGTACTCATGCGCGCAACACGCTCGATCTTTCGATCGTGCCCGCCGTGCAAAAAATTTCGCACCTGCCGATACTGGTTGATCCTTCGCACGGCACCGGCAAACAATATATGGTCACGCCTTTGGCCCGCGCCGCCGTTGCCTGCGGCGCCGATGGATTATTGATCGAACTCCACCCGAATCCATCCCAATCTCTTTCCGACGGCTCGCAAGCCATCACGCCCGAGCAGTACCTGGAACTCGTCGCGCAAGTGAAAGTAATCCACGAAGCAGTAACACCCGTTTCAGTCTGATATCTCACATATTTCTTTGTCGCTGAAAGCGACGCATTTAATAGCGTAGGGTGGAATCCTACGTAGATCGAGAAATTTTCTGCGACGCTGAAGGTGTCGAATTCACATAACAGTTCGTCCCTTTCAGGGACGCTGAACTCCTCGCTTAGGTGACGTCGGGTTTCACCCGACGCTATTACATCTGTCACCTTCGGAGACGAACCCACGCAGATTTAACAATAATATTTCATCTTCTATGATAAATTTATCTTCATGAAACGCATTTCAACTTCGTTGCTGCTCGTCCTTCTCTTGACCGTCTTTCTCTTTGCCCAGAACAAAACACAGAACGTCATCCTGATCACGCTCGATGGCGTGCGCACTGAAGAGATGTTTGGGGGCCTGGATCTCGACATTCTCAAATCGGTGGACACTAAATGGGAAACGTCCGACGCCTATAAAAAATATTGGGCGGACACGCCGGAAGCGCGCCGCGCGAAAACGATGCCGTTCTTATGGGGCACGCTGCTAAAAACTCAAGGGTCGATCGCCGGCGACCGTGCCATAAAAAGCGAAGTCAAAACGACCAACAAGATGCTGTTTTCCTATCCCGGCTACTCCGAAATTCTGACGGGGCAGGCGCACGACGACGTCATCCACAGCAACGATTTCGGGCAGAATCCCTTCCCGTCGGTGCTCGATTTTTTGCAGAAAAAGCTGAAACTGCATTCAAACCAGGTAGCCGATTTTTCTTCGTGGGCGCGGTTTAACCGCATCGCCACCAACAATCCTGATTCGTTTCTCGTCAACGCGGGTTATGAACAATATCTGACGCAAAATAATGAAGCGGCCGCGTTAAGCCGTCAGCAGTTTCAGACCCTGACGCCCTGGCCCGATGTCCGTCACGATCATTACACTTTCAAATTGGCTTTGGCGCATATGAAGGATTTTCACCCGCGCGTGATGCATATCGGCTTGGGTGAAACCGATGATTGGGCCCACGAGAAAAAATACGGCCGCGTGCTGGACGCGCTGAATTTGACGGACGGTCTTGTGAAAGAGTTGTGGGATCTTGTGCAGAGCGACCCGCAGTACCGCGATAAAACCACGATCATTATTACCACCGATCACGGCCGCGGCAGCAAAACCGACACATGGATGAACCACGGGTTTCCGCTTCCTGAAGCAGGCTATGTCTGGATGGTTTTCATCAGCCCGGATGTGAAATTGCGCGGCGAATGGCAAAGCACTGAGACCGTTTATCAAAACCAGATCGCCGCTACAATGTGTAAATTTTTAGGAGTGGATTACGCCGAGCAGAATCCCGAAGCGGGTAAGCCGATCGGAAAATTGTTTGAGAAGTAAAAATTGGTTTTCGCCGAAGGTGTTGGACCCATTTTTAATGTGTCCCTTCCAGGGACATTACATTTTGATTTTGCCATTACGCCGGGTTACACCCGACGCTATTAAATACTTCACCTTCGGTGAAAAAAACTACCCCCCGAACACTTCCCAGACTTCCCAGACTTCCTAGACTTCCTAGACTATGAGCAGCGGCTGCCCGTTGCTCAACACTCTTAACACTCCCGTTTCCATGAACGATAAAAAGCCGCTTTCGGTATCGCGGTGCGCGCCGACCATCAAATGCACCGGTTCCAGCGAAGGCTCTTTCTTCGTCAAACATTTCACCAGCGCCGAACGGTGACAGTGCGCGGGATCGCTTTCCTTGCACATCAAACAGGCCGGTTGGCCTGCGTCGTCCGCTATTTTGAGCTGGATGAGCACTTCTTCCAGCACCCCGGGGTTGGCCGCGATATAGGCAAAATAATCGGTATAAACATCGCCGTCCTCTCGCGCGGCTTTTACCGCCGGGTTCCCGGCCCGTTCCAGGTGCAGGTACTTTATTCCGGCCCGGGTGAGCGAGGCGTTAAGGTTTCGTTTGATAAATTCCTCGCGGCGGCTCCAGGACACGGCCCGCACATCCAAAAGCGTGCCGATGTTTTCGGACTGCAAGGCCTCGATAAAAGTTTCGAGATAAATTCCCTGGTAACCGAGTGTGTAAAAACGCATAAAATATGGAGCGCGGGCATCCTTGCCCGCAACGAAACGCTCCGTGTTCGAACCTATTCCCGCCGGACGATATTGGCACATTCGCGCTAACGCGCTCAAGCGGGCAGAGATGCCCGCGCTCCATAGAAAAAGTTCGCGCCTCCGCCAAGAAACGCGAACCTCATATTAGCCTGCTATGGCTGCTATTTTCTCGCCGTGTTAAGGACAAGAAACCCGTAAAACTGCAATATCGTGCTGGTCATCGCCGTGACGATCAAAAGCGTCATCGGCAGATAGGCAAAAGCGTCCGGAAAAGTGGTGCCTACGCTCCGAGAGAACAAAACCCCGACTCCCGCGGCAAAAAGCGCGATCGCGCTGCGGCGTACCAGCCAGGTGGAAAATTCCGGTTTTTCTCCCAAAGCGGGTAAAAAGTACGGCAGCACTATAAATGAAAGAAGCGTGGTCGCTATCAGCGCCGTGCCCAGGTCAAAACCCGTGATGGAACGCCCAAATTCCACCGCTAAAAAGAAAAGAACAAAGGTCGTATCGACCGCCTGTGAAGCCTTATTTTGCGTTTTCATTCCTGTGTATCTCATGTATTAAATTAAGTCACTAATGCTAAAGCACTCGTAATGCAATTCTTATTCCACTTTCACAAGATTTATTTTTTCTTTTTGCCGTCTGATTTTGATTCACTGAACTGGCTGTAAGCTACCCGAAACAGCTCCGAAAGCGCCTTGGCCGTTTCCGGCGAGAGATTGCGGTCGGCCCTTAAATGCGCCGCCACTATCTCCGGGGTGGCTTCGTGCGGGTAATAGATCACTGGTTCCACTTCTTTTGAACCAGCCGGGTTCTGCTTTTTCATCACGCGGTCGACCGGCATTTCCAGCCAGCTCGAAAGCCTCGCGATATTATCGGCGTCCGGTTTGCCGGTGCCGTTCTCGATCCGCGAAAGCGTCGAAGCCGAAACCTGGGTCACATCCGCCACATCGCGCAGGCTGAGTCCCAGCTCTTCCCTCTTACGCTTGATAGCCAGCCCCAGCTCGCTCGTATTTATAAAACTTTCAGATTTATATGCCATATTTTTGATCTCTCCCTATCGAAATTGCCGCCCTCTAAGGAATCGGTATTTCATCACTGAAACAAAAATAACACAAAAATATTTTGAATGCAACACTTAATTTCATACTTGCAACAAAGAAATTATGATGATACAATGTTTCATAGATGAGACAACTGGTTTTCATTATAAGTATGTAACTAAAGCAACACAAAGATTTAGGAGAAAATCACATGACACAAACTAACACGGTAGACAAATCTTTGGCAGCGAAAACCGAAAGTTTTTCTGCAGAAAACAACAACAATGTGGTCACGATGACCTTCCCGGCCACTTTAAGAAGCCTGCGTGAAACAGTCGACCCGCAGTTCGTCAAGACCCGCGAGGGCTGGCGCGACCGCAACGGCAATCCGCACCAGGTCGATTATGTCGAGTGGCACACGGTGGCCGATATTCTGGACGAAAAAGCGCCCAACTGGATGCACACCATCCGCGATATCAGGGAGATCGGTGACACGGTGGCGGTGATCGTCGCCCTGACCATCGACGGCGTGACCCGCGAAGGCGTGGGAACCGGCTCAGCGCTCACTGAGATCGGGATCAAAAAAGCCGAGCACGATGCTCTCAAGCGTGCAGCTGTAAAATTCGGTATCGCGCGCGAGCTTTATAAGAAGGAATACGAGCATGCGGAAAGAACGGCGTCTCATAGCGGCCCCGGTAGTGAAGAAATGGTCCGCGCGCCCGAAAATCCTATCGCGCAAACTTTGGGCGATCTCATCACGGCAAAGCAGTTGGGTATGATCCGCGCCCTGGCCCGCGAAGCCGGCGTCAACAGCGACGAGGAATGCCGCGCGCTGATGACCTGCAAAACGGACGAGCTTTCCAAACGCGCCGCTTCATTTCTTATCACTCACCTGCAATCCCTGCCGCAGCGAAAAGAAGCCGCGGTGGCTGCAGCTTAAAGGAGATAGGCGCGGGCTAATCTTTTCCAAATTTACTTAGTACGGCTGTTCTTCTCTGCAAAAAGAGGAACAGCCCTCTGACTCTTAACTCTAAAATTTTTACGGTCTGCTTGAAAAAAGTGATGAGACTGCTTGCCGGCGCTAAAGACCTACCTTGAGCCAGCTAAAAACCAGTTGCCGGTAAGCCATCCTCACACCTCATCACTTTCCCTTCTTTTATGGAGCGCGGGCATCCTGCCCGCAAGATCGCGCAGCGATCTATATACGAAAAGAAAGCGGGCGCAAGCAACCCTTCCGGACCCGAGAGATAATTTTGGCTTGCTGTAACACCCACCGCCTTTAAAAAGTTCTGCCGCCCGTTAAACGGGCTGTGTTTTTTTTCCAACGCTACCCCAGGCTTACGCCTGAGGCTACTATCTGTCGTCCGCTGAAGCGGACTTTACAAGCAAAAAATTTAATCGACAACACCTTCTATTCTTACTGCTATAATATTTCCAGAAAAATATGAAAGTAGAAATAATAGAAATAGACGGAGAGTTAGGTTTCATCATTCCCGAAGAATTTCACGGAAAGTTACGGTTAGATATCAGCAGCACTAAAGTTGGAATGATCGAAACTCCAACCGGAATCGAACTCGTACCCTATATCCCGGAACTTGATAATCACCTGGAATCAAATGAGCGAAACTGAATTCATCGAGGCCGCCAAGAGCGGCGATACGGCGACGGTCCTTTCCCTGCTCGACGTCGACCCGGAACTGGTGAGTGCCGCGGGCGATCATGACAAGACCGCGCTGCACTGGGCGGCGGAGATGGACGATTCGGTCACGGCGGCGGTGCTGCTCGATGCCGGCGCCGATATCGAAGCCCGCACTGACTGGGGAGCGACACCGCTGGAATGGGCGGCCGTAATGGGGAGCGAGCAGGTAGCGGACCTGCTGCTGGGCCGCGGCGCCCGGGGATACAACATCGTCACGGCCGCGGGCCTGGGGAAAATCTCTGACGTTCAAACCCTTACTGAATCTGCAACCCAACCGAATGGCGAACCGAATGCCGAACCTGTCGCCAATGAAATGGTCTCGCAAGCGCTCCACTTAGCCGCGCGCAACGGCCATGTGGAAACCGTCGCTTACCTGCTCGGCCAGGGGGGCGATATCGACGCCAAAGGTTTTTTCGGCGCCACGGGACTGCACTGGGCGGCCATGGGCGGCCACAAGGAAATGGTCGACTTTCTCGTCGAGCACGGCGCCGACCTGACTTTAAAGGACGACGAATTCAACGCGACGCCCGAAGGCTGGGCGGAAGAAGGCGGGTTTAATTCGATCGCGGAGTATCTGCATAAACATAGCTCGGATAGTTCAAATGCCAATTAAGCCCATTAAGGTCGAAGGCGGCGCACCGCTGCTGCAGGTTTTCGATATGCCGGCGTTGCTCGCGTTTTATCGCGACAAGCTCGGTTTTGAAGTCACCATGGATTCCGGACAGGGCGACGATTCCAGTTGGGTGATGCTGCAGCTGGGTGATGTGACGTTGATGCTAAACGACCAGTATGAACCCGGCCACCGTCCCGACGCGCCGCCCGCCGAACGCACCAGATGGCATGACGACACGGCCGTTTATTTTGGCTGCCCCGATGTTGACGCTGCTTACGAACACATCACCGGGCAAGGCATCGAGGCCAAAGCGCCCTACATCACCGGCTATGGTTTTAAAGCCATAGATCTGGCCGACCCCGACGGCTATCGTCTCTGTTTCCACTGGCCGGAAAATAATAAATAAGCAGCGAATTTCGCAAATTTACACGAAGACGATTTAAATTCGTTTGTGTAATCCGGGTAATTCGTTGTTGCTTCTCTTTGTGTTCTTCAGTTTCTTTGTGGTGAAAAATTCTCCGAATTTCCTCTACCGCCTTAGAAAAAACCCGTTTGGAATAGAAATTGCGAATTACGTTAACCATGTCATTTGGAATACAAGCAGGGACTCTATCTAAACGAGTTGGAGAACAGGCGTGTATTTCGTGTCTTGATATAAAACATTAATTCTTACGGTTTTCATACAGTAAAATCGGCAAATCGGAGGTAGTAAATGGCACAGAAAGCCGAGATGAAAAAGGAATCTCCACAGCGGGCGGCGGAATTGGACGCCCTCGAAACATTTCTTGGAAAGTGGAAAACCACGGGCCGGCAGATCGAAGGCACGGTCGGGCCGGCCGCCGGTATCGACATCGCAGAAAGCTATGAGTGGCTGGACGGGAAATATTTTCTTATCCATCACTTCAAAGGCGATCTGGGCGGCAGCGATGCCGCCTGTATCGAGATCATCGGGTACGACACGGAAAAAGGTGTTTATGTGATCGACACCTACTATAACAACGGCATCACTAAAATCTGGCAAATGACGGGCAATGGCGACGCGTGGACGATCACCGGCGATTGGCCGGTCAAAGGCGAGAAAATGAAGGTGCGCTGCACGATCGAATTTGGTGACGACGGTAAAACCATGACCGGAAACTGGGAGATGTCACCGGACGGAAAAGGTTGGAAAACTTTTTGGGACGTAAAGTCCGCGAAGATCGGGTAGCGGGCAAAAGTCATACTTTTTTTAATTTATAAGGAGGCAATGATGATAAAGAAAACACAAGCATTCAGCAGTTTTTCGGTAGACGACATACCGGCGGCAAAGGAATTTTACGGCGATACGCTGGGGCTAAACGTGACTGAAAAGCCCGAAGGATTACAGCTTGAGATCGGCGGGCTCAAGGTATTCCTCTATGCGAAAGACGACCACGAAGCGGCTTCGTTCACGGTGCTCAACTTTCCGGTCGATGACGTCGAGAAAACGGTCGACGAACTGACCGATCTCGGCGTTACTTTCGAGCAATACGAAGGCGAGCTGGAGACCGACGAGAAAGGCATTTTTCACGGCGGCGAAGGCAAAGGCGGCGGTCCGGACAAGATCGCCTGGTTCACCGATCCGGCGGGCAATATTATCTCCGTGGTCGATGGCGCTTTTGAAGCGGAAGATAAAAAGAAATCTTCGGCGGCCAAAGTCTAACCGGCAAGAATTAGAACAAGGAGGTAGAAAATGACAGCAGAAACCAGGCAGGCAATGGAGCCCCGTAGCGTGACGGGGATCGCGCGCCGTTATTTTGCCGCTTACGAGGCCAAAGACCGCGCGGCGATGGATGATCTACTGACCGGTGATTTTACTTTCATCAGCCCGTTTGACGATCACCTCAGCCGCGACTCTTATTTTCAAAAATGCTGGCCGCAAAGCGAACGGATCAAATCCATCAAGATCGAAAAAATATTCGAGCAGGACAACCAGGCGTTCGTTCTATACGAACTCTATCCGTTTTCCGGCGGGCCGACTTTTCGGAACACGGAGTTTATGACGATCGAGCGCGGCAAGATCAGGCAGGTCGAGGTTTTCTTCGGCGTCATTCCGCCGGAGATGCTCGGGGGAAATAAACCTTAAGTCATAAACGTTAAATTAAAATTGGCAATTAAAGGGCGGCCATTCGGTTGCCCTTTTGTCTTTACCTTTCGTGTTATTTCGTGGCTACTTCTTGTCAGAACCGGGAGCGCCTTTTAAACATGCGACCGGGTTTCGATTAGTGTAATTCGTGTGATTCGTGGCTAGCTTCTTCAATGAATTTGTTTTTTATCTGCTAAAATTAACCACGAAATCATACTAGACACGTCAGAGATCGAAATGGAATTAACTATCAAAGTCATTTGTAATAACCTGCCCGGCGCCGAATTTGACGATGATGCAAAAGGCCTGCACTATCGCGATGTACATGTCGGCATCCAGCGCGGCGAAGACGTGATCGAAACCGTGCGCGGCGATAGCAAAACGGCGGAGTTCGCGCCGGTCTTTAAAGTCGCTGAATTACCGGGTGGCGCAGCAAATTTTCTCGGCCCTTTTGCCAAAGGCACTAAGGATCAACGCTTCTTTTATCTTTCCTGGGGCGAACTCGGGAAAAATAATATCTTCAGAATGTTTCGCCGCGCCAAAATTCATCTCAGCCATCTGAAATGGGCGGACGTAGAACGCGCCGCCAAGGCAAACTCTGCCCTAACGGTACACCTTTCCCTCACCGACCACTGCGGCTGGCCGCTCTGCGCTTCGGTTAAACCACCGTATGTAAAATGGGATATTTAACCCCTGAATGCGCGGCATCTTCTAACTCCCCTCCTTGTCGAAGAGGGGGTGGCTTTGCACGTGAGGGTGGTTTTCTGCTCAAAAACTCCCCTCCTTGTCGAGGAGGGGTGGATTCGCGGAACGCGAAGACGGGGTGGTGCAACGAAACGCGTAGCGTTCGAATCCCGGGTGGAACAGGGTGTTCCAGGCTGTGCCTATGAACCACCTGTTCCAAAAATGTTCCAGAAATCCCGCAAATCTTTCAAATCACTCGAATCAGACAAAACGGGTATTGAGATCAGGAAATCACGGTTTCGAATTCAAAGAACTGACGCCGCCGGCAGCGCTGCCTGCGACGTTAAAATGATAATCGATATCGGTGTTTGAAGGCAGAGAGGATTTGGAAGATTTGAAAGATTTCACGCCCACCATTACCTCGGCCAACCGGCCTATTAAGCCTTAAATTAAATACAGATAAAACTATACTCTCGCAGGGTGAAAGACGCGCCAGTCTTCGTTGAATTCTTTATCTTCTTCCAATTCATAATCGAGATAGAAATCGACATTTGCGCCTATGCTTTTAATGACGGATAAATCATCATTCGAATAGCCGGCCCGTTCCATGTAAAAACCCAGCGATTGGTGATACGGGTAAATGTAATCAAATTCTTTTAGGGTGGTGAGTAATTCAGAAGCCAATACGGATCCTTTTGCTTTCTTGAATATCTTAATTACATTTGCGACGCCTCCCGCATAAAGAGGCCGAACAGTTACCTCCACCAGCGTTCTTGCTTTATTTGATACTTGTAGAATGTCTCCGGCGGAAGTAATTATCGATTCAATACCATATCCATTTGTGAATTTACCGTTCAGAATAACTATCTGCTCGCCTTCATCTTCGTAATTGTAAATCAAATTCGAACGTCTTTGCTTGTTGGCAAAAGCCCGGTGTATTCCATCTTGGGTTAGGATCCCACCGCCTGCCTTTTGGACTTTGTTCATAATTTAAATATATTTTCTGTCCTTTATCAATAGCAAATCCGTGCAAATAAGCGGCACTTCCATGAGAAAAAAATGACCTCTTTTTTAGCGGCTGCGCGACCAAGTAAGCTGACGGATATTTCCAAACAAACCTTTTCAGGTTCGAATATGTTTCTGAAACCAATTCTACTTCTCTTAAGTGAAGATTTAACAGCGTATCCACGAACTGTTTAGGCCTTATTTCCTTCGGCACCTGCAAAATTTCCCGATTTGCAAATAATAGCTCTGACAAATTGGTGAAAGTGAAAGATTTTTGAGGGAAATCATCAAAGAAGAGATTTATTTTTTCTTCAATATTTGTATCGATCTGGAATGAGCTCATATGCATGGTATATATACCATGCATATGAGCTCATTCCAAGCAGAAGCTTTTCCGTGTTCGCGGGGCGATCTTCAGTCCATTGGTATATATATCTAGCGTGCCTACAAGTATTAACATTTCAACGTATACTATAATATACTTTTAACCACAGGAAGCTAAAGTTATACCTCTTTACATGATAAAGTATCTTATAGTATACTTTTAAGGACAGAATATGGAGGTGTTAATGCTGGATAGAAAAATAATAGATAATATTATAAATCGACGTAAAAACCTGGGCGTCACACAGTGCCATTTAGCTCAACTTTCCGGATTGAGTGAAATAACAATTAAAAAGATCGAAAGTGGCAAAACGAATCCAACAATAAATACACTACTGAAAATAGCCGAGGTTCTTGGTTTAGAAATAGACTTAAAAATAAAGCAGACCAACATATAAAAGAACATGAGAAGCGCGAATGTCTATCGAAACGCTGAATTAGTCGGCGTCCTTATAGAAGAAAATCGACATAGTTATAGTTTCCGCTATGATGATAAATGGTTTGAGAATAAGACTAAACCGGCGGTCAGTTTAACCTTGCCCAAAACAACGAAAGAGTATCGTAGTAAAATACTATTCCCTTTTTTCTTTAATATGCTTAGTGAAGGTGTAAACCGACGACTCCAAAGTATTCAATTGAAGATCGATGAAAATGACAGCTTTGGTTTACTATTAGCCACCGCCCAATACGATACTATCGGAGCTATAACCGTAAGGCCGCTAAATACAAATGACAATGCCTGAAATAAATGTGTGCCCTGGAATATTAGCCAAGGGCTTTAGCACCTATAGCCCGATGGCTTTGCGAGCGCTATTTGACCGCCGGAAAGTAAGCCACGTCTTACCGTTTGCTTCCAGAGTTAGTGAAGAATCAGCAGAACTGTTTATTCAAAATCGCAAACGTATATCGATCTCTGGGGTCCAAGAAAAATTAAGTCTTGTTTTAGAAAAAAATAAATTACGTTTAACAAAGCTTTATGAACACGGAACTTATATTCTAAAACCAACTCCGCGGGATGTTAAAAATGTCACCCAAGTTCCAGCCAATGAACATTTAACTATGCAAATTGCCAGGCAGGTCTATTCGATGGAAACGGCCGCCAATGCAATAATTTTTTTTGAAGATGGAGAGCCGGCTTACATAACACGACGGTTCGATGCAAAACCGGACGGCACTCGCTGGGGTAAAGAGGACTTTGCTTCTTTAGCAGGCAAGAGTGCCGATAATGCGGGGGATAATTTTAAATACGAATCGAGTTATGAGGAAATGGGCTTGCTAATTCGGAAATTTGTACCGTCCTGGCAAATCGAAATTGAGAAATTCTTCAATCTTGTGGTTTTTAATTTTCTGTTTATGAATGGAGATGCTCACTTAAAAAACTTTTCTCTCTTAGAAACGGCAGATGGCGATTATAGACTTGCGCCAGCCTATGACCTAATGAACACTCGTCTGCATATTGACGACCAACATTTCGCTTTTGAAAAAGAATTGTTTGAGGATGATTTTAGATCGGTAAAATATCAAAGCGGTCTACACCCTGCCAAAGAAGATTTTATAGAATTTGGTCGACGGGTAGGTGTGAAAGAAGAGCGGATCGAGGTTCTTCTCACGCCATTTCTTAGTAGGCAAGAAAGCGTGGAAACTCTAACTAATCGCTCGTTTTTAGATGAAAAAATGAAAAGAGGATATCTACATTTGTATCAGCAACAGCGTAATTATCTGAATGCAATTTAAGAAGATTCGACCTACCCACCATCATTATCTCTACGTGAGATGTATCTTGTAACAAACCGGTTACTCCGCTTCCTTATTCTTCCGTGCAATTGAATAGAGCATTGATTTGATCTGGAACGGGGTCATGTGGGGATAGCATTCCAATAATAAAGCGCAGATGCCGACGATATTGGGGCAGGCGAAGCTGTTGCCGGTGAGCTGGCGGTAGCTGCCTTCGAGCCAGGTGGTGCGGACGTTGACGCCGGGCGCGGTGAGTTCGATCACCTCGCCGTAGCGAAAGCTAAATTTGAACGGATCGGTTTCCTCCGACTTGCTGACCGAGATCAGCGACGAGGAAAACACCGACGGGAAACTCGGCTGCGGCAGATTATTGGCGGCGGCGACGACGATGCAGCCCGCCTGGTAAGCGCGGTCGAGCAGGTCGTGCAGCGGAACGACATACTGCGGCTTGGTGGTGCCGAGGCTCAAATTTATCAAACGGAACCGGCGTTTGACCGCATATTCCAGCCCGGCGAGAAACGCGTGCCCGTCGCCGCTCGCGCCGGAGCCCAAAACCTTGATGCTGTGAAATTTCGTATCGGGCGCGATCGAAGAAATTATGCCCGCGCAGGCCGTGCCGTGCCCCGCGCTATCGCCTGACGTAGAAGGAATGAATTCCACGCGGCCGCGCTCGACGGTGTTGGTATCGAGCGATTCGATGACCTTGCCCGCAAGCGCCGGGTGATCGGTTTCGATGCCGCTGTCGATGACCGCGACGTTTACTCCCGCGCCGGTGCAATTTTTCCACGCGTCATCGGGCGCAAACACACTGATAGCGTCGAGCGCCGAGAGGGAGTCTCTTGCAGGGGTAGTTAACATGTGGTCATTTGTCAGTGGTCAGTGGTCAATTGTCCTTTGCCGGAACGTGGTACAAAGCGATCTGCCCACCGACAAATGACAAAAGACCAATGACTACTAGTAATACAAAAACTCTGTTTCCGATTGCGCATCGGCGTGGCGTACGAACGCCTCCAGTATTTCGCGGAACAATTTTCTTTCGGCCTCGCCGCAGTTGGCGACTTCGCGCAGCAGCACGGCGATGTCGATCATGTCGCGGTGCTCTGAGCCGGTACGCAGCTCGCGCACCCACTCTCGCACTTCCATCAGGCCGGCTTTTTGCTCGTCTGTCACGGCAGCCTTTAACATCTGCGCGCCGATTATTTCCGTCAGCGAAGTAGACTCATATGCGTCTACCAACGAAGCGATCGCTTCAGCATAGAGCGCGGCTTTGTCCATCTCTTCGGCGGTGAAGGGCGCGTAGGGCGGGTCGCCCTTGCGGTTCACATATTCCAGCACGCCTATCACTTCCCCGCCAAAACGCAGCGGCGTCGCCAGCAGCGTCTGGGTGGTATAGCCGGTCTGCTGATCGACCTCTTTATAAAACGAAGCTTCCTGACCCACATCGGCCACCGCCATCGGCTGGCCGGAAGAAAATACAAAACCGGCGATTCCCTTGCCGTTGGGAAACTTCATTCCCGTCAGCTGGTCGGCCACCTTACCAATCACGATCATAAAACGCAGTTCGTCGCCATCGCGGACGATCACCGAAGCCTCGTCCGAATTCATCCCGGCCGCGGAAAGCCGCAGCAGCTCGCGGATAGAATTATTCAGCGGCTGGGTCAGCGCGTTGGACAGATCAACCGTCTCAATGGTCGCGCGGATCTTCTGTTCCAGATCGGATGGCTGGGGTTTATCGGGCATATCTACTTATAAGACGTTAGTTTTGTATCTTTTTTCGTGCATTTAGTGTATTTCGCGCTCAATTTGTTGTTATTTTGCCTGTTACAAAGACCGCCGACCACGAATCACACAAAAAACACTAATATATTCCCTTGATAAACCGGAAGAATTTCCCGATGCAAAAACGATAAAAACTCTACAGGCAATACTTTAGCAAATTTCACGGCGAAAAGTACAACCTCTCAACTTTTCAGTAGTGAATCACTTTAAATTTAGAAGAAAATCGATCAGCTTTTCCTGGGAGCGCAGGCATCTTGCCTGCAAGATCGCATAGCGATCTAAAATCCCTTTTATTCGCACTCGGTTAGCACGGCAAGCCGCGCTTGCAGGCAGGGTGCCTGCGCTCCCGGTTTACTGCATCAATATAGGAAGTTCAAATGGTTAATGATTTTGGATTTGTTAGTGTTGTTTCGTGTGATTTCGTGGTTCCAGTTTATAACCTTGTAAATAAAGCATTTAAGGGATAACCACGAAATCACACGAAACAACACGAAAAAAACATTTATGAATTGCATCCACCCGATTAATTTTTCTTTGCCGCGCTTTTGGAAGTGTTTAACGATTAGTTATATTATCTCCACATAGCAAATTTGATATTCGGGAATGGCTGGGCTTGCGGGGACCTGAGAAACCTACCGCAAGCCACAAGCCAAAAAGCTACCTAACAAGTTCAAAAATTTAGCGGCGAATAAACAGTTTCAGGGTGCCACCTTTTCTGTTGAAGTATAAATCTATGGCGAATAAAGTTTTCCGAGTCGTCCTTTTCGTTTCAGCCCTCTCTTTTACCTGCTTTGCCCAGCAGGATCTTACCGTCCAAAAAGCCTTCGATATCGGCGATCCATTTAAGATCGCAAAAGGCAGCACCTTTTCCGCTTCTCGCACAGACCAGGTAGCGGCCGGCGGCAGCGCCCGCGCTACATCCTCTATTAATAATGTCGCCCGCATCAAAGGCGAGCTTTCCGAAGCGCTCGATATCATCCGCGCCAATTACGTGGGCGGGAAAAACATCAACTATGCCGAGCTGAATAAATCTTCGATCTCGGCGATGCTGCACGTGCTCGACCCGCACTCTAATTACCTGGACCAATCCGATTACCGCGATCTGCTGACCGACCAGAATTCCGAATATTTCGGGATCGGGGCGACCATCGCCAACTACACCATCGGCGCCGACATGGGGACGTTCGTTATTTCGACTTCACCGGACTCGCCGGCCTCGCGCGCCGGGCTTCGCTTTGGCGACCGCATCCTGACCGTTAATGGCGAAAAGGCTGACGGCAAAGATTCTTTTGACGTGCGTGAACGCATTCGCGGACCGAAAGGCACGCTGGTCCGGCTGACAGTGGAACGCGCGGCGACCGGCAAAGTGGAAAATATCGAGATGCGCCGCGGCACGGTCGCACAGCCTTCGATACCGGACGCCTATATGCTGCGGCCGGGCGTCGGCTATATAGATTTTTCCAACGGTTTTAATTACACCACCTCTGACGAGCTGACAGTGGCGCTTAACGATCTGCACGAGCAGGGTATGACTTCGCTGGTGCTGGACATGCGCGACAACCCCGGCGGCATTTTAGAACAAGCCGTCAGGGTCGCGGAAAAGTTTTTGCCGCCGGGACAAGTAGTGGTCTCGCAGCGCGGGCGAACCGATCTCGACAACCGGATATTCAGATCCAACGGCAAAAAGGCGGAAAATATTCCGCTCGTGGTGCTGGTCAACGGAAACACGGCTTCGGCCAGCGAGATAGTGGCGGCGGCGCTGCAGGATTATGACCGCGCTCTGATCGTCGGTGAACAAACGTTCGGCAAAGGCCTAGTGCAATCCGTTATCGATCTGCCCAGCGGCGCGGGACTTACCTTGACGACCGCGCGTTATTACACGCCCAGCGGACGTTCGATCCAGCGCGATTATTCGGACGGCGGTTTATATAATTACCTGCGCCACAAGGAAATGGCGCCAGCTCCTATCAATAGCCCGGCGAGCTTTACGCGCGGCGGCCGCAAAGTTTTTAGCGGCAACGGCATCACGCCCGATGAGCCGGTGAAAACGGAAATGATGACCGACGCGAAATACCAGCTTCTCGATCCGATCTTTGCTTTTGCGCGCGAAGCCGTGGGCGGCCGCATCGCCGGAATGGAAGCTTATCGCACGCTGCACCCCTTAGAGATCAGCCACCGCGTAAAACCGGTGGACTTCCCTGTGACGCAGGATGTGCTGCGCCTCTTCGCGGACTTCGTTTCGAAACACCCGGCGTGGCAAGTAACGCCCGCGCAGATCGAAGCCGAACGGAAATTTATCACGCAGAGAATGCGCTACAATTTTATCTGCGCCGCTTTTGGCAGCATCACCGCCACCCAGGTCCTGATCGAAGGCGATTCACAAGTTGCTAAAGCCGTCGAAGCCCTGCCCCGCTCGCGCGACCTGGCACTGACCACGGCGAAGAAGCAGTAGCAAATCACTACGTAAAAGATAAGGAAAACCTAAAGGCATTAACTTGGGGAATGCGGGTATCCTCTACACAACAACGCCGCGTTCAAAGTTATTACCTTATTTGAAATTTTGTAAGTTATCTAGCTTTTTTTGAAGATCTTTTTTCTTATAGATAATCCGATCAAAATGTTTCAACTGAATATTATCAAAGTGATCGATGTTATCGTTATAGTGTTCAATAATATACTGCTTAAGTTTGTTTGAAAGCTTCAAGCGGAATTTATCCGCATAATAAAACGAGTTCACTATGCATAGAGCTGGGTAAGGGTTTTCTTCTAGGACCACATCTAACTTTTTATCTCTTAAAAATCTTAAAAATGGTTTTCGCGTAATAAATTTTTTCTCATTCATTAAAAAAAGAATTGATGAGAAATTAAAAAAAGTTGTCTCCGGAAGGCGTTCGAGTCTCTCCAATTCATCGAATGGTAAATTAGGTTGTCCTTGGTTCAGTCCCCAAGTTTTATTTAAAACCCAGAGATCGATGTACAGATATTCAAGTTTTATTTTGTATCCGCCGAAGGAATTTTGCCTTATATAGAGGTTAGGAAACAATTTTTCTATGTCCAGATCGTCTTCAATTATAAAGTCAATATCTCTTAAATCATACCCTCTTTTAAGAAAGTAATTTCTTATTACTCCACTAAAAAGATAAACTTTTGTTTTAGCTTGTAAGTGCCTAACGATATCTAGAACTTCATCAGACAGAATTTCATCCAAGTGACTACTAAATTCGTCTGCTTTATCTTCAATTTGTTTTTTTATGTCAGCTAATCTTTTGGCCACTTATTTTTTGATAATGACTTAAGGCATATTGATCAGTCATTCCAGAGACAAAATCGACTACCATTCGGAGTTTGGAGTAATCAGACAAATCCTTAACATTGGCTTTCCCTCCTTCGAATTTGCCTTCCTCAAAGGCCGCTGCCTTTTTTATGCTACCCGAAATAAGGGTAATAGCCCGGTTAAAATATTTGTCATTTTCATGAAACAGGTACTCAAAGTAGTGATCCAGTAAACCTCCAATAACCGAATGTCCAGTAATTTCAAGTGAAGTTATATCTCTGGATCCAAATATCCTATCTCGAGTTATACTTTGAAGTTTAGCAGCTAGCAAATTTTCATCCTCATCTATTAATTCTTTATTATACGTACCATTTTCAATCTCGTCGATATTCCCTTCAAAATTTGCAATCGCTAAGTTTACTAGAGTCTGAATTATATGAATCCTTATATTTACAATTTTTGTTGTATTTCCAGGATATTTTTCGTCATCAGTGATGATTTCTTCAAGTTTATTTTTAACACTTGGAATGTTTTTTAACTCTTCATGAAGATATTCTAAATCAAAAAGGCCAGTGTTATATCCATCTTCGATATCCATTACGAGATAGCAGATTGAATCGGCAGCCTCCATTAAATAGCATAAGGGATGTCGTACAATTCTTCCATTAACATTTAAGCCACACTCTTCTGCAATTTTAAGAAAGCAATCTTTTTCAGAACTAAACACACCGACTTTCTTTGTTTCAATATTTCTCTTATCTATTTTACCTACATTAGGATATTTAATGTAGGCCCCCAATGTTGCATAAGTTAAATTTAATCCATAAAGATCATTTAATATTTGTAATTTAGTTAGAACTCGAAGCCCTTGTGCATTGCCGTCAAAATTCAGAAAATCATTCTTTTGTTCATCGGACAGAATTACGTTTTTTCCTTTTTTTTCAAAGAAACCCTTAAAATAATTTTGAATTACAGTTTCACCAAAGTGACCGAATGGTGGATTGCCGATATCATGTATCAAACAAAGATTTTTAACTATTACTGGAACTTCTCTGAACAATTCATAAGAGTTCTTATTTAAGCGTTGCTGGAAACGCTGACTTTCGCATACTGATAGCGCAAGAGAATAGCCGACTGACATAACTTCAAGAGAATGAGTTAATCTGGAATGTATATTATCGTCTGAAGTGAGGGGAAACACCTGCGTCTTATCATGCATTCTTCTAAGAGCAGGGCTGAAAATTATTCGCCCAAAATCGCTCTCAAAATCATTTCTTGCGTCTTTTTTATCAGCTCGACGAGATGTCCTTAGCCGGTTATTGTTAAGTAATTTCTGCCAATCCATTATAGAGTTGAGTGTCCTGTGAGAGATATCTTTAACCGTGGCGTCAAATGTACGTCATTTATCTTTTCAATGCAATAGAAATTAGTTAAAAGCTAAGTCCAAATTTAGCTTTTAGCAACCCGTGTCGCTACCGCTCCCGGTTCCGACCTCATTCCTGTCCTTTGTGCCTTCGTGGTTAAAACGCTACAATTATCTTTCGCTTTTATTTGCATTATTTGCCATATTTTGGAGGTTTAGTGACAGAACAATTTAGCCTGCCCCCCGTTCCCATCGACCAATACACATTATCGAACGGGCTGCGAGTGATCTTAAGCCCGGACAGCGCCATTCCGGTGGTGGCCGTGGCGGTTTATTACGACGTCGGCTCGCGCAATGAAAAAGAAGGCCGCACCGGCTTTGCGCATCTTTTCGAACACATGATGTTTCAGGGTTCGGAAAATATTCCCAAGGCCGGGCATTTCCAGTTCATTTCCAAAGCCGGCGGCACGATGAACGGCACCACGTCTTCGGAGCGCACAAATTATTATGAAACGCTGCCGGCAAACCAGCTTCCGCTGGCGCTCTGGCTGGAAAGCGACCGGATGCGTTCGCTCGCCGTGACGCAGGAAAATCTCGACAACCAGCGCGAAGCGGTCAAGGAAGAAAAACGGCTGCGTTACGACAACCAGCCTTACGGGCAGGTCTTTGACCTGATCACTTCGATGGTCTTCAAAAATTTTGCCAACGCGCATTCGACCATCGGTTCGATGGAAGACCTGGACGCCGCCGATGTCGATTACGTCCAGGAATTTTTCCGCATCTATTACGCGCCCAATAATGCCGTGCTGACCATCACCGGATCGTTTGAAACCGACGAGACAAAAGCGCTGGTCGAAAAATATTTCGGCGATATCCCGGCCCAGCCCACCCCGCCGGCGATCAACGTAAGTGAACCCGAAGAGGTGGCGGAAACGCACAAGTCGTGGCAAGACCCACTGGCGCCGCTGCCCGGATTTCTGATCGGCTGGAAAATACCGCCGCGCCGCTCGATGGAACACGAAGCACTGTGGCTGGCCGGAAAAATTCTCTATGACGGCGACAGCTCGCGGCTTTATCAAAAGCTGGTAAAGGACGAAGGCACGATCTCGCAGCTTTTCGGTTTTACCGATGAGCGCCGCGGCCCTTCGACAATTTATATCGGCGCGCTGCCAAAACCCGGACAGGACGTCGGGCAAATTCGCGAATCGATGATCGCCGAAATAAAAGCCTTGGCGACAAGCGGCCCTTCGGTCGAAGAAATGGAAAAGCTGCGCAACCAGCTCGTCAATGACGAGGTGCGGCATCGCCAGTCTTCGCTGGCGCGCGCCATGGCGCTCTGCGAATACGCGCTTTATGACGGCGACCCGGCCCTGATCAACAGCGAGTTGGAAAAACTCCTGTCCATCACCGCCGAAGACATTATGAACGCCGTGGCAAAATATCTGGATACCGAAAACCGGGCACAGCTCGATATTATACCGGCCTCGTAAGAGGCTAGAGGTTAGATGTCAGAGGCTAGTAAAGAACCGATCTTACTAGCCTCTGACATCTAACCTCCGACATCTAATACTATGGAATCTTTTCGCAAAACACCTCCTGAGCCGCTTGATTCGGCCCCTTTTGATCTGGCAAAACCTTTTGAGACCACGCTGGCTAACGGCCTGAAAGTGGTCATTATTGAAAACGACCGCGTGCCGCTGGTAAATTTCCGGCTGGCTTTTAAGAACGGCGCGGTGAACGACCCGGCGGACATGCCGGGTCTCGGCGAAGCCGCGGCAAAAATGCTGAACGAAGGCACCAGGGCCCGCACCAGCCGACAGATCGCCGAAGAGGTAGACCGGATCGGCGGAGCGCTCAGCACCAGCGTTTCGGCGGATAATACGATCGTCGCCGCTTCGGCCGTGACGATGTACGCCTCGGAAATTCTCGGGCTGATGGCCGACATTGTCTTAAACCCGTCGTTCCCGGAAAAGGAGTTGAACATCTATCGCGAAAATGCCCGGGAAGAATTAAAGCTGCATCATTCGCAGGCTGATTTTCTGGTCAGTGAGCGCGCCGCGAAAATATTTTTCGGCGAACACCCGTACAGCGTCGTCTCCAACAACAACGCGATGCTCGATAACCTCTCGGCCGAAAAACTGGCCGAATTTCACCGGACGGTCTTTATCCCGAACAATGCGGTTTTTATCGCGGTGGGTGATGTAAAAAGCGAGGCGCTGGTGGCGGAGCTTAATTCCCTTTTTGGCGAATGGGCGCAGGGCGAAGTAAAAAGCGTCGAGTTCCCGGCGTTTCCCGAACGCTCGCAGCGAACGCTGGCGATCGTGAACCGGCCCAATTCTTCGCAGGCGAATATCATTTTGGGAAATCTGGCCATCAAGCGGACCGATCCGGATTTTTTCCCGCTGACGGTGATGAATATGGTGCTGGGCGGCGGCGCTTCGTCGCGGCTCTTTATGAACCTGCGCGAAGAAAAAGGCTATACCTACGGCGCGTATTCTTCGCTCGAGGCGCGGCGGTTGGCGGGGCTTTTCGAATCTGCCGCGGAGGTCCGCACGGCGGTCACGGGCGATTCGCTCAAGGAATTTTTCTATGAACTCGAACGCATTCGCACCACGCCGGTGCCGGAAGAAGAATTAAACGATGCGAAAAATTATCTCAGCGGAAGTTTTCCGCTGCGAGTGGAAACGCAGGAAGGTTTGACCAACCAGATCGTCTCGCAGCAGCTTTTTCATTTGCCTGACGATTACCTGCAGACTTTCCGCGATAATATCAACGCCGTCACGGCCGAAGACGTCCAGCGCGTGGCGCAAAAACATATTCACCTCGACACACTGGCGATCGTCATCGTGGGCGACGCGGTGCAGCTGCTGGACCAGGTCGGCCCTTATGCAAAAAACATCGAGGTCTACGACGCCGCAGGAAATTTAAAGGACGTCAAAGATCTTATCGTCGATCCCAATGCCCCGCCGGCAAACGTCGCCGGCAGCTGGACGATCTCGCTCGATGTGGTTCCGCTCGGCAACCCGCAGGGCTCTTTAAACCTGCAGCAGGACGCCGCCGGTGAGGTGACCGGGTCGGTTTCGATCGATTATTTTGGCGACGGCACCGCGACCGGGAGCGTCACGGGAAATCAGTTGACGATGACCATGCCCACAACGATCATGGAAGCGCCCTATACGCTGACCTTTATTGGCACCGTGGATAGCAATTCGATGAGCGGCGTTATGAAATGCGACGGCTTTATGGAAGTGCCGGATTCTAATTTCACGGCGGTAAGAAATACTTGAGGCTCGGAAAAGTTGAATGATCCTTCTATAAATTGCCACTAGCTTTAGCTAGTGGCTGAAGGAGGCATGCTGATTCGGGCTTTAGCCCAACTCAACTCCGAAATTTGGCTAAAGCCAAATGCCTCTTTAGATAACCGAACCACTAGCTAAAGCTAGTGGCAATTTATAAAAACACAATCCTTAGGAAATTTTATATGAATGATACTAATCAGGAAAATGCACAGATCGGCGGCAATTGGACCGTCAATGCCGAAGCGATGGGACAAGCGCTTCAGATCAGCCTCAACCTGGAGCAAAACGGCAGCGAGGTGACGGGCAAGATGGAATCCGCGCTGGGCGGTGGTGAATTAAACGGCACCGTCACAGGCAATAGTTTTAGCGCGGTTTCAAAAACTGAAATAATGGGCCAGGCCGTCGAACTCACCATCACCGGCACGGTCGATGGCGATTCAATGAGCGGCTCTATCAACGCCGGTATGCCCGGGCTGCCGGACCTGCCGTTTGTGGGACAGCGGGCGTACGCGATACGTAATACGCAATAGGTCATACGCAAAGCTTTATCTAAAGTTTTTTAGCCGCGGATTTACATAGCTGAATACGGACAAGAAATAATCCGTGAAATTTGTGTAAATCCGCGGCTAACTCTTTTTACGTATCGCCGTATTGCTTATTACGATTTAAAAAGTTCCTGCCCGGCGAGTCACTTTCTCACCGGGCAGTCACAGGAGGAATTAGAAAGACTTAAAGTCCAAATTATCCGTTTCCGTTCCCAATCACAAACGGGGTTTCGACTATTAGCCCAAATTTATAGATGCAAATCTTTTTTTGATGGTTGCTTAAATATCGAATTATTTTGGATTTTTAGATTGCCGATTTTGGATTGGCCTATTTTAGGTCTCATGACCAAGCCGAGCATGATCCAAAATCTAAAATCCCAAATCGGCTATTTTTCGTATTTCAGCAGCGTGCCCTTGCCGCCGACGGCCCAAATGGCTTTTTTATCAACAAATAGCCCATAGAGAGCGTCGGTCGTTTTGCTGTCCTGCTTGATCCACGAACGGCCGCCGTCGCTGGAGCGCAGGATCAACCCGCCCTTGCCCACGATAAAGCCGTTGTCTTCGCTCAAAAAGGCCACCCGGAGCAGAGTCCCATAGACGTTGGCGCCCATTTTGTACCAGTTGCGCCCGCCGTCGTCCGTATGCAGGATCATTCCCTTGGCGCCGACCGCCCAGCCGTCTTTCGAGCCCCTGAAATCAATGTAAAAGAGGTCGGTAGTAATGTTGGAATTTTGCCGCTGCCAGGTCGCGCCGGAATCTTCGGTAAACAGCACTATCCCGTGCGACCCGACGATCCAGCCCCTGTTTTCATTAACAAAATCGAGGTGAAAAAGCTCTTCCGTGGTGGGCACGCGCACGCGCTGCCAGCTCGAACCGCCATCCGTGGTGCGCAGCACGAGGCTGTCCACGATGTTATCGCCGCGCGAGACGGAACCGACGATCCAGCCGCGTTTTTTGTCGGAAAAGCGGATGCTGTAAAGCTCCTGCTCGGTGCCGCGAAAATCGTTTTTACTCACGGCCGGCACTTCCGCCCAGTTTTGCCCGCCGTTATTGGTCAGAAAAACCTTGTCGCCGGCCAGGACAAACCCGCTTTCTTCATTGCGGAAATAAATGTCATTAACGCTGCCGGTGGTTTTGAGCGGCTGGCTGGTCCAATTGGCCCCGCCATTAGAAGTAGCCGCCAGGTAGCCCTCGTCGCCGCCGATCCAGCCCCGGTCGGAGTTAAGAAAATAGACCGAGATAAGGTCGGTGGAGGTAACTTTAGGCTCCGGTACCCAACCTATCTGGCCCATCTGGCCTGACTGGGCCGCGGCTCCCATGGCCGCCAAACCCATCAACAAGGCCGCTATCATGGCCCTTCTGATACAAAAACACTTCGCTTTAACACTAGATCCCATATAAAATATTGCCTTTTTCTATTTATCTAAAATAAACCCTGCGAGACATTTTGTCATCTATATTGATGGAGTTACACTTTCACGGTAACGCCCTCACTGACGATTTAGAGACTATATGAGAACGAAACGTTTATTCATTTTTGCAGGAATTGCCTGTATTTTCATGCTCAGCGCGGCGGCCGCTTTTGGCCAGGGCAAACGCGACCACCTGACCGATAAGGAAACCGATGTCGTGCGCGATACGCAGGAGGTCGATAAGCGGATGGAGGTCTTTGTCAAAGCCATCGACCGCCGGTTGGCCGTGCTGGCGGGATCGACCGCCGACCCGGCCAAAGTAAATAATAAAAAGCCTCAAAAAAATGTGGACGGGGAAATTTTAGACTGGGGCGATCTGCCGCAAGGCACCCACGCCCAGCTTTTTCGCGACATCGAACTCATACTCGACGAAGCCATAAATAACATCGACGATATCGCCACCCGCGAACCCGACAGTAAATTGATGATGAAAGGCGTAAAAGTGCTGGGCGCGGCCTGCACCCGCCTCCTGCCGCAGCTGAAAAGCTTTAGCGAAAAGACGACTGTCAAGGAAGAAAAACAGGCCCTGCTAAACGCCACCGAATATGCGCAATCCGTGATCGATTCAATGGGCAAAGTCCCCGCCGACCTGGAAGAAAAAGAATCGAAAGAGAAAAACAAGAAATCGAAGAAGCCGTAAGCTAGTGAATAAAGAGTCGTGAATAGGAAATGGAGTCAGTACCGGGAACGCAGTGACCGGCTTCCTATTCGTTTCAAAAAAACGGACCTTATTCGAAGTTGATCGCTTCGCTCATAGCCGGTCACTGCGTTCCCGGTACTGACCACATTCTCATCGCTTCTATTATCTGAACACATCCATCACTGTCGCGTTTCTGCCTTTTTATGATTAAATACTTGGCGTGGATAAAGAAATTCAAGTCGCCTACAATTCGTGGTCGCGGACGTATGACACGATGGAAAACCGCACGCGTGACCTGGCGGCCAAAGCCATCCGCGCGGAAAATCTCGACCTGCGCGAGCGCGCGGTGCTCGAGATCGGCTGCGGCACGGGCGGTAATACCGGCTACCTGGCCGAACACGCGCACACCGTCACGGCGATGGATTTTTCCGCCGGGATGCTGACCCACGCCCGCGCCAATGTTTCCGACAAGAACGTTCACTTTATCGAGCAGGACCTCAACGCTCACTGGAATGTCGGCAGCGATTCTTTCGACCTGATAGTTTGCACGCTGGTGCTGGAACACATCGAAGACCTCGCGCACGTCTTTCACGAAGCGCGGCGGGTATTGCGTCCCGGCGGCGAATTCGTCTTTTGCGAACTCCACCCCTTTCGCCAGCTGGCCGGCGGCCAGGCGCAGTTCACCGGCCTCAACGATGAACCGGTGATGGTCACGGCATTTCTTCACCACGTTGCGGATTATGTAAATACCGCCATCGACGCCGGGTTTGAAATTCTACGTATCGACGAACTAAGCGATGAAGAAGATAAGGCCAACCATTCCCTGCCGCGGGTGATCTCTGTCCATGTAAAAGCTGATTAGTTTTTTTGCAGTTTCGAGCTAAAAACGGCGTCAGTACCGGGAACGCAGTGACCGGCTTCCTATTCGTTTCAATAAAACGGACTTTATTCGAAGTTGATTCGCTTCGCTCATAGCCGGTCACTGCGTTCCCGGTACTGACCTCATAAAATTTGACATCCCAAATTCGGCGCGCTACATTCCGAAGTAGCGCGAAGGGCGCATCCAGTCCGCGGAAAGGGCCGTGCCCACCTTAGAGAAAATCTGATCTGAAGATTACGCATCTTCTTTTGCTGCCCTTTAACGTGCGGACTCCGGGCAACGAGTATGAAAGGAAGGTCGTAATTTTATGGATGCCAGACAACTGCCCGCCCGCCCTAATTTAGAACAATACAAAAAACAAGCGAAAGAGATCGTCAAAGCCTGGAACGGCGACGAGAAAGCTCTGCGAAAGATCAATGAGCTTTACGCCCATTATGGGCGCGAATTAACGCCGGAAGAATTTCGCGAAAAAGTGAAACAGCGTTACCGACCCCTGACGCGTTCGCAATTTGAGGAAGATAATTTCACGCTCGCCAATGCGCAGTTTCTGCTCGCGCGCGAACATGCATTCGATAGCTGGCCGAAATTTGCCGCGCATATCGAAACGCTGAACGAGGAAAATTCGCCCGTCGCAAAATTCGAAGCCGCCGCCGATGCCATCGCCGGGGGCGACGCGAAAAAACTGGGGCGCCTTTTGCGCGAAAATCCGGAGTTGATCCGCCAGCGATCCGACCGCGAACATCGCTCGACGCTGCTGCATTACGTTTCGGCCAACGGCATCGAAGATTTTCGCCAGGTAACGCCGACGAATATTCTCGAGATCACGAAAATACTTTTAGACGCCGGCGCCGAGGTAAATGCGGAATCGGATGCCTACGGCGGAGGTTCGACGACGCTGGGGCTCACCGGCACGAGCGCTCACCCGCGGGGCACCGGCGTGCAAAACGAGCTGCTGGAAGTTTTACTCAATGCCGGCGCGCAAATAGATGCGCCTGCGGCCGGCGGCAACGAGCAAAGCGCTGTGCGCGGATCGCTCGCTAATGGCTGCCCGGAAGCCGCCGAATATCTGGCGGCGCACGGCGCGCGGCTCGACCTGGTCGGCGCGGCCGGGATCGGGCGGCTCGACGTGGTGAAAAGTTTTTTTGACGAACAAAACTTAACGAAAGAACAGGCAGAGGAAGCACTGCTTTACGCCAGCGGTTACGGGCAGCGCGCGGTGGTCGAATTTTTGCTCGATCCCGAATTGGGAGGCGTCGACATTCAGGCCGCCGACAACGCCAAACAGACGGCGCTGCACTGGGCGCTTTTTACACCGCAGCCCGAGATAATAGAATTGCTGCTCCGTCGCGGCGCGCGGCCGGACGCCGTCAACGTCTATGGCGGCGATGCGCTCGGACAAGCGCTTTGGAGCCTGACGAATAATGACAACGCCGCCGATTTTCCCCGGGCCATCGAGATCCTGCTTGCAGCAGGCGCGGAGATAGAAGAAGGAACGATCGCCTGGCTCCGGCGGCAGCCGAAACCTTCGGATGAGGTGAAAGCTAAAGTAGAGGAAATTCTGCGCCGGTTCGGTGCGGAAAGTTAAGAAATTTAACCACAAAAGCACAAAGGACACGAAGAAAGACATAAAAGCGGAACAACGAATTTCGCTAATTACCGAAAATAAGCTCGCGTAAATGCGGGTAATTAGTTGTTACGGTTTTTCTTTGTGTCCATTGTGTCTTTGTGGTTAAAAACAAAAAAATGCCGGCTGGGATCCGGGTAATTGGTTGTTAAGATTTTTTCTTTGTGTCTATTGTGCCTTTGTGGTGAAAAATAGCAGTCGTTCCATATGCGTTTGACAGAAAAAGCCGTGTTCGTTATCCTAAATGTTCGCTTTCTGACAGGTTAGCCCTCCGGTCAGCGACGCTATTTGAAGCGGCAGCGTGAAATTTACAGCAGCCGGCAATAGATTTCAGCATGACCGGTTCGTCTAGGGGTCTAGGACACCGCCCTTTCACGGCGGCAACACGGGTTCAAATCCCGTACCGGTTACCATTTTTCGCCCAAACCTTTTACTTAATTCCACCATCAAACTCTTTATGACCGTCGTTTCGTCGATATTTCGACAGAAGCGATATTTGTTGTTTGTATTTAGGGGCTTTGGGTGAACCGTGCCCGGTGGAGTATCGTATAGATGGCAGGGGCGTGAAATTATGTATTGTTCATCTTGCGGAAAATCCGTTATACCCGGATTAAGCTACTGTAACCATTGTGGTTACAAGCTCACTCCGGGAAAAAAGCCTGAGCCCGGCACGATCTCCGAAGCGTCGTTCAATTTTTTGATCGCGGCGCTGCTGGGCCTTCCGATAGCGGGCATCGGCGTTCTTATCGGCTTGCTCACGGTGATGAAAAAAGAGCTGGGGATGGGCGATAACGTCGTGGCGGCGGTGGCCTTCTTTGCGTTTTTCCTGCTGACGATCTCTGAACTTGGCTTGTTAAAGCTCTTGTTAAGTTCGGTCAAGACCAGGAAAGACTCAAAAGAATCGGCGGAAAACTACCGTAGTGAGGAACCCGCGCCGAGAATTTTACACGAAGCGCAGCCTTTTGACGCGGTGCAGCCGGCCTCAGGTATGGGGAGCAGCGTGACGGAAAATACGACGCGCAATTTTGAACCGGCATATCGCGAGCCAAAGGCACAGTGACCGAGAGATGGAATTAACCACAAAGTCACGGAGAACACAAAGTAAAGAACGGTGACAGCGAATTGCTCGAACTTTCGCGAAAGCTTTAATTATTTTATCGAGAAAATTTGCGAAATTTATTGTTTGTTTTACAGTTTTTCTTAGTGTGCTTCGTGACTTAGTGGTGAGAAAAGTCGATCAATTATGAATTTCAGATACGCAATTTTAAGTTTATTTATTCTTTGTATTTTTATTCCGACGGCCGCTCCGGCGCAAAAAAATCCGGACGCGATATTGGTGTTTCCGTTTGAGAACTGCGGCAAGCTCGGCACTTTCAAGATCAACAACAGCATTTTGTCGATCTGCGAATCGTCCGGTAAATCGGAGCTGAACTGGATAGGCGAGAGCTTTGCCGATGCGCTGACCGATCTGCTAAAGGATTCGACGCTCACCACCGTTTCCAATGAAGAGCGCAAATTCATCCAGGTAAAAAATAATATTCCGCTGACGACGCTGCCTTCAATAGCCACTTCCCTGCGGCTCGCCCGCGAAGCCCGCGCCAGCCTGATGGTCACCGGCAAGTACGAGGTCGTCCCCGAACAGCAGCCCGCCCCCGCTACCGACGCCGCCGCGCCCAGTGCCGCCGCGGAAAAGGTCGCCGCCAGCATCAGGATCACCGCGCGGATAATACGCGTCAATGACGGGAGTTTTTTGACCGAAGAGATCGACGGGAAAAAAGTGATCCGCGAGATCGTGATCCAGGGAGCGCTGGGAAATCTGCAGCGGCTGCAGGGCGAACTGGCCTACCAGATATTTTTTAAGCGCGATGGATTGTCGCTGCCCTTCGAGCAGAATAAATTTATCGAGAAAGCCATCACCATTCCGCCTCTGGCTTTTGAAGCCTATATCAAAGCGCTGCTGACGCCGGAAAGCGACACGCGCCGCGAAGCGTATCTGAAAAACGCGCTCAACCGTTTCACCCTCGAACGCGCGGGCGAAACCTATACCGATGCCGCGCTCGAACTCGGACATTATTATTTGAACCGCAAAGAGTATCTGAACGCGATCGATTATTTTTCGCGCATCCCGACCGCCGATCCGCATTATGCCGAAGCCGCTTTTTATACCGGTTTGATCCATTGGGGACAGGGCAACTATGAACCGGCGCTGGCGACGCTGCGCCCGCTGGCCGACGATCTGAAGCTGATCGCCGTGCACAATATTTTAGGCGCGATATCGCTGCAGGCGGCGCGCGCGGAAAAGAAAAACACCGCCAAATCAGCGGCGTTTTTAAGCGACGGCGTGGCGTTTCTAAAACAGGCGCTCGATTCTTCGCCCAACGATCAGGACGTGCGTTTCAATTACGCTTACGGACTTTTCCTGCAGGAAAATTACAACGAGACCGCGGAAGTTTTGCGCCCGCTGCTGGCGGCCAGTCAAAAGGACGGCCCGGCATATTTTCTGCTGGCCAAAGCCATCGAAGCCACCAAGGGCAAGGAAGATCCGAACTTTCAGAATTTTGACAACCAGGCGCGCAAGTACCTGCCCAACTACGCGAAGTCGGAAACCGAATGGCAAAAAGGAAAGTCCACCGATAGCATCTCGCTGCGCATCAAGCAGCCGCCGCGCAAGGATTTTGCGGTGATGATACTTTCGCGCCGGCAAAACCAGGCGCTGCCCCCGCCGATAGACGAAACGCAGGCGATGCTGCTGCAGGCGCGCAATTTTTACAAAGCCGGGCGCGACGACGATGCCCTGGCCGTCATCAACCGCATTCTGACCAGCGAGCCGATGTCTGCCGAAGCCTACCTGATCATGGGTAATATCCGTTTGCGCCGGGGCGAACTGGAAGCCGCCGTCAGCGCGCTGAAAACCGCTCTTTTCTGGGACAATAAGCTGCTCGAAGGCCACATTGCCCTGGGCAAGATCTTTTACGAAAAACGCGACTGCCAGCAGGCGGAAACCTATTCCCGCTCGGCAAGCGAGCTGGCGATCTCGCTAAGCGTTGAAAATGATGAGGTTATCGGCCTGCAAAAGATGGTCGAGAAGTGTAAACGGTAATTTAACTTCAAGTTGATTTGGAAAGGCAGGCTAGTTCTGCCTTTTTTGTTTGTAAATTAAGAACGCTGCCATTCGGAATAGATGAAAGATCATAGATGATAGCTGAAAGATCCGATCTCTTATCTGTCATCTATCAGTTATCATCTACTCCGAAAGATAATCTTACAAACTGACCTCAAAGCTTTAGAATGCCCGAAAAAGCTTGGCTTTAGGGCAAAAATAGGATAGATTGTCTGGTAATTGCATCTGCATTTACAACTAAATAACCGTCCCCGTCCGTTTTGAACTTGATTCAGGGAGATCAAATGAAAAAGAAGTCTATTTTTATCTCAGGTTTGCTCATTATCAGCATATCGTTATGCAGTTTCGCCCCTGCCCAAAAGCCGGGCAAGGAGCCGGGCAAAAAATCCGGCCTGGTAAGCCTGGTGGAGTTGCCGCGTCCGATCGCCGCCCAACCGGTGAGCCGCCCGGCGTTGGTAATGGGCGACATCAAGGTTTTTGTCGATGGCGTTAATGGTGCTGTTATCAATTGGGAAACCACCTATGAATTGGGTAATCTCGGCTTTAATGTTTACCGGATAGACGGCGACGGGCAGCAGCGGTTGGTGAACGATTCGCTTATCGGCGGTTCGATGATGCGGGTGGGCGAGAAAGAATTGGCCGGAGGCCAGGCTTACTCGGCTTACGACCCGGCGGGCAGAAGCGATTCTTCCTATTACATCGAAACAATGGACAAGCGCGGGCAGAAAGCCCTCTACGGGCCGATCGCGCCGTCCTATGAACGAAATATCAAAACAAAGACCGGTTATAACGCCAGCCTTCGCCCGGATTTCACCGGCGAAAATCGGGGACTGATCCTGCAAAAATATCCGGCGTCTCAGAAGTCGTCCTTTAAGACACCCAGGCCGGGTTCCTCAGGTGAAGTGTTCCCTTCCGATCCGATAAATCAAAAATGGGTCGCGGCCCAGCCGGGTGTAAAGCTCCGGGTAAACAAGAACGGCATCTATCACATCACCAAAGCCCAGCTGCAGACGGCCGGGTTTAACGTAGCGGCGTCTCCGGTAAACTGGCAGCTCTACTTAAACGGCGTGGAACAGAAAATGATCGTCGAACCCGCCGGCAACTTTATCGAATTTTACGGGCGCGGCATCGACATTCAAAACAGCGATTTTCAGATGTATTATCTGATCGCCGGGGCAACGCCGGGACAGAGAATGCTCGAAGGCACTCGCCGCGCTTTTGCGCCGCCGGTAGAAAGCCGGAATTTTAGCAGCGTCACCCATTACGAACCGCGCGTCGGTTACGTTGGCGCGCAGATCGTGAACGGAGACCTCGACAACTGGTTTGGCCCGACCGTGACCGGCACGCCCGTATTGCGCACAGTGCCCATCAAGGATATTGACCCGGACGGCGCGGATGTCACGATCAAGGTTGCCGTGCACGGCTTTACTTCCGTACATCACCGTTTCCAGATAACGATGAACGGGTCATTTATGGGCGAGATCGTTTTTGACGGTGTCGTTCCCACCTCCAAAACTTTTAGCACCAAAGCTTCCCTCGTACCCGAAGGAAATAATACTTTTGGATTCACTGCCGAGGACAGCCTCGGCGACGTGGCGCTGCTCGATTTTGTCGAGATCACTTACGACCGGCTTTTTAAGGCGGACCAGAACAGCCTTACTTTTGACACGCGCCATTTGCATAACACCAGGGTCGCGGGTTTTAACACGCCGAACATTCGCGTGTTTGACCTCTATTACGAAAACGACCCGATGCTGATCTTAAACACCACGGTGACGCCCGGCGTCAGCGGATTTGACGTGGCGATCCCTTCCGGGCGCGCCCATCCGATGATCGCGGTCAATGAAAATTCGCTGCTGTCGCCGGTGTCGATCACCCTCAATACGCCTTCGACCCTTTCATCGACAGCCTCTACGGTCGACATGCTGATCTTAAGCCACGGCAACTTTATGACCGAGTCGAATAATTGGGCAAATTACCGGCGCGGCCAGGGCCTGACGGTCGATGTCGTTAATGTCGAAGACGTCTATGACGAATTCGATTTCGGACTGCCGACGCCCAGCGCCATCAAAGCTTACCTGCTTTATTTAAAGGGTATCGATGCTAATTTGAAATATGTCATGCTGGCGGGCGATTCCACCTACGATTCGCGTAATTACACGGGCCTGGGTTACAACGACTTTATCCCGACAAAATTTATCGACACTTCCGAGGGCGAATCGCCGAGCGATGAATTTATGGGCGATGCCAATGGCGACGGCGTCGCGGAAATGGCGATCGGGCGTATGACCGTGCGCGACGGTGCGACAATGACCTTTATGCAAAGCAAAGTGACGGCTTTCGAAGCATCGGTTACCGACGCATTGATGACGCGCGGGGCGCTTTTTGTTGCCGACCAGCCTGACGGCTGGGATTTTGACTTTATGAATCACCAGCTGCGTAACGAACTGCCGGCGGCGATGCCCGCCACGTTTGTCTATGCGCTGGAGGACTTTCCGGCTCCGTTTAACGCTTCCGTCATCCGCTCGAGGATTATCAACGGCGTCAATGCCGGGCCTTTCGTGGTGAATTATGCCGGGCACGGTTCTACCCGGGTCTGGTCCGCCCTGCAGATAATGCGCTTCACTCCCAACGCGCCGCCGACCAACGATGTGATCAACTTTACTAATTCCGGAAGCAATCTATCGCTGTTCCTGATGCTGACCTGTTTGAACGGATACTTTGTCGATTTAAACGACGACAGCATAGCTGAGGGAGTAATGAAACTGCCGACCGGCGGATCGCCCACGACTTGGGCTTCGACCGGCTCGACGACGCCGAACATCCAGGAAGAAATGGCGCTGGTATTTTTCGATCTTCTTGGCCAGGGCACCTACACCCGGCTGGGCGATGCCACGCACGCCGCCAAGCTGAACGCGACCAGCCCGGAAGTACCCCTGACCTGGGCCATCATCGGCGACCCGGCGCTTAAGATAAAATAATTTATGGAGCGCGGGCATCCCTGCCCGCAATTGAGCATGCAAACGCAAAGAAAAAGGAGCGGATCATTTCCGCTCCTTTTTTGCATTAAGAGCGGGCGCAAGCGGCCCTTCCGGACTGCAAATTTATTTAGCCTTTATATTTATCTTTCAAGCCGAACCCCTCTCAGGTCAGGAAGAGTTGCTTGCGCCCGCTCTGATAGATCCGGACACTGAAACCCTGTCCTTTTGCTGCGCGTATATTAAATAAAAACACGCCAAACCATATTTTTATGTTTAAGAAAAACCTTCTCTTCATTTCCCTGCTGTTATTTACATTTGTATTTGGCCTGCTTCCTGCCGGGGCACAGACCACAGATACTGCTGCGACGATCGACCGCTACCTGACCGCCCGGACCGAACTCGGCAGGTTTAACGGCGTGGTGCTGGTGGCAAAAGACGGCCAGGTTATTTTTCGCAAAGGCTACGGCTTTGCCGACATCGAGCGGAAAATTCCCTACACGCCCGAAACGCGGCATGAGGTCGCTTCGATCACAAAAATGTTCACGTCGATGGCGGCGCTGATGCTGCGCGATCGCGGTAAACTGAAACTGGAAAATTCGATCTGCAGCTATATCGAAGATTGCCCCGACGCGTGGAGACCGGTCACCGTGCAGCAACTGATGCGGCATACTTCGGGCATCCCCGATTACGAGGAAAAGCTCGAGCTCTTTTCACCCAAGCACGTCGAGTTTATGATCAAGCCGAACGTGACCGATATCATTTACGCCGACGCGAAAAAACTTCCGCTTGATTTTAAACCCGGCGAAAAATTCCATTACAGCAACACCGCCTACATCGTGCTGGCGCGCATCGTGGAAAAAGTTTCCGGCACGCCCTACAACAAATTCGTCGAGAAAAATATTTTAAAGCCGGCCGGAATGGATGCCTCCGGAATGATGAATTACCGCAAGACCCCGGAAGGTCTGGCCACGGGTTATGCGGGTGTGACCGTGCCGTGGGACAAATTTCTGCCCGGAATTTCTATCGCCGATCTGGGCGCAAAAAAAGCACCGCAGATATCGCTGCAGGCACCGGCCGGCGATGCGGCGCTTTATTCGACCGTCGACGATCTTTATAAATGGAGCGTGATAATGGACGCCAAAAACGGAAGCACCAAGCTCGTCTCCCCCAAAACCGCGCAGGAGGTTTTCACGCCGGGTTTAGACGGTTACGGCTATGGGTGGTTCATCGATTCCGTTTTCGGTAAACGTTATTGGCACACCGGCGGATTGCCCGGTTACATCAGCGACTTTACCAAGCTGCCGGAAAAAAATATGACCGTGGTTGTACTTAGCAATATCGAAACGATGCGCCTAAGCCGGGTCAGGCGTGATGTGACGGCGATCGCCCTGGGCCTGCCGTGGGATATGCCGGTCACGGGAAAAGTTGTCCCGCTTGCGCCCGAACAATTCGAAAAACTAAAAGGCACTTTTAAAATGTCGGACGGCGCGGTGCTGACGATATCAAAAGACCCCGGGCCCGATTCGCTGCTGGCCGCCGCCATCCCCGACCGCTTCCTCGCGGGGTTGATCCCGCTATCGGCCACGGAATTTTATATGCCGCTGGCCGAAGGCCGCGTCACCTTTACGGTGGATGAGCAGGGGCGCGCCATTAAGGTAAATGTGCATTACATCGGCGAAGATCACCTGGGCGAACGAGTCCCGTAAAACAAGCGCGTACTTATTTATCTCACACACCTGAAAAGATAATTGGATGTAGAAGGAAGATTTTTCTTGACACCACCAGGATTTGGTATTACTTTATTCCCAATTTATTATTACTCCCTTTTTCGTAATTCCCACTGATGAGAGCATTCCTTCGTCAGTCTACTAAAGACTTTTAGTGCTCGTAAAATGCGAATCGAAATCTTGTTTCACCATGAACAAGCAAGAACGACATCGACAGTTGGATAGGAATGATCATTGGCGGTTCGCGGGACCCGGCTCTTTGTTTTGTCGGGAAGTGCTGCCGCTTTCGATTATTTCGAAATGTGTTTAAAGCACAAAAATAACAGGAAAACCTAAGCTTATTCCTTACAAATCCTCTAAAGGAGATACTATGCAAATCCCACAAGAATTTTTTTCGAACAACTCCGTCCTGACCTTTACCGGAGCAACGGCAGCTATTTTCGTCGTTTCAAATACCGTCCGGGTATTGACGGGGCGTAATGTCCTGATAGTTAATTTTCTCATTGCTTTAGTAGTCGCCTATCTGGGCGCCTATATCAGCCACGCGCTGGTAGACGTGGTAAATTGGGTCCTCACAGCGTTGAACGGCTGCCTGTTGTTTTGCGCTACGGCCGGAGTCCAGGAAGTAGGCAAAGTGGCCGCCAACGACCCGCAGCGCGCGATGGACCTTCATGCAAAAAAATCTGTGAAATTTTTATCTTCATGGTTTGCTTGAAATTAAACACTATTAATACATTTTTAATTACAGGATTCTAAATGTTTTGGGGGCACGGTTGGGATCTTTCGGTTTTTTCGGAACCTACTACCCCTTGTATGTGTGTTTAACAAAAACCCTTGACATAGTTGATCTCATTTAGTATAAATAAGGCATAAATTGGATTAACTTGGGAACGCTCGGAAGCTTTTGGGAACAAATGCGCCTATTGGTGTGTCTGGCCTCCGAGATAGTTATCCGATCTTATATTGTGGCCATCGGTGATCACGGTTATCGTACCGTTTGCACCGGTGGTCATTACTATTGCTCCGCTGCCCGCCCAGCGCCGGGTAATTTCCGGGTGCGGATGGCCGAACAGCGAGTCGCGCCCGACCGAGATCACCGCCGTTTTTGCTCCGCTGGCTTCGACAAATTTTTCACTCGAAGAAGAACGGCTGCCGTGATGCGGCACCTTGATCAGATCGCATTTCAATTTGGCAAGGTCTTCCAGTAAAACTTCTTCCGCTTCCTTTTCGATATCGCCGGTGAAAAGAAAACTGCGCTCGCCAAAAGTTATCCGCAGCACCAGCGAGTTGTTATTCTCGGAAAGCTGCACGGTCTTTGCCGAAGGCGAAAGAATTTCTACCGTGACTTCACCAAACCGAAAAACATCGCCACGCGCAGTTTCCACTATCGGAATATTTCGCCGTGCCAGTGTGTCATAAAACTGTCTGAGATTTTCCGACGGTTTTTGGCCGGCGCCGACAATGGCGGTTTGCACAAAAAAATTTCGCGCCACATTACTTAGCCCCTGGATGTGATCAATGTCGCCGTGCGTGGCAACAAGGTAATCAACCCTATCCAAACCGCGCTGCCAGAGAAATTCCGACACGACCGCTTCGCCGATCTCGGGCGAGTCGGGCTCAAAGTGAACCGGCCGGCCGTTTTCCCCGATCACCTGTGTCTTGCTGAAATTAAATCTGCCGCCGCCGTCGATCAGCATCGTCGTACCGCCGGGAAATGTAATGAGCGCAGAATCTCCCTGCCCGACGTCGAGAAAATCGATCCGCAAATTACTATCAGGTTGCGACGCGCTAAAAGGGTGGAAAATAATTATCGCGGACAGCACCGGTAATACACAGCCGGAAACTTGCGGTGAATAAATAATATGTCTCCAGGTGTATCGCTCGGTCTTTAAGGCGAACGGGTCCCAGCGGATCGCCGCAACCCACAGCGCGACCAGCGGCAGGAAATAAATTGCGTAGACGATCCGCGCGGCGCCCGTGTAAGCGGGAATCCGCAGCGCCGCCGCGTCATGCACATCGAAAGGATCGACCGAATGCAGCATCAGCCAATTCAGATTTTCTGTCAGCCATACAAACGGCGCAGCGAATGTAATGCTCACCTGCGCCGTCAATACGCTAAAAAGCGCGGTGACCGTTTCCGCCGCCAGTAAAATTCCGACAAATAAATTGAGGATAATGCCGGCCGGCGAGAGGCGGTGAAAATAAACCACCAGAAACGGCAGCAGCCAAATTTGCACGATCACGGAAATAAATATCGCCGCGAAAACAAAGCGCAATATCGGCTGGATGGCGTTTTCTTCCAGCTTTGCGGCCCATTTAGTTTTAAACAGCACGCATTGCCAAACGCTGCGTTTTTGCTCACGCCGCCATCTTTGCTCGCGCCAGAAAAGTATTTCGCAAAAAGTTTTTAACCCCCCATTAAAAAGGCGCGGGCAATTTGGCGGGAGCGGTTCTTTTGCCGTCGGATACCAGGCGCCGATCGCTTCCATTTTTTGCAGTAGCGGCAGAGCGACCGCCACGATCGCAAAAACGCAGGTAAAGGTCAGTTGAAACGAGGGATCAAACAATTCCGACGGCTTCCAAACCAACAGCATCAGCGCTGAAGCGCCG
Source organism: Pyrinomonadaceae bacterium (assembly GCA_035995185.1). Taxonomy (GTDB): domain Bacteria; phylum Acidobacteriota; class Blastocatellia; order Pyrinomonadales; family Pyrinomonadaceae; genus DASYKT01. Next base: position 96,012 of record DASYKT010000033.1, read on the forward strand.
AGCGCATTAAGCAGCGTGCCCTGCCGCTGCACCACGTAAGAAAAACTAAGGATGGTGAACATCAGCGCGGCGCGGGTGACCGGAGCTTCGGCGCCCACGGCCAGTGTGTAAGCCCAGAGAATAAAATTTGAAACAAGGAACAGCCACATGCGCCGCCGCGTGATGAACGACAAAAGCCAAACTATCAGCGCGCCCAGCAGCGTGATATGAGCGCCGCTGATAACAAGCATGTGAAAAGTGCCGCCTTCACGAAAAGCCTCGCCCGTCGATCTATCGAGAAAATATTTATTGCCCAGCAGCGAGGCGATCATTACGCCGGCGGTCGGGCCGTTAAAATGCGTTTGAAATTCCGTGAGCAGCTGCTTGCGCCATTGATAAATAAATTTTGTAGGTGAATTACCCGTGGAAAGTTTTTTCAGATCTCCCACGTCTTTTATCGTGCCGGTCGCGTCGATTCCCTGCCGGTCCAGATTTCCTTTTGCGGAGCGCACGCCCGGGTTTAAATACCTCTCTTCGCGTTTTAGCTCGACGGAAACGGCAACCTTGTCACCCGCACCCAGCGACAGGGTTTCGTACCTTAGCGCGGCATCTTTATTATTTATGGGCTCATTATTTATTGGGATGAAGAGACGCACGGTGCCCGATACCTTGTTTTCCTGTTCTTGGTATAGAAGTGTGTCGGAGTCGATCCAGAGGAAAAACCCGTTTATTGCCGGCTCCGGCTCGCGGGAGACCGTTCCGGTGACCTCGACAAACTCGCCCGACCTGAGGCTGTTGTTATCGTATAAGACCTTTAACCGGTTCGGGCGAACCCCGGTGTATTCAACTTGATGAAACAGGCCTCCGGCGCAGATAAAGGCCAACAAGAGCAGTGTAGAGGCAGCGAGCTGCCGGTATTTGAGAATAAACGCCCCTAAACCAGCCGGAATGACACCGATCAGCCAGATCGCGGTACTTAAAGTGAGAACTGAAGATAAAAGAACGCCGACGGCAAATGCCGCCGCGAGCCATGCCAGCGGATACAGCGTGAGCTGAGCGTTTGAAGTCCGGAGGGAATCTTGCTTCATCTGCTAAAAAGTTAAGTTTTTTCGGTGTTGGGATATCGAATTGTAGCAAAATTCCTCTGTTTTTGCCCCGTAAAGTTAGGAATCGTCGGATTGTTGTGGAAAAACTTAAAGTAAGACATCAAACACAACACGCTTTAACACTTTGTTAAAAAGTATGTAATATCTAAGTATTGATAATATGGCGCTTACGGATTTTGCACTGATTTTGTGCAAAATGCTTGAAGCCCTTGTAAAATCGCGCTTTCAGGTGAATTTTCGCGGGTTTTCCACAACTTTTTGCACAGGTAAACGAGGATTTTTGACCCATCTCGGCAAAATATTGAAAATGTTAAGATTTAAAGGTTTTTTAACGATACTGCAGCGAAGTGTTTTCTAAGAATTCAGGCTAAGATCGACCACTGCAAACGGCCGCAGGTCATCATAAACCTTACTGAACTCCTTCAGAAAAGTCTTTCTGATCGCATGCCAGAAAGATCCTCCCCCTTTGTGGTATCCGATCTTGCCGCTTATTTGCCAAATTGCGCCGTCTTTATGATACTTGTCGCTTTCTCTTGCGGTATTTTGAATTAAACTCAATAACGCAGCCAGACTACCGGTCGTCTTGTCGCGAACTAATTCCTCTACCTTTAAATGGATCGCATTCTTAAAGTCAAAGCGTGTTTCTTTGGTTTCAAGATCATAATCAAAATCAAGAAGAAGAATATCGGTTTCCCCGGAATGTCGCCATTTACTGTGTTTTTCTATTTCTAATCTATACTCAAGAAAACGTTTGGTATTGAAATGTAATTTTTTGTTACGCATGTACCAACCCGGAAAGAACATATCAAAATGCTCTCCTGCGTCCGCACTCCAATACTCAAAACTATTTACGATCTCTTCCCGGATGTCATTTGCACCGGACGTTTTGCTATCGCGCGTAAAAAACATCCCTACCGGAGACTTTAATGTTTTTAGTTGAGGCGGAGGCGCAGATCTCTTGATACGTTGACGAATAAGTTTGACCAAACACCGTTTGAGATGTGAGTCATGCAGAGAAGATAATTCGGAATCCGGGGTTTGTTGAACGGCGACAGCCGAATGATCAGGATCGGATCCGGCGTCAGGTATCCAAAGATGAACCAGAGGAGCAGGAGCGACCTGGTTATAGCCTGAATTAACACCAATACCCGCGCCCGGAGCGGTAAGATGAGTAGCACCGGTAGGGGTAAGAGTAGGACCGTCAAAAGTAGGCCGGACAAGACCAGGACCAAAAAGAGGCAGGGGTTTATAGTTTGTGATCATTTCATTTTCCTTTCCTGGAAAAGTTAAATTTTGAACTACTAATTGTTTAGCGGTTATGGGATATTACGATCAACAAATTATTATCTTTCTAAAAAAGGAAATTACCAAGCAAAAGTGGTATCGCTGAGTTTTATTCAAGACTTTCCAGCCCTTACCGGATGCCGTAAGTCAGCAGCCCGCATGGAACCCTGACTTCACTGGGGATGTATCTTAATGGTTTAATGTTGCCATAATGTCTAAAGACAAACCTGAAATAAATAACGTCTCTTCTTTTCGCTCAAGGATCCCCGTGCTCGAAATTGCCGTTTTTGTGTGCGGCGCGCTGGTAATGATCTATGAGATCATCGGTTCGCGAATACTTTCGCCGCACATCGGCACTTCGACCTATGTCTGGACCAGCCTGATCGGCGTGATTCTGGCGGCGCTCTCCCTGGGATACTGGCTGGGCGGAAAAATGGCCGATAAAAAACCGGACATGAAGATCCTGGCCTCGGCCATCTTTTTCGCGGGCGGCGCGGTGGCCATAACCATTTTGGTCAAAGACATCGTGCTCGCCAACATCGCGCAGATGCAAACCCCGCTCGAGGTGCGCTCGCTGCTGGCCGCTTTGCTGCTTTTTGCGCCGGCCAGCGTGCTGCTGGGTTTTGTCACACCCTATGCCGTCAAACTGAAAATGGATTCGCTTTCGGATTCAGGCCGAACGGTCGGCCGTCTCTATGCGCTTTCGACGGTCGGCAGCATCCTCGGAACTTTTCTCGCCGGATTTTTTCTGATCCCGTTCGTGGGCAGCGCGCGGACGCTCTATCTCATCTCCGGGCTGCTGATCGCCGTCTCGATAATGCTCATCCCCTTTTCGCTCAAGCTGTTTAATGTCGCGGTGATACTGACGCTTTTGGTCGGCATCGGCGCGAGCGAAATGTTAAGCGCGCAGCTTCGCCGGACAAATAATCTCTATGACATCGACACCGAATACAGCCGCATCCAGGTCTACGATTACAAATTCGGGAAAGATCAGGACCGCGCCCGGGCGCTGGCCTTCGATCCATTTACAGTGCAGTCCGTCATGTATCTCGACCGCGACGATCAGGCCGCCGAGTACATCAAGTATTATCACCTGCTGCGCTATTTCAAACCCGACTTCGAGCATAGCCTGATCATCGGCGGCGCGGGCTATTCGTTTCCGAAAGATTACATCAAGAAATATCCGGGAAAAGAGATCGACGTGGTCGAGATCGATCCGCAAATGACGCAGATCGCGCGCGACCATTTTCGTTTGCAGGACGATCCCGCGATGCATATTTTTCACCAGGACGGCCGCATTTTTCTCAACACGGCGGAGACCGGTAAATACGACGCGGTTTTTCTGGATGCTTTTTCGTCGCTTTTTAATATGCCGTTTCAACTGACGACGATCGAAGCCGTCCGCCAGATCGATCGCACCTTGAAAGATGATGGCGTGGTCATCTTCAATCTGGTCAACGCCGTCAACGGAAACTCAAGCCGTTTTCTGCAGGCGGAGCTAAACACTTACCGGCAAGTGTTCCCGAAAATTTATGTTTTTAAGGTGCAGGAAAATCGCGCCGATAACATCATCCAAAACCTGATCATTATCGCCTGTAAAAAAGCGGACCAGCCGCCGACCCTGGCTTCCACCGACCCTGAAATTGATAAGATCCTGAAACATCTGATACCCGAATCGCGCATTTCGGTCAGCGATCAATACGCGGCGCTTACCGACGACCTCGCGCCGGTGGAGTATTACAATTCAAGTTTTCAGAATTTTAACAGGTAGAGTAGCGCCAGCGTCTCGCTGGCTGTCGTGTGGGTGTCCCGCCCACGCAGGTAAGAATTTTTAGCCGCGGATTTGCACGGATGGACACGGATAAGAATTTTGCTTTGGATAGCCCGGCCATTTATGGCCGGGTCTCGATGCAACAAAATAATACGCCCGCGTCCAAACGTATTTGCGTTTGGACGCGGGCTAAAATATTTATTATCAAACCTCAATCCCGTGCTAAAGCACGGGGCTATGTAAAGAAATAAACGATATTAATTCGAATACCAGCGGGTGAGATTTATTCGAACGCTGCGCGTTCGTGCGGGCAGGATTCCCGCGCTCCATATTTTTACAACCCGTCTTCGTCTCTCAGGGCTTCGTAGGCTTTGTCCATAACAGGCCGAGCGCGTGAGCCGTTCATTTCGCCGATGAAGCCTTCGCGCACCATCGCGTCTAAAATTGCGGCGGCGCGTCCGTAGCCGATGCGCAGGTGGCGCTGGAGCAGCGAGGTCGAAGCGCGCTTGGCGTTGATACAGGCGCGCAGCGCGTCAAAGAAAAGTTCGTCATTACGGCCCGGCAGCCCGTTCTCGCCGTCCTCGGACTCTTCGGCCGCCTGGGTAATGGTCTCGTCGTATTCGGGGGCGCCCTGGCGCTTGATGTGGTCTACTATCTTGGCGATCTCTTTTTCATCGACATAGGCGCCGTGCACGCGGATGATCTGTGAAGTTCCGGGCGGCAGGAAAAGCATGTCGCCGCGGCCAAGCAATTGCTCCGCGCCGTTGCCGTCGATGATCGTGCGCGAATCTACTTTCGAAGAAACGCGGAAGGAAATGCGCGCGGGGAAATTAGCTTTGATCAAACCGGTGATGACATCGACCGACGGGCGCTGGGTAGCCAGCACCAGGTGGATGCCGACGGCGCGCGCCATCTGCGCCAGCCGCGTGATCGATTCTTCCACTTCCCGGCCCGACACCATCATCAGGTCGGCCAACTCATCAATGATGATCACGATATACGGCAGCGGTTTCCACGGCTCGCCGTTCTCGTCGTAATCCTTGATAAAATTACGTTTCGGCACTTCCTTATTAAAGCCCTCGATATTGCGCACGCCCCAGCCGGCGAGTTCCTTGTAGCGGCGCTCCATCTCGTGCACCGCCCATTTGAGCGAGATCGCCGCGCGTTTCGGATCGGTGATGATCGGCGTCGCCAGGTGCGGGATGTCGGCATAGACGCCGAGCTCCAGCCGCTTCGGATCGACCATGATAAATTTCACTTCGTCGGGCCGCGCTTTATACAAAATGGAAACCACCAGCGAATTGACGCCGACGGATTTTCCCGCGCCGGTCGCGCCCGCGATCAGCAGATGCGGCATCTTCACGAGGTCGGTCACGTAATTTTCGCCGTCGATCTTTTTACCGAGCGCGATGGTCAGTTTTGATTCGGACTTTTCAAATTTGGCTGACTCGATCACTTCGCGCAGGAAGATGGTTTCGCGGTTTGGATTAGGCACTTCGATACCGACATAGGCCTTGCCGGGGATGCGGTCGATGCGGATGGATTGAGCTTTGAGCGCCAGCGCCAGATCGTCCGTAAGGCCCGTGATGCGCGAATATTTCACGCCCGAATCGGGCTTGAATTCATAGGTCGTAACCACGGGACCCTGGCGAATTACTGCCACGCGGCCGCCCACCTTAAACTCATTGCATTTGGCTTCCAGTTCCTGCGCGACGGCCTTTAATTCTTCTTCGCGCTGCTCGGTGGCAGGCGGCGGTTCGGTCAGAAATTCCGATTTGGGCAGCGTGTACTTATCGAAATTTTGCACTTTCTTTTTCGGCGCCGGTTTTGGCCTAGGTTCCGCAGCCTCTTCGGCAGCAAACTCAGGTCCGGGTTTCGCTCCTTCAGCTGCCGCGAGGTCACCGCCCAAATCGACGCGCTCTTCGATCGTGACATCCATGCCGTCAACATTGGGCGGAGTTTCAGTCTCTTCGCTGACCGTGATCTCTTTCGGCTTGAATTCCTCCTCCGGCTTGGCAGGCTTGATGTCGCGCGCGATGATCGTCGGCGCCGGTTTCTTTTCTTCTTTGACTTCCTCCACTTCCGGTACCTTCTCGGCTTCCCCGGCTTTTTTAGGTGGCTCGCCCAGCTTGCTGATAAACCCCGTTATCGCCGCGCCGATCTTCTTTCCGCCTTCTTTGGCATCCTCGCGGAGCTTTTTAGCGTGCTTGTTTTCGGCGGCGTAGAGATTTTCAACCGGCGTTCCCTTGTCGCCCTTGGACAAGGCTTCGGCTTCGAGCGCGGGATGATTTCGTATCCAGCCGATCAGCATTTCCGCATAATGCCGCACGTCGGCAAAGACGATCGTCAGCGAAAAATTGGTGATGTAGATAAAGGAAGCGATGCCGACCGCCGCCAGCAGAATAAAAGCGCCGATCTTGGTGATCCAGGGCACCAGCAGCCAGCCGATGAAATAGCCGATGATGCCGCCGACATAAACACTGCTGTCAAAAACCTTGTAATCCGTCAATCCCATCAGCCCGACCAGCGAAAGCACGAAAAGCAGAAACGCGACGACGCTCATCACCGACACGCGCAGGCTGAGCGATTTAAAACATTGCCAGGCGATCAGCACGATCAGCGCCGGCAGAATATAAGCGATCAGGCCAAAGGTCTGCAGAAACCGCACGGCCGTTTCCGAACCGATGATGCCGATAAAATTGCTGCGCGCTTCCTGGCTGGCGGCATTTGACGAAGGGTCGTTTGGGTTATAGGTGATCAGGCAAAGAAACAACAGCAAACCCAGCGCCAGCAGCAGGATAGACACTATCTCGTTCTGCCGCGAATGCTGCGGGCGTGGCCTGCCGGAATTTCTTGATGAAGTCGCCATTAATTCTTATGGAGCGCGGGCATCCTGCCCGCAAGGCGTGGTTCCTCCACGCAAATATTGTTAACCGTGCCCTATTATTTCAGACTGTTCGAACGCTGCGCGTTCATGCGGGCAGGATGCCCGCGCTCCCGAGTTTAAACTACTGCTTAAACAGAGTACATTATGCCTTGTTTTTCCGCCAAATCAAGAACTCTTTTATAAAATCGTCGATCTCACCATCTAATACGTTTTCCACGTCGGAGCGTTCATATTTTGTGCGCGCGTCTTTGACCAGCCGGTAAGGCTGCAGCGTGTAATTGCGTATCTGCGAACCGAAAGCGATGTCGCGTTTGCCCGCTTCGAGCTCGGCTGTGCCTGCCTTGCGTTTTTCCAACTCCAGTTCATAAAGTTTTGAACGCAGGACCTGCATCGCCACGGCGCGGTTCTGATGCTGCGAACGCTGGTTTTGGCAGGACACGACGATGTTGGTCGGCAAATGAGTGATGCGCACCGCGCTGTCGGTGGTGTTGATGTGCTGGCCGCCGGCGCCGGTCGCTCGATAAGTGTCAACGCGCAGGTCTTTGTCCAGCACCTCGACCTCGATGTCCTCGTCGATCTCGGGCGAGACAAAAAGCGAGGCAAACGAAGTCTCACGGCTGCCGCCCGAATTGAACGGCGAGATGCGCACCAGCCGGTGCACGCCCGCTTCGGCGGACATCAAGCCGTAGGCGTAATCGCCCTCGACGCGGAAGGTGGCGGATTTCAGGCCCGCTTCCTGCCCGGCCTGCGCTTCTAAAACTTCGGCGGTAAAACCGCGTCGCTCTGCCCAGCGCAGATACATCCTCAGCAGCATCTCGGCCCAATCCTGCGCGTCGGTGCCGCCCGCGCCCGATTGAATTGAGCAGATGGCGTTCTTAGCGTCGTTCTCGCCCGACATCAGCATCTCGATCTCGGCGGCGGAAACTTCCGGCCCGAGTTTTTCGAGCAGTGCTTGCACTTCTTTTAATGACGCGGAATCCGACTCCGCAAATTCAAAAAGCACTTCGGCGTCCGACAGCGCGGTCTCAAAGCCCTGCTGGCGCTCGACGGCGTGACTGAGCCGGTTGCGCTGGCGCATCACTTTTTGCGCGGATTCCTGGTTGTTCCAGAAATCGGGCGCTGCGGTTTGCTCTTCTATTTTGGCTAATTCTGCTTGTTTTGTGGGGACGTCAAAGAAACCTCCCAAGCTGTTCAACTTGCGTCTTGGTCTCTTCGTATTTGGCGCGAAGATCCTGAATGGTTGTTTCTGCGATCATAAGTTCTAATTATAGCGGGAATTTACCACAAAGGCACAAAGAGCACGAAGGAAACAGCCGAAAGAGGTAACAACTAATTACTCGAATGACACGAAATTTTTCTATTTCTTTGTGTCCTTCGTGCCTTTGTGGTGAAAATATTCTTAATGAAATTTCTCGCCGTTTTTCATCATCTCTAAAATCAGCTTCATTCGTTTTTCGCGGGTCTCGGGCTTTTTGGCTGTCTGTAATCTGAAAGCGATGGAGTAGAGATTCGCTCTGTTGAGCGTGTCGAAAAAGGCTTTGGCTTTTTTGTTTTTGGCGAGCGCCTTTAAGAAATCTTCAGGGATCTCCATCGTGCTGTGCGAATCGTAGGCGATACTCCAGCGGCCGTCGGCTTTGGCGGCGTCGATCTGCGCCTGGCCGGCGGGCGTCATCTTCCCTGCCTCAGTCAACCTGGCGACGTGGCCGACATTGCGTTTTGACCAAATGCTTTTAGCGCGGCGCGGCGTGAAACGCTGCACCCAGGAATCGTCGTCGTACTTGTTGGTCTGCCCGTCGATCCAGCCGTAGCAGAGCGCGCCGTCGAGCGCCTGGTCGTAGTTCATCGACTTAACGCCCGAAGCTTTTTTGTAAAAACGCATCCAGACGCCCGGCGACTTGTCATGATTTTTCTCAAGCCACTTTTCCCAGGCTGTCTGGGTCTTGAATTCTTTAACGGGCAGGTCGAGTTCTTTCGGCATGATTACGATTTCACCACAAAGTCACAAAGGACACAAAGGACACAAAGAAAGAAATTAACAGGGATGAAGAGGATAAACGGGATAAAAATCAGGATCGAGAAAAAAGATTCGCAGAATTATTTTTTGGTTTTATCCCTTTCATCCCCTCTATCCCTGTAAATTTTTTCTTCTCTTAAAGCTGAGCACAAGGAAGATCAAACTCAACCCCGCGCACAATATAGCAAACCAATCTCCGTACCTGACATAGACGGTCTGCGAGCCGTCGGACTTCGTTACCGTCCAGTAGCGCGTATCGGCTACATAGCTTCCGGTCGCGTCGAAGATCTTTCCATCGGGCTGAATATAGCCGGAGATGCCGACGTTCGTGACGCGCAGCAGCGGCCGATCGGTTTCCACGGCGCGAAAGACGGCGTTGGCCAGGTGCTGTTTTAAGACCGGCGTCGGCCCCAGATAGCCGTCGTTGGTCATTTCGACCAGCACGTCCGCGCCGCCTAAAACGAACTCGCGTGAGAGGCCGGGAAAATGAGATTCGAAGCAGATCATTATTCCTCCTTTTGCCTCGCCGAATGGCAGCAGGTTCGTTTCGCTGCCAAAAGCAAAACTTCCCAGCAGCGGCGGCATTACCTGTGACAGCACATCGCCCATCGGCACATACTCGCCAAACGGCATCAGGTGGATCTTGTTATACTGCGCCACTTTTGTCCCGGTCTCGTTGACCATCACCGCGGAGTTGTAAAACTGCATTCCCTCGCGCGAAGGTTCGGCGGAATTAAACAGCACGGATGCGTTCGTCTTTTTGGTATACCGGTGCAGGAAATCGCGAAATTCCAGATCGCGCTCGTACATATAATTCATCGGCGACTCGGGTAAAACGATCACGGTGGGAAACCCGCCGCGCGGCGCGGCCGCTAAAGCCCGCTCCGCCATCTCACCCTGCTCCGCGCGCAGCCGGTCCAATTCCGCTTCACTTAAGCCGCTCATCGGAACATTTGGCTGCACGGCGATGACCAGCGCTTCCGGCTTGTGCGCATCCGGGACCGTTATGTCTTTTTTGCCGGGTTGGCTGAGAAAGATCAGGCCGGCGATGAATAACATTATTACGGTCGGCAAACCGAGCGCGTATTTGCTGCGGTCTTTCAGAATAAGAAAGAGCGCCGCATTACAGGCTGCAACGAGAAAACCGACCAGATAAAAACTGCCGTATTTAGCGGGCTGGACCAGCACCGGCACAAATGCCTGCGAATAGCCGAGCGCGTTCCAGGCGTTGCCGGTGAGCAAATACCGCAGGTATTCGATGCCGATCCACAGCACCGGGGCAAGCATTGCCGCCTGTACGCCGTAACGGCGAAAAAGCCTCCCCTGGACAAGGCCGAAAAGCGCAAAAAAGACGCCCACGCCCAGCGCCACAAAAATCATCAGGAAATACGCCAGGACGGCATTAAAGCCGGCGTAGTGGACGGGCGCATAGGTAAGCCACCAGCAGGTGCCATAGATAAAAACGGCGCCAAATATCCAGCCCGCCAAAATAGAGTGAAAAATGGAATTTCGCTGCCGCCGGAGCGCGAACAGCAAAGGGACCAAAGCCACCCACGCCAGCCACCAGAGATCGAAATCGGGAAACGAAAGCGTCAATAAAATGCCGGAAAGTATCGCCAAAATGACGCTGAAAATAGCTGAATTGTTTTTACCGGTGTTTGGCATACCGGCTCCGAGACTCATGGCGAGAGTTTAGCAGAACTATGGAGCGCGGGCATCCCTGCCCGCTTTGTAACGCCAGCGTCCCGCTGGCTGTCGTGTTGGCGTCCCGCCGACACACTGAACGCGAGACGCGTTCAGGACAGCCGCCGAGACGGCGGCGCTACATACTTCAATTTGGAAGAATTCATCTCACCCGCAGTTAGGGCGAAAACTGTTTAACAGTTCCTTTCGACAAAATTTGTCAAAAGAAAGTGACGCAAAATGTCACCCTGACCGATTTTTCGTCAAGATGATTGACGTAATTTTGAGCAATCTGCATGACTATCAAATACCAAAACAAAAAGCCTTCAGCATGAATGAATTTGGGTCAAACAAAGCTGAAGGCTCTTATTATGCCTGTATTTGGCGATTTCTTTGCGTTATTGCCTTAAAGGTAGGTAGGCCGGGCTGTTTTACCAGCCCGGCTTAATAGGTAGGACAACTGAAGGAACGCTCGGAAGGATAAAGTGCGTAGCGGCAAGCCACGCGCTAGAAGAGTTGGCGGCGGGGTCTTAATTAACTTCATTAAGCTTGCCGATATTAGTTAATGCATTTGCCGTGCCACAAAATCGGTCCGTGAATTCAAGTACCTAAAAAGGAATTTCTATTCCATAAGACGCAGCAAAAATGCTCTTTCAAAAACTTCTCTACCTGGTTAACGCGTAAATCAGAGACAAAAAGGAACATTTTTCCGGGGAGTTTTTGACGTTTTGGGGTATTTTTGTAGCTTTTTGTCAGTAGCACCCGCGTCAGCAGGTGCGTAATTACCGCGTATTTGTGTATATTTGGACAAATAAGAACGCACCCGCTGACGCAGGCGCTACTGACCTTTGTCTTATGAACAATCTCAAAAAGATCACCGCTGTCTTTCTGTTATTACAATTCGGCCTCTTAACGACACTTCCCGCCCGTGCCGCTTCGCGCGAACCGGTGCGCGGCAAGCATGCCATGGTCGCGTCAAATCACAGGCTGGCTTCCCGTGCCGGTATCGATGTGATCAAGCGCGGGGGTAATGCGGTGGATGCCGCGGTTGCCGTGGCGCTGGCGCTGGCCGTAGTTTATCCGGAAGCCGGAAATTTGGGCGGGGGCGGATTTATGCTTATCCGTTTTAAGGATGGGCGCACCACCTCGATCGATTACCGGGAAATGGCGCCGGCCGCCGCCACGCATGATATTTTTGTGGATGGCAGCGGCAGCCTGATCAAAGGCGAAGGCTCATCGACGGAGGGCTACCGCGCCTCGGGTGTGCCGGGGACGCCGGCCGGGTTGGAGATGGCTTTTAAAAAATACGGCTCGAAAAAATTGACGTGGGCGCAGCTGGTCGAGCCCGCGCGCAAATTGGCCGCGAACGGATACGAACAAAGCTACCGTCTTGCGGAGCTTCTTAAAAGCTATGAAGAAAGGCTGAGCGCTTACGACGAAAGCAAGCGCGTTTTCCTGCGCGGCGGCAGCTATTACGAGGAAGGCGACATCTTCAAACAGCCGGAGCTGGCGGCCACGCTCGCGCGGATACAAAAATTCGGCGCGAAAGATTTTTACCAGGGCGTGACCGCAAAACTTATCGCCGACGATATGAAGGCGCACAAGGGTTTGATCACGCTTGAGGATCTGAAAAATTATGTCGCCAAAGAGCGTGTGCCGGTGCAGGGCAGCTATCGCGGCTTCCCCGTCATTTCGATGGCGCCGCCCAGCTCGGGCGGGATCGCGCTGCTCGAGACGCTCAACATCCTCGAAGGCTACGATCTGAAAAGCATGGGATGGAATTCGGCGCAGAAATACCACCTGCTGACCGAAGCTTTGCGAAGGTCGTTTGCCGACCGCGCGGAATTTTTAGGCGACCCGGATTTCGCCAATATTCCCACCGCGAAACTGATCGATAAAAAATACGCGGAAACGCGGCGCGCTTCCATCGATCTGACAAAAGCGACGTCGAGCGCGCAGATCGGCCACGGTGAGCCTTTTGGAAAAGAGTCGATGGAGACGACGCACTTTACCGTCGTCGACACGCAAGGAAACGTCGTCACCAACACCTACACCATCAACGACCTCTACGGCTCAGGCGTGACGATCAAGGGCGCCGGATTTTTGATGAACGATGAGATGGATGATTTTGCCGCGCGTCCGGGCAAGCCGAATATGTACGGGCTGATCCAGGGTGAAAATAATTCGGTGATGCCAAAACGCCGCCCGCTTTCGGCGATGACGCCGACAATAGTCTTGCGCAAAGACGGAAGTTTCTGGTTTGCGCTGGGCGGCCGCGGCGGCCCGCGTATCATCACCGCCGTCATCCAATCTGTCATCAATGTCATCGACCACGAAATGAATATCCAGCAGGCCATCGACGCGCCGCGCATTCATCACCAGTGGTACCCGGATGAGATCTACTGGGAGAATTTCGGCTTCTCAAACGACACGCGCAGCATACTGGAAAACATGGGGCATAAATTCAGAAAAGAACCTCTGGCGCTGGCCTCGACAACGGCGATCATGGTCGATGAAAAAGGTGTGCGATTAGGCGCGGTCGATGCGCGGGCGGACGGCGAAGCGGTAGGTTATTAGTTTCAAAAGGACCGGCCCGTTCAGCAAACCTTGACAAGAAAATCTTCCCTGATTAAAGTGTAAGAACGAAAGTCAACATAGGATTGGCTGGACTTTTTCTGCATGGTGCGCCTGCGTGATGGGATGTTAGTACCTGTAGTACTTAACCGTACTTACGTACAAGTAAATCCCCATGTGAATGCTTCATGAGAAAGCACATGTCGTTATTTCATTTAGAAGTATACATGACCCTCCCAACGTTCGGCGGCGGGAGTTTTAACTTTTACACTCAAGGCTTTCCCTCGGTCAGATGCTTATCGCCATTCAACTCCCGTTAACAGATGTTCGTCCTTTTATCCCGGACGACACTCAGCGTCTGGCTTCTCCGCTATGGTCTCTTCCAAACCCCGACCTGGATTTCGTTCGTTCGTTCGGTGTCGTAAAAAAACGGCATCTGGGCGGTATCGACAACTGGTCAAATGAGGAGATGTTTTGCCGGGCCGCCGGCGCGCTAAAGCTTTATCCCACGATACCATTAGCAGGCAGCCTGATCGCCGAAAAGATCTCGCCGCGACAGCGCTGTGTTTTCCGGCGGCTGATGGCAGACGGACGATTTCAAGGTGACGGGAGCACGGTACTTAGAGTCGAAGTGGGATTCGCCTACCGTGGGCCACGCGGGGCCGGCACCGGATTGTCTGCCAAAGAATTTTTGAATCTCCTCCAGCTCGTGCTAGGGCAAACGGTGAACGTCCGGAAAGACGAGGCAAAAACAGCAGGCACTTTACTGGAAGCAGGCAAACCGCTCGCTCGGGATTATTTGCAGAAATCGACCAGTCAGAAAAATAAGGAAGCGCTGAAAACGGAAACCTGGTGGGTGGCGGCGGGCACTCCGCTGGTGATCGTGGAATATGAACCGAGCGACGATATTCTCGAGCTCCCGAAATACCTTAAGAACGTGCAGTCAGAGACGCTCGCCGCCGCCGGGATCAGCGCGGCATACATGACCGTAGAGCTCCATAAGAAAGAAGTCGGGGTTTGGTTACTGGGCGTCGACAATCTGCGAACGAACCGCCTACTGCTGCGCAATTTGCGGCTGAATCTTTTTCGACTGCATGCGGAACTGGAAAGTATCAAACAGATCTTTCGGCTGGTAGCGCAGAAAAAGATCGAGATCGTTAAAAAAACCGATGCGACCGAAAGGTTGCAAAGATTTTTTGCAGATGCCATCAAACTTCTCAAAAAAGAAAACCGCAACGGAATTCCGCAATCCGTTTTCCTGGACATCGCACAGCAGGGACAAGACATGGTAACGCCGGGAGAGCGCACTTCCCTGCTTACTCATCTTTCGGACATCCGGGGCAATCTGCTAAAAAATATCGCCGACTTTATCCAGCCGGGCGAAGGCACTAAAGGACCGGTCATCAATATTGAGACTTACATCGATAACTCAGATAGGAGCGTAACCGTGAACGATCAAAAAGTAATCAATTACGGCACCATGGGAGACGTTAATCAAGTGGTAGCCGATTCGATCAGTAACAGCTTTAACAAAGTAGAGAAATCCGGCGCCTCGGACGAGTTGAAACAAAAATTTAAGGAATTGAATGATCAGGTTGCCGAAATGCTTAAAGCCATGCCAGCGGAAAAGCACGAAGATGTGGCCAAAGACCTTGAAGTGCTGACCGAAGAGGCCGCCTCAAAAGAGCCCCGGAAAAAATGGTACGATCTTAGCGCCGAAGGGTTGATCGCGGCCGCGACCGCCGTAGGTGCAGCTGCGGCACCGGTCATCACTACTGTTAAGACAATTTTAGCGCTACTAGCTGTGTAAAAAAGATCTTAACCTCACGACTCTTTTTCGTTTTTTAGCAATTTAGTCGTGCCTTCGGTGACGCTGGGTTGGACGAGCTCGTTGGTGTCCCAGCGGTTCTTCGTCCCGGGTTGGGCGTAGTTTTGCACGGGCGTAGATTGCTGTGGCGGCAGAGATTGAGCGGGGCGCTGACTGCCCATTTCGTAACGCCCCACCCCAGATTGCCCATATGGATCGTGACTGGTATCGGGGTATGCCCGATGCTCGCGCCCCAGAAACATAGCCGAAGCTACAATAATAACAATGCCGCTGAAGACCCCGAAGATAGCGGCAGCGGAAACGATCTCGCCGGGAACCTTCAGCTCATCTAAAAGTCCCGCGATCATCAGGAGAAAAAACAGCATCCAAACGACGCCGAAGAAGATCCCTTTCTTACGCGTCAGCCAGCGAGGTTTATCGGAAGTTTCGGAAAGGCCCGGAATCGTGCCGCGATTTGCCAAAACCTGCGAAACCGCGGAAAGAGGAAATCCGCAGCGCGAACAAAACCTGATCTCATCGCTTATTTGCTGTTGGCCGCAATCGGGACAATGCATCTGACCCCTCCGTTAGATATCTAGTACGACAATTTTAGATACGTTTGGCGAGAAAGGAAAGTTCGGTTGAAAGTAGCGCCGCCGTCGCAACACCTGTGACGGGGCTGTCGTGAGAGCGTCCCGCTCTCACATCAAATAAAAGGTGGGCGGGACGCCCACCAGACAGCCAGCGGGACGCTGGCGGTACTACTATTTATTCTTCTTCTTTTTGCAGCAAGCGGGTCGTGCCCTCGGTCACGCTGCCGCGGTTAAGGTCGTTGGTGTCGCGCCAGCTTCCGACAACGTGCGGCGGCGGCGTATAACCCTGGGCCGGCTGTGATTGCTGTGGCGGAAGCGCGCCCTGCTGGTAGCCTTGTCCCTGCATCTGCTGCGGGTGTTGGGGGTGCTGCTGCTGCATTTGCTGGGGATACTGCGGCATTTGATAAGGCGCCATCGGATATGGGTAATAAGGCGCTTTCGGTTTTCCTTCCAGAAAAAGGGCTGAGGCCAGGAAAAGTATTAGCCCGCCAAAGATCCCCAGTATCGCCGACATTCCCGTCAGCACATCGATGTCCAGCATTCCGAAAAACGGGCACAGTATCAGCAGGAAACCTATAAACCAGAACAGGCTGAAGATCATCCCGTTCCTGCGCGTCAGCAATTTCTTTTTTCCCTGCTGCTCATTGAGGAGATCCAATTGCGGCAGCGAACCGCCATGCATCAGCACCGCAGAGACGACATGCAATTGAAATCCGCACTTCGAGCAGAATTTGGTTTCTTCATTTACTTGCTGCTGGCCGCAGCGCGGGCAATGCATTTTTGGTTTCTCCTGAATCAGGCTGAACTCAATAAGCCAATGATAGTCTACGTTTGACGGTTTTGGAAAGTTCAATTTTACTTTGGGTAGCGCCGGCGTCCCGCTGGCTGTCCGGTGGGCGTCCCGCCCGCCTTAATCTAATGTGAGAGCAGGACGCTCTCACGACAGCCCCGTCACAGGTGTTGCGACGGCGGCGCTACAAATGTGTTATATTACAAAACATCCCCAAGGTATTCGCTCTAAAAAAAATTTAAAGGATAAAAATGATGAAGGCAAAATTCTTGTTTTTTCTTTTCGCTCTCCTTTTACCGTTGAACTTGTTCGCCCAGGGGGTTTATCAAAAACCGCCCAAAGACATCATGGACGTGCTGGATTCGCCGGCGACCCCATTCACATCCATATCGCCCGCGCGAGACAAGATGGCGCTCCTTGAGCCGCTGCGTTATCCGCCGATCGCCGACCTGGCCCAACCGATGCTGCGGCTGGCCGGGATACGTATCAACCCGATCACTAATGCCCCGCACCTGCAGGGATATTCCGTCAAATTAACGCTGAAAAATATTTCCGACGGGAAAGAGACTGCCGTGACGCTTCCGGCCGGGGCCAAAATAGTGGCGCCGCAATGGTCGGCCGACGGGAAATATCTTGCCGCCGGTAATATCACGCCCGCCGGTGTCGAACTTTGGATCATCGAAACCTCGAGCGGAAAGGCGCGAAAGATAAACGGCGTGCAGGTCAACACGGCCTTCGGCCAGTTCGGGTGGATGCCCGACCAGAAGAATCTGTTCGTGTCGATGGTGCCGAAAAATCGCGGCACCGCCCCGGCCTATCAAAATGTTACGCCTGCCGGGCCGGCGATCCAGGAAACTTCCGGACGGCGCGGTGCGGTGCAAACGTTTCAGGACCTGCTGAAAAATCCGAACGACGAAAAATTATTTGAATACTATTCGACGTCACAGCTGGCGGTCGTTTCCCTGGATGGAAAAATAAAAGAGATCGGCCAGCCGGCGATCTTCGACACGGCTTCGGTGTCACCCGACGGACAGAATATTCTTACTTCCCGCCTGCAAAAACCTTTTTCTTATCTATACCCGGCTTCCCGCTTTCCCAAGGAAGTGGAAGTTTGGGACATGAACGGCAAAACGCTCTACAAGGTAGCGAGCCTGCCGCTGCAGGACCAGATCCCGTCGCAGGGCGTGGCGACCGGGCCGCGCGGTTACGGCTGGGTCCCGACCGAATCGGCCACGCTGATCTGGGTGGAAGCGCTCGACGGCGGCGACCCGCGCAGCAAAGTGACCCCTAAAGATAAGCTGGTGAAGATAGCGGGGCCGTTTAGTTCGGCGCCGGCCGAGATGTTAAAGATCGAGCAGCGTTATGCGGGCCGCGCTTTTGGCGAAAAAGGCAACATGATGTTCTTCTACGACTTTGACCGCGATAAGCAGCGCTCGCGTGTGTTTATGACGGACCCGAAAAATCCTTCGAGCGTCAAAATGCTTTCCGACCTAAACGTCAACGATGCTTATAACGACATCGGCAATCCCATCAACAAACAGCTGCCTAACGGCTTTAACGCGGTCAGGCAAAATGGCGACGAAATTTTCATGTCGGGCGTGGGCTCTTCGCCGCAGGGCGACCGGCCGTTCTTTCGCCGCTGGAACCTGCAAACCAATCAGACGTCTGAAATATTCCGCGCGGGAATCGAAGAGTACGAATCCTTCGTGGCGATGACGGACGATCAGGGAATGAATTTTATCACGCGCAAGGAATCCATCTCGGAACCGCCGAATCTGTTCATGCGGCAAGTGTGCCCCGCGGGTCAAGTCTGCACCGCGATGGCTTATCGCGCGCTGACCGATTTCAAAGACCCGGCGCCGCAGCTGCGCGGTATCAAAAAGCAATTGGTAACTTACAAACGCGCTGACGGCGTGGATCTCTCGTTCACGCTTTACCTGCCGCCGGGTTATAAGGAAGGCACCAGGCTGCCCGCGCTGGTCTGGGCATACCCGCTGGAATTTAACGACGCTTCGACCGCCGGGCAAGTAACGGGGGCGACCAATCGCTTTACGCAGATCGGCGGCATCTCGCATCTTTTCCTGCTGCTGCAGGGTTACGCCATTCTGGATAATACGACGATGCCGATCGTCGGCGATCCGGAAACGGTCAACGACACGTTTGTGCAGCAGGTCGTGGATTCGGCCAAAGCGGCGATCGATAAAGGCGTGGAGATGGGCGTGATCGACCGCGATCGCGTCGCCGTCGGCGGCCACAGCTACGGCGCTTTTATGACCGCCAACCTGCTGGCGCATTCCGACCTTTTCCGGGCCGGTATCGCCCGCAGCGGAGCTTATAACCGCACGCTGACGCCTTTCGGTTTTCAATCCGAGCGCCGCAATTTTTGGGAAGCCAAGGACCTTTATGAAAAAGTTTCGCCCTTCTTCTATGCGGACAAGATCAATGAACCGATCCTGATGATCCACGGCGAAGCCGATAATAATCAGGGTACTTTTCCCATTCAATCCGAACGCCTCTTTGCGGCGATCAGCGGATTGGGCGGAAAAGCCCGCCTGGTGATGCTTCCCTTCGAAGCCCACGGTTACTCAGCCAGAGAATCGACCGAACATGTGCTCTATGAGATGGTCAACTGGATGGATAAGTACGTGAAAGAGGCAAAGCCTAGATAACTATGGAGCGCGGGCATCCTGCCCGCATCTTGTCAGTAGCGCCTGCGTTAGCGGGTGCGAAAAAAGCCGCGGATGAACGCGGCTTTTTTTGTTCGAACGCGAGCGTTCAGTTGCGGGCAAGGATGCCCGCGCTCCATATTGCGCTCCATATTTACTGGGGGATATACCCGGCGGGAACGGGCACGTCGCCGTTTAGGCCGAATCCCGTGCCGCCAAAACCGGCGCTTGTCCGCAGCAGGAACCATAAGCCGTTCGTCGGCCGGTAGATGCCGAAGTCCTCTTTGCCGTCGCCATCAAAATCGCCGGGCGCCGGGGCATCGCCATTCAAACCGAAGTTGGTCGCGGTAAAGCCCGCAGTGGTTCCAAAGACATACCAGGTGCCGTCGCTCGGGCGCCAGATGGCCTGGTCGTATCTGCCGTCGCCGTCGTAATCGGCCTGCGCCGGGCGGTCGCCGCTGACGCCCCAATTGCCTCCGGCGAGACCGGCGGCGCTGCGCAGCAGAAACCACGTTCCGGTCGAAGGCCGCCAGATAGCCACGTCAAACTTCCCGTCGGCGTCGTAATCTCCCTGCACCGGCAGATCGCCGGAGAGTCCGAACCCGATCGCGGCAAATCCGGCAGTGCTGCGGTTGAGATACCAGATGCCGGTCGAGGGACGCCAGACCGCGACGTCAACCTTGTCGTCGCCATCGTAATCTCCCTGCACCGGTATATCGCCGGGCGATCCGAAAGCCTGGATCGCCAGCCCGGCCGTGCTTTGCTGCACATACCAGAGGCCTGACGACGGGCGGAAGATCGCCATATCGGTGATCGCATCGCCGTCATAATCGCCGGGCGTGATGATGTCGCCGGACGAACCGAAAGCATTGGCGGTAAACACGCTGTCGGAGCTGCGAATGACATACCAGATACCGTCCGAAGGACGCCAGACCGCAATATCGCTCAAACCATCGCCGTCAAAATCCGAAACGACCTTGCGGTTGGCCAGGCTATATTCCCAGATGCCGCGCCCGTGCGTGGCGATCTTCAAAATGTGATTGACCGGTTGAATCCCGATCTCGAACACCGCCACGCGCGGCAGCCCGGTGGAAAACGGCGTCCAACTCGCGCCGCCGTCGATCGAACGAAAAACGCCGATGTCCGTTCCCGCGTAAAGCGTTTGCGGATGGGCGGGATCGATGACCAGCCCGTTGGTCGGAATATCGGGTATCCCGCTGCCGGAATTTGCCCAGGTCGGAACGGGCGCGTTCAGGTTGGTCGTTTTCATCACGTGCTGGCCGGGAATGCCAAAACCGTTTAGCGCGACGTAGGCCGTATTGCCGTTAGTGGGGTCGATCGCAATGCGCCCGATATAGCGTGCTGGGATCGAGCCCGTGATGTCGGTCATCGTCGTGGCGCCGGCCGTGTTGGAAAAATAAACGCGGCCCAGCGTAGAACCGATCAGGCGGATATCGTCGTTTTGCGGCGAGATGCCGATCGCGCTGACACGCTCGTTAGCGCCGGGCAGCACCTGGCTCACAACGGTCATGGCCGTGCCCTGATTGATGGAACGGTACAGTTTATTCGAACCGAAATAGACGGTGTTGCCGACGCTGCCGGGAGCGTTAGGCCCGAGCACCAGCGGCGCGTAAAAGAGCGTCGCGTCCGTGCAGCTGATGCCGTTGGCCGTGCCGCCGCAGCCCAATAATCCGCCATAGATCGGCGTGCCGTTAGGCTGATTATTGGTCGAACGCGCAAAGCCGATCTGCGAATTCGTCTGGTTAAAGAACGTGTGATACGACACCATGCTGTTGGCGGAAAGCGAATTCTTGTCGATCACGACAAAGCCGCCGTCGCCGCCCACCGCGCGGGTCCAGGTGGCGCCGTCGGGGAAAAGATATTCAGTGCCGTTGTCCTGCGTTCCGCCGAGGGTGTAATACCGCTCGTTGGGGTGAACGGCCAGCGATTCGAATTGCGTCGCGCTATAGCCGGTCACATTCTTACTTACCCAGTTCGCGCCCGAATCGGCCGACCGCCAGACGCCGCCGTCGCTGCCGAAATAGATGACGTTCGGGCTGGAAGGCGCGACCGTGATCGCGTGCGAATCTACGTGCAGTCCGGTGGCGCTGGTGGTAAAGCTGGTGCCGCCGGTCGTCGAAATTCCAAAAGGAAGCGTCGGCGAACCCGCCAGGTAAACGCGATTTGCGTCGTTCGGGTCGACCGCCACGGCGACGTCGTAAAAACATTGCCCGTTACAGAAATTATTGTCGATGGCCAGGGTAAAGGCCGGGGTGCCCGGCGCGGTCGTGTCGTAAGTGGTTTTTGAAAGCTGCCCGCTGCTCGTTCCGTGCGCGCAATAAACGGTCACCGTATTGCCGGTTTTTTGAATGGCTAATTCGGCGTGGGCAAGTTCGGCGCCGATGCCGGTCACAAGCAAGCGCGTAAATGTCGGCGCCGGGGCGAGCGCGTTGGTGGAAAAATAAACTCCGCCGTCATTGTGACCCGTAGTATCGGCCAGCGTCACGAACATCCGGTTCGGATCGCCCGGTTCAAAAACCGCATCGAGTATCGGGCGGTCGGCCGTCGCCGCGGAAACCGTCAATCTTTCAAAAACAGGATTAGCCGACAAGGCATTGACCGAGCGGTAAAGGCCGCGCGCGGGCGCAGGCGCCCCGGTCGTGCTTCCCAGCCCGGCACCGCCGCTGACCGTAGCCACATAGATCACATTCGGATCGGTCGGAAGAACGAGAACACGCCCGACCGCCCTTCCGGTAAAAATATCGTTGTTGAGAGCGTCGCGATTGAGCGGCCCGGTAACCACCGGGTTTGGCGAATCGGCATTGGTAATGCGATAGACGCCGACGCCGAAAAAGCTGTCGAGTGAAAAACCCGCTTCGCCCGTGCCGACAAAAACCGTCGTCGGGTCCGAAGGCGAGATGGCGATAAATCCGGTCGCGAGCGTCAAAGCGCTGTCCATGATCGGGGTCCAGCTATTGCCGCCGTCGAGCGAGCGATAAACGCCGCCCTGTGCCGCGCCGGCATAGACGGTGTTCGGATTTGTAGGGTGAACGGCGAGCGTGACGGTGCGCCCGCTGACCGGGTCGACCCGGCCGGTGGTTTGCCCGTTGGGGATCGGCGCCGGGCCCATCGGACGCCAGGCTTGCGGGATCGATCCCGGCGCGGCCTCGCCCTTTTTGGACGCCAGGGCGCGCTCACCCTGCTCCATTTCCCGGATCGCATTGGTACGGGATTCCTGTTTGGCGGTGTCGAGCCCGCGCAGCAGTATATGCTGCTCGTTCCGCGCATGGAGATATTGCTCCTTGTCGATCTTCATTCCCGGCGGAAGATCGGGATCGTTTTCCTCGCGCTCGGCTGAAATATACCAAATGACCGACCCGGCAAAACCGGCGACCAGAACGAGTACCAGGGCTATCTTTGCGAATCTCAAAGGACACCTCCACGGGATCTTATTTTTGAACAGCTTAAATGTGGAACAGGAATACTAAATAATTGATTGCTTGGTTAGATTTTACATCGGAATCGTATCTTTTACTACGAAAAAAAATGGAGCGTGGGCATCCTGCCCGCAACCGATGCGCCGGCGATCTAAATCCTACCCGGGGGCGCGTAGTGCCCGTTGAATGTAGCTGTGGGTTTTAACCCACGGTCCGAGATCAATAACCTCGCCCTCGTCGCATCGCGACGATTGATTTTCATCCGTCGCTCGCGCGACCTGTCTTGCCCTTCAACGTTTTCCATGGGTTAAAACCCACGGCTACATTCAACACCATCGCTCCGCGATGATCGTGCTTACTTCGTGTGCTGGGTTATTCTGAAAACTACGAATCACGCCAAACACACGAAACTCGACAACTCTGAAAACTCTGCCAACTTCTCCAAATCCCCCATCGCCATCTTAACCAAACCAGGATATGATTCGCTCATCTGTTGTGCGGCAGAGTGCGACTTCGAACGGAAGAGCCTCTGAGCACGCCGGGCCAGCCTTTCCGGCCCGTAAAACCTGAGGGAGGCACCAGTCGTGGGCGCGGCTTTCTGCGGAATCACGGACGGACAAAAATGAAAGCTAGCTGCGCGAATCTT
>DASYKT010000034.1:0-86971 GCA_035995185.1 Pyrinomonadaceae bacterium
CGCCCCAGCGCGCCGCGCTTTATGAACTTCGGCGACAAGGTCGATCTGCCGGTCGTGATCCAGAATCAGACCGACGAACCGATGAACGTCGATGTTGTGCTGCGCGCGACCAATGCTGAGATCACCAACGGTAACGGCCGCCGCGTGACCATTCCCGCCAACGACCGCGCCGAAGTGCGCTTCCCGGTGGCGGCGATGAAAGCGGGCACGGCGAGGTTCCAGTTCGCGGTGTCGGCCGGGAAGTTTTCCGACGCGGCGGAGGTAGAACTGCCGGTCTGGACGCCGGCCACAAGCGAGGCTTTTGCCACCTACGGCACGATCGACGAGAACGGTTCGATCGCCCAGCCGGTGGAAGCGCCAAGAGACGTGTGGCCGCAATTCGGCGGGCTGGAAGTGACGACGTCGTCCACCCAGCTGCAGGAACTCACGGATGCGTTCATTTATCTTTACAGCTACCGGTTCGAATGCTCCGAGCAGATATCTTCGCGAATGCTTTCGATCGCGGCGCTAAAAGACGTGCTGACCGCTTTCAAGGCCAAGGATATGCCGAAGGCGGAAGATATGAAGAAGCAGTTTGCTTCGGACATCGAGAAGTTGAAGGGCCGTCAGCAGGACAACGGCGGATACGGGTTGTGGAAACGCAGCGAGCGTTACAAATTCCCGTTCGTGACGGCGCACGTCGTTCACGCGCTGGCTCGGGCCAAGGAAAAAGGCTATGCCGTGCCTCAGGAGATGATCGACCGGTCCAAGCCTTACCTGAAAAATATCGAGCAGTATTACGACCCGCTCTGGAGCCCGGAAGTGAAATGGACGACCTCGGCCTACGCCTTGTACGTGCGCCAGAAGATCGGCGACCGCGACATCGCCAAGACCAAGCAATTGCTGAAAACGGCGACGCTGGAAAAACTGCCGTTCGAAGCGACGGGCTGGATCTATGCGGTGCTGGCGGGAGACAAGACCTCGGAAGCCGAGCTTGCCTCGATCCGCACGTGGTTAAATAACCACACGACCGAAACGGCCGCCGCGGCGAATTTCATCACCGATTATAAGGACGATGGCTGGGTCATCATGGCTTCGAATCGCCGCGCGGACGGTGTCATCCTGGAAGCGATGATCGCCGATCAGCCGCAGAGCGATCTGATCGCCAAGATCGTGCGCGGGCTGCTGGCGCGTCGCAAGGAAGGACGCTGGGGCAACACGCAGGAAAATGTCTTTATCCTGCTGGCGCTCGATAAGTACTTTAATACTTATGAGAAGGTAACGCCCGATTTCGTGGCGCAGGCCTGGCTGGGAAATACATTCGCCGGCGAACAGGTGTTCAAGGGACGCTCGACGGACTTTAACAAGTTTGACGTGCCGATGAGCTACCTGCTCGAACAGGGCGGGGTGTCCAACCTGATCCTTAATAAACAAGGCGCCGGACGGCTCTACTACCGCATCGGGATGAAGTACGCGCCGCGCAACCTGAAACTTGAGCCGGCCGATTACGGCTTTGCCGTCACGCGCCAGTACGAGCCGGTGGATAATGCTGACGACGTCACGCGCGATAAAGACGGGACCTGGGTGATAAAATCGGGCGCGCGCGTCAGGGTGCGGCTGCAGATGGTGGCCACGTCAAGACGTTATCACGTGGCGCTGGTCGATCAACTGCCGGCCGGGCTGGAAATACTCAACCCCGAACTGGCGACGACCGAAGCCATCCCGGAGGATGCTAAATCGACGACGGTCACCGAGGCCGGAAGCCGCTCCTGGGGTTACTACTACTGGTGGTCACGCAATTGGTTCGAACACCAGAACTTCCGCGACGAGCGCGCCGAAGCATTCGCTTCGCTGCTCTGGGAAGGCGTGTATAACTACTCTTACGTTACCCGCGCAACCACGCCCGGCGTGTTCGTAGCACCGCCCGCCAAAGCCGAGGAAATGTACACCCCGGAAACCTTCGGACGAACGGGAACGGACTATGTGAGAGTGGAATAAATATGGAGCGCGGGTTTCCAGCCTGCAATAGGCGCTGCGCGCCCGGGCGGACAAGATGTCCGCGCTCCATAAAAAAAGAGAACGGAAATTCCGTTCTCTTTTTTATTTTGCTTTTATTAAAGCTTACTGGGGTTTCGTATCCCGCGGACGGCTTGAACCGCCGGCGACAAAATCGAGGTTCTCGATCGCGTCGTTCACGGTTATCAGCTGCGCTCCGCTGGGGAACTGGAATTGCTTGTGCTCGGCCTGGAACACGTAGGCATTTCCCGCTTCGAGATCGTCGAAGTGGTAAAAGCCGAACGGGTTGGTGATCATCGTACGCGCTTCGCCGCTGGGGAGCACCGCAGTGACTTTCGCGCCTGAGATCCCGCGTCCATCGGCTGTGACCACGCGTCCGCCGACACCCACGAGCGCCGCGGTCGGAGCCAGCGTGGTGCAGTTAAAGTTCAGCGTATAGCTGCCGCGGAAGCAGACCGCATTTCCGCCAGGGCATTCATTACTACCATCCGGGCCGTCACAAAGGCTGCCGTCCGGACCGCAATAGAACGAGTCGATGAAGAGAAAGTATGTTCCGGCCGGAGTCGCATCCATCTGCGCATCGGTAATGGTTTCGGTACCGTTGCCCAATACCGTGTCCCTTCCCTTGATACAATTGGTGACCACATTACCCGTGCCGACCGGACATCCGCCGCCGCCAACTGACAGGTAATAAATTTCCGCGTCATAACCGCCGGTACTGGTCACGCCGATGGTGCAGGTGGCAATTCTCGAGCCGAGCGCCGGAAGCACAAATTTATAAATCTGGTCCGGCCCCGCCGGGTTAGTATAGAAGACACTTACTCCCTGGATACAGCTGGTATTGACACCGTTCACCGTATTAGTGGAGCCGAGCGTGGTGCCGGTATCGCTAAATGACGTTCCCGCCGGGATATTAGTTCCGGGGCAGAGGTCGGTTCCGGCCAATACCATCGCGGTCGTCGCGGTCGAAAAGACTTCGTGTTCAACAGCCGCGCGACGGTCCGACAAGCGGTCCATCATCGACTTGGACGAGCAGCTTTTCATTTTCTCGTTGATGTCCGAGATCTGCTGCTTTACTCTTTCCGGCGCTTTCTTAGTGGGGGGATTATCAGTTGTAGCCGCCGCTGCAGTTTGCGGCTGAGCGGCCATCAGGGAACAACAGCTAGCTGCAATGCAAAAAAATGATGTTTTATACTGGCGGGTTTTATCTACAAAATCCTGCAAATATCTGGTACTCATTAACTACCCTCCTCTTAAGTGGAAAATCAGATTCGAAGTACAATTTTTAAAATCACAATCCGATCAGGCTGAAATCGGTCGTGGCATGATACGCGCTAAGGTCAATGATGCGTTGTTTTTGCGCATCTGTCAAGCCGGTTTTTCCGCGTCCGGCAACGCCTTTATTGAATCGATTTTTACGCGAGTTCTCGTCATTTGCGGAAAGCACCCGCTCAATGTTTCCGCGGGCGGCGCCCAAACCGTAAAATTCCAGCAGCAAGCCGATCGCTTCGCTCTTATTTCGGATCAGCTCTTCGTAGCTCAGCCAGAGCAATTCCAGCCGCTGTTCTTCCTCCGCCAGGCTCCACGAGGCGACAAATTGCAGGTACCAGGGAACAATGTTGTCGATCAGCATATCGACCTGTGTTTCCTCGTCCAAATTAGGAAAATCCGCGCGGAAATACGAGTTGAAATAGGCGCCCTGGCGATAAAAATCCGCCATGCTGACGACCGCGTCAAAAATATTTCGCACCAGTATCACCGGCCGGATATTAAAGGCCTGCATTATCTGAAGGTTTGCTTCGGACGCCCGGCAGTGCTGCTGGGTGACGGTGTTCTGGCCGGCAAATTCGATGATCGAGGGAAGATATATCTCCTGTTCGGTCTGCCAGGCGGAATAGACCGCGAAAAGATCGCGGTAACCGGTCAGGCTCACCAGCGTGTTTTTCAAAAAAGTTGAAGCGCTTTTTGGAACGCAGGCGATAAAGATGTGTTTTCCCAATTCGCGGGGCGTGATGTGGGTGGTAAAGTCCGACAGCAGCGGCGGGCGTTTTAGCAGCGACAGCGAATTTGTCAGGTTGATGTAGTAGGTCGGCGACGGTTTGATTGATATCGCTTTCCGGTAGCATTCGACACAGCCCTCCGGATCGTAATTTTCAAAGAAAACCAATCCCAGCCCCTGAAAGACATCGGCGAACGAGCGGCGGAAGGTTTCGTCATCGGTCATCGGGCCGACGATCTCGAGCGTCATCGCCTCTTCCAAAAGCGTCCGGGCGTCGGCTTTTTTTTCGTTGAAAAGAAGCTGCTCGATGCGCTGTTTGTAGGAAAGCAAAAGGTTGTGCGTCAGGTGGTCGTAAAAAGGGAAATCGGGCTCGACTTTGGCCAGCGCGCTTTTAAAAAAAGTGATGGCCATGTCGGGGTTGTTTTGCTCGAGCGCCCTGGTGCCCAGATCGACCTGCTGCTGCAGCATGGCGGCAAAATTCTGGTCCAATCCGTCGGCGGTCAATGTTTGTTCGGGCGCGCTCATTAAGAGCCATGATAGCCAAGCACGGGGAAATTGTAAATAAGTAGCTGCCTGGAACGCCGGGAGGAAATGGAGTCAGTACCGGGAACGCAGTGACCGGCTAATGAACGCGCAGCGTTCGAATTCTTAACTCGCTTACAAAAAGATCAGCACGTAAGATCGCTCGCTTCGCTCGCGAGCCGGTCACTGCGTTCCCAGTACTGACCTCATTCTCATTTAAGAAAACCTTGCCCGGCAAGATATGCCAGGACCCTCTCCGCATTTTCCCGCGCCG
Organism: Pyrinomonadaceae bacterium; assembly: GCA_035995185.1. Taxonomy (GTDB): domain Bacteria; phylum Acidobacteriota; class Blastocatellia; order Pyrinomonadales; family Pyrinomonadaceae; genus DASYKT01. The sequence goes on from DASYKT010000034.1 coordinate 4,791, forward strand.
AAAAATTCACGGTGTCTAAAACCATCTCAGCCGTTTCGGGTTTTTCATAAGGATCGTCGACGCCGGTAAAATTTTTTATCTCGCCGCGGCGGGCGCGGGCGTACATACCTTTGACGTCGCGCTCTTCGCAAACTTCGAGCGGCGTATCGACAAAGATCTCGATGAAATTATTTTCCATCATATTGCGCGCTTCATTACGCGTCGCGCGGTAAGGGCTGACGGCGGCGCAGATCACGGTCCCGCCGTGGCGGACGATCTCCGACGCGACAAATCCGATGCGCAGGATATTCGTGTCGCGGTCTTCCTTGGAAAATCCCAGGCCTTTGGAAAGATGCGTGCGGACGACGTCGCCATCGAGCAAGGTGACGCGCCGGCCTTTTTCCATCAGCAGGAGTTTTAAAATTTCGGCCGTGGATGATTTTCCCGAACCGCTGAGTCCCGTAAACCAGAGGCAGACGCCCTGCTCCGTGCGCGGCGGATTATTTTCAGCGAGAATGCGGGCGGTTTCCTTGCGGCTCAGCCAGGCGGGCAGCGGTTTGCCTTTATCGAGATAGTCGCCGCGCACGCGGGTGCCGGAGAGGGAAAACACCTTTGCGCCGGCGGGCACTTTCGATCGTTCCTCGTAGCGTTTTTCGCGGCTTTTTTCATCGGGCAGGAAAACCATTTCATCGAAAGAAACCACCTTTACGCCCAGCTCGGCGGAATATTTCCGCACCAGTTTTTTGGCGGCGTCGGGGTGATAAAAAGGTTTGCCTTTGGAATCGATACCGGGACTGGCGTGATCGCGTCCGATAATGAAATGGGTTGCGCCGTAGTTGCGGCGGATAAGCGCATGCCATAGGGCTTCGCGCGGGCCGGCCATTCTCATCGCCAGAGGCAGCAGCGCCAGCAGCGTTTTTTTGCGGTCGTAATATTTATCGGAGAGAGCGATGTACGTTCGCACGCGCGTGAAATAATCGACATCGCCGGGCTTGGTCATTCCGACCACCGGATGCAGCAGCAAAACGCCGCCGACTTTTTCCGCCGCGCGCTTGGTCATTTCTTCGTGGACGCGGTGGATCGGGTTGCGGGTTTGAAAAGCGACGATATTTTTTTGCTCGAACCCGGCCAGCCTCTCGCGGGTTTCGGCGGGTGTCAGACGCAGTTCGCGAAAGTCGATCCGTTTCGGCAAATTCAGAACGCGCAGCGGGCCGGAGATATTAAATTTTCCCCAATGCCCGATCTCCGCCGCCAGAGGGTGGCGCGGGTCGGGGGTCCCGGCGACGTCGAGTAAGAATTTTTCCTTCGGCCACTCGTAAATTTCTTCGGCCTTTATCACGGCCAGCAGATCGTTGCGCGAATCGCGCAGAGCGATCTCTTTTCCAAGCTTCAGGCCGGGAAATTTATCGACCGGCAGAGTTATCGGCATGGGAAAGAGGGTGCTGTCTGCCAGACGCATTTCCTCTAAAACGCCGGTCAGATCCGCTTCGTTCATAAAGGTGCGCAACGGAGAAAACGCGCCCGTCGCCAGCAGTTCCAGGTCGCAAACCGAACGTTCGGACAACTGAATAGAAGGCAGAGAATTGGCGCGAGAGAGAGCCTCTTTTCGCTCTTCGCCGGGTACAAGCAAATTTATTAATTGGTTACCCCAGGGGGAAATCATATTTAGGAATGCGGTGTGCGGAATGAAGAATGCGGAATGGAGAAGGCGGAATTCTCAACCATTCCGAATTCTTCATTCCGCATTCCGCAATTGTCTAGGCCCCTTGTCCGAAAGAGCCGCCGTAATAATCGGGACGCGGAGGTTCATTATAAAGGCCGCTACCTTGCGGGCTTTCGGGAAACACCATCCGGTAGGCGATGGCGTTTGATGCCCAGATCAACGGGATCACAAAGAAAATACCGATACAAAGCGCGAGGGCGCCGATCAGTACTACCACTGTTTGCAGGATCACCAAAACGATTATGCCGCCGATATTGCTCCAGCCGGCGCGCGCGCTGAGTTTGATGATCTCGCCGATGCCGAGATCGCCGTTATCGGTCAGGATGGGCAAAGCAAATTTAAAAGTTATCTGCCAGGCGATAGCGAAGAGCAGGAATCCAACTCCGGCGATAATGGCAATAATGATCAGGCCTCCTGCCAGTGCCATATCATCGGACTGCGCAAAAAAATCGAATCCGCGTCCGCGCTTTAAGCCGTAATTGCCCATTTCAGCGCCAAAACGGATGACCTGGACGAGGATGCCCGGAATGGCTTCGATAAGCCCTAAGACCATGGCCGGGACAAATTTTTCAAAGCCCTTGAACATCATCCCGAACTCGACGGGCTGGCCTCGCATCTGGGTGAACAAACAGAGATAGATCCCGACCGCGACCGGCCCGATAAAGAAAAGGCTTATGCAAGGAATACACCCGGCAATGACCGCGCCCAGCAGCACGATGCCGAGAAACAACCAGTAATTATCCTTTATCAGGTTCCAGCCGTTGCTGATACATTCGCCCGCCCGGATCGCTCCGCTGTTAAAAGGTACATTTGCTTCCATATTTTTTCCTTGAAAGTATTTTGCCTAGCACATTGCCACAATCCGTTTTGAAAGACAAATGATTTTATATCTTAAAACCGGGACCGGGCGAAAAAGTTACCTAATTTTAGTTTTGACTGCTAAAATGTCCGCTATGTTACAGATTCTTAAAGCTATTTTTATTATATCAGTAATCGCAACAGCCGGGTTTGCCGTCACCGATCTGCAAAAGCTGGTCGATACGGAACTGGCCTTTGCCAAAAAAGCCGCGGACACAAATACCCGCCAGGCCTTTCTGGATTTCACCGCGGACGAAGGAGTTATTTTTAACCCGACGGTGACCAATGCCAAAGCTTTTTGGGAAAAACGCGCCGTGGGGGCTTCGTGGCTGGCGTGGCATCCGACCTGGGCTGATGTTTCCGCGGACGGCCAGGCCGGTTGGGATATCGGGCCCTGGGAATTTCATCCGAAAGGCAAAGATGACGCCGCCACCGCATTCGGGAGCTTTTGCACATTTTGGGTGAAACAGCCGGACGGCAATTTTAAGTTTGTGGTCGATATGGGGATCGGCTATGAGAAGTCGGGTTTTGCGGACAGGGAAGTCAAATTTCCCGCAGACGCCGGAAAGGGCAGCAAGACTGTAAAAGACCAGTCGCATTACAATTCGATCGAAAAGCTTTTTTATTCGCGCAGCCTGCTGCTCGCTTACACGCCGGTGCTGGCCGAAGATTCCGTCCTTTTGATCGACGGTAAGGCGGTGATCCGGGGGAAAAAAGATGTGCTGGCGGAATTTAACAGGCAGGACCTCGCTTTCGATCCAAAAGATTCTACCGCGCTAGAGGTTAAGTCGCGCCGTGTCTACGGCAACCTTTCTTATCTCTATGGCGAAGTCGCCACGACCAAGGCCGATAAGTCGGTTCATAAACAAAATTTTCTGCAGATCTGGAAATACCGGAAGGACAAATGGGAACTGGTCTGCGAAGTTTTTACCGACATTCCGAAATGAGTCAGTACCGGGAACGTAGTGACCGGCTTCCGGTAATGTTTAATTGTGAATAATGAGTGATCAATTTTCGCGAGTCATCTAAGGAGCGCAATTAATCATCAACCATTAATGATTATCATAGTAAGAAGCCGGTCACTGCGTTCCCGGTACTGACCCGTTACTTTTTGAGTTCAACCGATATTATGGCAATGCCATTTTCAATTTAGATACATGACGACACCTTTCGATAATGTAGTTCAGCTTTTGCGCATAGAAGCGCAAGCCATCGAGCACACCGCTAAAAATCTGGACGAAGCGTCCGTGGGCAGCGCCCTTTCACTGCTGGCCAACTGTTCGGGAAAGATAGTGCTGCTCGGGGTAGGGAAATCCGGCGTGATCGCGCAAAAGATCGCGCAGACGATGACCAGCACCGGAACGGTCGCGGTATTCGTGCACCCCAGCGACGCCCTGCACGGCAGCCTGGGAATCATTTCCGCGGGCGACGTGATTATCGCGCTGAGTAACAGCGGCGAAACCGAAGAGATACTTTCTCTGCTGCCCGCGTTAAAGCAGAGAGACGTTTCGCTCATCGCCATTGTCGGCAACACCGGCTCGAGCCTGGCACAGAGCGCGGATATAGTCCTCGACGCATCGGTAGATCAGGAAGCCTGCCCGCTCAACCTCGCGCCGACGACCAGCACCACGGTGGCGCTCGCGATCGGTGACGCGCTGGCCATGACCCTGATGCAGGAAAAGGGCTGGACGGCGGAAGACTTTGCTTCTAATCACCCGGCGGGAAATCTCGGCAAGCGTCTGACGCTGCGGGTGAGCGATCTGATGCACAGCAGCCCCGGCATCGCTCCGGGCGCGGGTTGGATGGAAGTAGTTACGACCATCAGCAAATACGGATTGGGGGCGGTAAACGTGACGGATGAAAACGCGCATCTAAAAGGCATCGTCACGGACGGCGATCTGCGCCGCATCCTGGAAAGGACCGCGCCGGAAAATTTTGCCGACCTGACCGCCGAAAATATGATGACCAGTGAGCCGGTCACCGTTGGCGCCGGGACTCTGGCCTACGATGCACTGAAGATAATGGAAGACCGCCCCTCGCAAATATCGGTGCTGCCGGTGGTGGATGAAGCGGGAATTTGTTTAGGATTATTGAGGCTGCACGATATCGTGAAAAGCGGATTGTAGTTTTTTAAATAAAAGCTAACCGCAAAGGACGCAAAGTGAAGACGCAAAGAGCGCAAAGAAAAAAATAAATAAGGGCGAAAAATATGGATGAGAACTCCCTCTCGAATCTGATCATAAATCGTGCCATAAAAGTTCATCAGGCTATGGGGCCGGGGTTACTGGAATCTTCCTATCGAGAATGTCTTTTTTACGAGTTGATCAAAGCGGGGTTGACGGTAGAAAAAGAAAAGGCGCTGCCGCTGGTTTACGAATCGGTAAGGCTTGATTACGGTTACCGGGTCGATCTGATGGTTGAAAAGAAATTAATAATCGGTGTGAAGGCATTGGAATATTTAAATGACGTGCATCTCGCACAAATTTTAACGTATCTAAAACTATCGAAGTGCAAACTCGGACTATTAATAAATTTCAATGTTGTTTTACTTAAAAATGGAATAAAAAGAGTAGTGAATAATTTGTAGTTTCCTTTGCGCTCTTTGCGTCTTAAACTTTGCGTTCTTTGCGGTTACTTTACCCGATGTGAAAATCATGAATTTTATAAGAAAAACTTTTGCAGTATATTTCGTGCTTCTATTGGTAACGCTTTGTTTGAATGCGCAGACGGCATCGCCACAAACTCAACGCGCCGACGTTTCTATTACTCTCAACGAACAATTCTTTGACGCTCTGCTCGAGACCATTTTCAAAAACTTCAAGCCGGTCGACTTTTCTATTGCAAAAAACGAGAGCAAGAAAGTGAAGTTTGAGAACGCTGCTTATCGAAAAGATGACAAATGCAACGAGGTCATCCGGCTGGAGCGTGAGGTAAACGGCGTGCGGACGGCCGTGCGATTTCGCGACGGGCGGGTTCTGGCGCCGCTGGCTTTTTCCGGTTCGTACGATGTGCCGCTTTTCGGCTGCGCGGATTTTACCGGCTGGGCGGAAACGAATGTCGAATTAAATTTCGACGCGGGCAAACAGGCTCTGCTGGCCAGGGTGAAGGTGGTCAATATCAATCTGAACGGCGTGTCAGGATTGGGCAGCGGGATGCTGGCGCGGCTGATGCAAAGCTCGATCGATAAAAAGATCAACCCGACGGAAATATTCAACGTCGAAAAACTTTCCTTTTTATTTCCGCTTGAATCGATGGGCGGGAATTTGCGCCTGCGCGCGACGGAGATGCGGCCCGAGATATTGCCCGGGGAATTAAAAGTGAAAATATTTTATGAATTAGGAAAAGAATAACTGGAGAGTCTAGAGAGTTTAGAGAGTCGTGGTCAAATCTTTTAATGTAAAAAACATTAAGCACTAATCACACGAAAAGCACGAAATATTGTTTCCCGAACATCTTATCAATCGATATTCACCACTCTCCGGACTCTCTAGACTCTCCGAACTCTCCAGACTCGCTGAACTCACTCCTCATCAGCAAAATCAATGACCAATCTTTGCGGGGTGACTTTTTCCATCCGCCGAATCTCGCCGCGCACTTCCAGGTCCAATTTAACGGTAGTGGTATACCAACTCACCGAGCCCAGATTTTGCTTTTCGTATTCGGACAGGTTCTGATTTACCAGACCTGCAAGATCGGAAAACAGCACGCCGTCCGGTTGAGATTTTAAAATATTCAAGATGGCGCGCCGCACCACCTCATATTTCCATTTATCGATAGACTTGGACGTTTTGTCTGGTGTAGGAGTTCTGCAAACCACCTTGTCCGAATTTTCACTCATAAAAGATTAAAGCTCTTCAGCGGGTTTGGTCTTACGTAACGAGGCCGCAAAAGAAGAACCCAAAAACCCCGCGGCAAAATAAATAATAAAGGCCAGTATCACCACCCAGATCGGGGCCGGGAACATGGCGAAATTTGAAATACCCATCAGGGCAAACAATAAGCTGATCACAAAACCGTGCAGGACTTCGCTGTGCCCGGCGATCTTTCCCGCGGCAAACGACGCGAAAAAGACTCCGAAGAGATAAGACACCAGCAAGCCGACAAACGCGGTCGCCGGCAAGCCGGCAAAGGCGCGCCGAAGCGATTCAGGATTGTAAGGGTCGGTTCCGGGGGGCATCGGGTGAAGATAGCCGTTTATCATCTGCAAAACCGCAATTACGATAACGCCGATCACCATTCCGAAAAATATACCGAGAATACTGCGTAAAAATTTCATAAGTTATTTCAATAAAAACCGAATTAATGCCATTTTGTCATTAAATTCAATGAGATGTCATTCTGCTACAAGATGAGAAAATTTTCAATTAGAGGAAAAATGCAATAGAGGGTCAGCTTGAAAAACAACAATGTCCGCGTAGCGGATTGTAGAAAATAGCCCAGGGCTTTAGCCCTGGGTACGGACGATCAAATTTGAAGTGCCAGCCCTGAAGGGGCGGCAGGAGATTCTGCCGCCCCTTCAGGGCTGGATCGTTTTTTGGAATTCATACCCAGGGTGGCGCTCGCTTTGCTCACTTACCCTGGGCTATTTTCTTTGTCCCCGTTGGGGATTTCTAAGGATTATCCAGTTTCGGTTACTTTATGGCGCTCCCCGGTTCTGACGGCCTGATGCTTAGGGTATGTTCAACCCGTCAGGTATCGCCGCCAACTGCGCCGCTGAAACGCTTTTAATTTTATTCCAATCGAATCCGAAAGAGGTCATGGCCGCGGGGCTGGTGATCCAGCGTTTTTTGCCGTCCACGATGAGATAGACCTTCGGGTCGGGCGCAGCCTTGGCTAAATAGGCGCCGTCGGTCAGCGCCGGGCCGAGCAGATAGCCGGCTACCGTCGGAACATTAGGACCGCCGCCGCCGGAAAAAAGATTATTGTAGGTTGCTATATTCGGTATCCAGCGCAGCTGCTGATTGATGATCAGGTAGATCGTGCCGTCAGGTGTGCTGACGCGCGAGCCGTCTGTTCCGATAAAAGAATAAGCGGGATTACCGATCGGCGCACCCGTGGGAATTGCGCCCATCTGGCCGGCGGTAAGCTGGCGAACGGGGCCGCTAAAGCCGTAGCGGCCTAAGGCCTGGAGAGAGTTGATCCAGCGTTTCGCGCCGTCAACCACCAAATAGATCTCCGGCTGGCCGGGGACGTTCGCGAGATATGCGCCGCTGCTCAACTGTGAGCCGCCGGGATATTGCGCCACCGTCGGAACATTCACGACGGAACCGCTGCTGTAAAGATTGTTATAGGTGGCTTGATCGGGGATCCAGCGAAATTTCCCATCGATGACCAGGTAGATCGCCCCGTTTGACGCCTGGCGGATACGCATCCCGTCCGTGATAACGCTGGTCAGCGGAAGAAACTGCGCGGAATAGTACGGGGTCGTCAAATTGGTAAATCCGGCGGCAACTTTGTCTGCCGTGGTCGGAATGCTGATGGTTGGATTCACGATCCCCGCCGAACGATAAGGCTCGAAATCCTTTGCCACTTTATTCAGCGCGGCCCTATTAAGATCGAGGTTGGCTTCGTCCGGAGTGTAGCGCGGGGTCAGGCGCGGGTTGGGCGTCATCGATGTGGTGTAGATGTCGATCTGCGCCCGGATAAGATTTAACACATAGGCGCGCGCCGAGTTTTGAGCGACGCCGGAGAGATCGATCTGGTGAAAATAGGCGCCTTTTTTGCCGCTGCTCCAATTTCCATCGTCCTGCCCGCCCTGCGGTGTGTAATTAGCCAGAAATGTTCCGGGCTCGCGTCCCAGCGCCTGCTTTAAGAACGTGCGGGCATACACGATGCCGTTTTCCAGATTATAGACGGCGGCGACGGGGTCGAACGGAGGCCGGTCAGGCGCATGCCCATCAGGCGCGTGCCCGGTCGGCGTGTTGTAGGTAACGTAATTATCGGGTGAGAGATGGTTAGGATCGTAGTCCGTCGAAAGCCTGACGATGAGGTCTTTATAGTGATGCCGGTGGCCCCAGGTGTCCTGCTGGTAATGAAAGAATACGCCCAGACGCACCAGTTTATTGTAATAACCGGGTTCATTTAGCGCGGCCTGAAAAAACTGGTCGCGCCGCTGGAGTAAGCCTGATACTTTCATCGTTCCGCCCTGCGTATAGCCATAACCGTCAAGCGCATGCCAGAGGGCTTCTTCATCCACATTTGGAATAACCCCGCCCGGACCGCCGTTAGCGACCAGTCCCGGCGAATCGTCCATGCCCTGATCGGCCGCGGCCACGATCAAAGCTTCGTCATGAGTGAATCCGACCGAGCGGCAGATCACATAGGTCATTTGAAAATGAGTGTCTTCTTCGTAGGCAAGGGCCGGCAGCGAAAGTGCGAATATCGCGGCGGCGATGGCGAAAAATCGTGATAGCGAGAGGGCTGATCTTTTTGCAGATTTCATTCTTGTTTTCCTTTTAATATTGCAGTAATCGCCCTAAATAAGAGTCGGCAAATCTTAGTGAAGCAATGGGCGAATGGCGGCTATTTTCGTGTGTTTGGTGCGTTTCGTGGTTAAAACTCTTACAGAGGGTCAAACATAATGAAATTAAAAACTTAACCACGAAACACACTAAACAGGGACTGCTACTTTTTCATCTTTAGTTTCTCAACTTTAGATCGACGTGATGGAGCTTTTAACGTCAATTAAATATTGAAAGAGAAATTTATACTCATTCGTCCGAATAGGCAAGGCAGTTTCATCTCCCACAGAAACCACAACTCTAAGAGTTGAACAGGCCGAACGGTATGGCGTCCAACTCTGCTTTCCCCACGTTCCTGATCTTGTTTTTATCAAAGCCAAATCTGTCAAAGTCCGCGTTGATAAAATACTTTTTGCCGTTGGTCACAAGATAGAAAAAAGCCCTGTCGGAAGTGGCCAGATAGGCGCCGTCGCTCAACGGTTCGCCGATCAAATAACCTTTGACGGACGAGGTCGCGGCCGTGGCGCTTCCGCTTCCAAAGAGATTGTCATATGTCGCGCTGCCGGGAACCTGGTGCAGCTGCTGGTCGAAGATCAAATAAGTTTTGCCATCCGACGATGTGATGCTCGTTCCGTCTTTTCCGAAAAAAGGCCAGCCCGGATCTTCGATCGGCGGCCCGTCAGGGATCGCAGCCAGCTGCGGCTTGCTAAGGCTGCGAGGATTACCGTTAAATCCATAGCGGACTAAACCCGATCTCCGGGAGAACTTGCGTTTTGTGCCGTCCACTACGAGATAGATATTCAGATCGCCGGGAGTGTTCGCTAAATACGTCTCGGGAATGGGAGGGCCGAGCAGATACCTGGTTACGCTGTCGACACTGTGCATGTCCCTGGAAAGAGGAGACACGTTATACAGGTTCTTATAAGCGGTGGGATTACTGATCCAGCGTAATTTTCCGTCGATCGCCAGGTATACCGCCCCATTTGTCCGCAGGTGAATTCGCATCCCATCCGTAATGGCACTCTCTACGGCAAGCTGGCCTTCGAGCCATTTGGTCGTCAGATCGGTAAAGCCGGCCGCGACTTTCTGAGCTTTAGTAGGGATAGTGATCGTCGGATCGGAAAGCCCGGCCGAACGATGCGGCTGAAAATCTTTGGCGATCTTTTCCAGCGCGGCCCTCATTTTATCGAAGTTGGCCTCGTCCGGGGTAAAGTAGGGCGTATAGCGCGGATTAGGAGTGATGGACGTGGGATAAACGTCGATCTGCGCCCGGATGAGTTTGCGCAGGTAGCTGGTGGCCAAATTATCTTTTTTTGACTCGGAAATATCGATCTGATGAAAATACGCTCCTTTCCGTTTGTCTTTTTTCCAGTTAGAGTCGTCTTTGCCGCCGTGGTAGTCGTAATTCGCCAAAAACCCTCCCGGCTCGCGTCCCATCGCTTCTTTTAAAAATCTGTTCGCATAAATAATCCCCTGCTCGAGATCTAACATCGCCGCTACCGGGTCAAAGGGCGGGCGGTCCGGCGCGTGGCCTTCCGGCGCATGTCCGGCCGGGGTATTGAAAGTGGTGTAATTGCTGCGCGAGAGATGATTTGAGGTGTAGCTAGTCAGCCCGCGGTTGCCGATGAGCTTATAGTGATGCCGGTGTCCCCAGGTGTCTTGCTGGAAATGAAAAAACACGCCCAGCCGGATCAGCTTATTGAGATAACCGCCGGGTTCTGTCAGCGCCGTTTCAAAAAATTTATCTCTGCGGGCAAGAACCCCGGAGGAACCCATCAGTCCGAGGTTATCCAGCGCGTGCCATTTCCATTCCTCGGTTACATTTGGAATAACACCCGAGAGCGGCCCCAGGTCGCCATTCGCGACAACTCCGGGCGAATCGTCCATGCCCTGATCGGCCGCGGCCACGATCAAGGCCTCGTCAGCGGTAAACCCGACCGAGCGGCAGATCACGTAGGTCATCTGAAAATGAGTGTCTTCTTCATACGCGAATGCCGACAGGGAAAAGGCTAATATCGCGGCAGCGATCAGGAAGAAACGGGAAAACGAGGGCAGCAAATATTTTGCAGTTTTCATTTGGTTTTCCTTTCATGGCCTTTAGAGAGGCCTCAGTAAAAATACGAACAGTAAATAGCGCGAGGCTCCCGCGAGCAGACGCCTGCGCTTACCGGGGGCAACGAAAAAAGCTGTAATTGCAACTTGACCTGGGAACGTTCCTGCCGGGGGACGGGCCGGTTTGGGTGGAGCTTTTGGGCGAACGATCCGTGCTAAATTTCTAATAGTGAACTGTATACTTTCATACATTATAGCAGCGAAATTTGCAAAGCCTTTAGTTCATCGGCGCGCGTCGCTCTGCCGGATAAAAACGGAGAAGAAAAAACGCGCAACAACCGTTTGGCCGCTGTGCGCATGTTGCTCAGATATTCGTTTCCCGCAGTGCGAGCATTCGGAAAATCGCGAAGGGAAATGGAAGCCTAGAGGGGCTTATACACCGGCAGCTCGCCATTCCAGCCGGCTTTGGACCCATCTTGCCGGTTATGGTAAAGGCCGTTATCCGTGCCGACGTAAAAGATCTCCAGCAGTCCGTTCTGATCGTTGAGCGTGATGATCTGGTTGGCCTCGCCTCCCAGGGAATCTTCACCGTACCAGGTTTTATCGGGCATTTGAAAATTATGATAGATCTCGTTGCCCATACCGATGTAAAAGACCTCCAATCGTCCGTCCTTATTTAAGGCCGCGGTTACTTGTTTGGCCTGGCCGGGGAGCACTTCCATGCCTGTCCAGTCGCCCGCGGGCAATTGCCGGTTGTGACGGATACTATTATCCATGCCGACATAAAAAATGTTCAGAAATCCTTCCTGATCGGGGATCGCGCTGATTTGTTTGGCCTTGTCTCCCAAGGGATATTCACCGATCCATCTACCGGTGGTTTGGAAATTATGAAAGATCAGATTGTTCAAACCGACGTAAAAGATCTCCAATCGCCCGTCTTTATTTGCGGCTACCGTTATTTGTTGGGCCTGGCCGGGCAATTTCTCCTCACCGTGCCAGCCGCCACGAGAAATATTCTCCTGCCAGTTGTGATAGATATTATTGTCCGTCCCGATATAAAAGATCTCCAGGCTGCCATCGTTATTTTTCGCGCAGGCAATGTGTTTACCGAGGTTACCGGGGCCCCCGAGAGAAGTTTGGCCGAACCATGGGCCTGAGCCGTTCGTGTTTTGCAGATTGTGGTAGATAACATCATCCGTGCCGATGTAGAAAATTTCCATTCGATGGTCCCTGTTGATCGAGGAACACATTTCTTTAGCCTTGCTTTTTAGATCGACTTCACCGTTCCAGCTTTTATCCTCTTTTTGAAAATTGAAATAGATACTGGAATCCATCCCGATATAAGCTATTTCCAGGCGTCCCTCATTGTAATTCGACGAGATGATCTGTTTTCCCAGGCTCAGAGTGCCTAGATACGAAGCGGTGAGTAAGGAAGTCGAAAGACCGGTAAACCCCTGCCGGGTTTTTTCCTCCGTCGTCGGAATGGTGATCGTATTAATCCCCTGATAGGCGGGGTAAGAGTCGCACACCTCTTTCAAAGCGAAACGTACCTTATTGAGATTGACCTGGTCTGCTGTGTCATAGCCGAAATAATGCGGGCTCCCGTCCCGAGATTTGTCATATTGATCAATTTGCGCGCGAATAAGCTTGAGCAAATACTCGTGTGCCGAGCCTGGGATTGCGCCGGACAGGCTAATTTGGTTGAAGTACCGTTTTCTATTGGACCAAGCCGCGTCCTCACGGCTTTCCACCGGCACATAATCCAAGAGGAAACCGGAAGGGTTGCGCTGAAGCCCATTTTTTAGGAACCATCTGGCGTAAATTACACCGTCCTCCAGGCACATCAGCGCGGCTACCGGGTCAAGCGGAGGCCGGTCCGGCTGGTTAAAGTAAAACGCGTGACCGACTGGTGTATTGTAAGTGATGTATTTGTCACGCGAGAGGTGATTAGCGTTGTCATGATGCCGGTGCGCCCAGGTGTCTTGCTGGAAATGGAAAAACACGCCGAGGCGGATCAGCTTATTGCGCGGGGTGGTTTCATCTAACGCAGCCTGAAAGAGCTGGTCCCTGATGGTGAGCACGCCGGCTGCATTCATGCGGCCTCTTTTGTCGAGCGCGTGCCACATCCACTCTTCATCTTCGTTCGGCCAAACCCCTTTGAACGGCCCCAGGTTGCCGTTCGCTACCACTCCGGGCGAATCGTCCATTCCCTGATCGACCGCGGCCACGATCAAGGCTTCGTCATGAGTAAACCCGACCGAGCGGCAGATCACGTAGGTCATCTGAAAATGAGTGTCTTCTTCGTAGGCAAGGGCCGGCAGCGAAAGTGCGGATATCGCGGCGGCGATGGCGAAAAATCTTGACAGCGAGAGGGCTGATCTTTTTGCGGGTTTCATTTTATTTTCCTTTTAATGTTGCAGTGATCTCTTAGTGAAGCTATGGCGAACGATCTGAATGGCGGCTATTTTAGTGTGTTTGGTGTGTTTCGTGGTTAAACTCTTACCGAGAGTCAAACAAATGAAATCAAAAGCTTAACCACGAAGCACACTAAAAGCACGAAACCGGAAATGCTCATTTTTTATCTTTAATTTTTTCAACTTTAGATTACGGTGAAGACTCCTATAAAACCTGTGTTTAAATATTATGTGAAAAGAGGCGGAAATCTTACGTGATATTTGCCTGCTGATTTTTTCCTTACGGATGCGGGCTTTATGATTTCCCGGCTGCGAATAAGCGGGTCTAAAAATCGCGAACTTGTAAGAACTCCCGTGGATGACTATTCTTGTAAGGTTATGTCAATGCCATTGGTAGCGATCATAGGACGCCCGAATGTGGGCAAGTCCACTTTTTTCAACCGCCTGGTCGGGACGCGCAAGGCCATCGTCGGCGATGAGCCGGGGATCACGCGCGACCGGATGTACGGCCGTGTCGAATGGCAGGACAAGACTTTTTCGCTGGTCGATACGGGCGGTATCGTGCCCGACGATGAAGCGATCATTCCGGCCAATATTTTCAAGCAGGCTTCGGTGGCGATCGACGAAGCGCAGGCGCTGGTCTGGGTGGTGGATGCCCGCGCCGGCATCACACCGCTCGATGAAGAGCTCGCCGTTCACCTGCGCAATACAGGCAAGCCCGTTCTGGTGGCGGCCAACAAATCCGAATCGCAAAAGGTCGAAGCCGAAGCCGGTGAATTTCATCAGTTCGGATTCGATATTTTTCCGGTTTCATCCGAACACGGCATCGGCATCGGCGATCTGCTCGACGATCTGGTCAAAGAGCTGTCATTTTCCGAAGAAGCGGAAGAAGAAAAAGAGCGCCCGATCAGGGTGGCCATCATCGGCCGGCCGAATGTCGGGAAGTCTTCGCTGGTAAATAAATTGCTGGGCGAAGAACGCGTGATCGTTTCGCCGATCGCCGGTACGACGCGCGACGCCATCGATACGGAGATCATTGTCGATGAACAGAGATTTTTGCTGATCGACACGGCCGGTATCCGCCGCAAGGGCAAGACGACCGAGATGGCGGAAAAACTGTCGGTGATCATGGCGCGAAAATCCCTGGAACGCGCGGACGTGGCGATAATTTTGATCGACGCGGATGAAGGCGTGACGCACCTGGACGCCTCTATCGCCGGTTACGCCGTCGATGAGGGTTGTAGTATCATAATCGCCGTTAATAAATGGGACGTGCTGGAAAATAAAGAAACCAACACGGCCCATTATTATGAAAAAGACCTGCGCGAGAAAATGAAGTTTTTGGATTTTGCCCCGGTGGTGACCATCTCCGCCTTGAGCGGCCAGCGCATATCCAAACTGCTGCCGCTCGCGGCGAAAGCGCGCGAGGCGCGCAACCAGCGTATCCCGACCTCAAAGCTGAACGCGTTTTTTGAACGCAATGTAAAGCAACCGCAAGGATCGTCGGCACCCAGTAAAGGGACCGCGGCGCGTTTGCACGTGCAGTATATGACCCAGGCGGGAGTCAGGCCGCCAACTTTTGTAATATTTACATCCGGCGGGGGGAAAGGCGGGCTGCACTTTTCGTATCTGAGATATATCGAGAATCAACTGCGCGAGGAGTTTGAATTTTTTGCTTCGCCGCTGAAATTAGTGGAAAGGCATAAGGGCCGGAAGAAGCGTTAGTGCGTGATACGCAATACGCAATACGTCGTAGGTAATACGTTGTATATAATGCGTTCTTCTTGATATATCACGTGCCGCGTATCGCGTATTACGTATCACGTATTTCGCATATGGAAATAGTTTTACTTTTGATCAGGGTCTTTCTCGCCGCGATATTTTTTATCGCCGGCGGCGCGAAGCTGTACGACCTGGAAGGCTCGGAAAAAGCGGCGCGGGATTTTGGCGTCCCGGAAGGGCTGGCTAAACCAGTCGGGATAATTTTGCCGCTGGCGGAAATCGCGATCGCAATCTCGCTGCTCCCTTTAAATTCGGCCTGGTACGGCGGGATCGCCGCGCTGGTGCTGCTGACGGTGTTTACCATCGGGATGTCGGTGCAGATAGCCAAAGGGCAAGCGCCCGATTGTCATTGTTTTGGCCAGATATATTCCGAACCGGTCGGCAGGAAAAGCATTCTCAGAAATGTTTTCCTGATGCTTGCGGCCGCCGTTCTGGTCATCGCCGGGCGCGTTTCACCCGGCCAAAGCTTTACGGCCCTGGTTTCAGATCGGTCCAGCCGGGAATATCTCATATCTCTGATCGGTGTTTTAGCGATCGCGCTGATTTTCCGTTTGCTGGCGAAGCAGCGCGAAATGTCGGCGAAGCTGTTGGAACTGCGGCAGGAGATAGACACTTTGCAGATGGTCAGTGAAGCAACGGCTTCAGGCCACGTTCATCACGAACATATGACCTCGCCCGACGAAGGGCTGCCGATCGGCGCCGTCGCCCCGGATTTTAAACTGCCCGATATGAAAGGCCGCGCGGTTTCCTTCGAGCAGTTGATGACGGCGGGGCGGGCGATGCTTTTCTTTTTTATTTCGCCGACCTGCGCGCCGTGCAAAGCGCTTCTTCCCGAGATCGGAAAATGGCAGGAGGAGCTCGCGGGCAAAGTCGATTTTATTTTTGTCAGCTCCGGCAGCGTGGAAGAAAACGCAGAGAAGCTGTATCGCCTGGGCGGGCAGATACACCTGCTGCAAAACAAGCGGGAAGTGGCCGAACTTTTCAAAGTCCGCTGGACACCGACCGCGGTGCTGGTCAATGCCGGCGGGCTGATCGCCAGCCGCCTGGCCCCGGGCGACACCGCTATGAAAGACCTGGTCGATCTGATCAAGGAAAACGGCGAAGATCTGAGCTACGTGAAAAACGGGCGCGGGATGAGTCCCAACGATCTGAAGATCGGCGAGGAACTTCCCGAATTCGAGCTGCCGGCGGCGGAGGGCAGGAAAGTTACCGATGAGATCATCCGCGGCAAAAAAACGCTGGCGCTTTTTTGGGGATTGGATTGCCCGTATTGCCAGCGCATGCTGCCGGAATTAAAAGACTGGGAAAACTCAGGAGCCAACGGTGTACAGTTGGTGGTTTTTTCCAGCGGCGACGCGAAAAAAAATCGCGAGCTGAATTTGCGGTCGCCGGTCGTGATCGATGATGACGGTGAAATCGGGATCAAACTCGGAATGTACGGCACCCCTTCGGCGATCCTGATAGATGAATCGGGAAAGGTCGCTTCCGAAACCGCGATCGGTTCGGAGCAGATATGGTCGTTGATCGGAAAGCGAAAGTAGGTAGAAGCAGTAGAAAGTAACGGGTCAGTACCGGGAACGTAGTGACCGGCTAATGATCCATTTTATGCGGAAGCCGGTCACTACGTTCCCGGTACTGACTTCATTACGATAAGGACCAATGAACCCAATTGATTGGAAAGTAACCGGGCAGGACGGTAATGCCCGGACCGGAATTTTGCGCACCCGGCGTTCTGTAATTGAGACGCCTGTTTTTATGCCTGTCGGAACGCAGGGCACGGTCAAGGGTGTGCGTTCGGAGTGGCTGGAAAACGAACTCGACGCGCGCATCATTTTGGGAAACACCTATCACCTTTGGCTGCGGCCGGGAGAAGAAACCATCCGCGCGATGGGCGGGCTTCATAAATTCTCGGGCTGGAACCGTTCATTGTTAACTGATTCGGGCGGCTTTCAGGTCTTCAGCCTCACCGACCTCCGCAAACTTAATGAAGAAGGCGTCGAGTTTCGCTCTCACCTGGATGGGGAACTAAAATTTCTCTCGCCGGAAGTTTCGATGGAAATACAGGCGGCGCTGGGAGCGGAGATCGTGATGGTTTTTGACGAGTGCCCGCCGGGACAGGTTTCCCGTGAAGATGCAAAGAAAAGCCTGGACCTGACCGTGCGCTGGGCACAAAGGTCGAAAAATAAATTTGGCGAATTGCAGGACGCCGGCATGGATACGGGCTATCTCGCCCCTGAGCCTTACAATGCGACCAACACTGGCAGCCTGCATACCGATTGCGACCCGCCCAATGTCAGCGGCCGTCAATCGCTTTTTGGCATCATCCAGGGCGCGGCGCATTTAGATCTGAGAAAAGAAAGTTTGCAGCGCACGGTCGAGATCGGTTTTGACGGGTACGCGATCGGGGGACTCAGCGTCGGGGAAGAAAAATCGGTGATGTACGATGTTATCGAAGCGGTCGCTCCGCAGATGCCTGAAGACGCTCCGCGATATTTAATGGGTGTCGGCACGCCCGAAGATCTGGTCGAAGCCGTGGCCCGCGGCGTGGATATGTTCGATTGCGTAATGCCGACCCGGAATGGCCGCACCGGGCAGGCTTTTACTTCGCGGGGGAAGGTAAATATAAGGAACGCGAAATATGTCCGTGACCCGGGGCCGCTCGACCCCAATTGTTCATGCTCTGTCTGCGGGCGATACTCGCGGAGCTATTTACGGCATCTTTACCAGGCGGGCGAAATGCTCGCAGCCACGCTTTTATCGCACCATAACCTGGCTTTTTACCTTGACACCATGCGCCGCGTAAGGCAATCTATCCAACTTGGTCAATTCGACCGTTTCCGCCGCGAATTTCTTTACGAACTACGCGCCACCGGTGAAGAGAACGCCATTTAAGCAGCATAGCAGTCGATTTATTGCATCCTATGCTTCGTAAATCCCTGTTTATCGGATATAATTTACTTTTGTCTTAATTCAATACGATGAGTATTTTCGCACTAATGCTTCAAGGTGACGGCGGTTGGGGAACGATCACGATGTTCCTGCCGCTTATTCTTATATTCGGCATCTTTTACTTTTTAGTGATAATGCCCCAACGCAAAAAGCAGCAGGAACTAACGCAGCTTATCGCCAACCTGAAGATCGGGGACCGCGTGGTCACCAACGGCGGGTTGATCGGTAAGATCGTTGAGGTCCGCGATAAAAGCTTTTTTATCCGCAGCGCCGATAAATCGATCATCGAAGTGGCGCGAGGCGCAGTGGCGGGAATTGAAGCGGAAGGTAACTAAGGTTTTAACCGCCTTGGGGAAAACAAGGCGATCTTTATTTAGCAGCAATGAATAAAACGAATTTGTGGATCAGGACCGGCATTATCGTGGCTATCACGCTGATCGGCGTCTATATTGTTTTCGGCCC
Organism: Pyrinomonadaceae bacterium; assembly: GCA_035995185.1. Taxonomy (GTDB): domain Bacteria; phylum Acidobacteriota; class Blastocatellia; order Pyrinomonadales; family Pyrinomonadaceae; genus DASYKT01. Next base: position 23,471 of record DASYKT010000034.1, read on the forward strand.
GCGCGAGCATGTGCCGACCGCGCAGGATTTTACCTGGGACGGCATCAAGGGAAATCTGGCCAAGAATATCAACCTTGGCCTGGACCTCAGGGGCGGTTCGCACCTGGTGATGAAGGTCCAGGTGGACGAATACCTGAAGCGGCTGACGGAAAACGACAAGGAAGCGGCGCTCAATGCGGCTAAAGAAGCTCAGCTGCCGGTCAGTGACGCGACCTCTGTCACCGACAATAAGTCCTATTCGATAACCATCAATCTGACCGACCCCGCGAAAGCCCAGGAAGTGGTCGAGGCGGTGAAGAAAAAGGTCGACCTGGTTAACTGGACACAGTCTATCAGCGGCAACACCATTTCGTGGACGCTGCCGACCGCACAGCAGCAGACGCTTAGCAAACAGGCGGTCGATCAGGCGCATAAGATCATTGAAAGCCGTTTAAACGGCACGGGCGTTAAAGAACCCACCCTGCAGGATTACGGCTCGGCCTCCAATCACCAGCTGCTGCTGCAGATGCCCGGTGTCGATGATCCGGAACGCATCAAGAAATTGCTTAATGCCGAGGCGCGGCTGGAATTGATGAAAGTAGTGGGCGCCAGCAATCCGCAGCCGAGGACCGGCTATCCGACCGAAGAAGCCGCCAAGGCATCGCTCGGCGGAACGGTTCCCGCTAATCGCCGGGTAATTCCGGTGATGGAACGCGACGATGACGAGACTGCCGATAAGCCCAAGCCCGACGTCGCCAAAGTTCCCAAGGAGTGGGTGGTCGTGGAAAGCCCGGCGATCATCGACGGTAACGAACTGCGCGACGCGCAGGCCGTTCAGAATACCGGGGGCAACGATTATCACATCGCTTTCTCGTTAAAACCCGGCGGCGCCCAAAAATTCGGCGATTGGACCGGCAAGAACGTCGGCGCCTACATGGCGGTCGTGCTTAACGATCAGGTCAAGAGCGCCCCTTTTATCAAATCGCAAATTTTCGATTCGGGACAGATCGACGGCAAATTCTCCAAGGTTTCGTCGGACGACCTGGTGCTGACGCTTAAATCGGGCGCGCTGCCGGCCAAGATCTCTTATCAGGAAGAACGCACCATCGGACCGTCGCTGGGCGCCGATTCCATCCGCTCCGGGGTGGCCGCATCGCTCGGCGGGCTGGCGCTGGTGGTCGTATTTATGCTGGTCTATTACCGCGGTTCCGGCGTGAACGCGGTGGTGGCGCTGGTTTTGAATATGCTGCTGACGATAGCGGCGCTGGTAATGTTCGGCTTTACGCTGACGCTGCCGGGTATCGCGGGACTGATCCTGGGCATCGGTATGGCGGTCGACTCCAACGTGCTTATTTTTGAGCGTATCAGGGAAGAACTGCGGCTGGGCCTGACGGTCCCGGAATCCGTCAAGGTCGGGTTTGAAAGAGCATTTATAACTATTATCGACACGCACATCACCACGATCATCTCTTCGCTGATCCTGGCGACGAGCCCGTCGAGCCAGGTACGCGGATTTGCGATCACGCTGATCCTCGGGTTGCTGATCAACCTGTTCACCGCGGTGTTCGTATCGCGCACGATCTTTATGTGGCACTTAGGCGGCAAGCGCGTGGTTGAGAAATTAAGCATCTAATAATGAGTCAAGAGTCCAGAGAGTCTGGAGAGTCATGAGTCGGAATGGACGATTGACTCCCGACGCTCAAGACTCTACAGACTCTTCGGACTAATAAAAATGATTGAGTTTTTTAAAGACGTAAAGTTCGACTGGATGGGGAGAAGAAAATTCTTCATCTATATTTCTGTTTTGGTAATGTTGGCGGGTCTGGTTTCGACCGCCGCCAGGGAATTATCGCCCGGAGGAACTTCATCCTTCAATATGGGTGTCGATTTCAAGGGCGGGACGGTCGTTACCTCGAAGTTTCGGGAGAAACCGGCTGACGACGCTATCCGCGCGGCCTTGCAGACCGTGGGCATTAACGATGCAGTCCTGCAGTCTTCCACCGATAAGACCGATGAAGTACTGATCAAGGTCCCCATCGCCGAAGGTGAAGGCCAAACCGCGGACGGACAGGTAGCCGACCAGTCGCAGATCCAAAGCCGCCGGGAAAAAGTAAAACAGGCGCTGGACACATTCGGCCCGGAAACTGCCGCCACCGCCACTCTCGCGGATGACCCTTCCGCAGCTTATAAGATCGTCGGGACCGAATGGGTCGGACCCGTAGCCGGCGCCCAACTTCGCATTCAGGCGGTTTCCGCCACGCTGCTCGGTCTGGTCGGCATCTTGTTGTTCATCGCGTTTCGCTATGACTGGACGTATGCGGCGGGCGCGGTTATCGCGGTCTTTCACGATATCCTGATGGTGCTGGCGTTCTTTTCCATTTTTCAATGGGAAATAAATTTGACGGTCATCGCGGCCCTTTTGACCATCGTCGGATTTTCGGTCAACGACTCGATCGTTATTTTTGACCGCATCAGGGAAAACCTGGCCACCAACCGCAGCGATTCACTTTACAAGATCACTAACGACTCTATTAACCAGACGCTTTCGCGGACGATCATCACCGCGGGTTTGGTGCTGCTGTCGGTGATCGCGCTGGTCGTTTTCGGCGGGGAAGTTCTGCGCAGCTTTTCGCTGGCGCTGCTGGTCGGCGTCACGATGGGAACTTATTCCACGGTTGCCATCGCCAGCCCAATAGCCATCTGGTGGCAGAAAAAGCTGGGAACGGCCAAATTGTCCGCCCCGCAGGTGAAAAAGGTCGAGAGTTTTGCCTCTTCATCGCGCCGCTCGGTCGTGCGGCAGCGGCCATAACGGTTTAATTTGAGCAAAGTTTGAGCGGGGGTTTCAGCAGGGTTTGAGCAAGGGATATAAAGGAAGTTCCATTAATGAGAGAGGTGCGGAAGACCCGCGTTTCTCTCATTTTGCTTTGTTGCTGTAAAGATGTAACTTAGCTGTAACGGGACAAGGCAAAAAAGTATAAGGAACCTTGATGAAAGTGCAAGTTTTCTCTTGACTTTCAGTATACAAAAACTTAGACTTTCTTCGTTGCTGGTCAAATTTTAATAGGTTTTCTTTTGGTGTGTATCACACGGAATACGGTAGTTCTTTGTATTCCTGCAGACACATCAGGGCTGGTAATTTTCTGTTTTTCCTCGCTTGATGAAAATTCAGCATGAGACATGAGACGACCGATTGTTATGCACCGCTGATCTTTGTTTTGGCATCTAAGTATTAGCCAAATATTAGCGGAATAAAGTGGTTTTTTGTTTATTGAATACGCAATTATAAATTTTTCGTGACCCTTGAACCATTGGCACCGGAAAAGGGAGGATAAATATAAACTATGTTAGATCAACTAGTTGAATCAAGAGGTAATAAGCAGGCATCGCGCCGCTCGTTAAGCTTTATCATCCTCTTCGCAGTAGCGATCTTCAGCGTACTGATGTTCGCCTACCTGTGGAGTTTGATCGTTAAAGCAAACGACTCGGTGCTGACAGGCGACGACCTGGAGCTGTCCACTTTGGTGGCCCCGGTCCCGCTTCCGGAAGACGCGCCGCCGCCGCCGGAAAAACAGCCTGAGAAAAAGGCGGAAGATCTGCCGACGCGAAAAGAAAACATCGCGAACATAATGGAGCAGCCGCCGGACATACCCCCTAAACCTTCAACCGAAAAACTGGTGAATAAGGCACGCCCTATCGACCAGCAGATCGTCATCAGCAATTCGGACACCGATAACTCAGCCGCGCCGAAAGGCCCGACCGGGCCGGGAATTGCCGGAGGAGTTCCGGGAGGAGTTCCGGGAGGCACCGGGCCGGCGACAGACGACGCCGACGCGCCCCCGCCCCCGCCGCCGACCAAGCCGCCCGTTCCGAGGATCGTATCCAAGGGTGTGATCAACGGCAGCGCCATCAGCTTGCCTAAACCTGCCTACCCGCCGACGGCCAAAGCCGTGGGCGCTTCGGGTGCGGTCAGCGTTCAGGTGACCATCGATGAAGCGGGCAACGTCATTTCGGCGGTAGCTACCAGCGGCCATCCTTTGCTGAAACCGGTTGCGGCACAGGCTGCGCGCGGTGCAAAGTTCAAGCCGACGCTGCTTTCCGGTGTGGCGGTCAAGGTTTCGGGAATTATCGTTTATAACTTCCAGTAAAAGGTTTTTATCTGACGATATATTTCAAACATCCGGCGAGAGCGGTCGTCCGCGGCCGCTCTCGCTGACGAATAGCGTTTTTTAGTAAAGCAATCAATTTTCTTAATTTTTTTGGAGGAGCAACAATGACTTTCTTAACCAACCTATTTCTTCTAGCTGAGGAGCAGTTTCATTTTACGCTGTACGATGCAGTTAGAAGTTTAACCATTCCGGGATGGATCGTGGTTATCACTCTTATCATCATGTCGATCTATATGATCGCCATCGCTGTTGAGCGCATGATGACCTTCAACAAGGCGAGAACGCAATCGCGTCAATTCGCTCCGCGCGTCGCCCAGGCTTTAAAGAACAACCAGATCGAAGAAGCCATCAACATCAGCGACAAGCACAAAGCTTCGCACCTGGCGATGGTCGTCGCTTCGGGTTTGCAGGAATTCAAATCGCACGAAGAGAATCCGGAGCTCCACGATGAGCTGGAATCCTCGAAACGCGCCCTGCAGCGTGCCGTAGCCATTAAGAACACCGAACTCAGACGCGGCCTTTCGGCCCTCGCGACCATCGGTTCGACCGCTCCCTTCGTGGGACTGTTCGGAACGGTTATCGGTATCATCAACGCGTTCCAGAGCATGAGGCTCAACGAATCGGCCGGTATCGGCGCGGTTGCGGGCGGTATCTCGGAAGCGCTGATCACAACGGCGTTCGGTATCGCGGTGGCAGTGCCGGCGGTGTGGCTCTTTAACTATTTCACCAATAAGGTGGGCGGCTTCGTGGTCGAGATGGACAACTCTTCTTCGGAATTGATCGACTTCTTTATCAAGCAGCGCACGAAACAGTTGAAAAAGTCATAACGGCTAATAACACTTTGGATTTTAGGAGATATTAAGCTATGGGCATGAGCACTGGCGGTACAGGGGAATTTAACTCTGAAATAAACGTCACTCCAATGGTGGATATTATGCTGGTGTTGCTGATCATCTTTATGGTGATCACGCCCCTGCTGCAGCAGGGGGTGACCGTCAATTTACCGCGCGACAACGAGTTTCCCGAGGAGGATGCGAACATCACCAAGGACGGCTCGGTAGTCATTTCTATTCCGAATAATGACCAATTTTATATCGGTAAAGAAGGGCCGCTTTCACGCGAAGTACTCGGTGAAAAGGTCAAAAAATTGACGGAAAGCAAGACCAAGGAAAACAAGATCGTCTATATCAAGGCCGGCGTCGGCATCGATTACGGCAGCCTCGTGGATGCCATCAATGTCATTCGCAAGCAGGATGTGGACAAGATCGGATTGGTCGCCGATAAGAAAAAAGGATCAAAATCGGCTACCTAAATAGCCGATCTTTTGAAAGGGAGTTTTGAATTATGGCGATGAGTGCATCCTCTTCAGATAACGAAGGGGCAGTTCCGTACATCAACGTGACGCCGCTGATCGACGTGCTTTTGGTGCTGCTGATCATCTTCATGGTTATTTCGCCGCTCAAACCGAGCCGTTTCCAGGCTCAGGTCCCGGCGGAACCCAAACCCGAAGACCAGCAGAACAAACCTAAGCCGAATCCTTTGACACTGGTGATCTCCATCAACGGGCCGGAGAGAAAACTGAAACTCAACCAGGAAGACCTGGGCGATGTTTCCGATCCGAGCTTGCTGGCGAATCGCCTGTCGCAGATCTTCAAAGACAGGGAATCCAACGGGGTTTTCAAGGAAAATACCAACGAGGTAGAAAAAACTGTGTTTATGAAAGCTCCTCGCCTCGTCCGGTATGGTGAAGTCGTGAAGGTTATAGACGCTGTCAAAGGGGCAGGCGCAAGCCCGATCGGATTGCAGATCGACGACCTGCCTGAACAATAAAAAGCTATATTAATAAACGCGGCGGCCGTTTTGATCTAGGGGACGGCCGCTGCGGGCTAAGGACGGAGTTTGAACAATGAGATTTTCTCGTTTGGGAATAATAATTTTATTATCTGCCATTGTGCTGGGGTTATCTGCCTGCGGGCCCATTAACAGCATATTTGCCAGAAGAGACCTGATAGAAGGGGCGAAAGCCTATAAGGACCGAAACTACGCCGAAGCGGAAAAACGTTTTCGCAGCGCGATGGAACTGGACCCCAGCCAGAAACAAGCCCGTCTTTTTCTGGCCAGAACGCTCCACTCCGAGTATGCGGCTGACCGTTCGCAGGTCGCCAAGGCCGACGAAGCCATCGGCGTATACAAGGACGTGTTAAAAGCCGAGCCCGCCGACAGCTCCTCTTTCAAAGCGGTGGCCAGCTTGCTCGAAACAATGGGCCGTAAGGAAGATGCGCTGAAATGGCTGACGGACCGCACCACCCAGGAAGGCGTTCCTGACGACCAGCGCGCCGAGGCCTATACGTCACTGGCGGCCAAGGACAACACCTGTGCCAATGAGATCAGCGATATCGAACCGGTCAAAAAGACGGTGGAAAAAGGCGACAAGGCCGAATTCGTGTTCACCAAACCGGCTAATGTCGAGGATTATGAAAAGCTGAAACGATGTATCGCCGAGGGAATGGGTTATATCGATAAAGCTTTGGCGCTGGAAAGCGACAAGTCCAAAAACGCAAAAAGCGTCGATATTAAAACGACGAGCGATAAGGATCTCAATGACCTGAATGAATTGGTCAAGAAATTCGAGTCGGCCTGGTCGTACAAGACCAGCTTGCTGGTCCAGAGCTCGCGCCTGGCGGAAATGGACGGACGGGCGGCGGACAAGGACAGCTTTAAGAAAGAGTCCGATGGCGCGCGCGCCCACTTTCTCGAGCTGGCCGGAATTCGCAAGAGCATAGACGACGAAAAAGAACTGCGCCGCAAGGCTGCCGAAGATGCGAAGAGCAGTAAGAGCGACAGCAACTCCGCGGCTAATACTGCCAAATAGTTTTTAACGTTCAACTTTCGCGCAAAGGTGATACTCAACTACAATAGATTGAGTGTCACCTTTCCTTTTGCGTGATACTTTGTCAGGAACGATCATGATCCGTATCGAAGAGATCATCGGCAAGGTTTCGGAAAACCACCCCAACGCGAATCTGGAATTGATCCGCGGGGCGTACCTGTTTTCCGCCATGCACCATCGCGGCCAAAAGCGCGCGTCGGGCGAGCCCTACCTGGTTCACCCGCTGGAGGTTTCGAATATCCTGGCCGATATGCGGCTGGACGAAACGGTGATCGCCACCGGGCTGCTGCACGATGTGGTCGAAGATACGCTGGTCGATCTGGACACCATCAAGAAACAGTTCGGCGACGAGATCACGCTGCTGGTAGACGGACTGACCAAGATCGCCCATATCAGCGATCTTTCTAAAGAAGAACAGCAGGCCGAGAACGTTCGCAAGATGGTGCTGGCCATGATCACGGACGTCCGGGTGGTGCTGGTCAAGCTGGCCGACCGCCTGCATAACATGCGCACCATGGAGTTTCTCAGCACTGAGAAGCGCAAGCGCATTTCGCTGGAAACGCTGGAAATTTACGCCCCGATCGCGCATCGCCTCGGCATGGGTAAGATCCGCAGCGAGCTCGAAGACCTTTCGTTCCGCAACCTCTACCCGGAAGAATACGAGCAGCTGAACACGGAAATGGAAAAGCGCCGGCCGGAGCTCGAAGAAGCGCTCGACAAGATAACCCAGACCATCGAAGAAAATCTCAGAGAAGCGGGTATTCCTTTTGTCCATATCGAAGGCCGCATCAAACGTCTTTTTTCTCTCTGGCGAAAACTAAAAAAACGCAAGCTCGATATCGAACAGGTCTACGACCTGGTGGCCGCCCGCATTATCACCCCGGACGATAAAAAATACTGCTATTCCGTGCTCGGCGTTATTCATGACATATGGATCCCCGTCCCTGAGCGTTTCAAGGACTGGATCGCGATGCCGCGCGATAACATGTACCAGTCGCTTCATACCTCGGTCGTCGGCGAGGGCACCCAGTCCTTCGAAGTGCAGATACGCACGGAAGAGATGCACCGCATCGCCGAGGAAGGCGTTGCCGCGCACTGGAAATATAAGGACAACAAGCTCGGCACGCGCGACGATGACGATTCGCTCAATCAATTGCGCGACAAGATCGAAAAGCTGCTGATGCCGCTGGTCGAGGCGGGCGAGGACATAAAAGATTCGCAGGAATTCATCGAATCCTTAAAGCTCGATCTTTATCCGAAAGACGTCTACGCCTTTACCCCGATGGGCAAGATCATCCAGCTGCCGCGCGGCGCCACTACGCTCGATTTTGCCTACGCCATCCACTCGCAGGTCGGCGACACTTGTACCGGCGCTAAAATAAACGGCCGCATAGTGCCGCTGCGGACCGAGATACAAAACGGCGACGTGATCGAGATCATGACCAAAGCCGACAGCCACCCGTCGCGAGACTGGCTGGGCCACGTGGTCACCTCGCGCGCGCGCAACCGCATCCGGCATTGGATCTCCGAGCAGCAGCGCAGCGAGTCGATCGAAATGGGACGCAAGCTTTTGGAAAAAGAAGCCGACCGTTTTCAGATCAAGCCGAAAAAAATGCTGCAGGACCCGGACGGGCAGTTAAAGACCATCGCCAACGAATACGGGCTTGGCCGCACCGAGGACCTGCTGGCGTCGATCGGTTACGGCAAGATCATCCCGCGCAACATTATCCAGAAATACCTGGGCGCGGAAAAATTTGCCGAGATGGACCCCGAGCAAAAGAAAGAAACCATGTTTCAAAGCGGCGTCAAGGCCGTCAAGAAAATGGTCGGTTTGGGCGAAGACGCGATCGTCGTTTCAGGCGTCGGCAACATGCTGATCACCCGCGCGCGCTGCTGCAACCCGCTGCGGGGCGAGCCGATCGTCGGTTATATCTCGCTGGGCAAAGGCATCGTCGTTCACAATAAGTTGTGTAAAAATGTTAAGCAGTTGATGGTGAATAAAGACCGCATCGTGTCGGTCGAGTGGGCGGGTAAGGAAGACAAGGAAGCCTTTGCCGTGCGGCTGCTGGCGATCACCGAGAACCGTACCGGTATGATCGCCGATATCACCGGCAGCATCGCCGATATCAAGACCGGTATCCGCAACGCGCAGGCCCGCGTTTCCAATGACCAGGGCGAAATCGAGGTGACCGTGGAAGTTTTCGACCTGAAGCATCTCGAGAAAGTTATTCAGTCGGTAAAGAAAGTTCCCGGAGTTCTGGATGTCGAGCGCCTGGGCGGGTCAAATGAATAGTGAATAGTTCAGCGGCCTGTAATCGGTAATGAGGTCAGAACCGGGAGCCGTAGCGACCGGGTTTCTTCCTTCGTATATTTCGTGTGATTCGTGGTTAATTCTTAAAGATCGTAAAAGCTTAACCACGAATCACACTAAAAACACGAAACTCTGTGAACTCTTAAAATCCTCTCTCGCCAAAAACCAAACAATGATTTACTCTCACAAACGTTGCGGTCGGAAGTGTTGACTGCGGTTAAGCCGCGTGAGCACGCCGTCCTCGCCCGGTAGGCCGTTTAAACCACCGGGATCTGAATCGGGAGCATTGCTTTAGTGTCGTCCCGGTGACATACGAAATTAAAGCTAGCCTGTGCGCCGCTCGTCGCGCCGGCGAAAGATCAAATCGGGCCGGCCGCCGCGGGGCCTTCGTTCCGGTTCCTGCAACCCGCGGGCAGGCTGTAGACAGAAGCGAATCGGACTAAACGTGTAAAACTCCCGGCAGACCCTTTCAAGGGTCGCCGCCGCGCAATTCTTCCGCCGCAACAAACAATTCAGGATATCGAGTATGAGGTCAGAACCCGAAGCGGTAGCGAGGGGTTTTCCTAAACTCCCCTCCTTACAAAGGAGGGGTGGCACGCGCTTCGCGGGACGGGGTGGTTCTCTCTTGTCAGAACCGAGAGCCGTAGCGACCGGGTCGATCGAACGCCGCGCGTTCGTGCGGGCAGGGATGCCCGCGCTCCATAACTATTTACCGATGGCTTTCAACTGTATACCAGTTCCTCGCGGTGCCAGCCCGGGCAAAGAGATCGGCAGTCTGCCGGTGATGTCCTGTTTTCCCAGTATTGCCGCCCCTGAAGCGCGCTGCAGCATCGTCATATCCCCGTAGGCCACCATATAAGTTTTCATATTCGGGAACGTGTTAAGAAAATACGGGTTGCCAAAGCTGATCCCGATCACCGGCTTGTCCGTTTGTAAAAGCTTTTTCAGCGCATCGGAGCCCGCTTCCGGCAGGCCGGTGCTGTTTTTCGCACCCGAACGCACCCGTCCATAAAGCCCGGCGATCACAATATCGGCTTTTTCCGCCTTGGCGAGCGCGGCCCGCGCTTCTTCCGGTGTCGAGCGCGCATCGAGCACGCCGACCTCGAGTTTTACGCCGCCCGCGCGCAGAGAAGCCGACAGGCTGGCGGAGACAAAGTTGCGGTCCTCGCCGTTTGAAAGCGCCAGCAGAAATACTTTTTTACCTTCGATATTTTTGAGCGGAATCATCTTGTTCTCATCCCGCACCAGCGTAATAGCGCGACGCGCAATTTCCTCGGCAAGTTTTTGCGTTTCATTGCTCGACACCACCGAATCGATGCCTTCCAGCGGGGCGATGCGATTTTTTACCAGGCCCAGGTGATGTTTGACTGCCATTATTTTTCGCACCGATTCATCGAGCCGCGCTTCGGTTATCTGGCCTGACTTTACCGCCGCTTTCATTCCACGGATAGCGGCGTCGATATCCACCGGTTTTAGCAGCAGATCTGCGCCGGCCATGAATGCCCGCGCCGGTCCTTCGTCGTTGTGAACATAAAGCGTCAGCCCGCTCATGCTGAGCGCATCGGTCACCACCAGCCCGTTAAAATGCATGTCCTTGCGCAGGATCTGTCCGATGATGGTGGACGAAAGCGTAGAGGGAACCGAGGTCGCTTCGGTGATAACTTCCGCGCCCTGTTCCACATCCATTTGCTGATCGGGATTAGCGAGCGGCTTGATCTGGGTCGGGTCAATTTTGGGCAGCGCGATATGCGCCACCATGACGGAGCCGATGCCCGAATCTACCAGCGCGCGAAAGGGTATCAGTTCGGTTTTTTCCAACTGCTCGCGTGAGTGATCGATGCTCGGCAAACCGCGATGCGAATCTACCGCGGTATCGCCGTGGCCGGGAAAATGTTTTGCGGTGGCCAGCACGCCGCCTGCCTGCAGCCCTTCGGAAAAGGCGGTCACGAATTTTGCCACTGCCTGCGGATCTTCGCCATACGAACGCACGTTGATCACCGGATTGTCAGGGTTATTATTGATATCGGCAACCGGCGCAAAGATGTGATATACGCCCATCGCGCGCGACTCGCGGGCGACGATCAGCCCCTGCCGGCGGGCGAGTTCCGGATCGCCGGTCGCGCCCACGGCCATCGTCCAGGGAAAATTCGTCGTGTCTTCAAAACGCATTCCCACGCCGGTTTCAAAATCCGCGGATATGAGCAGCGGATATTTTGCCAGCGCCTGCATGCGGTTGACGATATGCACCGATTCATAGACCGGCCCGGCAAAAAGAATGATCCCGCCGATCTTGTTTTCCACCACCTGCCGCCGGAGCTCTTTGAAATTTTCGCGTTCCTGATTGTAGTAACGCGCGTTGATGCCGAGGCTCAGCGTCTGCCCGATCTTTTCCTCGATCGTCATTTTCCTGAGCTGTTTATCCGCCCATTTCCATGACTCTTCAGGGATCTCGAATCGCCCGCTGAATTTATTATTCTGCGCGGGCCCCTTCTGTGCAGGTATGCAACTGACAAATACCAGGATGAGGACGGCTAATGAAAACGATCTGCGAAAAATAGTCATAATTTAATTAGTAATTGGCGTTGCCTATAAAAGAAATAAGATTGCCTTGATGAGCAATACATTTCGTGCGTTTAGTGTTATTCGTGGTAAAACTTACGAAAATTAACCACGAATCACACGAAAATCAACCACCACATTTTAGTTTCGAATTGAAGGTTGACGAATTATGGGCAGCGCCTTATTAATTCTCAACGATCAAAGTTTCTTTTTCACGAATTATTAAACTGGCCAGCCAGGCAACAATGAAAGTGGTCAGGCTTCCGATCAGCGCGTACCACGTCCAGGCGATCTTGGTTCCAAATAAAATATAAAGCATTAAGATTATGCTGGCCCCCATTCCGATCAGGGCATGGATTTCGCGAACTCTTTTTAAGAACGTGCCGATCAGGAAAACTCCCAGTATCGGCCCGTTGATAAGCGAAGCGACCGACAATGCACTGCTAAGCGCGGACGAATTGGTTTTCATCAGCACCAGCGCGACGGCGATCTGCACAACGCCGACGCCGAGCGTCAGCCAGTGCGATACGCGCAGGTAATGCTTATCTTCGCGGCCGGGTTTGAACGGCTTATACAGATCCTGCACAAAGGTTGCCGCGATCGAATTTAGCGACGACGAAAGCGCCGCGGCAAAGATCGCCGCCACCACCAGCCCGCTTAAACCCGAAGGCATATGCTGCGTAATAAAATCAGGGAAAACCTTGTCGCCGCCAGTAAAAGGAAACGCGCCCGTCGCATTAACGTATTCGGGCGAAGCGTACGGTTGATAGTAAGCAAAGAGCAGCACGCCGATAAAGAGGAACCCGATAAACTGGGCCAGTATAACGGCGCCGCTCGAAAGCAGCGCGAACGAAGCGCGGCTGGCTTTGTCCGTGCAGAGATAGCGCTGGACCAGATACTGATCGGTGCCGTGCGTGGACATTGTCAAAAAACATCCGCCCAGCAGGCCGGCCCAAAATGTATAGGTCTTTGTCATATCCAGCGAAAAATCAAACAGGCTGAATTTACTAAATTGTTCGCCGATGGCTACCGCCCCGCCAAAACCGCCCTGCACCTGGTTGGCGATCACGATCGCCGCGGCGACCGCGCCGCCGATATATATCCCCAGCTGCACCACCTCGACCCAGATGACCGCTTCCATCCCGCCGTAGTACGTGAAAATTATCATTATCACGCCCAGCAGGATGATCGAGCCCACCACAACAAGCTCCGTATTCGTCTGCGGTTGAAACGCGGTATAGACCGCCGCCAAAACTATCGCCGTTAATAGTAGACGGATTCCGTCGGCAATGTTGCGCATCACCACAAAAAGCGCCGAGGCCAGCATCTTTACCTTCGAGCCGAAACGCTCGCCCAGCAACTGGTACACGGTCAGCAGTTCGCCCTTGAAATAAAGCGGGATAAAGAGCACGGAAATGACCACCCGGCCAAGCATATAGCCGAAAACGATCTGCAAAAACTGGAAATTGCCGCCCTTGGAAAAAGCGATGCCGGGCACGGAGATAAAGGTAATGGTCGACGTTTCCGTGGCGACGATCGAAGCCGCGATCGCCCACCAGGGAACGCTGCGGTCACCGACAAAATAATCTTCGGTCGTTTCCTGCTTCCCCGAAAACCAAACGCCGAACAGCGTCACGCCGATGAGGTAGCCGAAGATAATAATGAGGTCAAGTGTTTGCATTAGTGTCTAATTTTTATCAGCGTTGCCCATAAATGAAATAGATGATTATCGTAATGAAGTCAGTACCGGGAACATAGTGACCGGCTTCCGGCATAAAACTTTACCACCCTATTTACCGATAAAGATTTAACAAACCAGTTGTATCACTAGCCGGTCACTGCGTTCCCGGTATTGACCCGTTACTTTTTGACTTCAACCGCTCTTCAAAGCGCCGAACATAAGCGCATTTAAACCTATTACTTCTTCTGAAGAGAAGTGATCGCTTTTTCGATCACGAAATTATTTGCTATCAGCGCGCGTTCGGCCTCGTCGCGGGTGGCATTGGCGTGGATCATGACCACCGCTACGCGCAGGTCGCCGGTTCCTTCGGCCAGGCGGGCACGGGCGGCGTCTTCATCCAAACCTGCTTCGGCCATTAAGATACGCACGCTGCGGTCCTTTAGTTTTTCATTGGACGAGCGCATATTGGTCATCCGATTACCCTTCACATAGCCAAGGCGTATCATGGCCACGGTCGAGATCATATTCAGGACCAATTTCTGCGCCGTGCCTGCTTTCATCCGGGTCGAACCGGTGATGGCTTCCGCGCCGACATAGGGAACGATCGCTATCTCAGCCGTTTTTGTCAGCTCCGAATCGGGCACGCAGGTCAACCCGGCGGTAAAACATCCCAGCCGGCGGGCAAATTCGACCGCGCCGTTGGTATAAGGCGTCCGGCCCGAAGCGGCAATTCCGACCAGGGCATCATTTGCCGTGATGCCGCGAAGCTGCAGGTCGCGCGCGCCTGCCTCGCGGTCGTCTTCGGTAGATTCGGTGGCTTTGTACAGCGCATCGTAACCACCGGCGATCACGCCCTGCACCAGCTCCGGAGAAACGCCAAAGGTCGGCGGTATTTCCGAAGCATCCAGCACACCCAAACGCCCGCTCGTTCCCGTACCGATATAAAAAAGATGGCCGCCGTTCTGCAGGCGTTCGACAATGCGGTCGGTCGCCCAGGCCAGTTCGGGCAGCACTTTTTCCACCGCCTCAGCCACCAGCTTATCTTCATTGTTGATCAGGCGAAGCGCGCCCAGCGTATCCATTTGGTCGATACGCGAAGTGTTTGGATTTTCCTGTTCGGTTATTGGCAACATTAATAAAGTACGAAATTATATTCGACCACTTTGGCGACAGCATAAGGCTCGCCTTTACGCATCGCCGGCGAAAATTTGATCTGCCTGGCAGAGCTGATCGCGTTCTGAGTCAAACCAAGCGGTAATTTTGAGAGGACCGTTATACTTCCGATCTCGCTATTTTTTTCAAAGGTAACACGCAGCTTTACGGTTCCCAATAACTGGAATTGCCGTGCCAGCTGTGTGTAATTCGGCTGCGGTTTTGCCAGGATAGCCACCGGGCTGTCGACCTTGGCGTATTTTGGCGGCGCCACCGTGTCCAACGGCTGCGGCGCGCGTCCCATTTCAGCGGCAGACCCGCCGGCGCGGGCCCAGGCGGCAGGCGGTGATTTTAGAATATCGCTTTTGGCGGCAGAGTTTGGAGAGGTCGCGGAAGAGGCGGGTTTTTCCGGGTTCTCGATCTGACGGTTCAGTTTTACGGAACCCAAAAATTCTTCGATCATCGGATTGCTACGGGTTTCACTGATGACGTCAAAGACGTAAAAATTTACCGGCCCCTGGATGGCGATAAAAGAATGCTCGAAATCGTCGGTGCCTTTAAAGTCGTAGCGCTGGCCTTTGATACCGTCGATCTCGATCTCGCTTGGAGCAGGCGCTTCCGCGGCCAGCGACACAAGCTGCCGGAGAAACGGCTCGGGGTTTTTGCTTTCGGAAAATACCGTGAAGAAGGTTTTGCTCACCACGGCGCGATACTGTCCGCTGATCACTCCTTCCGCATCGAAACGACTGCTGATGACATTAGGCGAGGGGAAATTAATGCTGAACTCTTCTTTCGGCGGTTCAAATTTTGTCCATTTCGGTTCGTCAAAATCGATCTGCGCAGCAGCGGTAACAACCATCGCCGCCGTCAGCAGGAAAATATATAAAGCTTTTTTCATCCAGGTATTATCTTAGTTAAGTATTGGCGCGAATCCAAATCACACCGGTTAAACCCGACGCTTTTTGAGTAGCGCTGCCGTCTCGGCGGCTGTCCGGGGGGCGTCCCGCCCACCGTCTTTGCTCCGATGTGAGCGCGAGACGCACTCACGACAGCCAGCGGGACGCTGGCGCTACAGTTTATTTCCCATTCGCATGTCTGAACGCCATTTTTGCCGCGGCCACGACCGGCGGAAATTTCGGCGGTGCGAGAAAAGCCTTAGGCGCCGCGGTTCGGATAGTTTCCAGCAGAGGCTTTAACAGCAGGTCCCCCGCGTTAAAGATTCCGCCGACATAAGACACCACAAACTTGCTCTTTTGCAGTTTTAATTTTTCCACCACGGCGATGGCGGCAATGCCCAGTTCGCGCCCGGCCTCTTTTATCAACTCGACCGCGACCTTGTCGCCCTCTTTGGCCGCTTCTATCACATAGCGCGCAAAACCCGCGATCCGTTCATTGGTCATATTCGCGCCGTAGATCGCGGTCCCGACGTCCTCGACATTTTGCACGCGAAAATACTGCACCGCCTTTTCGCTCAGCACCGTGGGCTTAGCACGCCCGTCAAAGGCCTTGGCGATGGATTGCAGCGCCCGCCGCGCGATCCCGGCCGCTCCGCCCTCATCACCCGCCAGCGGCCCCCAGCCGCCCGCGTTGGCGCGTTCGCCCTTTTCGTTTTGGCCCAGGCAGTTAGAACCGGTCCCGGCGATGACCACCAGCCCGGCTTTTCCTTCGGTCGCGCCATACAGGGCGATCTCGGTATCGGGGACGACGTCCAGCGTTTTGGTCGCCATCTCTTTGAGCAGCCGGTTTTTCAGCGAAAGCCGCAGGTCTTCGCGCCGCACCCCGGCAATGCCAAATTCGGCGGCGACAATGTCCGCCCGGCTCAGATCGGCGCGGTCACAGGCCTGGTCGATCGCCTGGCAGATATGCTCCACGGCTACTTCCACACCGACCCGCAAGGGGTTCGAAGCGCCCCCTGTGCCTTCGCTGACCTGGTTTTGATCCTGATCTATGAGAACTGCCCGGGTGGAGGTGCCGCCGCCGTCCACACCCAGATAGATACGATTTGGTTTGAGAATAGAACGGCTTTTTTTCTTTTTTTCCTGACGGCCCGGCATTTAAACTGGTGAATCCACCAACCTCTTTACTCGTTAAAAAATTTGTTCCTATTCTAACGGCACTTGACATATAATGAAAATTAAAAGATTTTATCTGTGCAATAACTATTAGTGATATATGGAAATCCGACAGATCAGGGCTTTCGTGGCTATAGCTGAGACACGTACCTTTACGGCAGGAGCGCGCCAGGTCAACGTTACTCAGGCTGCTATCTCAATGCAGATCCGGCAGTTAGAGAACGAGATCGGCATGCCGCTCTTTACCCGCACCCCGCGCCGGGTGATATTGACGCAGGCGGGAGAGATACTCCTGGAACGCGCGCGAAAGATACTTCGCGAGCATGACGCGGCACTGGCGCAGATCTCCGAAGCACATGGGGCGGAGCACGGCAGGCTGCGCATCGGGACGGCTTCGGCTACTTTTGCCGCCGATCCGCTGCCGCAGATCCTGAGCACGCTCAACCGCCAGTATCCAAAGGCCGATATCACCGTATTTTCCGGCACGAGCGAGGCGCTGGAGCAAAAAATTCTGGCGGGCGACCTGGATGTGGCTTTTGTTTCGCTGCCCATCGAGGCGCAGAATATTTTGTCCGAGCTCCTGATCGGCGACGAAATAGTGGCCATCGCGCACCCCAGTCATCCGCTGGCCAAAAAACGCGTGATCAGCGCGGCGGCGCTGGCCAACGAAAATCTTATCCTGGGCGAGCACGGCGGGAATACGCGCCGCCGGATCGATAAATTTTTCGCCGATGCCGGGGTCAAGCCAAACGTAATAATGGAACTCAGCCGCCAGTTGGCCATTAACCAGATGGTGGCGAGCAATATGGGCGTCGGAATTGCCGGGCTGCGGGTCATCAAAAATGAGGTCGATAACGGCAAACTGGTCTCGTGGTGGATCGAGGGTGCTGAAATTAACTGGGAACTCGGGCTGGCGCGCCTCCGCGGCGGATATTTTTCGCCCATCGCCCAGACTTTTGTCCAACTTTGCCATGAAAGCTTTGCCGAGGAAAAAGAAGCCAAGGCGCAAAGATCAAGGGCGAAGTAAATAGGGAATAGGGAATAGAGATCTTCGGTTCTTAATAAATTGCCACTAGCTTTAGCTAGTGGGTAAATTCCTTAAAAGTAAATAGGGCTTCAGCCCAAATTTCGGCTAAAGCCGGGATAATCACTTGTATTCTGACCACTAGCTAAAGCTAGTGGCAATTTAAATTCTGGCCTGATAATGAAGAGTATTAAATCACTACCTTTCTTATTTCCATTTCCCTCAAGATCTTTTCTCAAACTCCTCTGTGTTCTCTGTGTTCTCTGTGGCTATTCTTATGCCCAAAACCTTCCGGTAGCGCCGCCGCAAACCGCCGGCATGTCCGCCGAAAAATTGAACCGGATCGACGCGCTGGTTGAAAAAGACATCGCCGATAAAAAGCTGCCGGGCGCGGTCGTTCTTGTCGGGCACAAGGGGAAGATCGTTTTTCGCAAAGCTTACGGCAGCCGGGCGCTCGTGCCGGCGGTCGAGAAGATGACGGTCGATACCATCTTCGACGTTGCCAGCCTGACCAAGGTTGTCGCGACCACGACCAGCGTGATGATCCTGGTCGAACGCGGCCAGCTTCGCTTGAACGACACCATCGGCAAATACATTCCTGAAATTCAGGACAAAGATGTCAGGAACATCACCATCCAGCAGCTGCTGACGCACGTCTCGGGCTTTGCGCCCGATTTCGACCTGCGTGAAAAATGGACCGGCAGGGAAGGCATGCAGGATGCGCTAAAGAAGGAAAGGCTGCGCCAGGTTCCCGGGACAAAGTTTGTCTATTCGGATATAAACTTTATCGTGCTGGGCGAGATCGTACAGCGCATCAGCGGGCTGAGCCTGTCGACTTTTGCCGCACAAAATATCTTCGATCCGCTAAAGGCGAGCGATTCAAACTTCGTAAGAAGAACTGAAGTGACTTATGCGCCGCCGGGGATAAATGTCACTCCGACCGACCCGCTGACCCGGCGCATTGCTCCAACCGAAAATATCAAGGGCCAGCAGAGCTACCTTGGCGGGCAGCCTGACGGCAAAGACGGCGACAAGATCTTGCGCGGGGAAGTCCACGATCCTACCTCGTATCGCATGGGCGGCGTGGCGGGGCACGCCGGGTTATTTTCCACCGCGGACGACCTGGCGCGTTTTTGCCAGATGCTGCTAAACGGCGGGATTCTCGATGGAAAAAGAATTCTAAGCGCCGGCACCGTGGCGCGGATGACCGCGCCGATCGTCGTTTCCGAAGAGGGCGTTACGCGGGGGCTTGGCTGGGATATGAACACCGGGTTTTCATCCAACCGCGGCGAGCTTTTCCCGCTCGGCTCTTTCGGCCACACCGGTTTTACCGGTACTTCGATTTGGATCGACCGTGTTTCGCAGACGTTCGTGGTGTTTCTTTCGAACCGCGTTCACCCCGACGGCAAAGGCGATGTCACGCCGCTGCGTGCAAAGGTCGCGACGGTCGTCGCTTCGGCAATTGAAGACACGCCTATCGAAGTCGTTCGGCTGGCCGAGGGAGCTTACTACTGGTCGCAGGTCGCGGCGCAAATACCGAAATTCAGGGAACAGGCCGAAGCGGCTAAACGGACCGCGGCGAATGGCGAGCAGGCAAGCGCGAACGCCGATGTTCTAAACGGCATCGACGTCCTGGAAAAAAATAATTTCAAGCAACTGGACGGGCTGCGCGTCGGCTTGATAACAAACCATACCGGCCGCGATCGGGCGGGGATTCAAACCATCGACGTCTTAAAAGCCGCGCCTAATGTAAAACTGACCGCGCTTTTTGCGCCTGAGCACGGCATTCGCGGGCTGGCCGATGAAAAAGTCTCCGATTCAATGGATGAGAAGACCGGCTTGCCGATCTACTCGCTCTATGGCGAGACCCGCCGCCCGAAACCCGAGCAGCTAAAAGACCTCGACGCGCTGGTTTTTGATATTCAGGACGTCGGCGTGCGTTTTTACACTTATATGGCCACGCTCAAGAATGTGATGGAGGAAGCGGGCAAGGTAAAGCTAAAAGTTTTCGTGCTCGATCGTCCAAACCCGATCGGCGGTGTAGATGTCGAGGGCCCGGTTGCCGATGCCGACAAGCTTTCTTTCGTCGTCACGCACACCACCACCGCGCGTCACGGGATGACCGCCGGTGAATGGGCGATGATGGTGAACGCCGAAAATAAACTTAATTGCGATCTGACCGTAATAAAAATGGAAGGCTGGAACCGGGGGCAATGGTTCGACCGCACGGGGCAGGCTTGGGTAAACCCTTCGCCGAATATGCGCAGCCTGACGGAGGCCACGCTGTATCCCGGTGTCGGGCTACTGGAAACCACCAATATTTCCGTCGGGCGGGGAACCGACACGCCTTTTGAAGTGATCGGGGCTCCGTGGATGAACGGTGACGGCGGGCAAAAACTGGCGTCCTATCTGAATTCAAGAAATCTTCCCGGAGTGCGGTTTGTTCCGGTAAATTTCAAGCCGAACGCCTCGGTATTTAAAGACCAGGATTGCGGCGGGGTCAATATTATCGTGATCGACCGCGCCCGCTTCCGGTCCGTTCGTACCGGGATCGAAATAGCGGCCGCTTTACAAAAACTCTTCCCGGGCGGGTGGAAAACCGAGAATTTTAACCGCCTGCTGGCAAATCAGGCGACTTATGATATGGTAAGGCAAGGAATGCCCCCCGAAGACATTGAAAAGGCCTGGCAGCCCGGTTTGGAAGACTTTCTAAAACGTCGTGCACGGTTTTTGCTTTATTAAAAAAATATTGGTAGTTTAGTCCTCTAGTTTTTGTAATTTTTGCATTGGAAATAGCTTTTCTATAGTAATTTCAATACTTTAAGGCGTGTCACACGTGTGTAACACCCATAACGAAAATTTGAAGCTTTTTCCAAAAATTTCAATAAATCTTATAGCTATCTTGGTTTTTACTTTAACTTTAGCGAGGAAAAGAAAGAATATGAATGCAAAATTCATGAGAGCCGTGAAAGCAATTTTCACCACCGCATTTCTATGCCTGACGCTCTGCGGAGCACTGGCGGCGCAAGAGATCAGTTCAAATTTGGGCGGTACGGTTCATGATGCTAACGGTGCGGTTGTTCCCGGCGCCACCGTTAAGCTCATCGATCCGTCAAAAGATAACCTGGTCCTTAGAACGGTCACTACTAACGGCGACGGCGAATTCAATTTCGCTAATATCCCCATTAGTACTTACGAAGTCTCGGTCGAGGCGAACAACTTTAAGAAGAGCGTGACCAGCGAGATCAAGGTCGATGTCGGCACGCGCAGAACGGTCGATGTGCAGCTTGAAGCCGGAAACGTTTCCGAAACGGTTACGATCGAGGCCAGTGCCCTGGGCGTGGAATTGCAAACCGCGACGGTCGGCACCGTCATCAGCGGTAACCAGGCGCGCGAGCTTTCCGTCAACAACCGCAACTTTATTCAACTGGTAACACTGGCCCCGGGCGTATCCTCAAACCTCGCTGATCAGGTGTACGTCGGAACGACCAACCCCGAGGGACAGGCTAATACCAGTCAGATCTCGGTCAACGGTTCGCGTTCCAGCCAAAACACTTTTACCGTGGACGGCGCCGATATCACCGACCGCGGTTCGAACCTGACCATTCAGGCTTACCCGAGTATTGATTCGATCGGGGAATTCAGAGTTCTTCGCTCGCTTTACCCGGCGGAATCCGGACGCAGCGGCGGCGGGCAGATCAACGTCATTACCCGCAGCGGTACGAACGATTTTCACGGCTCGCTGTTTGAATTTGTCAGAAATGAAAGATTCAACGCCAATACATTTCTGCTTAACCGCCTGACCACTAACCGCGATGCGGACGGTAAGGCGCGGCGGCCTCCGTTCCGTTATAACAACTACGGATTTACGGTCGGCGGCCCGATCATTTTCTTCCGTTTGGGCGAGCGCGATCCGGGCGATACCATGTTTGCCAAGATCCCGCGCACCTTCTTCTTCTTTTCCGAAGAGCAGAGAAAAGATCGCCGCTACACCACGCTTACATCGACTCTTCCGACCCCGTCGATGCTAAACGGCGTTTTCCCGGTAAACATCTGCCTGGCGGCTACCATCGTCGGCACAACGCGTACCTGTACGCAAAAGTTATTCGCCGGCAATCCGCTCTCTTCGGTCCCCGGGTTTAACATCAATCCGGTGGCGCAGCAATATATCAATGGTATCTATCGCCAGATACCGGGACCGAACTCCGTCGATCCGAACAACCCGTTCTCTTTCACTTCTCCGGGCGTTGCCAAGGCTGACTTTCAGCAGGAGATCTTTAAGCTCGACACTTCGTTCAGTGATAAATGGACAGCGTATTATCGCTATGAACGCGATACGATCCCCACGATCGATGTCAATTCACTCTTTGCTTCCGGCTCAGGCATTCCGGGCGTCTCGACTTCGCAAACGGATTCGCCGGGACGGACGCATACTTTTCAGACAACGTACCTGCTTAGCCCGAACGTCATTGTCGAGGGACGTTATAACTACGCCTACGGCGCGATCGTCAGCCACACCACCGGGTTGGCCGGTAACGCGCAGACGGCGATAGGAACGCCGCTGCCATATGCGCTCGATGACGACCGTATTCCGCAGATCACCGGGCACGGCTTTAGCGGGATTCAGGCCTTTGGCCCTTACAATAACTTTTCCGACAAACATGAGTGGGCGGGAAACGTGACCTGGATAGCCGGCAGCCACACGATGAAGTTTGGCGGTTCTTTCTCCAAGTACAGAAAGAACGAAGATAACGGGCTCGGCGGCACCAACCAGGGAGCTTTTAGCAACTTCCTGAACACCACGACGCTCAGCGCTACGCAGGGCAGCGTTTGTATCGACAACACGGTTGCCGGCACTACGCTTCAGACGGCTTGCCCGACGGCTACGCCGAACCTGAACCTGGCGACCTATCAAAACTGGGCAAACTTTTTGCTCGGCAACAACGCTACTTTTACCCAGACGAAATTCCGCTTGACGGCCGATTTCCGCCAGCGCAATCTGGAAGCTTATGTTCAGGATGAATATCGCTTCCGCAAGAACGTCACCTTGTACCTGGGAATGCGTTATTCGTTCTTCGGTTCGCCCTGGTCGAGGAACGGCCTTTTGACCAACTTTGTTCCGGAACTCTATAACCGCGCTCAGGCGCCGCAGGTAACAGGTGCGGCCAACCGCGTGGCTGGCACCGGAAATTTCTGCGACGGCATTATCGTCAATGCGCAGAACTTCCAGACCGGCCCGCCCGCGTATAACTGTACGCCGACCGCTTCGCCGTGGGGACAGTATGTGGTGCACGCACCGAAAAAGAACTTTGCCCCGCGCGTAGGTTTGGCCTGGGACCCGTTCGGCAAAGGCACGACGTCGGTCCGCATGGGCTACGGCATCTATCACGAACAGACCCTGATCGGTACCTTTGAAACCCACCTGGGTTCCAACCCGCCGTACCAGGAAACCATTACCATCAACAATTTTGCGGCGCTTAACCAACCGGTCGACCCGCTCAGCAATCCCAGCGTAGTGGCGCCGGTAGCCGTACCCGCGCTGATCCGCGGCGTCGACACCGATTACAAAACGCCGTATATGCAGCACTGGTCATTGGACGTGCAGCACGAATTCTGGAAAAATTCCTTGGTCTCGGCCGGATATTATGGCTCGAAGGGAACAAATCTGATCGGAGTTGTCGATATCAATTTGCTGCCTCCGGGTGCTGCGCTCGATCTGCAATGCGCGGTCGGGGCTTCGACCACGCCCACGGTGGCTTGCCAGCAAAAGACCGGCGGAGTTCCGGTAGCCTTTACTTCGGCGGCCGCCTCGCTGATCCTCGATCAGGTGCGCCCGTACAAAGGATGGCGCGGAATTTCGATGATCCAGCCGCGGTTCAATTCCAGCTATCACAGTCTTCAGGTGATGGGAACCCAGCGTTTGGCGGGCTCTTCGCAGATCCAGGTCGCTTATACCTGGGCCAAGAACCTGACGGACAACCAGACCGACCGTTCGACGGCGCCGATGAATTCATATGATATCGCCGCTGAATACGGCCGGGCGCAGCTTGACCGCCGCCATGTGCTGGTAGGCAACTTTATCTACGAACTTCCGTTCTATCGCAAACAGAACGGGTTCGCGGGTAAGATCCTCGGCGGATGGCAGACTTCCGGTATCGTTACTTATCAGACCGGCTTGCCGTTCACCCCGACTTATGCCAACTTCGACCCGGCAGGGCTCGGATTTTTGAACGCGTCTTCGCCGGCAGGCGGCCGCCCGTACTGGTCCAGCGATGCGAATACCGGGGCGGCTAATTCGTTCCTGCAGTTCTTTAATACCGGAGCGTTTTACACGGGTGTGACGCCCACGCTCGCACCGGCGGTGCCGACCAACGCCGGCCGCGGTGTCATCAACGGGCCGCGCACATTCCGGGTAGACTTTTCACTGATGAAGAACTTCCGGTTCGGTGAGTCGATGCAGCTGCAGCTCCGCGGAGAGGCATTTAACATCTTCAACATGACGAATTACACGACCCTGGCGCTGGCGGCTTCGACACCGGCGACCTTCGGGAACGTGACGGGAACTCGCGATCCGAGAACACTGCAGTTCGGCGCGAAATTCTACTTCTAGCGATTTCACTTTCGTGAAAACTTAAAGCTCGCGCTGTTTGAAAGAACGGCGCGGGCATTTTTCTTTTATAATAAAATAACGTGAAAAGATTATTGCTCAGCAACACAATGGTGATCGTACCGGGAGAAAAGCTTAAAGGCGTCTCGCTCCTTATCGAGGCCGGAAAGATCGCGTATACGACCTTGGGTGAGGTCAAAGCCGATGAGGTGATAGACCTCGCGGGCAAGACAGTCTTTCCGGGTTTCATCGATGTCCACGTACACGGGGCGGCGGGGGTGGATGTGATGAGCGCCGATCTTGACGCACTGGTACGAATGGCGGAGTTTTTGGCGCGGCACGGCGTGACGAGGTGGCTGCCGACATTTGTTCCTGCCGCGGAAGAGAATTACCGCCGGTCAGTCGAAACCATCGATGAGTTTATGCGCTGGCAAAAGGGAAAACCGGTGGCGCAGGTCGCCGGGCTTCATTACGAAGGCCCGTTTGTTAACGAGAAACAATGCGGCGCGCTGCACGAGCAATATTTTCGCACGTTTGAGAACGACGGCGAGCTGGACTCATTGCCCGTGCTTGCGTCTGATAACGCCAAGCATATGATGACCCTGGCGCCGGAAGTCCCGGGCGGTGTTGAGTTGATCAAAAAGCTCAAAAGCAAGGGCTGGACCGTTTCGATCGGACACACGCGGGCTGACATAGAAACTCTCGACGCCGCGCGGGCCGCAGGCGCGAAACATATCACACACTTCTTTAATGCGATGACCGGGCTGCATCATCGCGATCAGGGCGTGGTCGGATGGGGCTTGATAAACGATGATGTGACCTGTGATTTCATCGCCGATGGAGTTCACGTGCACCCGGACATGCTCAAGTTTCTTTACAAAACCAAAACCCCGCAGCGCCTTATGATGATCAGCGATTCCGTGCTCCCTGCCGGGCTGGGTGACGGTGACTACGAGGTGTGGGGCGAAAAGATCAAGGTTGAAAACGGGCGCACGAGCAATCAGCGCGGCAGCATAGCCGGTTCCGTCATCACCACGCTGGACGCCGTCAGGCTGATGGCGTCACTGGGAGTCAATGAGTACGAGCTTTCGCAAATGGCAAGCGGCAATCCCGCTGTGCTATTGGGGATCCAGCAGCAGTTCGGTTGGATCCGCAAAGGAGCGCCGGCCGACCTCGTCGCGATAGACGAAAATGGTGACGCCGTGCTAACCGTCATCGAGGGCGAAATTGTCCACCGAGCTGTTTAAACCTTATGCGCCGCGATATCAAAAGTGAATTTCACGTCATGTTTGACCCGCACCGTGCCGTGAAAAGCATCGGTGGCGTTAACGTTAAAATCTTTCCGGTTCAATTTAAACTCGCCTTTGGCCCGTAAGGTCTCACCGTCAAAAGTAACGGTCGCCGGTATGGTGATATGTTTGGTCACGCCGTGAAGCGTGATATCGCCGCCGATCTTTGCCTGGTAAGCCGCACCGTTCAACGTTCCGGTTACCTCGGTGCTGTGAAAAGTTATTTCCGGGTACTTGGCGGATTCCATCACGATCTCGTTCAATTCTTTTTTGATGATCCCTTTTTGCTCGGCGGTAAAATCCGCGCCGGTTTCCTCCAGCGAATCAGTTTTGATCGACATATTTAAAGTCGCCGGGCTTACCACGCTCGGCGTCAGTTCGACGGTCCCGGAAAAATCACCGACCTTGATGAAATGATCGTGGCCTTTAAAATAAAGCAGCCCTCCGCGAAAGGCGTGCACCATGAACTGGCTCTGCGCCGCGTCGATCTGGTAGCGCGCCAGCGTCTGAATTTTCGGACTAAACGTTGTGTTGCCCGCGAATGAAACCGCGGGAAGATTGGCTTGTAGACGATTCAAGCCAAAAAACGAAAAACAGCAGACGAGCAGAGAAAAAACTGCCGCGTAAAAGAAAGTTTGCCTGTTCATAACCCCTCCTTGATCCCCCAAAGTGTATGGTCTTATTTAATCATTTTTTGGGGAGGTAGGTAAAGAGGTTTTAGCTGGGGGGCGTTTAGGGGATCGTCGTTCGAAATAGATGATAACGAATAGATGACAGATAATAGATCAAAATCTATCAGCTATCAGTTATGATCTTTCATCTATTCCGAATAGTTATTTTGCACAACACCACAGTTTTAGACACTATTAAATATTTTCCGGCACCGTTTTTCGCTGCCTTTTAGTGACCAGGTAAACGCCGGCAAAGATCAGCGCCATCGCCGGTAAGACCCGCGGATTCCAGGCTTCGCCCAGCCAGGTCAGCGCGAGAAACGCGCCGATCAGCGGCTGCAGGTAAACATAGACCACGACGGTGCTGGCCTGGACCCGCGCCACCGCCCACGCATTAAAGAAATAGGCGCCGGCCGTGGGGAAAATGATGATAAAGGCTATCGCCAGCCAGGCGCTGGCGCTGACCGAAGAAAAATCGAGGTCCTTCATCGCGTATGCGCCGATAGGCAGGCACATCATCGCGCCGAAGATCATTATCCAGACGATCGAGCGCAGCGCGCCGTTGCGGGCAAACGTATCTTTTGAAATGGAAACATACCAGGCGTAGAAAAATGAGTTGAGCACGATCAGCATATCGCCCTGCGTGGTTTGCGAAGAAAAGCTCGCCTTCGAAGGATCGATCAGATAGACCACGCCCAGCGCGGCTAAAATGATGCCGGCCGCTTTTAGCCAGGTGAATCTTTCATATTTAAAAACGGTGCTGATAATAACGGCAAAGACCGGTATCAGCACTGCCAGCAGCGCCGTGTTGGTAGCCTTGGTCAGCGAGAGGCCGGTGACGTACAAGATCTGGTTGAGCAGGACCCCGATCAAGCTGTAAAAGGCCAGCCGCGGATAATCGCTTTTTTTATCCAGTGCCAGCCGCCCGCTAAATCTCTGCACAAAATAAAGCAGCACCGCCGCCCCGCTGATGCGAAACGCCACGATGCCCAGCGGCGGGAAAGTCAGCAGCACAAACTTGCCGACCACCGGAAATGAACCGAACAGCAGCTGGACCAGTATCAGCGCGACATGCGGCGCGTAACTCTCGTCTTTGATTGAAGTTTTCATTTTCGGCAGCCAATTGGCGGCTAATCGTCAGACGCATGATTCTAACAAATTTCCCGTGCGCTCCGCAGGAGAGAAAAATTGTTTTAGTCGCCGCCGTATGCTAACATCCGGGCGTTAGATCAAAGATCTTTTTTGGGAGTTTAAAAGATGAAAAGTTTGCGTATTTTGCAATTGCCGATCTTCCTCTCGGTTTTCTTTGCGGCCGCTGTCCCCGCGCACGGGCAGATGATCAGATTGACGATCCAAACCTGTGAAGGCACTTCACCTCATTGTATTTCCAGCCGGGCCAACCGGGTAACGGACGGCTCAAGCGCCGATCCGGCGACCTTTGTCGCGCGCGCTTATTTCAACATTCTTAATAGTGACTATAAAGGCGCCGCCGCCAATTACGATAACGCTATTCGCATGGCGCCCGCCGATGCGGCGCTCTATAGCAACCGCGCGGAAATGTACGCGAAACTGGGCGACAGCAAACGCGCTGAAGGCGACCGGGCGCTGGCGATGAGTTTGCTTAACGAGCAGGTTGAAAAAGACCCGCTTGATGCCGCTGGGTATTTGGCCAGGGGTTTGAATTTTGGACGCGCCGGCGATCCGCAAAGAGAGTTGGCGGATTACGATCGTGCGATCGAATTGGGGTTAAACACCACGCAGATTTTTTATTATCGGGGAGTCTCGCTACTAAAGCTGAGGGAATATGAAAGGGCGCTGAACGATCTTAATAGGGCCGCCGAACTCGGCCCGAAATTTGCTCAAATATATAAGGTGCGCGCTTCGCTTTATCACGACCTCGGAGATTTCGGCCGCGAAGAAGCGGATATGCAAAAATATTCTGAGCTATTAAAGCGGTAGTTTGAAGGTTTGCTTCGATAACAATTTAAGAGCGACCCTTCCGGACCTGAGAGGTGTTCGGCTTGGAAGGTAAAATATAGGCTCTAAATAAATTTGCAGTCGGAAGGGCCGCTCAACTTATTTTATAGGCAAAAAAAGACTTTAGAGACAAAGTCACAAAGACCTTAAACCCAATTTACAGCAGCATCATCGCCGGATTTTCCAGCATCTGGGTAAGGGTCTGTAAGAACTTCGCGCCGGTCGCGCCGTCCACCACGCGGTGATCGCAGGACATCGTGACCTTCATGATATTTTTGACCGTGACCTGTCCGTCGCGCACCACGGCGGTTTCCCTGGCGCCGCCAATGGCCACGATGGCCGCTTCGGGCGGGTTGATGATGGCCGTGAACTGCTCGATGCCGAACATTCCCAGATTAGAGATCGAAAAGGTCGCGCCGGTATATTCTTCGGGCTGAAGTTTTTTCTCTCTCGCGCGCCCGGCCATTTCTTTTATCTCCGCTGAAATTTGCGCGATCCCTTTTTTATTCGCGCCGCGAATGACCGGCGTGATCAAGCCGTCTTCGATCGCGACGGCCACGCCGATATCGGCGTCCTCATAAAACTTGATGGTTTTATCCTGGAACGACGCATTCACCCACGGGTGTTTGATCAGGGACATCGCGGCCGCTTTGACGATGATGTCATTAACGCTGACCTTGTGTTCCTCGCCGACGACGGCGTTCATCTGCTTGCGCAGTGCCAGCACGTTGTCCATCTCGATCTCGACCGTCAGGTAGAACATTGGAATGGTCTGCGTCGCTTCCGTCAGACGGTGCGCGATCACGCTGCGCATCTTCGAAATATTTTCTTCGTGATACGACGAAGCACCCTGCACCTCGATCGTCTTGTATTCTGCTTTTTTCTGCTCACCGCTCACTGCTGACGGTCTACTCATCGCCGCTTCGATATCGCGCTTGATAATGCGCCCGCCCGGGCCGGAACCCTGCACGGTTTTAAGATCGATGCCGTTTTCCGCCGCCATCCGCGCCGCGATCGGCGAGACGATCATGCGGCCATTCGCAGAACCTCCGTTTGACGGCGCGCCCTCGGCAGCTGTAGCAGGCTGCGCTTTGGGCTGCTCTTCCTTATCTGGAGACCCGGTCGCTACTCCCACCACCCCGTCAGCCGAAGCGGCTGCCACCCCTCCTCGGGCAGGAGGGGAGCTTTCTCCCGGTTCCGACCCGTTATCTTCCGGTTTTTCCTCCGCTTTGGGCTGTTCACCTTTAGGTTTTTCCCCGCTTCCGATCTCTGCGAGCAAGGCGGAAATGTCTTCGCCTTCCTTACCGGTAATGGCGATGGGTTCGCCGAGCGCGGCCGTTTCACCGGCGCCCTTGATGATCTTGAGCAGCGTCCCGCCGCTCAGAGCGGTCATCTCCATTGTGGCCTTGTCGGTATCGACCTCGGCCAGCGTTTCGTTCGCGTCAAACTTTTCACCTTCGTTTTTCAGCCAGCGCGAGATCTGTCCCTCCTCCATGGTGGGCGACAGTTTCGGCATTAAGAATTTTTCAGCCATATTACTTCTAATCTAATCCAATCGTTTTAAAAGCTCCAAGCCTTCGGGCCATTCGCCGTGCCCGGAATCGGCGTTGATGTGGCCCTGATCGCCGACATTTACAAGTTCGCTGCCCCAGGCTTCGGCGAAAAACTTTGCGCGTTCGAACGGTACCCATTGGTCGTTCGTGCTCGCTATCACCAAACTCCGAAAGGGAAGGCTGCCCAGCGGGATCGGCGCAAAACCTTTGGTGTCAAACGTATAGGTTGGCGCTTCGCAATCGCTGGGGCCGACCAAGAAAGCGCCTTTGATACCTTTAGCAGACGCGGCGTGATCTTTTGCCCAGTGCGCGACGGCGGTGCAGCCTAAGCTGTGCGCCAGCAGGATCATATTTTCCGGGCCGGCTTTCTGCACGTATTCTTCGATCCGCGCCGTCCAATCCGAACAAACAGGCGTATCCCAATTGTCCTGTTCGATCCGGCGAAATTTCTCCGGAAACTTTTTTTCCCAATACGTCTGCCAATGGTGCGGGCCGGAATTGGTCACGCCCGGAACCGTCAAATAAACCGTGCTCATTTATCCTTGTTTGACGCGATCATCTCGATGCGCTCTTCGCGCGTCATTTTCTTTATGTTGTAACCAGCATCGCCGTAGGGTTGTTCCTTGTCCAGCCAGCAATCCTCCAGAAACTGAATATCGGCCTTGTAATTGTAATGAGGCTCATCGCGCGGTACTACTTCTTCCAAAACCTCAAAGGCAAAATTTTCTTCGCCATATTCCTTCCACTCTTTTTGCAGCGAAAGGCTGGGATGCACGCCGGCATTCAGCGCAAACGTCGAGCGGTTGATAAGGCCGGGCACGTCGACGCTCGACGAGATGTATATCTTGTCGTTCATCAGATTCCGTATCTGGAAAACTCCCATCTGGCGATGCCCGAGTTTATAATCGACTTTGGCCTGCTTTTTGTTCATATATGGAGCGCGGACATTTTGTCCGCAAAGCGCGGGTTGCCGCGCAAAGTATAGCTATATGAAGCACCGTCCGATCGCCGCGCGACGCTGCGGGCAGGATGCCCGCGCTCCATATTAAACGTAACAAACTTCCTTGATGCCGGCGATGATCTTGTCCACGCTCGGCAGCGCCAGCTCTTCCAGATTTTTGGCGTAGGGCATCGGCGCCTCGGCGGTCGAGATGCGCTTGATCGGCGCGTCCAGGTAATCAAAAGCTTCCTCCATTACCTTTTGCGAAATTTCCGCGCCCACGCTGGCAAAATAATGCGACTCTTCGGCGATCACCAGCCGGTTGGTTTTCTTCACCGAGTTGGCGATGGTCTGCACATCGAGCGGTTTGATCGTGCGCGGATCGACCACTTCGACCGAGATGCCTTCTTCCTGAAGCTTCTCCGCCGCCTGCAGCGCGAGCGGCACCGTCATCGAACGCGCCACGACCGTGCAATCGGTCCCTTCGCGTTTAATATCGGCCACGCCCAGCGGGATAGTGAAATCGTCATCCTCAGGCACTTCGCCCTTGAGGCCGTACATTCTTTCCTGTTCCAGAAACAGCACCGGGTTGTCGTCACGGATGGCCGATTTTAACAAGCCCTTGGCGTCAGCCGCGGTCGAAGGCATCACGACTTTCAAGCCGGGGAAGTTGGCGTAAAACGCCTCGAGCGCCTGCGAGTGCTGTGACGAAACCTGAAAGGCCGAGCCGTTCGGACCGCGAAAAACGATCGGGACCTTAAACTGCCCGCCTGACATATAGAGCATCTTGGCGGCGTGATTGATGATCTGATCGGCGGCCAGGATAGAGAAGTTAAAGGTCATAAATTCGATGACCGGCCGCAGGCCCGCCATCGCCGCCCCCACTCCCACGGCCGCAAAGCCGAGTTCCGTGATCGGCGTGTCGATCACGCGCTTGTCGCCGAATTCTTTCCACAACCCGCGCGTCACCTTATAGGCGCCGTCATATTCGGCGACCTCTTCGCCCATTACGAAAACGTTTTCGTCTCTTAATATTTCTTCACGCAATGCTTGATTGAGTGCGTCGCGTATCGTCATTATTGCCATAATTCGTTAGTTAATAAAAAAATTAAGATATCATCCGCGCGGCTTCTATCACCACCCATGCCGCGCCCGACTTTTTCCATTTAAGATAGACAAGGTTGCTCGGTTTTCTTTCCGTTTTATCCCAGAGCATGAACTTGTTGCCTCCGGTCAAAATCCATTTTTCTTTGCGGCGCGCAAAAGCGTCATAGAAATCCGGGTCTTCCTTTGACCTGATAAAAATATCGCGGTAATAACCGCCTTTTTTCGCCAGATCCGCCGAGAGCTTTCTGTATGAAAGCGTCGAATCCAACACCGGCTTGTCGGCGTTTCCTGCTTCGCCCTGATCGATGGTGTTCATTATCCGCAGGCCGTCTTTGCGCGAGATAAAACTCAGGAACACCGAAGTGTTTTTAGTCTCGATCGACCTGATAAATTTCTTCATCGTCGCTTCCAGTGACGGGTTCGCTTTGACCGTGGATTGCGCAAAGCCGCAAACAGCCAGGACCAGGATAATTAATATTACTTTGAAAAGTTTGCTCATCTTAAGTAACGGAGTCAGTACCGGGAACGTAGTGACCGGCTCCGGGCCGCAGCAACTCCCGCGTTAAGCATAAACATCCGTGAACAGCTCGCTCTCATCGGGGAACGGGCTTTCCTCGGCAAATTTGACCGCGCGTTCTACCGCTTCGCGCGCGCGATTTTCGATGTCCTCATAATCCTTGTCTGCGATCACTTCCGATTCCAGCAGGCTTTCCTTGAACAGACTTATCGGATCGCGCTGCTGATATTTCTTTATCTCTTCAGGCGTGCGGTATTTTCCCGGGTCGGACATCGAGTGCCCCATGTAGCGATAAGAACGGATCTCAAGCAGCGTCGGCAGCGACTCTTTGCGCGCGCGTTCGATCGCTCTCAGACTTGTTTCGCGCACGGCCATCACATCCATGCCGTCGACAAACTCATTCGCCATTCCAAAGGCGTCGCCTTTTTTGGCGATGCTGCTGATAGACATGGCGCGTTTTTGCGAGGTGCCCATTCCATACTGGTTATTTTCGCAGATGTAAATGATCGGCAATTTCCAAAGCTGCGCCATATTCAGCGATTCATGAAAGATGCCCTGGTTGACCGCCGCCTCGCCAAAAAAGCAGAGCGTGACCTGGCTGCTGCCGCGATACTTCGCCGAATAGGCCATACCCGTCCCGACGCCGATCTGCCCGCCGACGATCCCATGCCCGCCATAGAACTGATGTTCGGCGCTGAACATGTGCATCGAGCCGCCTTTGCCTTTGACACAGCCGCCGGCCTTGCCGTAAAGCTCGGCCAGCACGGCCTCGGGCGTGATGCCTTTGACCATAGCCTGCACGTGGTCGCGATAGGCGGTAATGACCATGTCGCTCGGTTCCAGCGCCATCATCGAGCCAATGGCAATGGCTTCCTGGCCGCTGTAGAGGTGGCAAAATCCGCCGATCTTGCCCATCCGGTAGACCTCGGCGCATTTCTCTTCAAAACGGCGCCCCATCACCATCTGGTAGAGCATATCGAGAAGCAAGCCGCGGTCCGTCGCTTTGATCAGCTTTCGCTGTGATTCTTTACGTTTTACGTATTCTTTTTGCGCAACATCCGGATCGATCGTCTCGGTCATATCCTTAGCTGCTTTTTGTACGGTGGTACTCATTATTTGATTTGATAGGGCAGGGATCGCTTGGGCTATCCTGCGCCGGAGAAATTTATTTTATAAAAACATATTAATTATAAGGGAGAACGGCAGTTATGTGCAAAAACATACACGTTAAAGTCTGGGAGCGGGTGTTGCCCTTTGCTCATAAGTCGCGGATATTTGCCACGAATGTCACGGATAACACGAATGACGATCTTTAATTCGTGTTATTTGTGTAATTAGTGGCTAGTAATAAAGACACGTTTTTGCCTGTTAACAAGAAAATCAATTTTATGGGGCAGCCAAGATCCTATATTTTTACCTTTCAAGCAGAGCATCTCTCAAGTCAGGAAGGGTTGCTTGCGCCCGCTCTTAAAATAGGCTGGGAAACACCCGTTTTCTGACCGCTCCGAGCTGATAGAGCCTTGGAAAAGGATTCTAAAATAACGGCCAAAACATGTGAAAATCGACAAAAAACATAAAATTTAAGATAAAAAGAGATAATTTTCACAACCGCCTTTAAATATTGAAAATATTAGATTTAAGACAGGCTTGGAGGAAAAAAGGCCTGCTCCGGGGAGAAAAAGCCCGGTTTTAGCGCCTTCTGGTATTGACAACTACATTTAGTTTCATTAAATTCGGCAATGTTCCCAAACAATTAGATGGGAGGCGGTTCGAGGTTTGGCCGCAATCATCATATATTCAAAATTTTGAAAAAAAACAGGAGAAAAGAATCAGAATGAAAAAGACTATAGCTCTCTCTGCCGTATTGACTCTGGCCGCTTTAGGCATGGCTTGCGGTGAACCGGCTCCGGCGACCAACGCTAATAAAGCGATGAACACCGCCATGAACCAGGCTGCCAATCAGATGAAAGAAGCCGGAAACGTTATGAATCAGGCTGTCAATCAAATGAAGGAAGCTACCAACACCGCTACCAATGCGGCCAAGGATGCTACCAACGCTGCCAAGGAAGTGGTTAAAGAAGCCACCAACAAACCGGCTGACAACACCAAAAAGCCGTAAGTGACCTTAAGTTTTAATGAAAAGGCTCAGCCGTTTGGCTGAGTCTTTTTTGTGCTTTTTTGTGGAGAGAGGCTATCCGGTCAATTGTTCGAGGAAACGTTCTTTTTCGGTGACCGGTTCGCTGCAGGTAAAATTCTCGCAGACGAACGCTGTCGGAGCATCGCCGATCAGCTCCTTGCCTTCGAGAATAGGAAGAATGTCGGGATCGCCGTGGATGGCCGACATCACCAATATCTTATCGGGAAGATAATTTTCGCGCAGCAGGTCATGCAGACCGCTTGCTTCCTGGCCTGCGTCATAGAGCAGCACCACTTCCTTAATGCCGCCCAGGTAAAAAGAAAGCGAGGAAAGCGCCCGTCCGAAGGCCTGCGGGTATTTCATCAAATTACTGCTTAGCAAACGGAAGATCGCGGCAGCGTAGCGGGAATATTTTTCGTCGCCCGTGATCTTTGAAAGCCGGGTCAGTATTTCAGCCGCCACGGAATTACCGGACGGCGTGGCGTTATCGAAAAAGTCCTTGGAGCGAACGATCAGTTCTTCGTGACTGTTTCCGGTAAAATAAAACCCGCCGTCGTCTTCATCCCAAAATTCCGCGATCATTGTATCCGCCAGCTGCTCGGCTTCTTTTAACCAGCGCGTTTCGCCGGTCGTTTCAAATAGCACGAGTAGACCTTCGATAAACAGCGCATAGTCTTCCAGGTAGGCGTTTAACTTTGCCTTGCCGTTCCCGTAAGTGCGCAGCAGAAGTCCCCCATCGCTGATGCTCACGCGCATGGTGCCCGAAATAAACTCGGCGTTTCGTCGGGCAGCGGAAAGATAATCGTCACGGTCCAAGACAAAACCGGCCTCGGCAAAAGCTGAAAGCATCAGGCCGTTCCAGGCCGTCAGAACCTTGTCGTCGCGCATCGGTTTTATGCGGCTTTCCCGCACCTCAAAGAGCTTTTGTTTTCCTTCCGCCAATACTTGCGCAAGGGTTTCAATTGGGACTTTAAGCTCTTCGGCAGAGTCTTCGAGCGATTGCCGCTCGTGCAAGATCGACGTGCCGTGTTCGAAATTTCCGCTTTTGCTCACATCGTAATGAAAGCCGAAAAGCCGCGCGTTTTCTTCACCGAGAATCTGCGTTATTTCCTCCGGAGTCCAGACAAAAAATTTGCCCTCTTCGCCTTCGGAATCCGCGTCCTGCGCCGAATAAAATCCGCCCGCTTCGTCGGTCATTTCGCGCAGCACATAATCCAGGATGTCTTCGGTCTTCTGCTTGAAGTAATCTTCCTTTGTTATCTGCCAGACGTGCAGATACAGCCGCGCGAGCTGCGCATTGTCGTAGAGCATTTTTTCAAAATGCGGGACGAGCCAAACCGCATCGACCGAGTAGCGATGAAACCCTCCGCCGAGATGATCGTACATGCCGCCGTCGGCCATTTTGCGGCAGCTATGCGTGACGATCTGTAAAAGACCGTCATCTTTGGTCTGGTGAAACTGCCGCAGCAGGAATTCCAGGGTTAAAGGAGAGGGGAATTTAGGCGCGCCTCCAAAGCCGCCGTTCGTAGCGTCGTAGCTGCGGATGATCGACTTTTGCGCCCGTTCTAATAACTCGGCAGAAAGAGGTGCAACGTTCGGGCCGCCGGCTTCGACCAACCCCACCCGCCGTAATTCTCCCAGCAGTTCCGTCGTCGAATGAAGTATCTCATCGCGCTTGTCGCGATACGACTCCGCCAGGCTGATCAACAGCCGGGGAAAGCCTGGCATGTTGTAGCGGTCATAAGGCGGGAAATAAGTGCCGCCAAAAAAAGGATGGCCCTGCGGCGTGAGAAAGACGGTCATCGGCCAGCCGCCGCGCCCGGTCGTCAGCTGGATAAAATTCATATAGATCTGGTCGATATCGGGGCGCTCTTCGCGGTCCACCTTGATGTTGATAAAATTCTCATTCATCAGCGCCGCGATCTCCTCGTTTTCAAACGACTCGTGTTCCATCACGTGACACCAATGACAGGCGGAGTACCCGACGCTTAGCAGCACCGGTTTGTCTTCCGCTTTGGCGCGGGCAAACGCTTCATCGCCCCAGGGATACCAATCGACCGGATTATAGGCGTGTTGGAGAAGATACGGGCTGGATTCGTCGGCTAAACGATTGCTGCGTTTTGATGATTGCATAGGGAAATAATAACACGGCGGCTTGTGGAGCGCGGGCATCCTGCCCGCCTGTAACGCCGCCGTCCCGGCGGCTGTCGTGAGAGCGTCTCGCTCTCACTTTAAATCGAAGGCGGGCGGGACGCCCACCGGACAGCCAGCGAGACGCTGGCGCTACCTTTCGGACGCAGAGCGTCCGTTGCGGGCAGGGATGCCCGCGCTCCATATTTACTGATTGCTCTCGCTCTCTTGTATGTCGGCAAACATCTGTGCCGTCCACTTACTGCGCGGGTAGCGGGCCTTTAAGATATCGCCGGCTTTTTTACGAGTCTCTTCGCTGGCGTTGCCGCAGCTATATTTGATCCACTGGTTTCCCTGAAAGATCAAATACAGCGCCTCTGGCAAACGTTTGTCGGGGACGCCGGTTTGCGCCCATTTCATCACACGCTTACTGAGATAGCTCAAGCCGTCTTCGATCTTCTTCAACGAAGCTTTTTGCGTCCGGGCCTGATCGCTTTGCAGGCGGGTCAGGAATGGCGGGTTAAACGTCCCGGTCTGGATCTCATTTCCGTTGTTGTCATACGTGTAATCATACTGCTCGCACCACCAGCGCTCGTCCTGCCACATGTCGATCTCAGGCGCTGTCTCAGGCTCGAACCCAGTTTGCAGATAGGGAGACAGATCGCCGTTCTTGAGCAACAGGTAAAGCCCCGCGGTTTCCCGCTCGGCCGGTGTTTTAGCAGTGGTGTAGGCCGTCATAAAAGGCGCGATCTCAGGTTTGACGGCGACCACTTGCGGGGCGATGGCGAACGCGGTTTTTTCATCTTTAAGCAGGTAGGCGCGGGTCCAGATAGTAAGCACCAAACGGCGCTTGAGATAATCGGGAATTTCGGGTTTGCCGAGCACCTCGATCATCACCGAAGTAGGAAAATTACTGTTGATGATACTCGCCACTTCATCATCGAAAAACTGGCGGTCCTGCCACAGCCTTTTCGCGGCGAATTCATTTTCAATGCCCAGATCGTATTCCGCCTGCGATTTTTCTTCATACTCGGCGTTGTACCAGCTTTTTTGTTCGGCGATGATCTCGTCGATCGTGCGGGCGGTGTCATCGTCATAACTAAAACCGAATGGCCGCCGGGTCGAGGCCGCGAGAAATTCGCTCAGCGTTTCCGCCACTTTCATCCGCTGCTGCAGGAAAAGGTTTCGCGTGGAAACAGGCATATCGCCGGATTCGTCCAGAACCCGCGCCAGTATCTTCCGCGCTTCCGGTTTATTGTTTTGCTCGATCAGGATCTTGGCCAGGTGATAAGCGATCGTGTAATACGCCGGCGAAGACGGGCTGACTTCCTTTGCCGCGTCCATCAATTCTCGAAACCCGCTTAGATTCGGCTTGGCCTTGGTCATGGCCGTCATCAGCCACATCTGAGAGCCGCTCTGCTTCCAGCGGTCAAAGGCGTGCAGGTAAGCCTCGTCATTCTGTATCTGAAAGGTAAAGATCCACTCGGTCAGCTCGTCGTCGCCAAGATACGAGGGAAGTATCGAAAGGGAAGATTCCTCCGAGCCGTAATAGCCTCCCTTATAACTATCGCCGGACTGATATGTCGCTTGCGCGGCGACATTGACCATGGCGTTAGAGGAATTCGTCGCCATCTCCGGTCCGTTCATCGCGGCGTTCATTGCGCCCCCGGCATAATTCATTGGCACATTCACCATTACATTAACGGCATTGCTATTAGCCGCCGGGAACTCGGCTCTCATAGGTGCCCCATTCGCCGCGTTGATATTGTAATTCGCAGTGCCGGGCGGCTTAAGCGCCTCTTTCCGCGCTTCTTCCTTTTTTAGCGCTTCGCTCTCCAATTGGTCCAGCAGCCAGGTGTAATCGATCAGGTCCTGCCGCAGTTCAGCAGGGTCGTTCTGGTAGGGGAGCTTCTGCGCCAGTTCGCGTTCGCGCTCTTCCGGGTGGATGCGAAATTTGACGAGGTTGAGCAATCTCCGGGCGTCGTTGTTATAGGTGGTGGAACGTCCGATCAGTTGGTTCAGGTATTCCTCGGCCTCATTGTTGTAAGACTTAACGTTGGGGCTGTCGTCGTCCAGGCTCGCGCGCCGGACCAGCGTTCGCGCCACCAGGTAATCGGCGACCTCGTGCCACGGGGAATTTCCATCCACGGCTATCGCCTCAAAACGCTTGCGGGCTTCATCATAATCCGTCGAGTAAAACGCGTTGGCGGCAAATTGGTAATCGCGATCCTGGCGCAGCCAATCGGGCGCTTCGGCGCCGAGGTCTTTCAGGTCCGCTTTGCTGCCGGCGCAGCTGGTAAAAACCTGATCCTGTCCGGCCAGCCATTCCTTCACGTCTTTACTATCGCTGCCGTAACTCAAAGCGCGGTCGTCCAGGGTTTTCGCCGCTACTTCAAAAGCGTTTTTCGAACAGTTAGGGAAAAAATCGTAGCTATCGCGGTATTTTCTTTCGGTGTAAATATCCGGGGTTTTTTCGCTGTCGCCCAAAACGCTTTTCCTTGTCTTGATCCACAGATCGACCGCTTCGCTCATCGAGTGCTCCGTTGGCTCGATGCGGTTGAATTGCGCTTCCCACGTTTCCACCAAAGCCTGCTGTTCGGGCGCGCTAAAACCGGAGCCGTACAAATAGCGGTACGCGGCAAACAGCACCGAGCGGCGATAATCCGGTTTGATAATGCCCAGCTTCCCGGAGGCGAAATCCGTCCACGGCCGCTCCGGCGCGTAGGTGTAATCAAAGACCGGCGTCAGCTCCGACGGGCCGCAGGCCTGCACCGTCTTTTGCAGAAAATTGAACTGCAAAACTGTCAGAAGAACGAGGCTGATAATGATGCGGAAAAGTTGTTTCATACTTTTTAAAAATGCCACGAGCTTTAGTTCGTGGTTAATAAAGGGCAAAAAGAGCATACCTCGCTTTAGCCAAATTTATTTGGGCTAAAGCCCTCTTGCTTCCATTAACTCCCCTAACCACGAGCTAAAGCTCGTGGCAATCAAAAAGAAGAGATGCTCGCTCCGCTCGGCTCGGCTCGGCTCGTAAGCCGGTCACGGCGTTCCGGGTACTGACTCCGATCCAATGATGTCGAGGTCGCTTTTTTTCCAGGCGCGGTCGTTAAAGAAATATATCCGGCGGCCGGCTGTCAGCTTTTTCTCAAACGGCTCATCGACCGAAAAACCATAGCTTCGTTTGCAGAGCGGTTCCGTCCAATCCTTGCCGTTTGCCAGGAACGCCCTAATAGAAGCATCATCGGCGCCCATGCGAAACGCCATCGGCACGGCTTCGTCAACCGGCAGCCCTTCGAGCCAGCTCTTTGATGCGCACCAGGACGCCAGCGCCGTCATCGAAAGCGGCATTTCGGCGGGAAGCTTGCTGCGCAGATCGGTCAGCAGCTCCCGGTAGAACGCTCGTTCGGAAACCGCCGCGTCAAAATCGATCTGTACCGCCGAAACGTTTTTGAGTTCCAGGGTCTTTAATATCGCCGCGATCGTCTTTTCTTTTTGCTCGCCGGAAAGCTTTGGCTTGCTCGGCTTGTTTGTCTCCACCCGCGTGACGGCGATCAGAAACGTCTCCGGATTTACCTCGAGCGGCTGGCGGCGCTGGTTGAGCTGGATGTCTTCATTGTTGAGCGTAATGGTCTGGGCCAGAAAAGCCACCCCATACTGCTTGCTGTCGATAAAACGCAGGTCTTCCTCACGCTCCCACGCCCAGAGGATCTTGTGCTGGGAAACGCCGTCCAGGCGGCTGGCGGCAATAGTGTTTGAGGAGGCCGTGCGGCAGCTCAAATTAGAAAAAAGCAATAGGGCGCAGGAAAAGACAAGCGCCGGTTGGGAAAGTGACTTGAACATGCTAAAAAACACCATATTCTGAACGGGGAGTGTATCTTTTTTTGCATAGTTTTACCAGTGAATATCGGGAGAGTTCGATCACGTGGGTTGTCATAGCAAATGAGGTCAGTACCGGGAACGAAGTGACCGGGTTTTGCATTATGAGGTTTAAATTGCCACTAGCTTTAGCTAGTGGGTAAATGGGCAGGTTTTAGACTGGGCTTTAGCCCAATTTAGTCGATTTGGCTAAAGCCGCATTTCTAAATATTCCCAAACCACTAGCTAAAGCTAGTGGCAATTTAAATTAGAAACTAGCTTCTACTATCTTTGATCCTTAGAGTTATGCAGCCAACCGATGTTTTGCTATACTTTTTATTTACTGAATGACCATTCATTTTAACAAAGGGAACTCTTAATGGCTGAACGCGAACAAATTCCGATGGACGTGGTATTCGTCGGGGCGGGCCCGGCAAATCTGGCGGCGGCACTGCATTTGAAAAAACTTATCAGGAACCATGACGAGCTGATCGACAAAGGTTTTCTCCAGGGCAATAAGCTCAGCGAGCTCGAGATCGCCGTTATCGAAAAAGGCCCGGCCGTGGGCGCCCATATTCTTTCCGGCGCGGTGATGGACCCCAAAGGCATCGCCGAGCTGATGCCTGATTTTATCGAGCAGGGCTGCCCGGTCGATAGCGAAGTAAAGACCGACGCTTTCTGGTACCTGACGGAAAACCGCGCCATCACGGCGCCGATCACCCCGCCGCCGCTAAAAAATCACGGCTACTATATGATCTCGCTTTCGCGGATGACCGAATGGATGGCGGAAAAATGCGAAGAGGCCGGCATTAATATTTTTCCCGAATTTCCCGGCGCCGATATTTTGTATGACGATCACAACCGCGTAATCGGCGTGCGCACCGGCGACAAAGGCATCGATAAGGAAGGCCATAAAAAACCGAACTTCGAGCCCGGCGTGGATATCCTGGCTAAGATCACCATACTTGGCGAAGGCTCGCGCGGTTCGCTGGCGAAAAAAGTAATTCAGCGGCTGGGGCTTGATGTAGGTAAAGAGCCGCAGGTTTTCAGTCTCGGCATAAAAGAACTGTGGGAAATTCCCGATGGCAATTTTAAGGAAGGCCACGTCGTTCACACGCTCGGCTTTCCGTCGGACACCAAAACCTATGGCGGCGGCTGGATCTACGGATTTAAAAACAACATGGTCAGCATCGGTTACGTGACCGGGCTGGATTATCTCGACCCGCTGATCGACCCGCACGCCGAGTTTCAAAAGTACAAAACGCACCCCAGGATCGCCGAAATTCTCAAAGGCGGCAAGATGGTCAAATACGGCGCGAAAACTATCGCCGCCGGCGGCTGGAACACGATGCCGAAGCTTTATGGCGACGGTGTGCTGCTGATCGGCGACTGCGCGGTGTTTCTCAACGGTCAGCGCATCAAGGGCATTCACACTTCGATCAAGAGCGGGATGCTGGCGGCGGAAACCATCCTGGACGCCTTTGCGCATGACGATTTCAGCGCAAGCAGGCTGCATATTTTCGAGCGCAAAGTCAGCGAATCGTGGATCTACGACGAACTCCACCCGGTGCGTAATTTCCACGCTTCTTTTCAACGCGGGCGCTGGTCGGCGCTGGTCAATGGCGGGCTGCAGTTCATTTCCGGCGGGCGCGACTGGGGAATCTTCGATCACTCGACTCACGAGGCCGGGTTTGAACGCATCCGCCATCTCGAAGATTATGGTTACAAAGGCGACGACATCGCTCAGCGCTACGGCGAAGCCGCTAAATTTGACGGGGAACTGACCTTTAACAAGATCACGGACGTTTATCACGCTACAGTCGCGCATAGCGAAGACCAGCCGGCGCACCTGCACGTCCTCGACACCGAAATCTGCGCGACAAAATGCGCGGAAGAATACGGCAATCCCTGCCAGCGTTTTTGCCCGGCGGCGGTTTATGAAATGGAAGAGAGCCCGAAAACGGGCAGGCGGGAATTAAAGATAAACTTTTCCAACTGCGTCCACTGCAAGACGTGCGACATCATGGATCCTTACCAGATCATCAACTGGGTCACGCCCGAAGGCGGCGGCGGGCCGAATTATAAGGGAATGTAGATGTGGAGCGCGGGCATCCTGCCCGCAAAGCTTGTCGCCAGACAAGCTAATTTGGTTTAAATATAAATTTGTTGAGGATAAACTTCGGACGCCAGGCGTCCATGCGGGCAGGATGCCCGCGCTCCATGCCTAAACTTCTTCTTCCAAAAATTCAAAGGGAACTTTCTTTTCCTTGATCTCCTGGAGAGCTACATAGGTGGCCTTGTGTTTGCGCGGGTCAACCCCGACGCGAACTGTAGCGCCCTTCTGCAGCTGCTTACTGCGCTGTGCCGCCAACAGGATCAAACGGTATTTCGAATCGATATCGTGCATTACTTTTTCTTTTCCTTCTACTTCTTCAGAACTCTTCGGTTCCTCGATCTCAGTGATCTCGGTTTCTTTAGCTTTGGCCTTTTTGGTGGGTTTTGCTTCGACTTTTTTCTCGGCTTTTTTGGGCATTGATCGC
Source organism: Pyrinomonadaceae bacterium (assembly GCA_035995185.1). Lineage (GTDB taxonomy): Bacteria > Acidobacteriota > Blastocatellia > Pyrinomonadales > Pyrinomonadaceae > DASYKT01. The sequence goes on from DASYKT010000034.1 coordinate 66,628, forward strand.
GCTCTCCGTAAATTTAGTGTCTTAAAACGTTTTTAATACTTCTCTGATATTTTCTTCCTGCCTGTCTCGCCTGGCCCGCTCGGCCAATATCACTGCTTCCAATTCCTTGACGGCCTGTTCGACCTCGTCATTTATTATCACGTAATCGAATTCCGTGTATCGCTCGACCTCGCCCCGCGAATTTTTCAGCCGCAGCTGGAGTGCATCCATCCCCTCGGTAGCGCGGCTTTCCAGGCGATTCTTCAAAACCTCGAATGAGGGCGGCAAAATAAACGCCGAAACGGCCTCCGGCGCAGCCTTTTTTACCAGTTCGGCCCCCTGGACATCGATCTCGAGGATAATGTCGGTGCCTTCAGCGGTTTCCCGCTCAACTTGCCTGCGGGAAGTGCCGTAATAGTTGCCGTGGACCAGGGCATGCTCGAGAAATTCACCCGAAGCGATCAAATTTTCAAATTCCGCCAGCGAAACAAAATTATAGTGCTTGCCGTCTGTCTCATCCTCGCGCGGCGCGCGCGTGGTGAAAGAGACAGAATACCCGATTTGCGGCACAATTTCCAATACACGCTGTATCAAAGTGCCTTTTCCGCCCCCCGAAGGGGAAGAGATTATAAAGAGATTGCCTTTCATAAAAGTAAGCGGTAAGCTGTGAGCAGTCTCTGCGGCGTCTACTGCCTGCCGCTAACTGCTTACAGCTTACTATTCCACGTTCTGCACCTGCTCCCTTATCTTCTCGACCGCCGATTTTATCGCCAGCGAAGCCTCTTTAATATTCATATTATTGGTCTTAGAGGCAATGGTGTTGGCTTCGCGGTTAAGTTCCTGGGTCAGGAAATCCAGCCTTTTGCCGACTTCCTTATCTTCGTCCATGATCTTGCGGTACTGATCGATGTGTATTTTCAGCCGGGTGATCTCTTCGGAAATGTCGCCGCGATCGGCTAAAAATGCGGCTTCCTGCGCCAGACGCGCCTGGTCTATCTCGATCTCAGCGGCGGTTTTCGCCAGGATGTCACTGATGCGCTTCATCAGCCGGGTCTGGTATTCTTCGGTGACGGTGGCGGCCTCGCTTTCGATGCCGGGCAGCTTTTCTTCGATCTCTTTCAGGCGGAAATTCAGCTCGCTTTTGAGCATTTCGCCCTCGTTTTCGCGCATTTTTTCCAAATCGTCCAGCGCCGATTCAACCGCTTTTTCCACCCCGACAATAAATTCCTCGCCGATATCGTCCTTTTTCGGCTGCAAAACGCTCGGCAGCCGCGCGATCATATTCAGGTCAGGCTCTCCGGTCAGCGAAAATTCTTCCTGTAATTGTTTAAGCGCAGACAGGTAACCGCTGATAAGAGGACGGTTAAGCTCATAGCTTACCTCCGAGGCGCGTTCGTAGGTAAGATTTACATCCACGCGTCCGCGCGAGAGCCGGTTGCCGATCTGGCGCTTGATGGTCGCTTCGAGCTGGTTAAGCTCCTGCGAAAGCCGCAGGTTCACATCCAGAAAGCGGTTATTTACTGTTTTTAATTCGACGGTCACGGCAAAGTCTTTTCCCATAAAAGCGCCGCGGCCAAATCCGGTCATTGATTTCATAAATTATTAATAGCCAAAAGCTTTGGCTCCCGAGGTATGCACGGTAAGCCACCAGTTGTCATTTCGTTCGATACCGGTCAGTATCCAGCGCACTTCCTGGGCACCGGCATAAAATCTCGCACGTTTTAGATATTGTTCGGCTTCAGGATAAAGCCTAAAAAATCTCCTGTAAAATCCTTCGCCGTAATTATAGACGATGACGGAGAAATCCGAAGCCGGGTCGCCCAAACCGGCGCAGCCTAAATCGATAATTCCATTGATAACTTTACGCTCGCCGTCGAACATTATGTGGTACGGCGGAATATCGGTATCGACCATTTTAGTCTCAAAGGTGAAATTGTTTTCATCAGCCAAAAAATCCTCAAAATGTTCCTGCATAAAATCACGAACGTGAGGCATCAGCAGCGGAAAAACTTTTTCCTTGATACGCGCGTAAGCGCCCACCCAGCCTTCATATTCTACCAGCGCATCGGCCGGCGGGATCTCAAAATCCGCGCCGGCGGCATCAACGCCGTGAAGCTCTTTAAAAAATTGCGCCATCTGATCGGCAATTTTTTGCTGCTCACTCTCGCCGAGTTTTAACAGCCGATCCCGCCGCAAAGTTTCACCTGAAATTAACCGATAGGCCATCGCATCGTCTGAAACGAAGAAAGGCTCAGGGATCTGAAGCGTGATCTTACCCTGCAGAAATTCCAATAACTTTGCTTCGTTCCTCAAATGCTTTAAGGCATGTTCGTGTTTAGGAAAACGGAAAACAAACTCACCGTTGACAAAGACGATATCGTTCATCAACCCGGCGTCATTGAATTCGACGTCTTTAATAACTTGAGGAAGGATTTCACCGATCCTTGTTTTATATCTTTCCGGTAGAGGCATTGATTAAGCAACGATCTTTTATTAAACTAACTAAAATTGACGACGCCGAAATTTGTAAATAACTTCCATAGGACAAAAATTATGAGCGACGCAGAGATCCGATTGTTCGGCACTATTAAGGCCGAAGAAGACGATGATCCATTATTTCAAGAGCCGAATACAGAAGCGCCCCAGGAGCCGAATACCGTGAACTACCCGGAGCCGAATACTTACCCGGAGCCGGATACCGACGATCATGAACCCGACACCGATACGGCACAGATAGAGTTATTTGGCGGAATCAAGGCTGAAGAGCCGTGCGCGCCAGCACCAGACACAGCAGAAGATAGTGGCCAAGAAACAGATTAGTAGTCAGGATCAAATAGTCGTGGCGCCATCTTACCAGTCGGGTATTATATTCGACCGCCGCTGCCGTTTGGCCTAAGATCAAAAGCCTGAATTTGTCATCCTCAAAGTTGTAGCACTTGTGTTCGATCAGATTTTTGGGTTCCAGGATGTGCAATTCGTGACCGAATCTGCCGCCTAATCCCGCTGCGATCGCCAGGACAAAAGGCACAAAGGCGAGCCCAACCAGCGGGAGTTCTTTTGCCCAGATATCTTTGTTAATGCCCAGAATAAGCAGCGTTAGGCCGATGCCCAGTGTCATCGTGGTAGCCAGCCGCCCGTCCATCGCATCAAGTCTTTTCAAGGTTATGTCATATGAAGCCCATGATATCTTGTAGACCTCCTGGATCGAAGTGAGTGTGTCTTCCGGAAGGCGGGCCGTGCTGAGAGCGACCTCGGGTTTCAGGGCAAGCCCCAACATCCAACGGACATCTTTTTTGATCCAAGTGAGAAACAAATTCAGGTTTTTCATACTGGTAACTGTGGCAGCGTGACTTCCTCAGTATCTTCCCAAAACTGCAATTCGTAAAGCCGCTTGTAGATGCCGCCTTTTTGCAGCAGTTCGCTGTGCGTGCCGGTTTCGGAGATGCGGCCGCGTTCCATCACGACGATATTATCGGCGCGGCGCACAGTTGAAAGGCGGTGAGCGATGACGATCGAGGTGCGGTTTTGCATCAGGTTTTCCAGAGCTTTTTGTACCAGTCTTTCGCTTTCCGTGTCGAGCGCCGAGGTGGCTTCGTCCAGAACCAGCACTGGCGCATCGAGCAAGACGGCGCGGGCGATGGCGATACGCTGGCGCTGTCCGCCGCTTAAGAAAACGCCGCGTTCGCCTACGATCGTGTCATATCCCAGCGGCAGCTCGGCGATAAAATCGGAGGCAAAGGCGACCTCGGCGGCATGCTGAATTTGCTCATCGGACGCATCCGGTTTGCCATAGGAAATGTTATAGCGAACGGTGTCATTAAAGAGCGTCGTTTCCTGTGAGACCAGTGCGATGTGTTCGCGCAGGCTGGCAAGTTTCGCATCGCGCAGGTCGATGCCGTCCCACAAGACAGCGCCCTCTACCGGATCGTAAAAACGCGGAATGAGCTTGGTGATGGTCGATTTACCGCCGCCCGACTCGCCGACCAGCGCGATCATCTGCCCCTTGGGAATTTCCAGATCGACGTTATCTAAAATGATCTTGCTTTCACTTCCATAGTTGAAAGAAATACCGCGCAGCGTTATGCCTTTTTCCAGGGCCGCTATCTCGGCCGCGTCCGGTTTTTCCGGCAGCGATTCGTTCTGATCCAGTATGTCCCACACGTCGCGCGCGGCGGCAAAAGCCTTGGTCAGTTCATTATGCTGGCGCGAGATCTTGCGCATCGGGTCGTAGCTGCTAAAGAGAAACGCGAGGAACGTAAAGAACTGCGCCGCCGGCATGTTGTTCACATGAATTTCGCGAAAGCCGAAAAAGAGCAGTACGACCCCGGCCGCGATGCCGATAGTGGTGATCACGGGCGGCGAAAGCGCGGCGATGCGGCCCGAACGCAGATTTGCTTTGGCGATCATTCGCGCGGCTTTTTCAAAACGGGTTTCTTCGCGGGCCTCGGCGCGGTAGGCGCGGACGATAGTGTGATTGGCCAGCGCTTCCTGCGCGGTGTCCGTCAGTAAACGGCTGCCTTCGAGCGATTGTTCGGCTTGCTTGCGCAGCGCGCGGGAAAACTTTGACGTCAGAAAAGCTATGATCGGCGCGATTATCATCGCTCCCAGCATCAGCCGCCAATTAAAATAAAAAGCCGCCGAAAGAAAGAATATCAGGTTAAAACTTTCGCGCAGCACGTCGCGCAGGTTGGCTGAAACGGCGTACTCGATCGCCGCGCAGCTTGTCACCAGCCGCGAGACCATAAAATTCGTCCGGTGGCGTTCAAAAAAAGCGGACGGCTGCCGCAGCAGGTGGTTATAGAGTTCTTTCCGCAGATCGAGCACGGCCGTCTGCCCGATCTTGGCCATAAAATAGGACGAGAAAAATTCCGAGATGCCGCCAAAAACCGTAAAAGCGACCAGCATTACCGAGATCGCCAGCCATGCCTGATACCAGTCGTCGGCGGGAATTAATTTCTGCAATCCGAAAAGAGTGGATGTTTTCGAGGCGCCCGTGCTAAAGGCCTGGTCGAAGATCGGCACCAGCAGGGCCCGGGTCGCGCTTTCCAAAAGCCCGCCGATAACCATTGCCAACGTGGCCAGTACAAAGGTCAAATAGTGCGGCCTGAGATATTTAAGTAAGCGGCGAAAGTCCTGCATTAGAATCAGATAAAGTGTAATGATACGAAAGAATTTTGGCAAAGTCAGAAGCTGGAACAACAATAAGGGGCGGCGCCACAGTGCGTGGCAGGCGGTTTTAGTGTATTTCGTGCGTTTCGTGGTTAAATTTCCGGAAGTTTTACCACGAAACACACTAAACGCACGAAATGTATCGCTCATCGGGGCGATCTTATATTTTATAGAATTATCAGAACTGAACCACAAAACTACACCAAATGACACGAAAAACAGTAGGTTAAGCCATCCGGAATCAACCAAAGCCCCCGCAAATCTGCTATTTAGCTTACAACTGTTTTGGAAAAAACATCATCAAGAAAGTAAAATGCCTTACATAAGCTTTCCGTAAAGGGAGAAAAATCATTATGAACCCAGTCTTCTTATTAAAGCCGGCCAGAATTTGTTCGTATGCAATGTCAATGGTATTGGCGGTCGCATTTTCCGCGTTCGCCCAGGTTGACGCGCCGCGACAGGCGAACGCGATCACCTATCCGCTCGACGAAACGGTGATCGTTCAGTTTCGCGGCACGACGCGTTTTCCGCGGATGAAAGGCGAAGCGCGCATCCGCCGCACGGCCAAAAGCGGCACTCGTGTCGAACTGACGGTTGAAAGAATGCCGCGGCCTTTTGATCTCGGCGGCGGTTATGCCACCTACGTGCTGTGGGCGGTTTCTCCCGAAGGCGCGGTCGATAACCTCGGCGAGATAAAACGCCGCGGGACATTTGAATTCAATTCGAAATTCGAAGGAACGACCAACTTGCAAACCTTTGCTTTGATCATCACCGCCGAACCGCATTTCCTGGTCAAACGCCCCAGCCGGACGGTGATGCTGGAAAACCTGACCGGCGTGACCGATATGGGAAAACCCGTTACCTCTACGCGGGCGGTGTCGTACCTGGGAAATTCGAGCGATTATTACCGCTCGTCGTTCGTGCCCGAAATAGCGGAAGTTGATTACTCCAAAACTCCGCCGACCATTTTGCAGGCGCGACAGGCTGTCGCCCTCGCCAAATTCGCCGGCGCCCAGCGCGACGCCACACAGGAGCTGACCGAAGCTGAAGGTTATCTGTCCGAAGCTGAAAGTTCATGGCGTGCCGAACGGCCCGAAGAAACCATCGATATCAAAGCGCGCCAGGCGGTGAGCTCCGCGGTTAAGGCCGAGGAGACGGCGCTGGTGCGCAAAGACGCGCGTGAAAAGCGCAACGAAACTCTGCGCCGCGATGACGAAACACGCAAGCTCGAAGATCAGATCGATGCCAAGAACAGCGAGATCACCGAGCTCAAGAACGAACTCGCTCGAGAGACCCGCACTCGCGAACTCGGCGAACGCGATGTTTCCAACCTCGGCCAGCAGATAAAAGATCTGCGCGATGAGAACGCGAGATTGCGAAACGACCTGAACAAGTCGCGCGCCGAGGTGGAAGACTACAAGATCCGTTTTGCGCGGATTGAAGGCGAGAAGAATGTGCTCGACTCACAGCGCCGCCAGGCAGAGAGGGAAGAGCGCATCAAGACCGCTAACGCTCAGCTTATGGTCGCGCTAAAACCTTATGGCGCGGTCAGGGAAAATACCAACGGCGGAGTTTCGCTGGTATTGCCGGAAAGTTATTTTACGGGTTTAAGGGCCAGCACGATGACGGCGGCGAACGCGGCCAAACTCGATAAGATCGGCGAGATACTTTCGCATTACAAGGATTTTAAGATAATCATCGAATCTTATACCGACGATAAAGGTTTGGTGGCCGACCTGGAAAAACTTACCACCGACCGGGCGCAGCTGATCGCCAACCGGTTCGTCGGCCAGAGTATCGAAGACGATCGCATTGAGATAAAGGGCCAAGGGGGAAACATTCCGCTCGTGCCGAATACGACTCTGGCAAACCGTGCGAAAAACCGGCGCGTCGAGATCATCCTCACGCCGATCAATGTCGATTTTTCAACGGCCAGTAATTAGGAAGAAGTAGTCGATAATGGCGCTTAGTGGCATGAGGTCAGTACCGGGAACGCAGTGACCGGCTCACGAGCGGAGCGAGTAATATTTCCGATAAAAAAGCGTGGACATATGATCCACGCTTTTAATTGATTCTCTACAAGCAAAGCCGGTCACTACGTTCCCGGTACTGACTCGTTTGCTGAAATGTCCTACGTTAATTTACCGAAAGGCTCCTGACAAAAAACCAGTCCGCGCTGGCGTTGATCTGCATTCCGCTCAGGCGCTTATTGTAAACCACCATATTCGAAGGATACCAAAGCGGGATCACCGGCAGGTCGCGGCTGATGATATCCTGCGCCTGCACGTATAGCTGCCTGGCTTTTTCCCGGTCGAGTTCGTTCATTGCCTTTAATATGATCTGATCGAATTCCGGATTTTTGTACCGGCTTCGATTACGGGCGGAAGATTTAACATCCGTGCTTTCGCTTGAAAGAAACAGGTCTTTGTAAAAGATCGGGTCCTGATTTCCACCCACCCAGCGGTTCATCGTTATCTGAAACTGCCCCAGACGCCACTGTTCGGTCAGCGCGGCAAATTCGACCGGGACGATCTCGACCGCGACGCCGATGCGTTTTAACTGGTCCTGAATTATCTGCGCATACTGGCTCTGCGAACTGTTGCCGGCGGAGATGCTTAATTTGATGGCCGAGGGAAAACGCATCTGCGGGCCGTCGCCATCCGGGTCTTTAAATCCCGCGTCGTCGAGCAGCTGCGTTGCCCTGACGGCATTGTGTTCGTAGGTGGTGCCGGTGGAATAGGCCCAGCTTTCTTCGGGCAGAATGGAATGCGCAATCTTGCCTTGGCCCAGCAGCATGTTGTCGATTATTTCCTTGCGGTCTATGCCGTAGGCTATCGCCTGGCGGACCTTGACGTTATCGAGCGGCGCGGACGAAACGTTGACCGTCAATATCTGAACATTGGCGCTGTCGAATTTTTCCGCTTTCAGATTCGGGTCTTTGCCCAGGCTTTCGACCGTGTCCGGCGCGAGATTGATCATCGTCGGAGCGATATCGAGCTGACCGGATTTGAGCGAAGACTGCACGGCGTTTGAATCCTTGATCACTTTTACCTGCAGTTTTTGAATTTTTGGCGCGCCTTCCCAGTAATCGTTATTGGCTTCGAGATCAACGATATTTTGCACCATATCGGCCTTAACGAATTTATACGGCCCCGTGCCCAGCGGCGTATCTTTTTGCGTTTCAAAAGTTCCTTCGGCAATGATGGGAATGGCCACCATATTCGATAACAGCTGATTTTTAAGAGTGGGGCGGCTGAGCTTGAAATTTACCGTCTTATCGTCGGGTGTTTCGATGGCGGTGATGTGGGGAGTTTTCTTCCCGTCCACGGTTTCAAAAAAAGAAGCCGCTTTGGCGCCGTCCGAAGCCTGCAGTTTGTCGAAGGTGTATTTTACGTCCGCGGCTCTCAAAGGCGCGCCGTTTTGAAATTTGATGCCGTCCCGCAGCACAAAAGATATGGTTGCGCCGCCATCCAGGTCTTTGATCTCTTTTGCCAGCTCGCCTTCATAATCGAATTTTTTGTCTTTTCTGACGAGCGTGTTAAAGATCAAACTCCTGATCCGCTCCGCGCTGGCCGGGACTGTTTTGCCGGCGAGAAAATCAAGTGACGTAAATTCGGAATCAAGAGCGATCGTGACCACCGCGCTATTGCGCGTCCGGCAGTTTAGCGAAAATGTAAAGATCAAAAGAAAAGGAAATATGAATGCCAATGATTGACGGTAGTTCATCAGGGTTTGCCTCCGTACGAATAATCGAGTTTCTGATTGAGTTCGGCAACTTCTTCGGAAAGGCGAGAGAATTTACCGGCGTCGAACGGGAGAGGGTTCGTAACAATAGCTTTTACGTCGGCGATGCGAAGCAAAGTTTCATCGAGCTTTTCGGTTGAAAGCTCGCCTGATTTAAATTTTGCCAGCAGGGCGTGGTAACTTTGCCGGACCGCATCCGTCGACGAACATATAAGTATCATATCTTCGCCGGCGTCGAACGCCAAAGCCGCCGCTTCCTCGATACTGTAATAGCGGAGGATCGCGCCCATCTCCATATCATCGGTCACGACAAGGTGTTTATAGCCAAGCTGGCCGCGCAAAAGCCTGGTAACTATCTGTTTATTGATGGAGGCAGGGAAGAGTTTGCCGCCGATCTCGCCGGTATTAAGACTGATCTTCGGGAAACCGCCGTGGCTGATCATGATCACGCGGACGCGGTCGTCTTCGTCCTGCCGCTGGGTGAAAAGCTCGATATAGGGCGAGAGGTCCTGCATCACCAGATCTTCCTGCGAGAGATTGATGACCGGTATCTCTTCATGTGTATCGACCTCGCCCGCGCCGATCCCGGGAAAATGCTTCAGACAGCCGAGAATGCCCGCGCTTTGCAAGCCGCGCAGGTAGACCATCGAATAACCGAGCGCTTCGCCGGGCGAGCGGCCGAAGGAGCGGGAATACAAGCCGTTTGAAAGCAGGTCGCGCTCGGGCGTCATGATGTCGAGCACCGGCGCGAAATTCATATTAAAGCCCAATAGCCGCAGGATCTCGCCGGTAATCCGGCCCAGCGCGCGGGCGGCGGCGATGTCGCCATGCTGGCGGATAACGCGGGCGGCCGGCATCGGGGTACAGATACGGCGCAAACGGTCGACCAGCCCGCCTTCCTGATCGATGGCGACCAGCGGCTTGACGGCCAGCTTTTCCCGGACGCCGTCATTTAACGCGCGGATCTGTTCCGCGCCGCGGACATTGCGGCCAAAGATGCACACGCCGCCGGGCTGCACTTCTTCGAGCAGCGAGGCGGTTTCGGCGTCTACTTCGGTTCCGGGCAGGCCGACGAACAGCAGTTGCCCGACCTTTTGTTCCAAAGGAAGTTGCAGATAGGATTCAAACATTATTTGGTTTAGACGCCAGTATTTTTTGGTTTGTCTTGGTGGCTACAGAAAAACACTCGGAAATTTTCTCGAATTAAAAGGGATTTGGCAAGTAGTGATAGCGAAAAGACATGCTAAAAGGGCACGAGGTCAGTACCGGGAACGTAGTGACCGGCTCTGTATTATCTTAAAGTTATATTTTCGCTACGCTCGAAGCCGGTCACTACGTTCCCGGTACTGACTTCATTACTTCACACTATCCTGTTCTTTATCTCTTTCAACTGCGCGCGCAACTCCTCTTCAGAAAGCTCGTCCACCGGCATCTCTCTTATCTCATCGATCACTGAATCGTTGGCCATCTGAAAGAGCGTGGTTTGCGAAGCCATTCGGGAGCCGGCGGCGCGGCGGGCAGCTTTTTCGAGCGGTTCCGCATTTTCCAAAGCAGCATTTAGTTTCGGATCTTCGGAAAACACGGCTATCTCATAGCGTTCGAGTTTTTCCAGCACTTCGCGGGCGCGGGCTAAAACGTCGGCGGGAAGCCCGGCGAGCTGCGCCACGGCGATGCCGTAGGATTTCGAAGCCTTGCCGCGCTCGAGTTTGTGCAGGAAGACTACCTCGCCGTCCTGTTCCGCGGCCGTGACCTGGTAATTTTTTGCGCCGGGAAGTTTTTCGGCGAGCTCGGTCAGTTCGTGATAGTGCGTGGCGAAAAGAGTTTTGGCGGCGTGGCCCGAAGAATCGTGTAAGTATTCCGCCACCGCCCATGCGATCGACAGTCCGTCAAAGGTCGAAGTCCCGCGCCCGACCTCATCCAGCAGGATCAGCGAACGCGGAGTGGCATTGTGCAGGATCGCGGCGGTCTCGGTCATCTCGACCATAAAGGTCGAGCGCCCGCCGGCCAGATCGTCCGAAGCGCCGACGCGCGTCCAGATGCGGTCGGCCATCGGCAGCCGCGCGTAGTCTGCCGGAACGAACGAGCCGATCTGCGCCAAAATTTGAATGAGAGCGGCCTGTCTTAATATCGTCGATTTGCCGCCCATATTCGGCCCGGTGATTATCAGCAGCCGGTCAGTCGAATTATTCAGATAGAGGTCATTGGGAATAAACGACGCGCCGATAGACGGGGTGAAAGCTTCTACTATCGGATGGCGTCCGCCTTTGATCTCGATCTCATCGCCGTCGTGCAGCACAGGGCAAACATAATTCCGCCGCGCCGCGGTTTCCGCCAGTGCCGCCAACCCATCGAGCGTCGCCAGGGCGCGGGCGGTCGATTGCAGGTTGCGCGTTTCTTTCGTCACCTCGGCGCGGACTTCCTGAAACAATTTGAGTTCGAGTTCGGCGATCTTTGATTCCGCGCCCAAGACTTTTTGCTCCCATTCCTTAAGCTGCGGGGTGGTGTAGCGTTCGGCGTTGGTCAGTGTCTGGCGGCGTTCGAAGTAGTCGGGAACACGGGCGGCGTTTGCCTTTGAGACCTCGATAAAATAGCCAAAGACGTTGTTGAATTTTACGCGCAGGGTAGTGATGCCGGATTTTTGCCGCTCGTCTTCTTCAAATGACGCGATGATCTGCTTGGCGTTTCGGCTCACATCGCGAAACTCATCCAACTCGGCAGAGAAGCCGTCGCGGATCGCGCCGCCGTCGGCCAGGTTGAGCGGAGCTTCGTCGCTGATCGCGCGGGTAATGAGCTGCTGAATATCGGGCAGCTCGAAGATGTTTTCCCGCAGCACCTGAAGCAGCAGAGCCTCTGCGTCTGATAACGAAAAAAGTATCTCAGGTATTTGTTTAAGCGAGCGATTAAGGGCGAGCAGATCGCGCGGCGAAGCCGTTCCGAGATTCAATCTTCCGACCAGACGCTCCAGGTCCGAGATTTCTTTTAGCAAAAATCTAAGTTTATCGCGCAGGATTGAATCGCCGAGTTCCGTGACGGCAGATAATCTGGTTTGTATCTCGCTACGCTTTATTGAAGGCCGCAGCACCCAAGAGCGCAGCAGCCTGCTCCCCATTCCGGTGACGGTGGCATCGATCACGCCTAAGAGCGAACGCTTTACGGAGGAGCCTGATTCGGGGCGGTTCGATTCGACCACTTCCAGATTCTTCAGCGTTACGCCGTCGAGCACCATAAAATCGCTGGCCTCGAAATATTGAATGCCGGAAATGTGCGCGGCCGTGGCCCGCTGGGTATTTTGCGCATAGCGCAGGCAGGCGCCGGCGGCACGAATGGCTTCCTCGTGTTTTTCCAGCCCGAAACCTTCCAGGGTTTTGACGGCCAGCTGATGCTTCAAAAGATTGGCGCAATCTTCCGGGTTGAAGTTGGAATCTTCCAGCGGTGTTAGTGTGGCCGTAGTACCTGAAGCATAAACCCGGTCGCTACTGCTCCCGGTTCTGACCTCATCTCCGATGAGCGTCCTTGTATTTTCGACGCCGAAAGTATTTTCGATCACTTTTCTCAGATATTCAGGGAAAAGTATCTCCCTTGGCGCAAAAGACTCAATGTCGGCGCAAATTTGTGCCAGAGCGCCCGTTCCGGAAACCTCAGTGACAAAAAAGTCTCCCGTCGAAACTTCCAGGAAAGCGGCGCCAAAGGTATCGCCGGTTGCGCAGATAGCGGCCAGGTAGACCGATTCCCGGCTTTCAATCAACTGCGGGTCGATGGCGGTTCCGGGCGTGATCACGCGCACCACCTCGCGGCGGACCAGCTTTTTGCCCTGGCCGGCTTCCTCGGTTTGCTCGCAAATGGCCACCCGGTAGCCCTTTTTTATCAGCCGGGCGATATAATTCGGAGCGGCGTGGTGCGGGACACCGCACATCGGAATGGGGTTGCTGCTGTCTTTTTGCCGGGCAGTGAGGGTTATCTCCAGTTCGCGGGCGCCGGTGACCGCATCTTCGTTAAAAAGCTCGTAGAAGTCTCCGAGCCGGAAAAACAGCAGTGTTCCGGGGTATTGTTTCTTGATCTCCAGGTATTGCCGGAGCATCGGAGTGGCGGATGTCGCGTCCATAAAAACGTCAAAAAATCATCTTTTGAGAACAAGAATATTAACTTGAAACCGAAAAACTTGAAAATCGGGAATTCCGGTAGTTGATTCTGGCTTCTCTTTAAGCTATTTTGTATAATTAATTCTTTGGTTATCTACAATTTGGGTTAAACTGTTCTGGCTAAAAGTTGATCTTGATTCACTGAAGGAATACTTCTGACGATCCAACCGTGATGTAAAGCAAACTAGGAAGAGGTTATAAATGTATTACGCTATTAAAAAAATGTTTTTCCTGTGTCTGGTGTTGATATTATCGCTGCTTTTTGTAGGCGCCGCAGCAGCGCAGAACCCCACGGGAACGACGTCTCAAACGGCCCCTGCTCAGATAGATCCACAGGATCTTCGCTACCAGGGGCGTTATCGTATCGGGTACCAGGATCAGCTTGAGATCGAAGTTTATAAACACAAAGAACTTTCAGTTAAAGTCGACGTCGGAGATGACGGCACGATCCGGGTTCCGGGCATAGCCGAGCCTATCCCCGCGGTTTGTAAAACGGAAAGAGAACTGTCCGCCGATCTGATTAAAGCCTATTCAAGTATTTTGCGCACGCCCTATATCACGGTCCGGGCGGGTGAAGCCAAATCACAGTCGTTTGCGGTCATCGGGGCCGTTTCAAAACCCGGCGCGTTTTTCCTTAACCGCCGCATACAGCTTCTCGAACTGCTCGCTTTTGCCGGCGGCCCGACCGATAGGGCCGGTGTCAAGGTAATGGTTGCCCGTACCGGCAGCTCTTCGGCTTGCCAGGAAGAAAGAGATAAACTTCTCAACACCGACATCGCTAACCTTAACAATCCTGACGTCACCGTAAATACCTATGACATGAATGACCTGATGGCGAACCGGCGTACCGTCTGGATGCAGCCCGGCGATATCGTTTCGGTCAGGGAAGCGGATGTCATTTATGTGGTCGGCAATGTGGTCGACCCTAAAGAAGTACCGATCAAAAAAGAGATCACCCTGTCGCAGGCGATCGCGGCCGCGAAAGGCTTAAAGCCTTCCACCAAAAAAGGCGCTATCAGAATATTACGAAAGAAACCGGACAGTCTCGAGCGTGAAGTCATTATCTGTGACCTCGGCGATATCGAAAAAGCCAAAGCTCCGGACCCGATCCTGCTTCCGGACGACATCGTCGCGGTGTCTGAAGATCCGGTCAAAACCATATTGAAAAGTGTGATCGCGGCCATTGTCGGCGGCGCCGGCTACATTCCATATAATATTACGTTGAGATAGAAAGATCAGCAGGCTGATCAATATAGCATTTGGGAATAATAAACAATGAAAGAAACTCGTGAAATAATACCGACTCGCCCCGTTGAACGAAGAGGAGGATTGGAACGTCCGATGGACCCCCAATTCCCCGATAACGGAAGTTATGCCTACAGGACCCCGACCGTTGAACAGGGTAGTTTTCAGGTATATGAGTACTGGCGGGCTATTCGTAAAAGATTGTGGCTGGTGGTAGGCATTGCCGTATTGATCACCACGCTGACGGCGCTCTATATGTCGCGCAAGCCGAACATGTACCGGGCCATGGCTACGGTTCAGGTCGACCTCGAGCAGGCTAACCCGGACCTGGTCAGCAGCGAAAGCCGCCGTCCGGTCAGTGGCGATCCGGCCTACTTCAACACGCAGCTGCAGCTTTTGACCAGCGACAACCTTTTGCGGCGTACCGTAAAGGACATGGATCTCGAGCACAACGCGGAATTCGTGAAGACGGTAAATGACGACTCTGTCTCGACCACGCAATCGATCCTGCGCAGCTTAGGGCTGGCAAATAAGGACACCGCCACCAGGCAGGTCAAGGAATACAAGGACCTGGCCCCGAGCCAAACCGGCGAGCTCAAAACCGTCGACGATATGAGGGAAGCTCTCAGGGTTTTGCCCTTCGTTGAGAATCTTAAAAAAGGTATCAGCATCGAACCGATCAGGGAAAGCCGCTCCACACTTAAGGAGACGAGGCTGATCGAGATCTCATACCATCACACGAACCCTGCTTTAGCGGCCACCATCGTGAACGGGATCGCCGACACCTTTACGCGTTTGAACCAGGAAAAGCGTTCGCGTTCGAGCAGCGATACCAACACCTTTTTAGAAGAGCAGATAGCTAACTACCAGACCCGCATCAAGGAAGACGAAGAAAATAAAGCGGGCCTGGAAAGGAACGCCGGTATTTTGAACACCGGTGAAGACGCCAGCCAGACCCTGGTCATGGATAGGTTGGCGCTGCTGAACAAACAGCTGACCGAAGCGGAAAACAACCGCCAGAAAGCCGAAGCGGCTTACCGCGCGGCCGTCAAGAATCAGGATACCTTAAACGCCCTGGCCGATAAGGAAACCGCGCCGGCGACCACGGTGCGCGACAGCGTCGTGCGGACGGTCGAATCCAATCTCAAGTCCAAGATCGATGAAGCGGTCGCGGACCGGCAGAAACTCCTGGTGGAATACACACCGGAAGCCCCTGAAGTAAAGGAGCTTGATAAGAAGATCAGCTCGCTCGAGGGTGCTATAAAAGAGAATCGCGCCACGGCGCAGCAGGACCTGGAAACCGTGCGGAAACGCGGCCGGGATATGGTCGCCAATGTCTTTCTGGTTGATTTCGAAAAAGCGAAAGGCCAGGAGGTCAAGGTCAGGGCTGAATACAACAACCAGTATAACTCGGCGCAGGGACAGAACAGCGCCGCGATCAATATCAAAATACTGGGAGACCGGATCGAAACCAATAAGGATTTTCTGGAAAGCCTGCTCAAACAGCAGCGTGAGACCAATGTGGTGGCGGCCGGAACCGATAACAATATCAGCGTAGTGGACCACGCGCTGCCGTCGGACATTCCGGTGTCCCCTCGGCGTTTGATGACCGTGGCCGTGTCATTTATTCTCGCCACGCTGTTCGGCGCGGGGTTGGCATTGTTCCTCGAGTATCTTGACGATACCATCCGTTCGACCGAGGAAGTGGAAAAATACCTGCAGCTGCCGGCGCTGGCAGCCATTCCGACCATCGATGCGCTGGCTAAAAAGCGGCTGCTGCTGGTGGGAAATAATCTGGGCGACGAAATAAAAAGCGATACGACCTCGGAGCTGTTGATCCACTCCGATTCCCGCTCATCGCTTGCGGAAGCTTACCGGCAATTGCGTACTTCGATACTGCTTTCGACCGCCGGGCACGCGCCGAAATCGCTGCTGGTCACGTCCAGCCTTCCTTCGGAAGGAAAGACCACGACCGCGGTCAATACCGCCATCAGCCTGGCGCAAACCGGCGCCAGCGTCCTGATAATCGACGCCGATATGCGGCGTCCCCGCTTGCACAGCATCTTTGGCGTCGGAAACGCCGAAGGGTTAAGCTCCGTGCTTTCCAGCGGCATGGCGGACGAAGACGTTCTCAGCATAATTTCTTATGATGAACCGACGAAACTTCACGTTCTGCCTTCCGGCCCGATCCCGCCCAACCCGGCGGAACTTATCGGGTCCGATCAGATGCGGCTGTTGTTAAAAGGAATGGAAAACCATTTTACGCACGTCGTGGTTGACTCTCCTCCGATCGCGTCCTTTACGGACGGTGTTCTGATCGGTTCGGTGGTTGACGGTGTGCTGCTCGTCGTTCATTCCGGAAAGAGCTCGCGTCAGGTCGTCAAACGGGCCAAGCAGTTCTTAAGCGAGGTCGGAGCAAAGATCTTCGGCGTGGTCTTAAACAATGCCAACCTGCGGGCGCATGACGATTATTATTACTACCAGAGTTACTACTACCGCGGTGGATATTATCGTCAGGACGAGGAAGAGAATAAATAGGCGGGCGGAAAGTTATTTGTGGACGTAGCGCCGGCGTTTCGCCGGCTGTCGTGAAGGCGTCTCGCCTTCACCTTTTCAAAAACCGTGAGCGGGACGCTCACAGGACAGCCACCGGGACGGTGGCGCTACATTAATGCTTTAAAATTAGATGACCGAAAAAATGAAAGTTCTGGTTACAGGTGCGGGTGGTTTCATAGGAAGCCACCTTGTCACTTTTTTGCGGCAAAAAGGCTTCTGGGTTCGCGGTGTCGATATCAAGGAACCGGAGTTCTCGCCTATCGATGCCGATGAATTCCTGCTGCTCGATCTGCGGCGGTGGGAGAATTGCCTCAAGGCGACCGAGGGGATCGACGAGGTCTATGCGCTGGCCGCTGACATGGGCGGCATGGGTTTTATCTCGGCGCATCATGCCCAGATCCTTTACAACAATTCACTGATCAACCTGCACACGCTCGAAGCGGCGCGCGAGAACGGCGTCAGTAAATATCTTTATACCTCGTCGGCCTGTATCTACCCGGAATACCTTCAGGAAGAAACCAATGTTCAGCCGTTAAAAGAAGAGGACGCCTACCCGGCACAGCCTCAGGACGCCTACGGTTGGGAAAAGCTCGTCAGCGAGATCCTTTGCCATCATTACCGCAACGATTACGGCCTGGAAACGCGGACCGTCAGATTTCATAATATCTTCGGCGAAAAAGGCACCTGGGAAGGCGGCCGGGAAAAAGCTCCCGCGGCCCTTTGCCGCAAGATCGCCAATGCCAAGCTGAGCGGCGAGCATTCCATCGACATCTGGGGCGACGGCGAGCAGACCCGTTCCTTTTGCTATATCGAAGATTGTGTGGAAGGCCTTTACCGGCTGATGCGCTCGGATTTTCATGAACCTCTCAATCTCGGCCAGGACCGCATGGTGACCATTAACGAGCTTGCCGATATCATCGCCCGCATCGCCGGGATTGAGATCCAAAAGCAGCATATTGACGGGCCACAGGGCGTGCGCGGACGCAATTCCGATAACACCAAATTGCGGGAAGTGTTAGGATGGGAACCACAGGTCTCTCTGGAAAAGGGGTTGGAAGTGACCTATCGCTGGATCGAGGAACAGGTCAGGGAAAATTTAGCAGCCGCTTCCGGCGCTTCCGGAAAAACTTCGACCGCACAATTATGATCACCGGCTTCACGGTTTCCGATGAGTGAGAATCCGATAAAAGTTGCCCTGGTAATCCCGGTTTTCAATCGCCGGGAAACTACCTTACAGGCCCTGCGCAGTTTATCAAGGATCGATAAAACCGGGCTGGACGTGCGCATTTTCATCGTGGACGATGGCTCGACCGACGGCACGAGCGACGCCATTCGCGGCGAGTTTCCGGAAGTCGAGATCATTGCCGGCGACGGCTCACTGCATTACGCCGGCGGCACTAATCGCGGCATCATGGCCGCTTTTTCCTGGGACGCTAAATACATTTTGACAATGAACGACGACTCCGTTTTTCACGACCAGTTTTTGCGGCGGCTGGTGAGTGCGGCGGAAGAAAATCCCCGGTCGATAATCGGAGCGCTGCTCTTATTGTGGGACCAGCCGCACAAGGTTTTTCAGGTCGGGCAAGTCTGGCGCACTTTTTACGGCGGGTGGCATATCCCGCAGCACCTGACGGCTTTTAACATCCCGAAAACCGTTTTCGAGGTTGAGTGCATCGTCGGCAATTGCGTGCTGTTTCCGGTCGACGCTATCAAAGAATGCGGGCTGATGGACGAAAAGAGATTTAAGTACGGCTGGGGCGACGCGCAATACCTGATGCGGATGCGAAAAGCGAAATGGAATCTGCTGATCGAGCCGAAAGCAATGGTCTGGTGCGAACCGAACACTTATCCGCGGCCGCTGCATGTTTCACCGGTCAGGGAAGTTTTGAATGTTTTGTTTTTTAATGAGAAGCATCCGCTTAATCTGAAGCGGCAATTTGTCGCGCGTTGGGATGCTTCTCCCTCCAAACTTCAGGCGTTAGCGGCATTCGGTGTTTATCTTTTCAGGCTGGGACTAAAAGCGGTCAGGCTTAAAGACCCTTGGAAAAATGTTGCCGACCCCGAACAGCCCTGGCGCACCACCGATCAAAATTAACATCAAAAATTAACTGGGCGGTTTCTGATATCACAGCAAAGCCGGAAAAAATTTTTTACATCTGGGACTATCTGGAATGGGGCGGCGCCCAGATACATTGGTTCGCTTTGATGCGGGAAGCAAAAAAGCACCGTCCCGTGCTGGCCATCCTGCCCAAAGGTTCCGACCCTCAGCTCACCGATATTCTCGCGCAAAACGATATCCCGTACGAGTTTCTTCCTCGTTTTCGAAATATCGGCCCGGCTTTCAGCCTGCGCGAAAAGCTCGTCCGGCACCGCGATAAACTGCGCAGCGAATACCAGCTGATAACCCGCCTGGGAAAATATAAATTAAAAGACAGCGTGGTGCATATCGATCTCGCGCCGTGGCATTCGCTGCTCACTTTGTGCTATATCTGCGCCAGGAGCGGCCAGGTGTTTATCACCATGCACAACCGCATTACGAGCGATTCCGCGCTGCGGAAATCCCTGTGGAAGATAAAGCTTAAGATCATCTCTCGTTTTAGTAATTTTCACATACTTGCGTCTAACAATGACGCCAAGGAATATCTTCGCGATCTCGCGCCAGAGAGATTGGTCGATGACATAAAGATCACTTACACGAGTGTCAACCCGGCGGAGATCGACGAGGTCTTGCGTAGCGAATTCGACCGCGGCGCGCTCGGCGAAAAATTCGGCATCGCGCCGGACAAGCTGACCGTTCTCTGCGTCGGCCAGTTCGTCGAACGCAAGGGACGCTGGGTCTTTCTGGCGGCCGCGAAAAAAGTTTTAGAGAGTGAAAAAGACATTCAATTCGTGTGGGTATCAAATTCCAAACCGACCGCTGAAGACGAGCAGAGAATTGCGGAATACGGGCTGGGAGATAATTTCATGCTCATCACTTCCGACCGGATCGGAAACGAGCGCCGCGACCTGCTTCAAATGTTCCGGCTCGGCGATATTTTTGTTTTGCCAAGCCTTCTCGAAGGGCTGCCTATCGCTTTGCTGGAAGCGATGGCGATGAAGATCCCCGTGATCTCGACGAATATCAACGGTATTCCGGAGGCTCTTATTCACGAAAAGACCGGCCTGCTGGTCGAAGCCGGTGACGCCGACGGCCTGGCGGAAGCTATAATAAGGCTGAAAAAAGACGCGGCGCTCCGCAAGGAATTGGCGGTCAATGGACGCAGTATCGTGATGGAAAAATTCGATGAAAGAGAAGCAGCCAAAACGGCCTGGAAAAGCTACGCGGAAGCGTTTGGGAATAGTGAAGTGATAAGTGAATAGTGAATAGTGATAAGTGATAAGTGATTAGTGATTAGTGATAACAAGTGGTTAGAGAATGAGGTCAGAACCGGGAGCAGTAGCGACCGGGTTTCGGGTTCGTGTTGTTTCGTGTGATTTCGTGGTTCCAGTTCTTATCTCTTAAAACCTGTAAC
>DASYKT010000035.1:0-114111 GCA_035995185.1 Pyrinomonadaceae bacterium
TTTGCCCGCAGGGCGCTAAAGCATACGATGCGGGTTCGCTATGACTTTCAGAGGCAGCGGCCCTTAGTTCACGCCGCCTCCCGGGCTGCCAAGCATGCCCGGCGTGCACAGGCCAAACCGTGTGGTCTCACCTGCCGCACCTCAACAGAGCTCCATCGTATATTTGTTTTGTGGAGATGGCGATAGAGGATTTGGGTGAATTTGGAAAACGGTTCAGAGTTCAAACTTTAGTTTGTCTTTAAGGTTTGGGAGAAGACTCTGTTTGTTTATCGCGGAGCGTGATTAATAAAGCATTAAGACCGGAACCACGAAAACACACGAAACAACACGAACAAAGCAAAGCAAAGAAAGAAAGAAAGAAAGAAAGAGAAGAAACCCGGTCGCTACGGCTCCCGGTTCTGACAAGAGAGAAGCACAATAACTCTGATAAGAGAGAACCACCCCGTCACGCGAAGCGCGTGCCACCCCTCCTTTGTAAGGAGGGGAGTTTTGTAGCGCCGGGGTGGTGCAAATGGAGACTAAAGAAAAAGGGCTTCGCCCATTACCGAGCGAAGCCTTTTTTCAATCCGCAATCTGAAATCGCAAATCTAAAATCAGATTACATTCCCATGCCCATGCCGCCCATGCCGCCGCCCATGCCGCCGCCGTCGCCTTTTTCGTCAGGCATATCGGCGATCATGGCTTCGGTGGTGAGCATCAGACCGGCGATCGAGGCCGCGTTCTGCAGGGCAGTGCGGGTCACTTTCGCGGGGTCGATGACGCCAGCCGCCACCAGGTCTTCGAACTTCTCGGTAGCAGCGTTAAAGCCGTAGCCGAAAGTATCGTTGGCGCGGATATTTTCCACGATCACGGCGCCTTCTTTACCGGCGTTCTGCGCGATCTGGCGCAGCGGCTCTTCCAGCGCGCGGCGCACGATGGTGACACCGATCTGTTCATCCGGATCGTCCGCTTCGGTTTTATACGTATCGAGCACCTTGCCCGCGCGAACCAGCGCGACACCGCCGCCCGGAACGATGCCTTCTTCAACCGCGGCGCGGGTGGCATGCATCGCGTCTTCCACGCGGGCTTTCTTTTCCTTCATCTCGGTTTCGGTGGCCGCACCGACCTTGATCACCGCCACACCGCCGACCAATTTGGCAAGGCGTTCCTGCAGTTTTTCACGGTCATAATCCGAAGAAGTTTCTTCGATCTGGTTGCGGATGGTTTTGACGCGGCCCTGAATGGTTTCCGCGTCGCCGTTACCTTCGACGATGGTGGTATTGTCTTTATCGACGGTGATCTTCTTGGCGTTGCCGAGATCGTCAACCGTGATGGTCTCGAGCTTGATGCCGAGGTCTTCGCTGATGACCTTGCCGCCCGTTAAGGTAGCAATGTCTTCGAGCATCGCTTTGCGGCGATCGCCAAAGCCCGGGGCTTTTACGGCCGCGACGTTTAGGGTGCCGCGCAGTTTGTTGACCACGAGGGTCGCCAGCGCTTCGCCTTCCACGTCTTCAGCGATGATGAGCAGCGGTTTGCCCAGCTTGGCAACCTGTTCCAGGATCGGAAGCAGGTCTTTCATCGAGCTGACCTTCTTTTCATTGATAAGGATAAGCGGATTTTCCAGAACGGCTTCCATTCTGTCCGGGTCGGTCACAAAGTAGGGCGAGAGATAACCGCGGTCGAACTGCATACCTTCGACGACTTCGAGTAAAGTTTCCATCGTCTTTGATTCTTCGACGGTGATCACGCCGTCTTTGCCGACCTTGCTCATCGCTTCGGCAATGATGCCGCCGATGGTCTTGTCGCCGTTAGCCGAAACAGTGCCGACCTGGGCGATCATATCGCCGCCGACCGGTTTGGCCTGCGCCGCAACTTCCGCGACAACTTTCTCGACCGCTTTTTCGATGCCGCGTTTGAGCGCCATCGGGTTTGCGCCGGCCGCTACCGTGCGGACGCCTTCTTTAAAGATCGCCTGCGCGAGAACGGTCGCCGTGGTGGTTCCGTCACCGGCCACGTCAGAGGTTTTCGAAGCAACTTCGCGAACCATCTGGGCGCCCATGTTCTCGAGCGGATCCTTCAATTCAATTTCTTTCGCCACGGTCACGCCGTCTTTGGTGATGGTCGGCGAACCGAATTTTTTGTCGATAACGACATTGCGGCCTTTCGGGCCCAGCGTAACTTTAACAGCATCGGCGAGCTGATTGACGCCGCGCAAAATAGCCGCGCGCGAATCTTCACCGTGAATAACTTGTTTAGCCATGTTTTTTCTCCGTTATAAGTGTTAGCGTGATACGCAATACGCCGTACGTAGTACGCTATTTTTTATTGAATCTTTAATACTGATCTGATATGTGTGTCTTAAATTGTCAATCGTACAACGTATTGCGTATTGCGTATCACGAATGACGTATCGCGTACTACGTATAACGTATTACGATCTTTTTACGCGGCTGCGCCGGCGCGCGAAATGATGCCGAGGATCTCGTCTTCGCGCATGATCAGGAATTCTTCTCCGTCGAGCTTGATCTCTGAGCCGCTGTATTTGCCGAAAAGGACGCGATCGCCTGTTTTGACGTCGAGCCCCTGGCGGGTTCCATCTTCTTTATATTTACCGTCGCCGGCAGCGATGACTTCGCCTTCCTGCGGTTTTTCTTTAGCACTGTCGGGAATGATGATCCCCCCGCGAATCTGCTCGCCCTCTTCGATACGGCGAATGATCACGCGGTCGTGCAAAGGTGTAATCGTTGTAGACATTTGATTTATCTCCTTGCTAATGGGTAATATTCAGAGTGTTAGCACTCTGTGGTTATGAGTGCTAATATATAGGTTTTCAGGTCTCTTGTCAATAGTGAAGTTATTCACGAGTCTAAAGAAAGCAGAAAACTTGATAGTGGCATTATCAAGTTTTGGCCTTTTTTGCCAAAAATATTACTTTTCGGGGTAGATCTGAATTTATCGATGATAGAGAATAGATCCATTGTTTAGCCACTAATTACACAAATAGCACGAATTCAAGACTCTTATTCGTGCTATAAACTAAGGTTTATGCATTTGTCACAAATCAACATCTACCCGGTTAAATCTCTGAAAGGGATCTCATTAAAAGAGGCCAGGATCGAAGGCCGCGGGCTGCAATACGACCGACGCTGGATGATCACCGACAGGGACGGCAAATTCTTTACCCAGCGCGAATTGCCCAAAATGGCGACAATTGAAACCTCGATCACCGGGGATGGCCTGGTGCTGAAGGCC
Source organism: Pyrinomonadaceae bacterium (assembly GCA_035995185.1). Lineage (GTDB taxonomy): Bacteria > Acidobacteriota > Blastocatellia > Pyrinomonadales > Pyrinomonadaceae > DASYKT01. Next base: position 3,232 of record DASYKT010000035.1, read on the forward strand.
GCCGGCCGGGGTGAGATAAATGCCGGTTTCGCCCCCGAAGAGCGATCTGAGCAGACGGTAGAAATATGGAACGATAAGCCGCAGGCCCTGAAATACCAAAACGGGGTGAACAAATGGCTGACCGAAGTGCTGGAAACCGACTGCCAGCTGGTTTTTATGCCGGATGATTTTCGCCGTGAGGTCGATCCGAATTTTGCGGTCGCGGACGATGTTGTCAGTTTTGCCGATGCTTACCCGTTTATGATGCTCAGCGAAGGGTCGTTGGAAGATCTCAACAGCAAACTCGAGGAGCGGCTCCCGATGAACCGGTTTCGTCCCAATCTGGTGGCGGCGGGCGCGGAACCTTTTGAAGAGCATAGCTGGAGAAAATTTTCGGTCGGGGAAAATGTTTTTTACGGCGTCAAACCGTGCAAGCGCTGCGTGATCACCACCATCGATCAGCAGCTCGGGGAATTTACCGGCAAAGAACCTTTGAAGACCCTGGCGACCTATCGCGGCGTTCCGGGCGGAGTGATCTTTGGAGAAAATTTGTTAATCGAAAATCCGGGCGGAACGATCAAAGTCGGCGACGAAATAAAAGTGATCGAGAAAAAGTAGATATGAGTGTAGCGCCACCGTCCCGGTGGCTGTCGCGGATGCGTCTCGCATCCGCATTATTTTGGGCTGTTCTAACTGTGAGCAGGACGCCGTTGTTACAATTGGAATGTTGATATTAATAAAAATAGAAAAAGCGGCAGCGTGACGCAGCCGCGACAGCCGGCGGGACGCCAGCGCTACAATATAGCGTTACTTCTTTTTTCTTTTTTTGGCGGCGGCTTTGTAATCGGCGACGCGTTTGGAAAGGGTATTGCGATGAATGCCCAGCACTGAGGCGGTATTTGAAAGGTGATCGCTGTGCAGCGCGAGCGCTTTTTGAATATATAATTTCTCAAATTCTGAGACAGCCTCGCCGAGCAAAATATGCCCGTCGAGCATTTGTCCAACCAGAGTTTCCATCTGTTCGCGCAGTTTCATCGAGTGAAGAGTTTGGCTATTCTACTACAAAAATCTCAAAACCAAAATCAAAATTACGTCATTCCGAAATTATTCCGAAGCGAGTTCTTTTCCGGTGAGCAGCCGATAAGCGGAAGTGTAGCGATCTGTAGTAGCCGATACAATTGCTTCCGGAAGCGCCGGCGCCGGGGGCCGCTTGTCCCAGTCCAGAGATTCCAGATAATCGCGCACGAATTGTTTGTCAAACGAAGCCTGAGCGCCGCCCGGCGCATAGGAATCGGTGGACCAGAAGCGGGAAGAATCGGGCGTCAGGACTTCATCGATCAAAATAATTTTGCCATTCTCATCCTGCCCGAATTCAAATTTTGTGTCGGCGATGATGATGCCGCGCGAGCGCGCGTACTCGCTCGCTTCAGCGTAAAGTTTTAAGGAACGCCGGCTGAGCTCCGCCGCGGCTTCGGCGCCGACGATGTTTGCCATTTCCGTTTCGCTGATGTTTTCATCATGCCCGGTTTCGGCTTTTGTCGCCGGCGTAAAGATCGGCTCGGGGAGTTTATCTGATTCTTTCAGACCGGCGGGCAAACGGTGGCCGCAGATCTCTCCCGTTCGCCCGTAATCTTTCCAACCGGAACCGGCCAGGTAACCGCGCACCACGCACTCGACGGGGAAGACTTTTGTCTTCTTTACCAGCATCGAACGCCCGCGCAATTGATCGGCGTTTTCCTTGACGGCCTCGGGCATTTTTTCGATATCGGCCGTGATCAGATGGTGATCGGTCACATGCTGTAAAAAGTCGAACCAAAATTCCGAGATCGCGGTCAGAACAAAGCCTTTTTCCGGGATCGGGGTGGGCAGAATGCAGTCGAAGGCTGAGATCCGATCGGTCGCGACCAGCAGCAGGGTTTGATCGCTAACCTCATAAATATCACGGACTTTGCCGCGGGAAAGCAGTTTTAACAGGGAAAAATTTGTTTCAGAAACCGGTTTTGGAGCGTTCATAATATAGCTATAAATCTATTACGAAATATTCAAATCGTAAAATATCGCGGCGGAAAATGTTCGCGGCAAGAGAGAACCATTCCGCCTGAGCTGCGCGTGCCACCTCTCCTTCGTAAGGAGGAGAGTTTTGGGTAAACGGTTCAGAATTCAAGCTTTATATAAATTGCCACTAGCTTTAGCTAGTGGGCAGCTCGATCAAAAAACTTTACGGCTTTAGCCAAATTTTATGTTCGGCTAAAGCCGGATCCCTTTTTTGCCAATTGATCCACTAGCTAAAGCTAGTGGCAATTTAATTAATACAAACCCTATGTCTCTAGGTTAACGCCGTCCTTTTCAACTCCAGCTGCACTTAAATTCCCAGAAAGCATTGTTAAACAAAAATAAATAGTGACAAACAAAGAAAATTAGGGCATAATTTAGTCTGGTTCGGCTTGGACTGACCGGACGCCGTCCCTGTTTCACGGTCCGGTTGTCAAGTTATGAAGATCACGATCACCAGCCTCGCAAAGCCCTCTCGACATCCATCACAGTTTCCCGATAAACCGCTAAAGAAAAGACTTGCCCGTTTTATGTTCACGAAATTCGCCCTAAAATCAGTAACTTTTCTCGCTTTGCTGCAAAGCCTTGTTCTTAGTGTCTGGTCACAGGCAAAAAATCCTGTGGACAGCGGGTTGACTCAGCATCAGCAGGGGCAGCTGCCGCCGCCGGATGACGGCACCTGGATGTATTCCGTCGGGTTCGCGTTCTTTTTCATCGCGTGTATAGGCGTGCTTTTCTGGATGCGCGCTAAAAAGGCAAAGGCCGCCGCAGCAGGGTTAAAAGACAAGGGGCGTAAAAAAGACAGTTGGGACAGCGGCGACGCGATCGAAGGCGACAAAGAACTTGAGTGGCTGCGCAAGCATAGCGACACGATCAACAGAAAACGTCCGAAGAAATCGGCCGGACAAGAAGGAGCGCGGCGAAAAGCCGCCGCCAAACCGGAGCCGGTGGTCCTTACCAAAGAAATTCAGTTGGCTTCCGCCTTGGAACTGCCTTTTAACAGTATTTTGCGGTTAGATTATCCGCACGGAATTGAAGTGCTGCCGTCTTCCGGCGATGAGGCTTTGCTTGAAGCCATCGAGCAGGTGCTGGATGAATTTGACGAAGACGAGGAAATGAAAGAGCTTTCCATGCGGATCATTGCGGCGCATAAGACCAGCAACTGCGTGGAAGCACTCTCGCAGGTAGCTCTCTATGACCTTTCGGCTACTACCAGATGCCGCTCGATCGAGATCATGGGTGAATTCGATCACGAGTCGGTCTTTGAATCGATAATTTTGGCTTGTGCGGACCCGACGCGCGAAGTACGCGCAGCCGCGGCCAGAGTTTTGACGAGACTTGGATTTAACCGGGCGGACGCCTGGGCGCGGATCTCTCTGCTGGATGAAGAAGGCAGAATGCGCCAGATCGCGCGCGCTGCGATCGAAGGCGGACTGGTCGAGCGATATTTCGATCGTCTGACCCACAAAGATTACAAACAGGCCTACGAAGCATTTGCCCTTTTCACGCTGCTGCTAAAGGCGCGCGAAACGCAGCCTATCGCGACGGCGCTGGAATCGCACCCCAGCCTGACCGTTCGAATGGCCATCATCCACGTGATCAAGGTTAACAAGGAAATAGAGGCTTTGCCGTATCTTCGCAAGCTGGCGGAAACCAAGGACCTGCCGAAAGAAGTTTGGGAATCGGTCGAGGACGCCATCGCCATTTTTTCGCCTGAAGCGGAAGAAGTAGAAGCGGCATAGTAGGTACCTGTTTTGAGTACCGCCTTCAGGCTGCTTTAAATTGCCACTAGCTTTAGCTAGTGGATCACAAGCACAGAAAATTTAGGCTTTAGCCAAATATAATGTTCGGCTAAAGCCTTTGTTCTTTTAATCGCCCTTTATCCACTAGCTAAAGCTAGTGGCAATTTAAAAGAATCAGGACAGATCAAAAAGCCGCCTGAAAGCGGGGCTCAAAACAAGGCCGGCGTTACACAAATGACAAACGAACCGGCTGCGGGTAAAATTAAAGTTTAACCTTGCAGCCGGATTTGTTTTAAATGAATTTTCAGTTAGTTTCAGAAAACACGCCAAAGGGCGACCAGCCCGCCGCTATCGAAGCGCTGGTCAAGGGACTGGGCGAGGGGACCGATCACCAGGTCTTGCTGGGCATAACCGGCAGCGGTAAAACTTTTACCATTGCCAATGTGATCCAGCAGACGCAGAGGCCGACCATCGTGCTGGCGCATAATAAAACGCTGGCCGCGCAGCTATACCAGGAGTTCAAAACATTTTTCCCCCACAACTCGGTCGAGTATTTCGTCTCCTATTACGACTATTACCAGCCCGAAGCGTACGTGCCGGCCTCGGACACCTACATCGAAAAAGAATCCACCGTTAATGAAGAGATCGACCGGCTGCGGATGTCGGCGACGCGGGCTCTGTTTGAACGGCGCGACGTGATCATCGTGGCCAGCGTTTCGTGCATCTACGGTTTGGGCGATCCCGATGCTTATTACGGGATGATGTTTTTTATCGAGCCGGGGCAAAAACTCAGGCGCGAAGATATGCTCCGCAAGCTGGTGGAAATGCAGTACGAGCGTTCGGAAATAGAATTTGAACGCGGCAGCTTTCGCGTGCGCGGCGACATAGTCGAGATTTATCCCAGCTACCAGGAAACCGCCTACCGGATAGAATTCTGGGGTGAAGAGATCGATGCTATTTCCGGCATCGACCCGCTGCTCGGCGAGGTGCTGCAGACGTATACCACGCGGCTGCCGATCTATCCGAAAACACACTATGTAATGTCCAAAGGCACGATCCGCCGCGCCCTCGGCACGATCCGCGAAGAGATGAACGATTGGGAACCGGAACTGATCAAGCAGGGCAAGCTGATGGAATCGCAGCGCCTGCACCAGCGGACGATGTTCGACTTGGAAATGATGAAGGAGATGGGTTTCTGCCACGGCATCGAAAATTATTCGCGCCACCTGACGGGCAAACTGCCGGGCGAGCCGCCGCCGACGCTGCTGGATTATCTGCCGCACGATGCGCTGATGGTGATCGACGAATCGCACCAGACGATCCCGCAGGTGCGCGGGATGTATAACGGCGACCAGTCGCGCAAACGGACGCTGGTCGAATACGGTTTCCGGATGCCTTCGGCAATGGATAACCGCCCGCTGAATTTCCCGGAATTCGAATCGCGGGGAAACCAGCGGATCTATGTTTCCGCCACACCCGGCCCTTATGAATTGACCAAAACGGGCGGGGAAGTGATCGAGCAGATCATTCGCCCGACGGGTTTGCTCGACCCGGAAGTGGAGGTCCGCCCGGTGCGCGGACAGATCGACGATCTGCTGGGTGAATGCCGCCTGCGCGCGGAAAGAAATGAGCGCGTGCTGGTCACTACCCTGACCAAGAAAATGTCGGAAGATCTGACCGAGTATTTTACCGAGGTCGGCGTCAACGTTCGTTATCTTCACTCAGACATCGAAACGCTCGAACGCATCAGGATCCTGCGCGACCTGCGGCGCGGAGAATTTGACGTGCTGGTCGGCATCAACCTGCTGCGCGAAGGTCTGGACCTGCCCGAAGTTTCGCTGGTGGCGATATTGGATGCGGATAAGGAAGGATTTTTGCGTTCGGAAAGCTCGCTCATCCAGACCATCGGCCGCGCGGCGCGCAACTCATCCGGAAGGGCGATCCTTTATGCCGATAAAATAACCAGGTCGATGAAATACGCGATCGACGAAACCCTGCGTCGGCGCGCGGTGCAGGAAATATACAATGAAGAAAACGGCATCACGCCGACCACCATCATTAAGTCGATAGAATCCACTTTAGTCACCGCTTACGAAGCGGATTATTTCAAAATTCCTACCGAACTCGATCTGCTCGATGAATTAAACGGCAAAGACCTGAGACAAACCATCCAGGACCTTGAAGGCGAGATGCGCGTGGCGGCGAGAGATATGAAATTTGAACGCGCGGCGGAGCTGAGAGATAAGATCAAGTATTTGAAGGAAAAAGAGCTTCAGGTGAGATAGCTATGGAGCGCGGGCATCCTGGCCGCAACGGACGTTTCGTCCTATTCGCCTTGTTTTCGCGCTGTGCGCTCATTGCGGGCAAGATGCCCGCAGCTCCATAAAAATTACTTCCTGGCTTTCCAATCGGCGACAGATTTCGTCAGATCATCGACGGTTTGACCGGTGATCGCCGGCGTTGAAGCTTTGGCGATCGCCAGCGCTTTTTCGCCGAAGGTGATAGCGTCTTTGGTATTTCCCATTTCCGCCGAAAGCAGGGCCCGGCCGCGCGTGTTGCCAAAAGTTTCACGGACCGCGATCGATTTGTCGAACCAGGTTACGGCCTCGGCGTAACTGGCCGTGATCTTATTGTTGAGAACGTAGGCGGCGGCCGATGCCGGGGAGCGAAAATCGTCAGGCTTGGCGTTTGCGGCGGAGTCTTTGAGCTTGGCCAGGACGCGCGCGTTCACATCGCCCACGTCAACCGTAAAAGGGACCCGCAATTTTTCCCAGCGGAGAACTATTTTGGCGGTGGTCGGGGTTACGCTTTCAACTTCGTAGCTGAGCGCTTCGGTCATATCGCCGGGCGACGGCCTGGCGGTAACTTTTATTACATCCTGAGCTTTATTTTGCTCATAATCGGTGCCCCACTGGCCCGCGTTTTTATTAAAGATCCAGGTCCATTCGCCGGCGGTCGGAACGGCAAAAAGCGCGTACTTGCCGGCCGGAAGTTTTTGCCCGTTGATGGTCACGTCAACGTTGGTTTCAAAATTGGTCGAATCATTCGCGCCGACCCGCCAAACCTGGCCGTAGGGAACGAGGTCGCCCCAGATCTTGCGGCCTTTGACGCTCGGGCGGTGATAGGTAACGGAGATCATCGCGTCGCCCACCCTTTGCGAGATGGTCGCGCCCTGCGATTCGCGCGGGATATAAACTCCCTGCGCAAAAGCCGAGAACGCAAAAATAACCGTAAAAACAGAGATCAAAAGAAGTTTTTTCATAGAATGCCTCACGAAAAGTATTTCTCAACAGAATAACGTTTTTACGGCTTAACGGCAATATTGTTTCAAGAGGGTTGTGTCCTGAGCTTGTGGTGTTTTTATTCTTTAGCAAAGAACCACCCCGCCCTTCGGGCACCCCTCCTTTGTAAGGAGGGGAGTTTAAAGACCCTCGCTACCGCTTCGTTCTGACCTCGCGGCCTAATGTCCGCCTAACAGTCTTCCAAAGTAGCCGGTGGCAAGTTCTCCCCAGAGCAGGACGAATGCTGCCAGAATAGCTCCGCAGACGGCGACCCGGTACCCGACCTTCTTGACCGATCTGATGGCAAGTTCGCACGAAAGTCCCGTGCTGAGCAGCAAGAGCCCGGCGACAATAAAATCTCCCCGCGTCCAGTTCACTTCCGTGGTGAACCGCATGGCTATTAACGGTACGAGCAAGAGAAGGCAAATTGTGAATATAATGCCGAAAAGTCTTACGTTCTGAATTGTCATAAATGTTTGTTCTTTCATCATAATTTTTGTTTGTCCTATCTTTACCGGTCCTTTAACCGCGCGTATCTGATGTTGCGAAGCGCGGGGTTGCTATAGTCGTAGCCGGTGACCTTTCCGTCTTTGTCCCGCACAAAGCGAAACACCGTCATGCCCAGCATGAACGTGTCGCGATCGACCGGCAGGGGAGAAATAGCGTTTGAAGGGTTGCGGTAGAAACGCATTATCAAGCCTTTTTCAGGGCCGCCTTTTTCAGGCAGAACCTCGATGACCGCTCCCATTTCGTTGCTTTCATATCGCCCGGCAAATTCGCTGAGCTCGGCGGCGGTCGGCTTATAGTCGCGGGCGCGGCGATACTGCACCGCTGCACCTTCCTTCGGCTTGATCTCGAAGCGGTCCGCGGAGAGGAATTGTAATTCGAAATCAGCCTCCGACATGAAAAATACAGAGCGGCGCAGGTTGCGGAAACGGTCGGCGGCCAGGGCGACAAGGGGGCCTCCGCCGGCGATAGCCAGAGTATTGTTACTGACGACTAACCGCAGCGGCTGTCCGTCTTTCTCGTTAAAAAACAGCCCGGCACGGGCGCTTAAGTCGCCTGCCGCGACGGGTGCATTTGGGACATTTGCGGCCGGATCCGGAGCGGCAGGGGGCAGAAACAGATCGAAGATGCGGCTGGCATAAGCCGACCGGGCGCCTTCGTCCACATTGCACATGATGGCAAAAGAGATCCCGTGTTCCGGAAGCCGGCCCGCCAGTGAACTGTAACCGGCGGCCGCGCCGCTATGCCACACCATCTTGTAACCGCCGCGGGTATCCACGTTTAATCCCCGCGCATAGGTCAGCTTCCTGCCGTTGTTCAGAATGGCCGGTTCCTGAAGCTTTTCGGTGACAAACTTGCCCAGCCTGCCGTTCGTCAGCGCTTCGTTCCAGATGAGGAGGTCGCCCGCCGTGGTGAGTAGGCCGCCGCTGCCGCCGCGCTGGTTGCCGAAATACATATCAAGTTTCCACTTGCCTTTTTCATTCTTGTAAGCGAGCGCACGGTTTTTGACGACGTCGGCCATATCGTGAAGGTACAAAGTGGACTTCATCTTGAGCGGTTCCCACAGGCGCTTCTGCGTAAAGTCGGTGAACGACATCCCGCTCGTGCGCGCGACGATCTCTTTTAAGAGTTCATAATTGGTATTTGAATAACCCCATTCCTCGCCCGGAACAAAATTGAGGCCGTGTTGACACAAGGCCATGGCGACCGCGGTGGGATCTCCCTCGGACATCGGTTGGATCGCCCTCCAATCCCGGACGCCGCTGGTATGTGTAAGCAGGTGGTCGAGCGTGACTTTGTGGCCGGTGTCGGGCAGTTCGGGAATATATTTACGGATGTCTTCGGAAAGAGAAAGGCGCCCGTCTTCCACGAGGAGAAGGACAGAGGCCGCAACAAACTGCTTTACCACCGAACCGGCGTCGAAGATCGTGTCCGGGGTGAGCTGCACGCTGCGCTCCATGTCGGCCATGCCGTAAGCGCGGCTGGCTGCCACCTTTCCATTCTGCGAAACGGCGACCGCGCATCCGGGCTCGTCGGGTTTTAGCCCGCTAAAGATCTTATCTAAATCAGCGTTTTTATCCTGGGGCTTGTCCTGCGCGTAAGCGGCGGAGCAGGCAAGCAGCAGTAGGGATACCAGAAAGAAAAAGTAACTATTATTACGAACGTTTTTCATTTATTTCCTCAATTTATATGATGGCAGGATAAAATTAATTTGTTATTGTAAGCCGTTAAAACAGGCTATATATCAATTAGCCAAACTGCCCACGGCATAAACGCCGTGGCTATGCGAAGCCGAAAACGCGGCATATTTATGACGATCAATTTTCCTTGGTAAAAACCCTCTCTCCACCCCGCCGTTTTATGGTCATCTTTTTTTTCGCTGGGTCGAACTCAATGACTACCGCGCCCTCGATCTGAAATTTATCCGCGGCGGTGGCTTCGAGCGGGACAGCAGATTCTCCGGGCGGCTGAAAGAAAAGTGTAGCGCCCTCCCTGGTGATCGTAATTTTCACGGGAGCTTCCGGGGTCGAATAAACTCCGACGTATTTGTCGAGAACTTCCGGGCTGACGGTGACCGATTCCAGGGCGGGAATTTGAAACGGTTTATTGTAGTAAATGTCGATGACGCCGCTCACGATATTCTTCACCGGGTAAACCTTCGCGTTCGTGGTGTAGGCGACCGCCAGTTTTTCTTCCGGCAGGTAGGCCAGCCACGCTCCATAGTTGTCGGCCCCGCCGGTGTGCCCGTAGAAGGTCTTGCCGGCGAAGGTGAAGGTCTCCATCATCGTTTTCATCGCTGCGAGGCTCTCGCTTGAGACTATCTTCCCGTCAAACAGCGCGTAGATGAATTTGGCCAGGTCGTTCGGTGTCGAAACGATCGCGCCGGCGCTGAAAAGGAGGCTTGGATGGGTTTCGGGCATCTGTTTCCAGTCGCCGCCGAGGTTCATATAGGTAAGGGCTTCGTTTTTGTTGACATCGATATTTCCGGTCGCGATGTATGTGTCCTTAAGCCCGATCTTTGAAGTTATTTTCTTCCGCAGGGCTTCCTCGTAGGGTTTGCCGGTCAGCTTTTCAAGGATAAGACCTAAAAGGATATAGCCGGAATTGCTGTAGGAATACTTTGCGTCGGGTTCGAAATCAGGCGCGCCTTTGGCGATGAGGGCGAGCATTTCATCCTTCGTTATTGCGGCCGTGCTCGGCGATGTCCGCAAATTTTTATCTGATACGGAATCATGGATGCCGCTGCGATGCGCGAGGATCTGCGCGATGGTTATTTTCTGCGCGTTCGCGATCTGCGGGAAGAATTTGTCGAGCGTGTCGGTCAGCTTTAATTTCTTTTCCTCGACGAGTTGAAGGATCATCGCGGCGGTGAACATTTTTGTGATCGAACCGATCCGGTATCTCGACGCCATCGTCAAAGGTTTCTTTTCCGTTCCGCCGATCCGGCCATAACCGATCGCGCGGGTGTAGAGAACGCTGCCGTCTTTGACGATGGCCAGGCCCCCCATCGCTTTGTTCTTTTCGGCGAGCCGGTCGAAGAATTGGTCGAGTTTGGCTTTGTCTAGCGTCTGTGCGATGCCCGCGCTGAACAGCATAAATGCCAGTAAAATTGCGAATGATATTTTAATTTTCATGTATTTTGTGTGACTCAAAGCTTTTTTGGCGAATCACCGAAGCTTCACCACTCAATGGAATTTACGCCAAGTCATTCTGTTTGTCAAGTACTTTATAATGCAAAGTAATAATGAATAGCCAAAATGGCATATTCATAAATAGCCTTGTTCACAGATCTGAATGGTAAGCCGAGATCACAGTTTTTCGTGCGTTTCGTGTATTTCGTGGTTAAATTCCGGCATGCTATAAATCAGCGGTATAAGAACTTAACCACGAAACACACTAAAAACACGAAACTTATTTCGATACGCGAGTGCTATTTAATTTTATAGGCAGAGATTCGGAAACAGAGAAATAAATGCGTGTTTTTAAGAAAGATCGCCCGAGTGAACTAAAAAAGTTTTAATTGGATGGTGAGGTATTTCTTGGGATTAGCCCGGAAATCCTTGATCATCTGGGTGCTTTCCGCGGAGAAATTATTGAGATTGTTGTAAAGACTGTCGTCGGTAATGAGTTTCCCGAGCGTTCCTTTGCCGCCCTGCGCGCTGCCGAGGATACTATCGAGTTTATTCAGACTGGCGCGCACTTCGGTATAAAGAGCGTCATCTTTTAAGAGTTTTCCGGCAGTGCCTTTTCCGGCGTTGAGATCGCCGGCGATGCCTTTGATCTGCACCGCCACTTCATCGAGATTTTTTATCGTTCCCCGGAGTTCGTTAACCGCCACTTTCAGATCGGCCAGGCCGCCGCGCACGTCGTTATACAGCGCGTCTTCCGTTAACAACTTACCGGCCGTCCCTTTACCGCTGCGCAGATCGACCGAGACGGCTTCGAGCTGGGCGACGGTGTTATTGAGTTTGTTGTAAAGCTCCGGGTCGTTGAGCAATTTACCGGCGGTGCCGTTGCCGGATTTTACTTCGTCCAGAATGGATTGCAGCTTGACCATGGTGGTCCTGGCTTCGGCGACGGAAGTGTCGAGATTTTTATAAAGCGAATCGTCATTGATGACGCGGCCGAGTGTTCCTTCGCCGCGATTGGCTTTATTAAGAATTTCGTTGGCGGGGATGGCCAGCTTGTTGATCTGCTGCAGCAGGTCGTTGCCGGTTTCGGTCAGCTGATTGATGCCGGTGGCCGAGCGGGATTCCAAAATATGGCCTTCCTGCACGGGTTCGCCCTTCATCGAGCCGGGGCTGATATCGATCAGCTTATCGTTGGAAAGCACGGAGACCGCCATCAGACGGGCGGTGGAATCGGAGCGAATGCGTTCGCTGACAGGTTTGCCTTCCAGGCTTTTCGAAACGGCCAGCTTAGCCTCGATCTTGGCTTCTTCGGGATCGTCGGGAGAGAGCAGTCTGACGTCTTCTACTTTTCCGATCGGCACGCCGGCCAGCTGAACTTCGGCGCCTACGCGCAGCCCGTCGGCGGCCGGGAAACGCACTTTTAAGCGCATCTTCTTTTCAAACGGGTTGAAATCACCGGTCGCGTTTAAGATAAGAAACGCCAGAACTAAAAGCGCCGCCAGGGTAAAAAGCCCGACGCGCAATTGGCTGAAACCGATGTTCTTTTTAGCAGGCATTTAATTTAATGTATAACGGTGAATGATTATAAAAGATTTCTTAGTAGCCACGAATTAATCGTTAACCGTTAATCACTAACTTCACTTTCCTCTCAAAAATCTTTGAATATACTCGTTGTCGGAAGCTTTGAGCTGCTCATCCGTACCGTTAAAGATCACGTGGCCATAACGAAGCATAACAATTTCCGTATTCAAGAGGCAAAGACTTTCACCTTCGGGTTCGAACACGATTTCGTGCTCTTCGTCAAAGGTAGCGTATTCGGAGCAAAGAAAATCCAGCGTGTTCATCTCATGCGTGACGAAGATGGAAGAGACATCTTCCAGATCGCGCAGCTTTACCACCAGTTCGCAGATCGTCCGCGAAGTGGGCGGGTCGAGTCCCGCGGTCGGTTCATCAAACATCACCATTTTTGGGCTGCCCACTAATGCGCGGGCAATTCCGACGCGCCGCCGCATGCCACCGGAAAGCTCGATAGGCATTTTATCAATTGCGTCTTCGAGGTCAACGAAGCGAAGCATTTTTCTGACCTCGGCTTCGACCTCTTCTTCATCGATATTCTGCTCGTGCAGGCGATAGGCGACATTTTCATAGACCGAAAGGGAATCGAACAGCGCGCCTTCCTGAAAGACCATCCCGATCTTTTTACGCACGGGCATCATTTCTACTTCGCTGTATTCGGTAATATCTTCGCCGTCGATCAGGATCTGGCCGCTGTCGGGTTTTAACAGGCCGAGCACGAGTTTGATGATGGTGGATTTGCCACCGCCGGAGCGCCCCAGGATTATTTTTGTCTCGCCCCGCCGCAGAGTAAAACTGATGCCTTTTAAGATCGGCTCTTCGTCAAAGGAAAGCCAGACGTCGCGAAACTCGATCGACGGAGTGACCCGCTCCGGATCGTCCACCTTCGCAAAAAAACCGCCCTTGAACTCGTTGCTCGACGGGGTAAGGCTCCGATGTATGTTTTTAAGTTGAACCGCCATCAATAAAAATTCATTTTAACTTTAACATCAGATCTGATCGAGAATGACCTGTAACACGCGCGACAGGAAAAAGTCCGCGATGATCACCCAGATCGATGCCAGCACGACGGCGCTGGTAGTAGAGCGCCCGACGCCGACCGTCCCGCCCGTCGTGGTCAACCCTTTGTAACACGAAATAATACTGATAATGAGCCCGAAAATGACCGGCTTGATAATGCCGCCGATAACATCGTCGGTGGTTATCCCGGCGCGGACGGAATTTATATAAACGTTTTGCGAAAGGCTGAACAATTGCGAAGATACGATCCCGCCGCCGATCAGCCCGAAAATATCGGCGGCCCCGGTCAGCAAGGGCAGCGTAAAGATCAATGCCAGCACGCGCGGCGTCACCAGTTTTTTGACCGGGTCGGTGCCGAGCGCCCGCATGGCGTCGATCTGCTGTGAAACGACCATCGAGCCCAGCTCCGCCGAGATCGACGAACCGACCCTGCCCGCCACCATCAGCGCTGTCAAAACCGGTCCCAGTTCTCTGATCAAAGTGGCCGCCACTAGTTTGCCGGTCTCGCCCTGCCCGCCGTAATACGCCAGCGTCTGATAGCCCTGCACGACCAGCACGCCGCCGGTGAAAAATCCGGTCAATAATATGATCGGCAGCGAGCCGACGCCGATCATATCCATCTGCGTGACGATTTCAGACGGGTAGCGCGGGTACTTCAGCAGGCTGGCGAACGAACGCCCGGCCAGTAAAGTTACCTCTTGTAATTCAAGCAAAAATCTTTTTATGAAATTCATTGAATTATTACGCTAAAGATTCGCTTAAAAGATAGCAGAGATTGGAGAAAAGCAAAAAACAAGTTTGCCGCTAAAAGCTGAGAATTCCGGTTTTGTTCGTGGCCATAAATATTCCCGGGCGAATATAACGGCTATTTTCGTGTGTTTGATGTGTTTCGTGGAAACTAAAAGCTTAACCACGAAACACACTAAATGCACTAAACAAAAGCCGCAGGGGCGGCAAAAAACTGAAACCACGAAATCACACGAAAAAACACGAAAACAGCAAAAACAAAAGCCGGCCTGTTTGATTAACAAGCCGGCGTATCAGAGTCTGCCGGGGCGTGTGAATGAAAAACTTAAATTAAGCGGGTATTTTCCGAAACTTATTCGGCAAAGCATTGTTCCCCGGTCCGGCGGGTTGTCCGGGCTGTCCCGGCTGCCCCATCGGGGGGCGGCGTCCCGGGCGGCCGGGGCCATCGCCATTTTGCCGCTCCTGCCGCTCCTGTCGCTGCCGCTGCTGGCGCTCCAGGATCTGCTGCTTGCGCAGCTCGCGGAATTTCACCACCTGTTCCGGGTTCAATATCCGCCGGATCGCAAATTCATTGATGGTGCGCAGTTTCATCAGCGTCGCCTGCGCTTCGGAAGAGCGCCTGGTCAGGCTTTGAACCAGGACTTCATCGACGGTGTCGGCATAAATCGCGTCGTCGAGAGCTTCCTGCGCCTCGCGAAAATCACGCTGGGCTTCACGCACTTTCGGGCCGTTGTCCGCTAAAAGTTTTCTGATGGATTGAAATTGTTCCTGGGACAAATTTAATTGCCGCAAAATTTCGCCCCGGTCGTCATCAGGGCGCGGCTGCCCCTGCATTCCAGGCATTCCCTGAGGGCCCGGCTGGCCCGGAGGCGGCATGCGATCGCCTTCCGGCGGACGGTCCTGGGCACTGACAGCGCCGGCAAAGATCATCAGGATAAACAATACTAATAAAATTAACGAGTTATTATTTTTCATAGGTTCTTTCTCTAAAATTTATTCAGTATCAGCCTCAGCAAAGAGGTCAGCTAAACGAAGAGAATCATCTTCCGTATCTTCGTAAATGTCAGTGTTCAAAGTTTTCACATCCTGTTTATTCGTCTTGGGCGCATCCTGATGTTTGTTCGTCACCGCTACATTATTTTTCGGCTGGTAATTAGAATATTCCCGGACCGCTTTCGGCGCCTTTTCATGTGGTTCGGTGATGACTTTAACATCATTCTTTTTCGGCTGATCGATCGCGGTGATAGCTGCGACATTTACCGTGTTCTCCGTCTGAGCGGGTAACGCGGCATCGGCAGTTTTGGGCGCAGTTTCGATTTTTTCCTTCCGCGAATTATCGGCCACCAGTCCCTTATCGACCGGATTTTGTGAAGTCATAAAAGCAAAGGCCAAACCGAGGCAGATCAGCACGGCGGCAAAACCGGCGGCGGTCAAAGCGATCTTCGGTGTAAGGAACGCGCGAAGGCCGTCCAGCCATGATGAGGCCGGTTCGTCCGTCAAGACGACAGGCATATCGCGAACGGGCAATTCGATCACCGGCGCGGTCACCCCTGCAAACTCTTCCTGTTTCCATTCGGCGAGCGAAGAACGCATCACGCCGAATCCGGCGAGCTCTTCCGTACACGCGACGCAATGCGCCAGATGCGACTTAAACTTATCGCTTTCCGCCGCGCTCGTTTCGCCATAAAGATACGAAACCAGCGTCTCGGAAAGATCACATGAATTGTTATGGCCGTTGTTGTTCATCTTTTTCCCTGGTGACAAGTGAATAGTGACGAGTGACAAGAAAGAAATTTCCGCTTGTCACTTGTTACCTGTCACCCGTCACTTAAACTACTTCCATCGGTTTTCTTTCCAGTTTTAACCGTAACTGTTTCAGCGCCGTGTACAACCGGCTTTTTACCGTGCTCAGCGGCAGGTCCAAAGCGTCGGCGATCTCCTGAAAGGTCAATTCTTCGAATTCTTTCATCACGATCACCTGTCTCAGGTCTGCCGGCAGGGAACCTACCGCCGTTCTAACGCTTGCGATCCGCTCGTTCTGTTCGGCCGTCCGGGCGGGGTTTAACCCGTTCGGAGAGGCAAAGGCGGCCTCGTTAGCGCTGTTTTCATCTTCCAAAGAACTTTCGCTTCTGACCTTTGAACGCCGCTGTCTGGTCAGGCACTGGTTGACCGCTATCCTGTGCAGCCAGGACGAAACCCTGGCTTCGCCCCGGAAATTGCTCAGATTCCGGTAGGCGGAAATGAAGGTTTCCTGGGCGGCGTCGCGGGCATCTTCCTCACGGCTGAGCATTCCAAAGCAGAGCGCGAAAATCTTGCGCTCCCAACGTTTAACGATCTCGCCGAAAGCATCCGGATCGCTTGAAACGGCAATTTCGACAATCTGCTCATCGCTTAAATTTGATACCATCTCTCTCGTGTCACGGTCCCAAGCGAGATTTCCTTCCATTTCCACAGATGTGAGTTTTTCACATCCAAACCTTTAGACGCAAGCATTTTGTTAAAAGTTTGAAATACTTAGGGGGGTTGTCGCCTGAGACATTAAGACATCCGAGACGCGAGACACGATCATTGTTGGTAATGAGGTCAGAACCGGGAACGGTAGTGACCGGGTTCGCTTTTAATGATCAGTTATGGCTTTGCCTATAAAGTCTCAAATTGAAGTATTTTGCTCGCATGCTTTTTTCGTGTTATTTCGTGTGAGTTCGTGATTCCAGTCTTATCGCATTGTAAATAAGGCATTTAAGAAGTAACCACGAAATCACACGAAAAACACACTAACAAAACCAAAACGGTGCCGCGGCTTCTGATATCGACTTTATAGGCAAAGCTGCAATTAAACATTTACCGGAAACCCGGTCATTACCGTTCCCGGTTCTGACTTCATTGCAATGTTTGTTGCGTTTACAGTAATAACGCTTGGTGATATAGTCTTTTCCACTAGAAATTGGCTTGTTTTTCTGACTCCCATGCGCTTTTCGGCAACCGGTTGGATAGCCATTTGGACATTCGTCGCGTTCGGCTGTTACGAGCCTGCGCAGCGGGTCCTGCATTCAAAACACCTGACTTAACTTTTTAATACGCAGAGCCTCTTTTAGGACGATAGTCCCTGAGGAAGCAATAACACTGTCACCGGGTTTTTGTTTTCAACATTTAAAGTTTATGGAGGATAGAATCAATGGATCGACGTAGATTTATCGCTACATTCGGCACAGGTGCGGTAGCCGCATTCCTGGGCCTTAATTCGAGGCCGCTTTGGGCACAAACGACCGGGCACGAATTACCGGTTGATTGCAGCCCACCGCCCCCTCCCGGCGCAGCCAAACATATTACCTTCGACACCAGCATTAACGTAGCCCCGCGGAAAAGCATTTGGGACCTGGACGCGACGGAAGTTACGCGCCTGCAAAATGCTTACCAGGCGCTGCGAAATCTCCAGACCACCAACCCCAGCGATCCCCGCGGCTGGATGCAGCAGGCAAATGTCCACTGCTACAACTGCTCGGGCGGTTACGACCCGAGCAGCTATGAGATCCACGGCGGCTGGTGGTTCATGCCCTGGCATCGCTGTTACCTGTATGTGCATGAACGCATTCTCGCCAACCTGATCGGCGACCCCAGCTTCCGGCTCGCTTACTGGGACTGGGACACTTATCCGACCCACGCGACCTTCCCGCCGACCTTTACCCAGGGTTCTCTGTACGATCAGTATCGCGGCACCCAGCCGGGCGACATTATCCCGCCGGGAGTTTCCGGCCCGGCCAACATGAGCATCGTCATGGGCACACAGGGAACGGCCGCTTATATGGGCGGAGTATCCGATCCCCCGCATGGTGTTTTCCCCGCCGGGGCGATGGAAAGTAATCCCCACGGCCCGGTGCATATCTGGACGGGCGATTCAGGCACGGGGGCGCTGCAAGCAGGCTGCTTCTATCCCTACCCGAATCAAACCGACCCGGTGAAAGATCATTCGCAGGACGTCGGCTGTCTCGATATGGGTGTGCTGGCGACGGCCGCGCAAGACCCGGTCTTTTTTGCCCATCACTCTAATATCGACCGGCTGTGGGACGTCTGGGTGAATACTCCCGGAAGCCAGGGTAACTATACCGATTCATCATGGCTTACCCAGCAATTCAACTTCTACGATGAGAACGGCGACTGGGTCTATCTCACGGTGGCGGACGTTCTGGCGGCCAACGAACAAGACAACCTGCGTTACGCTTATCAGCCGCCGCAAACGGTTACCCCTCCGAAAATGGCGGCGCTTCCGCCTGTGCCAAAGGGCGTTAAGTTAAAACCGGCGAAGCCGCTGACGGTCGCCGCCCAAGCGGCCACCAAGGTGGGCACCAAACCGAAAGCGGTCTCAGTTGCCCTGCCGGCGGTCCATCGAAGCAATCTCAAGATGCTGGCGGCCGGCGCTCCGCGACTGCTCGAGCTTCATATCGACGGGCTTAAACTGCCGCCGAACGAGAGCGCGATCCTGAAGGTTTACGTCGGCAACCCGAAAGCCAACCGGGCCAGCGCCATCGACGCAAGCTTTGTAGGGACATTCTCGGTCGTCGCATCGGGATCGCCGCACAGGCACGCGGTAGTCCGCAACGCGGTCTTCGAACTGCGTCCCGAAACCGCCGCGCTGCTGGCGAAGCAGACGAAACTCACCGTGACATTAGTACCCACCCGCATAAACGGGTCGGAACCAAAGGTCAGCAACCTCACTTATGATCGGATCTACCTGAGCCAGAGACAATAGCCCGTTTGCAGGGTATGAAAAAAGAAGGGCAAGCCGGATAGCGGGCTTGCCTTTTTTCTTTGACTATAAAGTCGGTTATTAGCCACTAATTACACAAATAACACGAATTAACAAATTCTCTATTTGTGTTATTTGTGACATTCGGTGGCGATATCTCCTGATTTTACAGGTTAAACCACCGGATTACAGAGATTAAAGCCATAAATAATGGAAAATAAACTTATTAAACATCATTGACGTTTGTTGTGCATATTTCGTAAAATTAAAGAGGAGAATCCTTTCTTCGAACCTCTGTAATGCCTTTTAAAATTCAACCGGGAAAAATAAAACTACTATACCCAGTTCTGGGTGTATTGCTGCTGGTGGGCTTAGTGCCGCTGGCGGTGACGGGCTGGCTTTTGGCCAATCGCAGCGGACAGGAACTGCGGCTGGTGGAAGAGCGCTACCAGACCCAACTGGTGCAGGACAAGGCCCGGCAGATCGAAATGTTTGCCCAGCGTTATGCCGACCTCGTGCGCAACTACGCCGAGGCGATGAACCTGGCGCAAGACGCCAAGGCGCTTACCTCCACGGAAAACGAACAGAAGCTGCAGGCGATCCTGCAGGAGAACCGGGGACTCTTGGCGATCTCGATCAACCCGGTCGGATCCAAGCCGCTTTCGCTTTACCGGATGGAAAAGATCAGCGAACGCGAAATGGCCGGGATCAGCGACGAAGTGCTGGGCGGTCTGGGTGAGAAAAAGGTCGTCTGGAGCCCGCCGAAATTTATTCAGACCGGCGGCGAGATGAGCATGGCGGTGGCTTCGCCGATCATGGATAAGCAGAACGCCGAGATAATTGCCGCCGTCATCGCCGTGATCTCGCTCAGCGAAATAAACAACATAATGGAACAGCCCGCCGCCAAATCCGAACAGGAACTTTGGGAGCAGGGCCTGCCGATCACGTTCGTCATCGACGAGAAGGGGAATACCGTTTTCCACGCCGACCGGAAAGTGGTGGCGGAACAGCGGTCGATGGGCAGCCTGCCGATCGTGCAGGAATGGCAGGGCTCGCGCGACCTGGTCCAGTCGGCGCTGTTTCCTTTTACGGCGGAGCAAAACGGCGAACAGAAAAAATTGATCGGCGCTTATTCGACGGTGCAGTTCGGCGATAAAAATATGCTGGGAGTTTTCGCTATCCAGGATGAAAAGCAGGCGATGGCTTCGGTCACCGAAATGCGCGACCAGATGTGGTATATCAGCATGGGCTTTCTTTGTTTCGTGGTCGTGGTCGGATTTCTGCTTTCCCACAGCCTGACCAAGCCGGTGGTAAAACTCGTCAGGGCCGCCAAACTTATCGCCTCGGGAGATTTTTCTACCCGCATCCAGTCAAAGAATCCAACGGAGCTTGGCACACTCAGCGAATCTTTTAACGTAATGGCCGATTGGCTGGAAGAACACATTTCGCAGCTGGAAGCGGCCGCTGCCGAAAATCGCGAGCTTTTTGTCGGCACGGTAAAAGCGCTGGCCGCCGCGATCGACGGCAAGGATAGATATACCCGCGGCCACTCGGAAAGAGTAGCGCGGTTTTCCGTCGCGATCGGACAGCGGATGCACCTGGATGAAAAAGAATTGGAAAAACTTCGCATCAGCGCGCTGCTGCACGACGTAGGCAAGATCGCGATCGACGATGCGGTGCTGAAAAAACCCGCGGCGCTAACGGATGAAGAATTCGAGATAATGAAGCAGCACCCGCAGAGGGGCTACAAGATAATGTCGCAGATACCGGCGATGAAAGACTTCCTGCCGGGAATGTATATGCATCACGAAATGGTCAACGGCCAGGGATACCCGCAAGGATTGAAGGGGCACCAGATACCGCTGCAGGCCAAGATAATTTCCGTGGCCGACACCTTTGACGCGATGACCACCGACCGTCCTTATCAAAAAGGAATGATGCTTGACGTCGCCCTGGCGCGGGTCGAATCTTTCGTCGGTACGCGTTATGACGCGGCCGTCGTCCAGGCTTTAATAGATGCCTGCAAGGACGGGCAGATCAAACCGCATTCGGCTTCCTGGCGCGCCCACACGCCAAAAATAACTCCTCTCGCAGATACAACGGCCGCAACAACGACAGTAGTGCCCCCGGTTACTCCCGTTACGACCCCTGTCGTAACCGGCCCCGCAATTCCAACCATGCCGCCAATTATGCCGGCAGAAGAAACCCTACCTGTCTCTTAGGAGCAAGAAATGGAACAACACGATATCTGGCAAGTCGAAGTTGCCGGTAACATTTACGAAACCGATTTTGCGGGACTGACGCAATGGATCGCCGAAAGCTCTCTGCTGCCGGAAGATAAGATCAAATGCGGAAACCGGCCCTGGGTACAGGCTAAGCTGGTGCCGGCGCTGACCCCGTATTTTGGCGGGCAGCCCCCGATGGTGAGCGGGAATGTGGCCACCACGACGAAAAATTTTGCGGCTGCCGATGGGGCGGAAACGTCCGAGCAAACCAACACCGTCATTCACGAAGAAACGCATGTTAATTTTGGCGGAACGGCGCCGAACACTTCGACGGGATTTGCGCCTTTTGAAAACGAACCCGCCGAGCCGGTTAAAACCGAGGTCGTGCCGCCGAATGCGCCGATCGGACAATTTACCGGCGCGACGTCAAGCAACGGTAAAGGCTGCGCTCTTCACCCGGTCAGGGAAGCGGCGTTTGCCTGCCGCCAGTGCCTGGGCCTGTTTTGTTCCGAATGCCCGCGCACGATCGCGAAAGTCAGGATCTGCCCGCTGTGCGGCGATATGTGCAATCCATTTGGCACGACACCGGCGCAACCGGTAAAAAATAACAACAGTAATGGCGGCAGATCGACCTTTAATTCAAAGGCCGCTTCGGGCGCTTACGTCGATCCGAATTTTTCTTTTGCGGATTTTACCGCCGCCTGCAGCTACCCTTTCAAATTCCCCCTCGCCCTTATTTTAGGCGCGATCATAACCAGCCTGCTGGGCATCGGCGTTTACCTGGGAATTGTAACGACGGCGTTCGGAGGGCTTTTCCCCGGCTTGATGACCATGCTGGTATGCAGCGTGCTGATGGTGGCGATCGTCTATGGCAGCGCGACCAAGGCCGTCAACCAGGTGGCGTACGGCAATATGTCGGAAAGTTTTATGCCGGACACCGAAGATTTTTCCATCTGGAACACGATCCTTTTGCCGTGCTTTCTCGGCCTGGGAACCTGCGTCGTAACGTGGGGGCCGATGGTCCTGGTGGGGATCATTATATTCAGATCTATTATGGGCGGCATGGCGGAGGCTGCGAAAACCCCTCCCTTGCAGGCAGCCCAGCCAACGGTCACGGCGCAGAATCAGGGCTTTGGCCCAAAAGATCCGCTGCAGGAAACGATCGAAGGAAAAAGCCGCGAAAGCGAAGCCAACGCGATAAAACGCATACAAGATCTGCAGAAAACGCCAACTTTGCCTTACGGTGTGTCGCCAAATTCTCAGGCTTATCAAGGCGGGCAAAATGCCGCGCTCGAGGCCGCCCTTCAAAAGAGACTGCCGCAGTTGGTCGGGCTGGTTTTGCTTTTCTTCCTGATGGTGCTGTGGGGGGTATTTTATTTTCCCGCGGCGCTGACGGTGGCCGGTTATACGGAAAGCATCGGTTCGACGTTAAACCCGCTGGTCGGTTTTGGCATGATGCGGCAGATGGGCGGAAATTATTTCAAAGCCTTCGGCACTTATTTACTGATGCTGCTCGTGTCGGGGATCGTGTATGGCGCAATAAACAACCTGCCGATACCGCTGGTTTCGCAGTTTCTCGCCAACATCCTTTCTTTCTATCTTTATATCGTAACTGCCTGCATCTTTGGCCTGGCGCTTTACCGCTCACACGAAAAGATGGGCTTTTCCGTGGCCAACTAGCACAATTCGGAGCGCAGACTTCAGTCTGCTCGAACGCGCAGCGTTCGCTGTACAATAAATTGTGCGCTCCAAAAGTGCGCTGCATTCGTCACTTTTCCGCCGATTAGCTATAATCAAAACTTTGTTACTCACACCGTTTTTTTGACGGGGAAAGTATTGATATATAGCTTTTATGTTTTGGCGTAGAAAAAAAGACAGTGACAAACCGTTTTCGACCTCGGTGCTGGGGCTGGACAAGTCGATCGAAGAGCTCAAGGCCCAGGAAGAAGCGGTTGAAAAAGAATTCAGCGTTCGTTTTAACCGGGCGATCGAGCGCACGCGCGATTCGCTTAATTCCAAACTAGACCAGGTTTTTGAGAACCGCAAGCAGATCGACGAAGGCCTGCTCGACGAACTGGAAGAAGCGCTGGTGGCGACCGACATCGGCATCGCTACGACAATGCAGGTGCTCGAAGCCGTGCGCAAGGGTGTCTCGCGACAGGAGATCGGCGATCTCGCGGCACTGAAAGCGGCGATGAAAAACGAGCTGCTGGAAATTCTAAAAGGTTCTGCCGAAGCCGGCGTGGCAGCGGAAACCGCCGTCCCGGAAGACATCAAGCCTTATGTGCTGATGGTCGTGGGCGTAAACGGCGTGGGCAAGACGACCACCATCGGAAAACTCGCCAGCCGCATCAAGGCCGAAGGAAACGACGTGCTGATCTGCGCGGCGGACACTTTTCGCGCGGCGGCTTCGGAGCAATTGGAGATCTGGGCGACGCGTGCGGATGTTCCGCTGATCCAGCAAAAACAGGGAACAGATCCGGCGGCGGTTTTGTTTGACGCGCTGGCCGCGGCAAAAGCGCGCAATTCAGATGTGCTGATCGTCGATACCGCCGGGCGTTTGCACAATAAATCGAACCTGATGGCGGAGCTGGAAAAAATGAAACGCATCGCCGCCCGCGAAGTGCCCGACGCTCCGCACGAAACTCTGCTGGTGATCGACGCCGTCACCGGGCAAAACGGTTTGGAACAGGCCCGGCAATTTTTAAAGGTGGCGGACGTGACCGGCATAGTGCTGACCAAGCTCGACGGCACCGCCAAAGGCGGCATCGCCGTAGCGATAGCAAAAGAACTAAATTTGCCCATCCGCTATGTCGGTATCGGCGAAGGCGTCGAGGACCTGTTGGTTTTCGACGCGGAGAATTACGTGAACGGATTGTTTAATTAAGTAATGGTGCTTTTCAATGTTTAAGATAATTGGAGATTGGGAACTAGATGAAAATGGAAAGAGGGAATACGTGTATTCGCTGGCACGGGAGAACGAGAAATTCGAAGGTCTTTACGTGGAGCGAATAGATAGAGAAGGTGGAGAAGAAGATGAGGACGACGAGGAGGGGGAAGCTTTTTATGAACTTAACTCTTACAGCTGGGAGGTAACGGATAAATTACTTCAATACAGTATTTTTGAGTTTCCCGACAACTCGTATATAAAGTGGTTATGGAAAACGGTTGATAACTATTCTTTTTTTCTTTTTTTAGACATGCCGCCATTGATGCCGTTTCTATTTCCTGAACTGGAAGAGACCATCTACAATTTTAAGTTCTTAATTAAAGTTGATTTGCTTTCATGGGCAAAGAAGTACACCATCCTTGATTATATTGACGGATTTGAGAGTATTTTTAAATTAAAAAACTCTGACGCTTTTCTTCACGGACGAATCGAGCATGGAGAGGACCAGGCTGACTTAAATGTATTGATCCGCCAGTCATTTTCTTACGAATCAATAATTAAAAACATTTCTGAAACTTTAGGATTTCTTGAACAAGTTCACTACGAAACCGTTAAAAAGCTTGAAGATTCTTCCAATAAGAACTCTCTAACATTTTCGTTTAAGTTTCCAGAAGAACTAAGGATTTCATGTGAACAATATCTTTTATACTTTGGAAAATTTCTTCAAGATCTAGGAATTAAAGCGACGTCAAATATAGAAGAAGAGATTGGAAACATCTTATTTTCAATTACACCCACTGATAATATAACGGCGCTAGATAAGATTCGTGAAGCACTTGCGGTTTATCTGAACTTACCATCGAGTCCGATTGTTTACGACGAGAGTATTGCAGCGATTAGGCTTCAGCAGCAGATTGAAAGTTTACGGCATTCGCAGAAACTTGCGGTCAGAGAGATTCAACTTGCAGAAAAGGTTATTGAGTTACAAGCAGATACACTTCAAGAGAAAAATATAATCATTTCTCAAAAAGACTTAACAATTGACCAACAAGCTAGGATCCTCGAAAAGATTTCGAGTCAATCTATAATGGTAGACTCACTTGAAAATAAGGAAGAACTTGAAGAAATATTCGATGGTTTAAAGATTGGAAAAAGCAAGTTTTTAGCTGAACAACTTGGAATACATTTGAACCCGGCAACAGTCATAAAAACGGCGGTTAATAAGTTCACAGGAAAAGAAAACGATAAAACCTCTGTTTTAGGATTGGAAGAAGAAAATAAAGATATTGAACAGTAATTTTTCAGAATTCGATGTGATCATGACGCGGCGGGCTTTGGCGCTGGCGGCTGAAGGTGTGGGACAGGTGTCGCCGAACCCTTTGGTGGGGTGTGTGATCGTCGATGCGCATCATGAAGTGGTGGGCGAGGGAACGTATATCTTTGACAAGGTCGTGCATGCCGAAGCGATCGCGCTGGCGCAGGCGGGTGAGCGGGCCAAAGGTGGGACGGCGTATGTTTCGCTCGAACCGCATTCTCATCAAAACCGGACGCCGCCCTGTACCGAAGCGCTGATCAACGCTGGCATCAAGCGCGTGGTGGTGCCGATCGAGGACCCGAACCCGATGGTGTCGGGCAGCGGTTTTGCGAAATTAAAAGAAGCGGGCGTCGAAGTCGTCACCGGAATTTTGGCGGATGAAGCCGCGCGGCAAAACGAAACATTTATTCACTGGCATAAAACTTCCCGGCCGTTCGTTCATCTAAAAATGGCTTTGTCTCTGGATGGGCGGATCGCGACCTACACGGGTGATTCGCGCTGGATAACGGGCGCTGAGTCGTTAAAGCGCGTGCATGAAATACGGCATGAGCATGACGCGATATTGATCGGGGCGAACACGGCGGTGGTCGATAACCCGCACCTGACCGACCGCAGCATCAGCCTCCGCCGCCGGCCGCTCGTGCGCGTGGTGCTGGATAATTCTCTGCGATTGCCCGTGGCTTCGAATCTGGTGCTGACCGCGCGGGAGATTCCCACGATCCTGTTTACGGATATCGAACCGAATGAAAAGATCGCCGAACTAAAAGATGAAGGCGTCGAGGTCATCCAGATCGCCGAGGGCGGGCGGAATCTGACCGGCGTGCTGCACGAACTCGCCAAGCGCGAAATTCAAAGCGTGCTGGTCGAAGGCGGCACCGAAACCGCCGGTTCCTTTTACGATGGTAAGCTGATAGATAAAGTCTCGTTTTTTATCGCGCCGATGATAATTGCGGGTAAAGACGCCCCGGCGGCCATCGGCGGCACGGGCGCCCAGCGCCTGTCGAGCGCGATGCGGCTGCAAAATGTATCCGTCAGCCGTCACGGTGAGGATATTGAAGTGATGGGCTACCCGGAAAATTCAGCCGCGGATCCGCGCGGATAGTCGTTTTTTCTAGTGCTGAGTTTGTGCCGAATAAATTCGGCGCTCCACATTTATGAAGCCTTTTGCCAAAAAATCTCTCGGGCAAAATTTTCTCGTCGATAGTAATTACATCGAAAAAATAGTTGCCGTACTTTCGCTTTCGCAGGAAGACACCGTGATCGAGATCGGCCCGGGCCGCGGCGCGCTGACGGAAAAGCTGGTGGAGAAAGCGGGAAAGGTCATCGCCGTTGAGATCGATAACTATCTTGTTCCATTTCTGGAAGACAAATTTTCACAAAATAATAATTTTAGCGTGGTTCACGAAGACGCGCTGCAGATCGATTTCAGAGCAATTAATAATTCACAATTAACAATTAATAATGGGAAACTGGTGGCGAATCTTCCGTACTATATTTCCACGGCGATCTTGCAGCGTCTGATCGAACAGCGCAAGTGTTTTTCGGGGATGGTTTTGATGCTGCAGCGTGAGGTGGTCGAGCGCATTACGGCCGAGCCGGGAAATAGCGAGCGCGGTTTTCTGACCGTGCTGGTTGAAGCCTATATGAGCGCACAAAAACTTTTCGACGTGCCGCCCGAAGCCTTTCGCCCGGCGCCGAAGGTGTGGAGCGCGGTCGTGCGGCTGGAACCCAAAGCGATCGATATAGCGGATGAAAAACTTTTTCGCGAACTGATCAGCGCGGGATTTGCTTACAAACGCAAAACGATCCTCAATAATTTCAAAAATGCGCCGCAAAAACTTAAAGAGCGGACCGGCGATGCGGAGAAGTTTTTAGAAACCGGCGATATCGATCCGCGGCGGCGCGCGGAGACGTTATCTTTTGAAGAATGGTTAGAACTTTATAAAATGTTAAAGTGACAGAGAAAGGAGAGAGCATTGACTCACGCGTATATTTCAAACGAACTTTATCATTTTGTAGGAAGAAGCCATCCTGAAAATCATGAAGAGAACTATGCCACTCTTTTAAAAGTATTAGACTCAGATTTTGTATCTTATCCCCCCCACGATCGTTCTGTAACTTTCCAGATCGGGTTTAACTGGGATGCCGATATTTTTAGCGGAGAATGGATCGTTCCAAGAATAATTTGTTTTTGCGATATCCCTTTCGAAGGTCTCGGTATTCATACAAAAAAATACGGGAAGTTTGGCTTGTCTTTTAGCTTGGAATTTCTTGTCAAGTATGGAGCTCGCCCGGTCATCTATATGCCTCTGCAGCCTAGTAATCCTTTGGCCGGTCTCGGCACTATTTTCTGTGAAACCCTTTTGAAGGATATCGAGCAAAAATACCGGGGATTTTATGAGCAAGTTGTGCATAACGAAGTGAAAGGGAACTGGACCACAAAATTAGGAGAAAAACCGACTACTCCTTCGGATGCAATAAGAGGCATTGATAGCATTATAACTCAACATTTTTTACCATTCATTAAACCATTTAATTCAGATCTGGATGAAAATGATCCTGACAATTATTATATGGAACGAGAATGGCGCAAAACTGAAAATCTGCAATTTCAATCGGAGAATGTAAAAAGTATTCTGGTTGCCGAGAATTATATTGAACGTCTGAAAAAGGATCGGCCGGTGTATGGATACAGAGTTAAAGGATTGTGAAAGATCATTCTGACGTTACATGCAAGACAACCTACAAATAAAACAATTTGAGCTTCACGAAAAAGAAGCTTTATTTTCTTTTTTGCGTGAGGTCTATGCCGATAATATGCGGCAGAGCGACGAGCGGTATTGGCATTGGCACTACTGCGAAAGCCCGTTTGCCTCAGAGGACGATATTCCGCTTTGGGTGGCAAAACACGGCGAAGAGATCGTCGGCCAGCTGGGGGCGATCCCGGTCGAGCTAAGTGTGAACGGAAGGACCGAGCGTTCGGTTTGGATACTCGACCTTATTATCAGGATAGATTTTCGGCGTCATGGGCTGGCAAAAAAATTAGTGCTAGCGATAAACAAGCTTTACCCGACGATGCTCGGCGTAAATACCATGGAGCAGCACGCGCCGGTAATGCTGCAGAGCCTGGGCTGGGTGATCGCCGGTAAAATAAACCGCTACAGCAAACTGATCTCGCCGGGAAATTCGGTGAAGGAAATATCCCGGATCAAGCCTTTGCGGCAAGTGGTGAACGGCGTGTTTTCCGTTTTTCAAACAAAATATAAACCCAACCCGGCGGTAAAAAGAATAGAAAGATTCGACGGGTCTTTTAACGATCTGTGGCAGAACGCAAAACCCCAGTGGAATTGTTCCATTACGCGGAGCGCGGATTTTTTGAATTGGCAATACGTCGATCAACCCGGAAAGAAATTCGACATCTTTGCGCTTTATGAAGGCGAAAGGCCTAAGGGTTATATCGTTTTATTTTTCCGCCAGGCAAATTCCGACGGGGTGATTTCTAAAGCGGCTATCACCGATATCTGCTATCATCCGGGCAACGCAGAAGGGGTTGAAGCGACCGTGGATGAGTTGTTAAAGGCGGCGGTAAATCTCGCGGCCGAACGCCGGGCCGGAAGCCTGGTGACGGACGTCGTCGATCCTTTGGTGGAAGAGCGCTTGCCGCATTTCGGGTTTTGGCCGGTGAAAAATCCCCTGCAATTGATGACCAAGGCCGAGCAAAACCAGCAAAGGCTTTATGATATCGATAACTGGTTTTTGACGCGCGGCGATTCGGACACCAGCATGTTCGAAGATCCTAATTTGTAGACCCTTATGCCCCCGGTACTTCTTTATCACAAGATCGATCATCCCACGCCGGACGTGAAAATTCGCGGCGCTTTTACTTCGCCAAAACGCTTTGCGAAACAGATGTCGTATCTGAAAAAACAGGGATTCATTTTCCACACCGCGGCGGAATTGATAAAACATTACTGCGAGCATGGCGAATTTCCCGCGCGTGGCATATCCGTGACCTTTGACGACGGCTGGAAAGATAATTTCACGCACGCGTTTCCGGTCATGCGCGAGCTAGGTATAAAAGCGACGATCTTTCTGGTTGCTTCGCTGATAGGAAAAGTTTCCGATCAGGTGACCGCCGAAGGCGAAGGCCCGCGTGAACATCTCTCAACGGAAAATATCGTCGAGATGTCGGAGTACGGGATAGAATTCGGCTCGCATAGCCTGACGCATCTGCTTTTGAACGAGGCATCGGTGGAAGAAATTGAAAAAGAAGTGCGCGAGTCGAAAAGCCTCATTGAAAACCTGGTGCAAAAGCCTTGCGAAACCTTCGCCTACCCAGCCGGATTTTTTACCGAAGAAGCGAAGAAAACTGTTTCCGATGCGGGTTACAACGCGGCATTTACCACGGTTTAT
Source organism: Pyrinomonadaceae bacterium (assembly GCA_035995185.1). Taxonomy (GTDB): domain Bacteria; phylum Acidobacteriota; class Blastocatellia; order Pyrinomonadales; family Pyrinomonadaceae; genus DASYKT01. The sequence continues at coordinate 32,853 of DASYKT010000035.1, forward strand.
GGTGATACAAACGACGCCGATCTGTTTGAGCTAAATCGCGTGGAGATCTTGCGACGCGACGGGCGGCCGTTCGGGTTTGCCCGAAAGATCCGGGCGATGGTACTTTAGTAAAAATTTTGCGGTAGTTTGTCGACGAAAAATAAGGAGAAACAATTCATGCCGAAAACCTCTCGCCTTTCTCAAATATTTTTGTGGCTGTTCGTTATTTTTCTGAGCGTTAGCATCGGGGCAGGTATTTACGAAACGTTGGTTGTTTGGCCGGCCGCTTTCGGGGCGCCGCCGCAATCAATCTGGACCCTTAGTGATTTTTGGCGCGAGCATGCCAACCTTCGGCCTAATTCCGGTTTGGGATTCTGGATATTTCTTACGCCAATTACCGGTTTGCTCGCGTTGATAAATGTCATTTTTGCCCTCCGTTCATCGGGCAAATATCGTTCATGGCTTTTACTGGCGTCGGTTCCGACAGTGATCGTCATAGCTATCACTTTTATTTATTTTGTTCCGACGCTCGGGGTGATCTGGACCAGCCAGAGAACCGGCCTCAGCGGAGAGGAAGTCGCCGCCAAGGTCCACATGTGGGTAGCACTCAACTGGGTTCGGACGGTGATCATGACCATCGTCTGGCTGTTCCTGCTGCGAGCATTCGGCCTTTCGCACCAAAATTCTCAACCGGCGCCGGAGTAAAAAATAAGGATTCTACGTATGCCCAAAACCTTTCGCCTTTCTCAAATATTTTTGTGGCTGTTCGTTGTTTTTTTAAGCATTCTTGTCGGCGCGGCTGTTTATGAAACACTTGTTGTTTGGCCGGCTAATTTCGGGGCGCCGCCGCAATCAGTATGGACACTGAGCGATTTTTGGCGTGACCACCCGTCGCTTCGGCCTGATTCCGGTTTTCACTTTTGGATATTCTTTACTCCAACCACCGGTTTGCTGGCGCTGGTAAATGTCATTTTTGCCCTGCGTGCGTCGGGAAAATATCGCATGTTGCTCTTACTGGCCTCGGTGCCGGTGGTGATCCTTATTTCGGCTACTTTTGTTTATTATGTTCCGACACTTGGAGTTATCTGGGACAGCCAGGAACTTGGTTTAAGTGGAGATCTGGTCGCCGCTAAGGTCAACATGTGGTTGATGTTAAACTCGGTTCGGGCGGTGATCCTGGTCGTCTGCTGGTTCTTCCTGCTGCGGGCATTCGGGCTTTCGCACCAAAATTCTCAACCTTTGCCGGAGTAAACACGCCAGAAGAAAGAAATGGGCCACGGATGACACGGGTAAAACGGATAAACGCGGATCTGAGTTAATTTTCTATCCGTACTTATCCGTTCGATCCGTCAAATCCGTGTATGATCAGGCTGCAAAGCAGCCTTGGCCGGCAAGATGCCGGCGCTCCCAGGTTAACTTCCGCTTTTCTTATGAGAAGCAGGAAACAAAAGTGAAGCCACTACCGAAAGCCCTATCACTCCCAGAATAATTCCCAACGACCAGGTGATGGGGAATTTGTGGTCTTCGAAAAGGTTATTAAGCCAGACCATTTTTAATCCCACGAAGATCAATACAACAGCTAATCCATATTTCAGCAGGTGGAATTTATCCAGCGCGCCGGCGAGCATAAAATAAAGCGAGCGCAGGCCGAGGATCGCAAAAATATTCGAAGTGAAAACTATCAGTGGCTCGGACGTAATGCCAAAGATGGCCGGGACGGAATCGACGGCGAAGATGACGTCAGTCACTTCCAGAAAGAGCAGCGCGATAAAAAGCGGCGTGGCGTGCAGCACGCCGTTAAGGCGGACAAAGAAATTCTTGCCGTCCATATCGTGCGAGACGGGCATGAATTTCGTGAAGATCCGCACCAGCAGATTTTTCTCGGGCTCGATCTCTTTTTCCTGGGTAAAGATCATCTTGATGCCGGTGATGACGAGAAAACCGCCGAAAAGATAGATCACCCAGTGAAATTGCATCAGCGCCGAGCCAAGGGCGATAAAGATCGCGCGGAAAATGAGCGCGCCCAGGATGCCGTAAAACAGTACGCGGTGTTTGTATTTTGCCGGGATGGCGAAATAGCTGAAGACCAGTACGAAAACAAAGATGTTGTCGATCGAGAGCGAATATTCGATGACGTAGCCGGTGAGGAATTCGAGCGCAACGGTTTTCGCGATTTCCGGCCCGAATTTTGCCAGGGCGAACTGGTAGAAAAGAAAATTAAAAACAAGCGCCAGCGTGACCCACACCGTGCTCCAGACGGCGGCTTCTTTAAATGAAACGACGTGGGCTTTGCGGTTGAACACGCCCAGATCGAGCGCGAGCATAAACAACACAAAAACCGTAAAGCCGGCGTAAAACCACCAGTAATCGACAAAGGGAAATAGGTTCATCAGTTTTTCTCGTTGGCCCCTTTTCTGGAAAAGTAAGCCGACTGCGCCCGGCCGTACAGGTTCGGATTTAAATACTCAAACAACAAATGAAATGTCATCGGACTTAGCAGCGTCTCGACTAATACAATTAGTAACAACATAGCTTCAACTCCTTTGGCCGCAAAAAGGAAAAGACCCTTTGCAAGCGTAATGCCGCAAAAGGTCTCGATACTTTGCTGACGTGCCGGAGCGCTTTGGCTTAGCGTTCGTATTGACGACAATGTCAGACCGTTAAGGTGATCTACTCCCCTCGAATTGTCATATTTAGTGTAGGAGAGTCGTGAGTGGTTGTCAATAAGTTCCGATCGGGTAATGTCCTAAGCCGTGGTGCTGTATCAAATAACGATTCGGAATAGATGAAAGATCATAGATGATAGTTGAGAGAGATACCTATCATCTATTCCGAAGGAAGCCGCGGCCCTTAGCCACGAATCGCGCTAAACACACGAAAATAGCCCTGTTCCGGTGCAAACAGGCAAAACTATCTTGATTCGCTGTGTTATGATTAACTTTTAATTGAGGAGCTAAAACTATTTCAGATACAGGTAAGTTAGAAATTATCCCCTTAGGCGGGATCGGCGAATTCGGAATGAACTGCATGGCGCTGCGCTATGGGGATGAAATGGTCCTGATAGACGCGGGGATGGGTTTTCCGGAAGAATCCGTTTACGGGGTAGATCTTTCCGTGCCGAATTTCGATTTTTTGGAAGAATATCGCCACGATCTGACCGCGCTCATCCTGACCCACGGGCACGAAGACCATATCGGCGCACTGCCGTTCTTACTGAGAAGATTTAATCTGCCGGTTTATGCGTCGCGTTTTACGCTGGGCCTGGCGGAACGCAAACTGGAAGAGCACGAACTTTTAAACGACGTTCTGCTGCACCGGGTCAAGGCAAACGACAAGATAGAGCTCGGCTCGTTCACTATCGAATTCATTCATGCTTCGCACTCGCTGGTCGATTGTTTTTCGCTGGCGGTAAAAACGCCCGTCGGAACGGTTATTCATACCGGCGATTACAAGATCGACGACACGCCGGTGATCGGCAAACCGTATGACCTGAAAACTTTGGGACGCTACGGCGACGAAGGCGTGCTGGCGCTGCTGGGAGATTCGACCAACGCGACGGTGCCGGGGCGAACGCCTTCGGAACGCGACGTCATTCCGGCGATCGAAGAAATTTTCGAACAGGCGCCGGGCCGCATAATTCTCACCACTTTTTCTTCTTCCATTCACCGCTTACAGATCGTTTTTGATGTCGCCCATAAATTTGGACGCAAGGTCTGTGTGCTGGGCCGTTCGATGCTGCGCAATGTCGAGATTGCCGAAGAGCAGGGATTTTTGCGGTTCCCCGAGAACGTAGTGATAGACCTCGGCCAGGCGCGGCAGTTGGAGGATGACCAGGTTGTTTATCTGGTAACCGGTTCGCAAGCCGAACCGCGCGCGGTATTGATGCAGTTGGCGACGCAGGGCTACAAGGGATTGCAGATAGAAAAAGGCGACACGATCATTCTCTCCGCCCGCATCATTCCCGGCAACGAGCGTCATATCTCAAAAATGATCGGCCATATTTACAAGCACGGCGGCAACATCATCGAAGAAAAACGCCGCCTGGTGCACGTCTCAGGCCACGCTTCACAGGAAGACATCCGGATAATGGTGGAAACCGCGCGGCCGAAATTTGTGGTGCCGATACATGGTGAATACCGGATGCTTTTCCGCCACAAGGAATTCATCAAGAATCATTTGGGCTATGCGGACGAAAATGTCATTTTGATCGAGAACGGCGATGTGCTCGAACTTCAATCGGACCGCGCCGCCGTGATAGGAAAACGCGAGATCGGACGCGTATTCATCGATGACGACTCATCGGAAGAATTGGAATACGACACCGTTCGCGAACGCAAAAAAATGGCTTTTAGCGGCGCGATCACGCTGGTCGTGACAATGGATAAGCAAACGAAAAAACTCATCGGCGAACCGCAGATAACTTTCCAGGGCGTAGCCGGCATTGACCCAACCAACGGTATTGTCGAAGATGCGCGCCAAAGCGTTATCAATGCGATCTCAGGTATGAAAAAGGGCGAGTTTAGTGACAAGCCCTTGTTTAAGGAAACCCTGCGCATCGCTCTCAAAAGATTCATTCAAAAAGAGGCCGGGGCCAAGCCGGTGATCATTCCGACGATCGTAGAAATATGATCAATTAAAAATTGAAAATGGAAAAGTGAAAATGAAGGAAAATATTTTACTCACGAAATCTTACACCTTCGCGTTAAGAATGGTTAAGCTTTACCAGCATCTATCCCAGGAAAAAAGAGAGTTTGTTTTATCAAAACAAACTCTACGTGCCGGAACATCGATAGGAGCCAATATTGAAGAAGCCAACCAGGCTGAATCGAGACCTGACTTTATCCATAAATTGGCGATCGCAAATAAAGAGGCCTTTGAGACGCATTATTGGCTTCGACTTCTGAAAGACAGCGAATTTTTAAGCGAAAAGCTAGCACAATCTTTGATCGATGACTGTAATGAGCTGCGAAGGTTGTTGACCAGTTCAATTAAAACTTCGAAAATCAAAAAAATAGGCATTTTCCATTTTCAGTTTTCAATTATCAATTATGAAAAACAAGACTGTTTTTCTTACCGGGGCGTCGAGCGGAATCGGCGAAGGTCTCGCAATTGAAATGGCCAAGCGCGGCGCGACTTTGGGGTTGCTGGCGCGGCGCGAAGATATACTGGATGATCTCGCCCAGCGATGTGCCGAGTTGGGGGGCACGGCGCGTGTTTTTGCCGCGGATGTGACCGACGCCGACGCGGTCAAAAAAGCTGCAAACGGGTTTCGCGCGGAGTTCGGGCGTATCGATATCATGATCGCCAACGCGGGGATCGGCGGTTCGGCGGATGCCCGCGATCTGGATATCGAAAAGGCCACGCAGATCATCAACGTAAATCTGATCGGGGCGGTCAATTCCGTCGGCGCCGTGCTGCCGCAAATGATCGAGCGCCGCAGCGGACAGATGGTCGCCATCTCGAGCCTGGCGGGTTACCGCGGGCTGCCGCGATCGTCGGCTTATTGCGCCAGCAAGGCGGGCGTGTCGAATTTTTTTGAAAGCTTAAGGCTCGATCTGCGGGGAAGCGGCGTCGATATAACGATCATTCATCCCGGTTTTATCAAAACCCCGCTCACCGCCGGGCGCGAAAATAAGATGCCTTTTCTGATGGAACTCGAAGACGGCGTAAAAAAGATCCTTACCATTATCGAAAAGAAAAAGAAATCGGCCGCCTTTCCGTTTCCGCTTTCGACGCTGGTGCGCGCGGGAAATTTCTTCCCCGTCTGGCTCTATGACCGGATCGCCGGCGGCGCGAATTTCCGGGAATAGGTTTGCGCATTCACCAGGGTTTTAAGTCCTAAAGCTGTGGTGTTCGCATCATTCGCAAGTAGATAAAAGATCATAGATGATAACTGAAAGATTCGGGTCTCTTCTCTATCATCTATCAGTTATCATCTATTCCGAACGACATTCCCTCAGCACCACAAAATCAGGACACCACCTAAGCTTGATAAATATTGACCGATAGCAGCACAGGTGATACGATTGCTGCCCAAAAGGGGATGGCTTATGATGACAAGAACAAACTGCTTTTTAGTGCTTTTTGTGCTCGCTATTCTTTCCGCGTCGGTGCCGGCTGTTGACTACAAAATAGACCCGACATTTCACCCGAATTTTCACGCCTCCGGTCCGTTTTACACTGTCAAAGTTGCTTTTGAGCAATCCGACGGCAAGATCATGGCGGGAGGATATTTTAGCACCCTTAACAGCCAGTCAAATAATTACATTGTTCGGCTGAATGCGGACGGCACGCGCGATACATCCTTTAACTCTCCCTTTATCTTTCCTACCGACAACCCGGGTTTTGTCAGCAGTATCAAACAATTGCCAAACGGGCAATATCTGGTGGCGGGACACTTCAAGATCGGTTCGCAGCACGCAGATTATGCGCGGCTTAATGCTGACGGAAGCGTGGACGACACGATGGCCGTGGGCTTAAGCAACGGCGAGATCGTACCGCTGCCTGATGGAAAGTACATCGTTTGCGGCATACGCCAGCTCAAATCTGAAAGCTACGAGATCGCTTACCGGCTTAACAATGACGGCAGCTTCGATCCCGGCTTTCGCGTCACCTTTGCGACAGGCGGCTGCCAGGACGTGAAATTATTGCCAGGCGGAAAACTATTGGTTGCCGGCGTTTTCTTCAACGAACAGCAATTGATAAAGCCTATCTACCGGCTGAACTCCGACGGCAGCCTGGACCCGACATTTGATCTGGCCAGCGGCAACGGCACCTCTGCATATGGACTGACCCTGCTGCCTGACGGCAAATTTATCGCTTTTGTCGCTTTTGCGGCGACTGCCCGCTTCCTGCCCGACGGCAGTTTGGATATGGCCGCGTCGAACTGTGTCAGCGAGGCCTTTTTGCCGATCGATAACGGCAACGTTTTGATGACGAGATGCAAAAAGTGGCCGGGCGCGTTTGAGCAGAATTTTGCCAGGGTGTTTCCCGACGGAACCGTCGACCCGTCACTCGACTTTATTCATCTTTCCGGCAGCGAGGTGGCGGGATTTGCCGCCGGCTCGAATGCCAGCTATTTCGTCTACGGCACGCTGCGAGGGTTGAGCGGCAACCCCGGCCACCTTCTCCGGTTAGTACCGGAAACGGCCCCGCCCAAGGCGAAGTTTGATTTTGACGGCGACGGAAAATCCGACGTCGGCGTGTTTCGCCCTAGCGACGGTTACTGGTACGTCAACCAGAGCACTGCCGGACCGGCTTACGTGCGTTGGGGACTCGCCGGAGACAAACTGAGCGCAATAGATTTCGATAGAGACGGCAAGACCGATTACTCCGTATTTCGCAACGGCGATTGGTACGGGTATTCGAATGCGACCGGCGTCGTCAGATCAGCCACAATGGGCCAGGCGGGCGATAAGCCGATGATCGGAAAATTCTATGATTTCCTGATCCTGGACACTACCGAAAAATGGACCGGCCGGGGAATTCGCGGCGGAATCCCGGTGTGGTCTTTCTGGAGCCCATCACTTTTACCGGGAATGACGACAGTGAATGGTGAACTGCCGACAGATAAACCGGTGATCGGCGATTTTGACGGCGACAGTTGGGATGAGATCGGGTATTTCCGCGACGGCGATTGGTACAGTTGGTCTCCGACGGAAACGGGACCGGGCAAGTTATTCCACTGGGGAATGGCCGGCGATATTCCGGTGCCTGCCGATTACGACGGCGACCGTCAAACGGACTATGCGGTCTTCCGCCCGTCAACGGGTGTGTGGTGGATCTACCTCAGCGGTTCGGGCGGCCACATCGCTGCGCCCTTTGGGTTAAAAGGCGATATTCCCGTACCCGCAGATTATGACGGTGATGGTAAAACGGACATTGCGGTCTATCGTAACGGTATCTGGTGGGAGTATCTGAGTGCTACCGGTACGGTCGGCGGCGCATACTGGGGCCTGGCGGACGATCTGCCGATCCCTGCGCAGGCTCAATAATTATTATCTAAGGTAGAATAAGAAAACAGGGTGATTTCGCCCTGTTTTTCTTATGGAAGAGTTCGTCATCAATTTTCAACTCTTTAGCTGCGAATCGGCTGCTTTGACGTAGCCGCACAAAAGTTAGAAAATTCAAAAGGTTATAACCGCGTCCTTTTTTTATGAATATTTTACAAGCTATCATTTTAGGGATAGTTCAGGGCCTGACTGAATTCATTCCGATCAGCTCAACTGCGCACCTGGTCCTGGCCAGCCGGTTTACGGGCCTTTATGACGGCGACCCGCAAAAGGTGACGGCGACGATCGCGGTTATCCAGCTGGGCACGCTGCTGGCCGTGTTCGTGTATTTTGCTTCGGATATCATCAGCATCGCGGGCGCTTTTATCGGCGACCACTGGGCGGCGATAACCCGGCGGCAGGGAAATCGTTATTCGGGCACGCGCGGCGTCCGGCCGATGTGGCTTTCGGATGAAGCCTGGCTGGGCTGGCTGATAATAATCGGATCGATCCCGATCGGCACGGTCGGGTTACTGCTGAAAAAACTGATCGAAGGGCCGTTTACCAAAAACCTCTGGGTGATGGTGACCATGCTGATCGCCATTTCCATTCTTTTACTGCTGGCGGAAAAAATGGGCTCGCAGCGAAAAGATATTTCCCGGCTCGGTATCGCCGATGCTTTGATAGTGGGATTCTCTCAGGTGCTGGCGCTGCTGCCGGGCGCGAGCCGCTCCGGTTCGACGATCATGGGCGGCCTTTTCGCGGGACAGAAACGTGAAACCGCCGCGCGCTTTTCATTCCTGCTTTCGATACCGGCGATCACCGCCAGCGGCCTGCTGGAACTCAAAGAAGCCTGGGGAATGCTGCCCAAAGAAGATTTCACGGCGCTGGGCGTGAGCGTGGCGGTTTCAGCCGTCGTCGGCTATCTTTCCATCTGGTTCCTGATGAGATTTCTGCGAACCCATACCACTACTATTTTCATCATATATAGATTAGCTCTGGCGGGCCTGATAATTGCCCTGATATCGTTTGGGATAATTGCGGCACAAGGCTAAAAAGCGTGGAGAGTGGGTGAGTCTGGAGAGTTCGGAGAGTCAGGGAGAAGAGTATGTATTTAAATTGCCACTAGCTTTAGCTAGTGGCTCATATGGCAATAATTTTCTTAGGCTTTAGCCCCATTGTTTTGTTGGACTAAAGTCCAAACTCTTTTAGACATGCTTTTTCACCCACTAGCTAAAGCTAGTGGCAATTTAAAAAGCGGACTCTCTGGACTCGACAGACTCTCCGGACTCTATACTGATTACTAATGAAAAGATGGACGATCCAAAAACATGACGCCGGCAGAGTAAATGAACTTGCCGGCGAACTTAAAGTTACGCCTCTGGTGGCGGCGCTGCTGATCGCGCGCGGCTATGGAGATCTGGCTGACGCCCGCAAATTTCTAAACCCTTCTCTCGATCAGCTTCACGAGCCTTATTTATTAAAAGGAATGAAAGAGGCGATCGGGCGCATTCTTCTTGCGATCGAAAACAAAGAAAAAATTCTGATCTGGGGAGATTATGACGTCGACGGCACGACCGGGACCGCGCTTTTGCGCAGCGCGCTGGGAACGCTCGGCGCGGAAACCGGTTTTCACGTCCCGCATCGTTTTACCGAAGGCTACGGACTGAATATTCCCGCGCTGGAAGAAGCAAAAAACGACGGGTTTTCGCTGGTGATAACGGTGGATTGCGGCGCGCGCGCTTTTGAGCCGATCGCCTGGGCACAGGCTAACGGGATGGATGTGATCGTGACCGACCATCATCTTTCCGACGGCACGCATGGCAACCCGGTGGCGTTTGCGGTGGTGAATCCGAACCAGGCGGGCTGTGAATATCCGGATAAGAACCTGGCGGGCGTCGGGGTGGCTTTTAAGGTGGCGCACGCGCTGCTGCGCGAAAAAGGCCGCGACGACCTCGTCCCCGATTTTTTGAAAGTGGCCGCCATCGGCACGATCGCCGATATGATGAAGCTGACCGGCGAAAATCGCGCGATCGTCGCAATTGGACTAAAAGACCTGCAGCGGACAAAAAATCTGGGCTTGCGGGCGCTGATGGATGTCTCGGATTGCCACTCGGAGATGACGGTTTACGACATCGGCTTTCGCATCGCGCCGCGCATCAACGCAGCCGGGCGAATGGACGTCGCTAAGGTCGTGGTCGAATTGCTGGAAACACAGGATTTTGACGAAGCGCACAAGATGGCCGAGATATTGAACACGCGCAACCGCGACCGCCAGCTGGTGCAAAAAGAGATCACGGAACTCGCGCTGCTTGAATATATCGAAAAAGGCGGAAGCGAAAGCCAAAGCCACCTGGTGGTGGTCGCAGGCGTTGGCTGGCATCGCGGCGTGATCGGGCTGGCGGCGTCAAAGATATCGGAACGGGTCCATCGCCCGAGCGTGGTCATATCGCTCGAAGAAGGCATCGGGCACGGGTCGGCGCGAAGCATCAAGAATTATCACCTGCTCGATGGGCTGGAAACCTGCGCGGAACTTTTTGAGCAATTCGGCGGGCACGCGGCGGCGGCCGGGATGAAAATAAAAGAGGAAAATATACAGCTTCTGCGCGAGCGCCTGAACCGTCACGCGATGGAAAATTTGTCGGAGGACGACCTGATCCCCGAAGTCAGGATCGACGCGCTGCTGACGCCTAAATCATTGAACATCGATCTGGTTTACCAGTTGAAAGTGCTGGAGCCGTTCGGACAGGGAAACCCGCGCCCGGTCTTTATCACCCGCGACCTGATCGTGGCCGAAGAGCCGCTGATAATGAAAGAAAAGCATCTAAAACTTCGCCTGAAGGATAAAAGCGGCAAAAAGTTTGAGGCCATTTGGTGGAACGGCGTAGAACTGGCCGATGAAAAAGTTCTGCGGCCGGGCCAAAAAGTTGAAATAGCATATTCGCCCGAAATAAACACCTGGAATGGAAATCAACGGCTGCAATTGGTTGTCGAAGATATAAGAAGTTAAAATAGTTAGTAGCGCTGCCGTCTCGGCGGCTGTCCTGAAGGCGTCCCGCCTTCAGATCCAAAGCGCGGGCGGGACGCCCACGCGACAGCCAGCGGGACGCTGGCGCTACAGTAGTTTTAGCAGATGGAAAATCACCGTAAAAAAGTCAGTTTACTGGAGCTGCGCGCGCGCTTGCCGCTGGTGATCCGCATTCTGGCGATCGGCGGACTGGCCGTGACCCTGCTTTTTGTCGGCGTGGGATTTTACCGCGCGCGGACAAAACCTGACTTTCGTTTAAAGAGTGAACTGGCAAAATTATCGAAAGACGTAGTGGCGGTGGTGGATGGTTATGAACGCCGTGAAACGGAAGACGGTGTCGCCAAGTATTACATCAGCGCCGACAAAGCTACGACCTTTGCCGACCAGCACCAGGAACTGGAAAACGTTCATCTCGAGCTTTATTCGGAAGGCGAGAAAACCGACCGGATCTCGGCGGCGAAAGGTGTTTATGTGCCCATCAATGGCGATCCGAAAAATTTTAACGCGCATTTTTTTGGCGCGGTGAATATCGAAACGCACGACGGGCTGAAGATCCAGACCGAGCAGATTTCTTACAACCGCGCGGAAGAGACCGCGACGAGCGAAGACGTGGTGAATTTTAGCCGCGAGAATGTTTCCGGCAAAGCCCTGGGCGCAAAACTTAGCATCAGAGAAAAGAAGCTGGAGCTTTTGCAAAACGTCGAGGTCGAATCGGTCAAGACGGATAACTCGCCGGAAACAGACGGAACGGCCTTGCCGGGGATCGGGGGCGGAGATTACGAACGCGCAAAAGTCACCGCCGGCCGCGCCACGGTCTGGCAGGAGCCGGGAAAAATAGAATTGCATGACAATGTTCAGGTAAACATCACGCCTGCTAAAGCATCCGGCGGCGGGCAAGTGGGCTCAAAGCCGACCGAGATAAGGTCTGCGCGCGCGGTCGCGTATTTTGTTAAAGAGATCGAAAGGATCGACCTGGCGGAAAACGTTTCCATCATCAGCGATCCGATGGCGATCCACTCCGCCGAAGCCACTTACTTTTTGAAAGAGGGAAAGGTTTTCCTAAACGGCGGCGCCGAGATCACGCAGGGCAGCGATCTGATAAAAGGCGACACTATTACCGCCGATCTGACCGCCGACAAAAAGCTCAAGAACGGCGTGGTCACCGGAAACGCTTATCTGAAAACCGCGAACACCGACCGCCAAACCGAGGTCAATTCTAACCAGATGACCGTTCTGTTTGGCCAGGGCCAGCAGATAGAAAACGCGGTTGCTACGGGTAACGTCGCCGTAAAAAGCGATAATGCGGATACGGATGTAAAACTTAATTCGACGGATTCGCTGGTGCTGCTTTTTGCTCAATCGGCGGGAAAAGCCGTGCTGCAGAAAATGACCGCAAAGGGAAATTCCGCGGTAACGCTGACCCCCTTAAAACCGGAGGATTATTCGCAGGTCACTTTAAATGCGCCCAATTCTCTGGAAGTATTGTTTAGGCAAAACGGCGATCAGAGCGTGGTCAAAGAGATGACCACCGGCGGGCGCACGGTCGTGACCATGTCTGCCCCTAACGGACAGGACCCGAAAGCGTCGAACAAAAAATTAACGGCTGACAGCGTGAAAACTTTCTGGAACGCGAGCGGTAAAGATCTGACAAAAACCGAAGCTGTCGGCAACGCGGAGCTTTATGTAGAGCCGCAAAAGGCTGCGCCGGAAAATTATTATTCCACGGTGAACGCCGACCGCTTTGACTGTGATTTTTACGCGGCGGGCAACATCGCGAAAACCTGTGTGGCCAACGGTAAACCGAAAGTGACGATGAAACCGACGCAGCCTTCGGAAGAGCGCGGCGTGCGGACGTTATCGGCTTCCAGATTGACCGCCAATTTTAACCAAAAGTCGCAGGACGTCGAGCGTTTCGATGCGGCGGGCGCGGCGAAGTTCAGCGAAAACGATCGCCGGGGCACGGCCGATACGATCAGCTATTCTGCCGCCGATGAAACGGTCCGGCTGCGCGGCGGCGAACCGATGGTTTGGGATTCGAAAGCACGCGTTCGCGGCGGCGAGATCGATTGGGACACGCGCGGTAAAAAGTCGTATTTTCGCAATAAGGTCAGCACGACCTATTACAGCCAAAAGCAAACCGATGGCGCGGCGCCGTTCATGAAAACCGAAGCGCCGGTCTTTATCACCGCCGACCGGGCGGAGTTCGATCATCAAACCGAGGTCGGAGTTTATACGGGAAATGCGCGGGCGTGGCAGGAAAATAATTACGTCCGGGCCGACCAGCTGGTGCTGTCGCAAAAAACAAAACGGATGAATGGGAACGGCAAGGTCCAGAGCGTGCTTTATAATGCCAAGCGCATCGATAATGGAAAAGAATCGAACGTGCCCGTTTATGCTTCGGCGGAACAGATCGCGTATTCGGATGAAGGCAAACTTTTGCAGTACGCGGACAAGGTCGATATCAGGCAAGGGACCGACCGCATCATGGCGGGAAATGCCGATATCTACCTGACACAAAATAACGACCTGTCGCGAATGACCGTCGAGCGCAGCGTACAGATAACACAGCCCGGGAAAAAAGCCACGGGCGATTGGGCGCAATATGACGCGGCCCAGGATTCGTTTGTTTTGCGCGGCAACCCGGCCTCCGTCGAATCCGCCGAAGAAGGTTCGACCCAGGGCGCGCAGTTAACTATCTATAAACGGGAAAATCGTGTTATCAATGAAGGCAGCACAAAATCGTCCGCGCCGAACAGAACGCGTTCAGTGTATAAAGTAAAGAAACCGTAAAGCAGCGAAATGAACGGGAAGGTTCAACTTCGGAAGATGATGAAAGATCGTGGATGAAAGCTGAAAGATCCGGTCTTTTTAAATTGCCACCAGCTTTAGCTGGTGGTTTTGAAATGAATAAATTAAAAGGGCTTTAGCCCAACAGACATTTGGCTAAAGCCAATATATATTTTTCAACCTTTGCCCACTAGCTAAAGCTAGTGGCAATTTATAAAACAAAAGTGCCAGAACTTCCTAAAGAAAACCACAATTCCGGGAACGGGCATAAGCCGCATTCTGACCGGGCAGAGAATATGTCCGGCACGGCGCTGGCCGCCCGGCACCTGCAAAAAACCTACGGCAAGCGGCGGGTGGTGGACGACGTCAGCCTTTATGTAGAGCCGGGCGAAGTGGTCGGGCTTTTGGGCGCTAACGGCGCGGGCAAAACGACCACGTTCTATATGATGACCGGCCTGGAAGTTTCCGAAGAGGGAAGTATTTCCTTAAGCGGCCGCGACGTGACAAAGCTGCCGATGTATTTGCGCGCGAGATTGGGCTTGGGTTATTTGCCGCAGGAACCTTCGATCTTTCGCCGGATGACGGCGGAGCAGAATATTCTGGCGGTGCTGGAAACGATGAAGTTCACGCGGGAGGAAAGATTTACCCGGCTGGAAGAATTGCTGGAAGAATTCGGGATCGCGCACGTGCGCCATACCCGCGGCGACGCCCTGTCAGGCGGCGAGAGGCGGCGGACCGAGATCGCGAGATGCCTGGCCACTGAACCGCAGTTCATTTTGCTGGACGAACCTTTTGCCGGCATCGATCCGAAGGCGATCGACGATATTCAGGACATCATTATTTATTTAAAGGAACGGGGCATCGGAATTTTGATCACGGACCACAACGTGCGGGAAACGATGTTCGTCACCGACCGCGCCTACATTATGGCGGACGGACGCATCTTTCGGGCAGGCAAACCCCAAGAACTGGTTGAAGATACGGAAGTTAAAAGATTGTATTTGGGAGAGCGTTTCAGTTTGTAAGAAATTGAAAGTATCAAAACCAAAACGCTAGCATAATTTCCTCCCAAAAGCCAATAAAAATAATTGTAAAATCAGCGGTAGAAATTCCACTTTTGCCCGGAACTCTTTTATACTTTGGGTAGACGAGCAATTACTATGCCGCTGAAAGGGTTTCTGAGTTAAGTTTTTTATGGCGCTGAGACTTACAGCCAAGTTAGAACAACGGATGGTCTTGACGCCGCAGTTGCGGCAGCGGATAGAAATGCTGCAAATGACCTCCCTTGAACTCACCGATCTGGTTCAGACCGAGCTCCTTTCAAATCCCATTCTTGAAGAAGTCCAGCCGCAGGATGAAGTGATGGAGATCTCGGAAGAGTTTCTCGATCAGTATGCGTCCAGCGCGGGTGAAGCGGGCGAGGGCAACAGCACCGGCGAGTCCGCCGATATTACCGCCGGCGCGGCTTCCGTCGAAGCCCAGTTAGGTGCGACCAGCGGGTCCGGGGAATTTGAGCTCCTCAACGGCAATGAGATCGGAAAGCTGAACGGCTTTGAAGGCGAGACGGAATTTTCCGGTGAAGGCGAGAGAGAGTTTTCCGGTGAAGGCGAAAGGGAGTTTTCCGGTGAAGGCGAAGGTGACGGCGGTTTTGGCGAAGAACATCCGACCGAGTCGCGCGACGCTTTTGAAGAGGTAGATTACGGCCGCGAGTTTCAGGATTATCTCGATCCCGGGTACAAGACCCAGGAGATCGAATACAAGGAAGACGAGCCGAGCTTTGATCAATTTTTAAGCCGCGCGCCGTCGCTGGGCGAACATCTTGAGTGGCAATTGAATCTCCAGTGCACGGACGATCACATCCGAGACATCGCGATCGCGGTGATCGGAAACCTGGACAGGGACGGGCGGCTGACCGCGACCCGCGAAGAACTGGCCGAGATGGAAAAATGTCCGGTCGAAGACGTCGATAAAGCCTGCGAAATGGTGATGCAGCTGGACCCGGTCGGCTGCGGCGCGCGCGACGTCAGCGAGTGCCTGGTCGCGCAGCTTATTTCGGAAGGCGCAGGCGATTCGCTGGCCGCGAGACTGGTCAGAGATCACCTGCCTGACCTGCAGCCTCATCGATTGCAGCACCTGGCGAAAAATACCGGCCACGATCTCGAAACCCTCAACGATCAGCTAAAACTCATCCGCACGCTCGATCCTTACCCGGGACGCAGGTATTCCTCCGAAGAAGCGATCTTTGTCGCGCCGGAAGTTTATGTCGAAAAACTGGAAGAGGATTACGTCATTTATTTTGTCGATGACGGAAGCCCGCGCCTGCGCATCAGCCCGAGTTACCAGCAGCTTTTAGAAAAAAACAATACGTCCAAGGAAACGCGCGATTTTATCAAGGACAAGGTGCGCTCGGCGGTCGATCTGTTGAGAAACATCGAACATCGCCGGCAGACGATCTACCGTGTGGTGGAATGTATCATTCATCGCCAGCGCGACTTTTTGGATAAGGGTGTCGAATACATCAAGCCGATGATGTTAAAAGACGTGGCGGAAGATATCGGCATGCATCTTTCCACCATCTCGCGAGTGGTTAATCGTAAATACGCGCACACTCCGCAAGGCGTTATCGAGTTGCGCAGATTTTTCTCGGAAGGAATGATGAACGAGGACGGGGAAGAAGTTTCGACCCGCATCATCAAACTCAAGATCAAAAAGCTCATCGAGGAAGAGGACACAAAAAATCCGATCACCGACGATGAGATGGCGAAGATCCTGATCAAGGATGGAATTAAGCTTTCACGCCGCACCGTCGCTAAATACCGCGATCAAATGCAGATCGCGGGTTCGCGTGAAAGAAAGACCGTTATTTAGTTCTTTGTCATTGGTCATTTGGTCATTGGTCACCAGCCCTTTGTCACGGGTCGTTCGTTAATTAGATCGCAGCGCGTTTTAATTTTTACGAAGGGCCGATAAACAAAGGACGAAGGACTTGCTTACTATAAGGAGGTGCATTTATGAAGTTTGAGTATACCGGAAGGCATTTGGAAGTAACTCCCGCCATGCGTTCTCACGTGGAAAGCCATTTTGCGCGCTTGGGCCATCTTTTTAACGGCTCCAGCAATGCCCACGTCATCATCGAAGTAGAACGCGGAAAACATCATGCGGAAATTGTTGTTAACTGGCACGATCATACGCTCACCGCAAAATCAGCCTTACCTGATATGTACTTTGCCCTGTCAAAGACCATCGATAAGATCGAAAAACAAGCACTAAAATTAAAGAACAAGATCATCGACCGCAAACATACGGCAGAACGGACGGCTTCGGTGGTGTCCGACGGCGGGGTAAAACCCGCCGCCGGCAACGGGCCGCGCATCATCAATATGCGAAAATCTTCGTCAAAACCGATGACCACCGAGGAAGCGCTGCTTAAACTCTCGTCTCAAAAAGACGGGCCGGTGGTTTATCAGGATGCGGAGACCGACAAGTTTTCGGTCCTTTATAGGAGAAAGGATGGAAACTTCGGCCTCATCCAGCCGTAATAAGTATTGGCCTGAAAATTTTTAATTGATGCGCACTTTTCACCGAAATGAAAAACCCGTCCTAAGTGTGGAAGAGTTTGCCCTGCAGGCGCCCGCGGAACTTAAAGTAGAGTTGATCGCGGGCGCCGCAGGCGCTGAAAGCAGGTCGATAACCTCAGCCCGAATCCAAAAGCTCGGGCTGGCCCTGGCCGGATTTTCGCATTATATCCATCCCGGCCGGATGCAGATCGTGGGCCAGAGCGAGATCGGATACCTCGAGCAGCTGGAGCCCGAGGCCCGGCGCAAGGCGATGCTCAATCTCGATCTGGAGAACATCTGCTGTATCCTGCTCACCAAAAGCCTTGCACCGCCCGCCGAATTTTCCGAAATAGCCGATCAGTGCAAACTTCCGGTTTTACGCACACCCGCGGTCAGTTCGATCGCCATTGCTTTAGTCTCTAATTTTTTACAGGAAGCCCTGGCGCCGCAGATCACCCTGCACGGCGTGTTGATGGAACTTTACGGCATCGGAGTTTTGCTGCTGGGCGAATCGGGCATCGGTAAATCCGAATGCGCGCTCGATCTGATCACGCGCGGCCATCGCCTGATTTCGGACGACACCGTTTTAGTAAAACGGATCGGCGATAAACTCGAAGGCATATCGCCCGAGATAATTCAGGGGCATCTAGAGATCCGCGGCCTGGGGATAATCAACGTTAAAGATCTTTTCGGAATTTCGGCGGTGGGAAATAATAAGCCGATCGATCTGTGCATTCATCTCAAAGCCTGGAACAAGGTCGATGAAATAGACCGCCTTGGCGCCGATACTCATACCGAAGATATTTTCGGCGTACAGGTGCCAAAGGTCATTTTACCGATCAGCCCGGGCAGAAATATCTCAACGCTGGTCGAGACGGCCGTGCGTGTCCAGCTTTTACGCGCGGGGGGGTATGACGGGGCGCAAAAATTTATCGAGCGCCACACGGAAATGCTGCGGCGCGAAGCGCAGCAGAAAGAAGCTTAGCAGGAAGTTTTAATTGAGCTGAGGGCGAGACGCCCTCAGGACAGCCGCCGAGACGGCAGCGCTACAACCTTTATGCCGCAAAACGAGAACTCGCATCAGACCCCCGATCTGGTCATTATTACCGGACTCAGCGGATCCGGAATGTCATCCGCCACCAATGCTTTTGAAGATCTGGGGTATTTTTGCGTCGATAATCTCCCGATCGCCATCCTTTCCACTTTTGCCAGGCTGATGCAGCCGGATGAAGAGGAAAAACAAGCCATAAAAAAAGCCGCGCTGGTCATCGATATTCGCGAGAGACAATTTCTGTCTCAATTTCCCAAAGAGCTGAGCAAACTGGAGAAAAAAGGGATCAAGCCTTTTGTCCTGTTTTTTGAAGCGACTAATGAGGTTCTGCAGCGGCGATTTAGCGAGACGCGCCGCCCGCACCCGGCCGACATGGGCGACGGACTGACAACCGCGATCAATGCCGAGCGCGAGGCGATGAAAGAGGTTCACGATCATGCCGAACTGATCATCGATACTTCGGAACACACCGTGCATACCCTGCGGGCGCTGCTGCTGCAAAAATTCGGCGAATCGAGCGAAGGCGCGCAGATGTCGGTGCAATTCATCAGCTTTGGACATAAATACGGCGGGCCGCGCGAAGTCGACCTGCTGTTTGACGTGCGGCACCTGCCTAATCCTTATTTTGTGCCGGAGCTGAAAGAACTCCCCGGCACCGATCAGCGCATCATAAATTTTCTGGAACAGGAAAAAGAGGTGAAAGAAACCATCCGCCGTTTTAGCGAGCTGCTGGCGTATCTTTTGCCGCTGTATAAACGCGAAGGCAAATCATACCTGACCATCGGTATCGGCTGCACCGGCGGCAAGCACCGCTCCGTGATGGTGGCGGAAAACCTTGCGCGCGCACTCGATAAAGACAAGTTCAATGTCTCGGTGGTTCACCGCGATGTTAAGAAAATAAAAAGTTAAAGGCATACGGATATATGTCATCAGAAAAAATAGAAATAAAAAAAGTCGGCGGGATTATTGTCACGCACGGACAAGTGGCGAGCGAGCTTTTGGCGGCGGCCGAGACCGTGGTCGGAGGGCTTGACCACATCGTAGCGGTGTCTATCGGCTGGCATGACGATGTGGAAATGGCCAAGGACGAGATCGCCGGCGCGATCAAAAAGGTGTCGCAGGGAAACGGCGTGCTGCTGCTGACGGATATGTTCGGCGGCACACCGACCAATATTTCGGCGATGTTCCTCAAGCACGGCGAGGTGGAGATCGTCACCGGGGTCAATCTGCCGATGGTGATCAAGCTGGCTTCGCAAAATAAACAGATGAGCCTGGAAGAAATGACCGCCGAGGTCGAACAGCAGGGCAAGACGGCGATCTATTGCGCCAGTGAACTGCTGGCGCCGCAAAAAATGAAAAAAGATGCTTGAGGACAAAGTGTTAATAGTCAATCAATTAGGATTGCACGCGCGAGCGGCGGCGCAGCTGGTGCACCTGGCGAATAGCTTTAAGAGCAACATCAAGCTGCAGCGAAGCGATAACCGGGGCGTGGCCGATGCGAAATCTATTCTCAGCGTATTGACTCTGGCGGCGACCAAGGGAACCGAATTGCTGATCGCGGTCGAAGGGCCGGACGAAAAGTCCGCGCTGGCGGCGATCAAAGATATATTTCAAAAAGGGTTTGGTGAGGTGTAATAGCATATGGCAATTACACGCAAGAACAACAAAGAAAAGAACCCGCCCACTGCTGAAACGATCCTTAAAGGCCGCTCGGTTTCTAAAGGCATTGCGATCGGCGAAGCGGTCTGCCTCTACGGCGTAAAGCGCCAGTTTTACCGGATAAAATTAAAGAACAATGAAGTCGAGCGAGAAATAAAACGCTTCCGGGCGGCGCTGCGCCTGGCGCGGCTCCGGCTTAAAAAGATAAGCGCGCCCGCGCAGTCCAATTCGAGCAGCATTCTCGATGTGCAGTTTTTGATGCTCGAAGATCCGTCATTGATCAACAAGATAGAAACATTGATCCGCAGCCAAAAGGTCAACGCGGAGTGGGCGGTCAAAGAGGTCAGCGATAAATACCTGGAAGCGTATAAAGCGATCCAGGACGATTATTTGAAGGAACGATACATCGATCTGGAAGACGTGACCGAGCGATTGATGGGCGCGCTCGAGGGCGGCGTTCATAGTTCGCTGCCTCTTTCGGATAAAACCATCGTGATCGCGAAAGAGATAAAACCATCGACGATGGTCGAGATCCTAAACGGGGATGTAAAAGGTTTGGTCACGGAAAGCGGCGGGTGGACGTCGCACAGTTTTATTCTGGCCCGCGAACACGGTCTGCCTTCGGCAACAGGGATGAAGAATGTGCTGCGGCAGATCAAGACCGGCGACACGCTGGTGGTGGACGGAAATAACGGCATCGTGCACGTAAATCCGCCGGAGAAAAAAATGAAAGAGTTTTCGGCGCTGCAGGCTGCGATCAGTAAGCCAGGCCAGCGATCCAAACTTCCGCAGAAGATCAAAACCTTAGACGGCAGGGAAATGATCATCCGCGTCAATTCCGATACGGCGATAAATTATCTCGAAGCAAAAAAACTCGGGGCGAAGGGGATCGGCCTTTTTCGTTCAGAATTTCTCGCCAACCGCGAGCGCGGCTTTCCCACCGAAAAAACACAGCTGCGCGAATATACTCATATCGCAAATGAGGTCGGCAAGGACGGCGTCTGTATTCGCACATTCGATATCGGCGTCTCACAGGCGTTCGATGAGTTTGAGGAGAAAGAAAAAAACCCGGCGCTGGGGCTGCGCGCGATCCGGCTGGTGCTGGCCAATGAAAACATATTTCGCACCCAGATCCGGGCTTTGCTGCGGGCCTCTTATAAAAAAGACGTGAATATCGTTTTGCCGATGATCTCAGACGTGGCAGAGATCCTGCGGGCGAAAAAGATCATTGTCGAAGAAAGAAAGGCGCTCCGCGCCAAGAAAATAAATATCGGGAAACCGAAACTCGGCGCGATGATCGAGGTCCCTTCGGCGGTTTTGATGGCGGCTGAGATCGCCGTCGAGGTCGATTTTCTAAGCCTCGGCACTAACGACCTGGTTCAATACCTGCTGGCTGTCGACCGGGATAATGAAAACGTGGCGGATTGGTTTCGCACCCTTCACCCGGCAGTTTTACGGTCGGTGAAATACGTGCTGGAAGCCGGCCGGAAATATAAGAAGCCGGTGATGGTCTGCGGAGAAATGTCCGGATCGCCGGTTTATTGTGTGATCCTGATCGGCCTGGGCGCCACGGAACTCAGCATGAGCGTCAAGGCGATCCCGCGCGTAACCGAAGTATTGACACAAGTTAGCGCAAAAGACGCCGGCGCTATCACAAAAAAATTGTTGGGCTGCCGCTCTGCTTCCGAGGCCGAAGCCATGGTTCGTGCCGAATTTCATTGTAAGTGGCCGCATTTATTTGATTTAGAGGCTTTGCCAAAGCCGCGATCGATTTAACTCACAAAATCCGCCTAAATCTCCTAAAATTCTAGAAATCAACGGCTTTTGCGCGTTTATACAATCTGGATATGCTGCGCATCCGGCGCGGCCTCATTGAAATATCAACCCCTCCCCAGAATGTGTCTATGAATAAGAGTGCCCTTAAATTCGTAATAATAGCTATCCTTTGCGCCGTTGCATTTACGCTGGAATCGTATGCCCAAACCGTTCCCGCCAACAGCAACAAGAACTTTCCGTTTTCTCAAAATCCGAAGAGAAAGCCGAAAACGGCCGAGCCTGTCTCGAACCCGATCCAGGTTGTCGTGCCCGGCAATTCAAATACGCAGGTAGCCGCCGGTGAAGGCGGTTATGAAGGACGTTCGAGCGCCCAGAAACTGGCCTCGGTGTCGCGTGTCAAAAACTCCGCCTCCGACAAGAACTCAGCAGTTGCCAAAAACGCCGGCAAACCGGCGACCGAGCTTTATCGCGTGGGAACCGGCGACATTCTGGATATCAAATTGCTCAACAGCGATACAAAGGAATCGACCCTTTTTACGGTAATGGAAGACGGTTCGATCGATTATCCGCTGGCCGGCGGTGTCGTCCAGGTAAGCGGGTTGACCAATGACGAAGTAGAAGAATTGCTGGCAGCGCGGGTTACGCTGTATGAAAACCCCGAGCTTTCGGTGACCGTGCGCAGTTTTGCCAGCCATTCGGTGACGGTTTTGGGCCAGGTGGAAAAACCCGGCAATAAATCCCTGCGCCGCGAAGCCGTGCCGCTTTATGTGCTGCTGGCGGAAGTAGTACCCAATTCTTTGGCCGACAAGGTGATGATCACCCGGGCCGACCGGCAAACCATAAATATCGATCTAAATGACAGCGGCGCCAACGACACCCTGATCTATCCGGGCGACATGATCAAGATCACATCCGCCGCGGCCATAGCCTCGTCAGGAACGCAATTTTATTACATCAACGGCGTGCAAAACCCTGGGGAAAAATCTTTTCGCTCAGGGATAACGCTGACCCAGGCGATCCTTGCCTGCGGCGGAATGGTAAAGCAATCGGCTTCGAAAATAACCATCTCCCGGCAAAACGGGCAGGGAATGCTGAGCTCGGCTTCACACAATCTAAAAGATATCAAAGACGGAAAAGCTCCGGACCCGGTGCTGCAGCCCGGCGACCGTATTGAAGCGAAGAATTAGTTGGCGGTGGGCAGTGGGCGGAATGCAGTTTTCGTGTGTTTAGTGTGCTTCGTGGTTAAGAATTTTAGCCACTAATTACACGAAATACACGAATAAGGAAATTCCCGATGCCTCTCTGATACGCGATGGGATCTTTTTTAACAACTACAATTACTCATTACCATCACCAGTTGCTAACTACCAATTACTTTTTTTGACATTTTTTTTGAAATACTACCACTGTTAAACATTTTCTGTTATTATATGATTCGCCTTGCCAGGGAAGTCAGGTGGTCGCTTCCGGGTTATGTATCCGGAAGAGGAAAGTCCGAACACTATTAGGGCAGCGAGCCGGTTAATTGCCGGGCATTCGCGCAAGCGGGTGACGACAAGTGCAACAGAGAATAGTCCAGCCAATTAATTTTGGTAATGGGTGAAACGGTGCGGTAAGAGCGCACCAGCGCGTTTGGCGACAAATGCGGCTAGGCAAACTCCTCGCAGTGCAAGACCAAATAGAAAAGCGTTATCAAGGGCGGCCCGCCCGACAGTTTGCCTCGGCAGACACGCTTTTGGGTAGGTCGCTCGAGTTTTTCGGTAACGGAAAACCTAGATGAATGATCGCCACCTCGTAAGAGGAACAAAATTCGGCTTATAGATTTATTTGGCAAGGCGGCTTCAAAATTTAACATTAAAGTTTGCAGGAAAGAGAGAAAGATCAACAAATGACAAATCGTAGAGGTGTTTTTATTGGAGCGTATGTTCCCAACGAATTAAAGGAATCGTTAAGGCGCCGTGCCGCGGCGGATCATCGCACCCTTTCACAGGAAATAACCCGAATTTTGACCGAAGCCGTGCACGGACAAGGACTTCCGGCCGGCAGCGTTGACCGCCGTCAGGTTGACAGCACTACGCCGCGCCGCCGCTCGACCGATCCGATGCCGCGCCGCCGCTCCGAAGATCTGCCGTATGTGGCAGCCGGCGCGGATGGAAGCACCAGCCGCTAGATTTGTTACCAACGATCACGTAAAGAAAGAGCGCCGTCATTGCCCGACGGCGCTTATCGCATTTTAAAGAGGCGTTTGCTACACTTGAGTTTCTTTATGGGACGAAAAGGTTTTTGGATAGCAAGCATCGGCATAATTTTTGGCTTTGTCGGCGGATTTTTCTTTGCCAACATGCTAAACCGCCAGGAGATGGAATCTCTCAAGGCGAAAGCGGCGCAAACTCAAGACGCCGCGAAGACGGACGTCGGCGGGACACAAGCGGCCGGGCCGGATGAACAGGACCTTACTCCCGACGAGATCCGGCAAAAGATCGAGCGGGCCGATCAGAACCCGGCAAATATTCCTTATCAAAGAGACCTGGGGCTGTCCCTGTATTTATATGCGGGGATGAAAAAAGACGCGGCGCTTTTGTCGGACGCAAAGCGTCTGATGCTGCGCGTGTATGAAAAAGATCCCAAAGACAACGAGCTGCTGCTGGCGCTGGGAAATGTGAGCTTTGATATCGGGCAAAGCAAGCATGACAACAAGAGCCTGGAAGAAGCGCGCAAATATTATGGCCAGGCATTGCAGTTAAAACCGAAACAGGTCGACGTGCAAACCGACATCGGCTCCACATACTTTCTCGAAGCCCCCCCGCAATACGAAAAGGCGCTCGCCGAATACCGCAAGTCTCTGCAGATCGAACCGGAGCATACCAGGACGCTCGATAATATTTCGCGGACGTTGATAATGCTGGGCCGCCTGGATGAGGCGCAGGATTCGCTCGTTAAATTGAAAAAGCTAGACGCAAATTATCCCGGCCTGGCGGACCTCGATTCCTTACTCGCACAAAAGAAAGCGTCAAAATGAAGTACCTGATCTTATTGCTGATATTGGCGGCGCTTTTTATTTACTTAAGCTGGCGTTTTCGGCGGCAGATCGCTGTCGCCCGCCAGGTGTGGAAAATGCTGCTGGAAACTAACCGGAGAATGAATCAGCAGAACAGCGTAAAACAAGCCCCGCAGCAAAAGATCCCGGCAGGCAAATTAGTGCGCTGCGAAAAATGCGCCACCTGGGTTCCCAAAGACAGCGCGCTCAGCTTTGGAAACAATACCTATTTTTGTTCGGCGACGTGTATGGAAAAAGCGGTGGCGGTTAATGAATAGTGATTAGTCACCAATGCCACTAATCATTCATCGTTAATCACTAATCACTAATCGCTCATCACTAATCGTTATTCATTATTCTTACGCTGTTTTTAACTTTACCGTAAAGATCGCCCCACCTGTTTCGCTGTTAGCGGCGGCGAGCGAACCGCCGTGCTGTGAAATTACCCGGTGAGAAAGCGCGAGGCCGATGCCGTGCCCCTTGTCTTTGGTGGTAAAGAACGGAACGAAGATCATCGGCAGGTCTTTATCGGAAATTCCGTTCCCGGTGTCGGAAATTTCTATCTGCGTCCACTGTTGTTCAGCCTTATCATTTAACAGAGCACCTTTTACCGAAACTTTTTTTACCGGCGCGTCCGCGGGGATCGCTTCCGCGGCATTTCGCAGCAAATTCAAAAATGTTTGCCTGAGCATTCGTTCATCGGCTTCGGCAACGCCAAAATCTCCGGAGATCGACAGGGCGACGCCGGCGCCGGTAAATATCTTGCCCAATTCTTTCGCGCATTCATCGATCAGATCGGCCAGAGAAACCTCATCCAGGTTAAGCGGTTTGGGCCGCGCAAAATCCAGAAACGCGGTGGTCATTTCCGAAAGGTTTCTCACTTCCAGCAGCAATTGCCCGGCGGCAAGTTTTCCCCGCTCGTCGATCTCGATCCTTTGAAAAAGCTGGGCATAGCTTTGCAGCGCTCCGAGAGAATTTTTGAATTCGTGAGCGATGCCGGCAGACATTTCTCCGAGGCTTTCGAGATTTTGCTTTAAAGCCAGCTGCTCGCGCAGCTCTTTGACTTCCGTCAGGTCGGCCAGCAGGCAAAGCACGCCGTCCTGCATTTCCGCGCGGGAATCGTCGATCGGCGCAACGGTCACGCCCAGCCTGACCAGGCGGTGGCTTGAATTATGGCCGGAAATTTCTTCGCGCAGAAAAACTTCGCCGCCGGCCAAGCATTTTCCGATCATTTCGGAAAGAGTGGGATAGTTTTTTAGCAGTTCGCTAAAATGGATCCCGGCGGTCTTATGATTGATCTCGAGCAGATCGCGGGCCGGGGTGTTGATGGTCTGGGCCAGCCCCTCGCCGTTAAAGGCGATAATGCCCGAAGGCAAACTGGCGACGATCTTTTCGCTGAACCTTTCCGCGGTGGCCGCCCGGATGCTTACCTCTTCGTTTAGAATTTCCAACTCGCGCTGCTGGTCCTGCAGGCGCGCCAGAACACTCTGAAAGGTTTCCATCACAAATTCCGATTCGTTCTGCGTTTTCGGCTTGGCGCCCAGATTGGCGATCACCTGCGCCTCGTCGGCAATTTCGCGAAACGGCCGCAGCGAAACACGCAGGACGATAAAAAACGCGAGCATGGTGAAGACGAAAATGGTGACGATAAAAATGACGGTTGAAGAAGAGCGCGATTCTGTCGGCAGAGAGTTTAGAAAAGGCACAAACATCACCAGCACCGTCATCAAAATCAAAAAGCCGGTAAGCAAAAGCAGTGGAAGCCTGTAGCGCCTGACAAAACTCATAAAACTTTAACGCGGGATAAAATTGGCGATGTACCAGGTGATGAGCACTTCGCCCCAGAGGGCGGCGACGAGCGCTCCGATACCGAGAAAAATGCCGAACGGTATTTGGGTTTGCAGATCTTTTTCTCTTTTAGCGGTGAGTATCGCGACTCCGATAACGGCCCCGCTGACGACGCCGATGCAAAATGTCACCAGGGTCAGGCGCCATCCTAAAAGCGCGCCCACGGCAAACATCAATTTAGCATCGCCCATTCCCATTCCTTCCACACCGCGAAGAAGTTTCCAGGTTTTTCCGATCAGCCATATCACGCCGCCCCCGGCGAGCGCGCCCAAAACCGCGCCCAGCAGCGAAACGGCCCAGACCGGCCACCCGGTAAGGCCCGAAAGCGGCGCGAATTTCATGTCGCTGAAATACTCAGCACTAAAAAAGATCGGAAAAATAATTCGCACGGCGAATGAAAAGATCACGCCCGGGTAAGTAATCGCGTTGGGCAGGATCATATTTTCGGCGTCGATAAAGATCAGCGCCACGATCGCCGCGGCAAAGATAAGATAGACGGGAAGGATCGGCGTCAGATCGAAACGCCAGAAAAATAAAACGAAAATAAGCGCCGTCAGTAATTCGACCGCCGGATAACGCGCGGAGATCCCGGTTTTACAGTTGCGGCATTTACCGCCGAGTATCAGCCAGCTCAGGATCGGAATATTATCGTAACCCTTGATCTTTGCTTTGCATTTCGGGCAGGCAGAATTTGGAAAGACGATAGATTCTTCGGCCGGGACGCGATGGATCACGACGTTAAGAAAACTGCCGATGACAGCTCCTATCACAAAAAAGAAGATATAGCCGATGTAATCGGGCAGACCTAAGATGGTTTCAAATTGGGTAAGAAACATTTGTCTATTGTTTGTTAAGCGGACCGCAAGTGACAATTTCAGCGCGTGTGCAGGCATACTAAATGCCTTTTATATAATAACTTGTTAGCCAAAAAAGGGGAAGAAAAAATAGGTGGTGTTAGCCACTAATTACACAAATAACACGAATTAAAAAATTATCCATTCGTGTTATTTGTGACATTCGTGGCGAATAAAGAGCCGTGTACTTTACATATTAGGCTAAATTTCTAAGGTTCTAAGGACCTTGTTTTAATTTCTTTAGCTGGTCCAGCGAAGAAGGATAAGTGGGGTCGATCTTGAGCGCCTTCTCATAGCTTTTGATCGCTTCTTCCTTGTTTCCGACGGCCTGAAAAGCATCGCCCAGGCTATCATAGACATTTGCCGAATTCGGATAGCCTTCGACGTTCAGCTTGAATATCTTCAGCGCGTCGTCGTTTCTTTTTTGCTGCAGCAGAAAGTATCCGAAGCGATTCATCGGGGCCTGGGTCTCGACAAACCTGTGTTTCGGATCGCTCTTGTACGCCCGGTATTTGGCGATGAATTCGGAAATATCCCCGCCCGAGAGCGCGATGGCCTGCAGGTCGGCAAAGCTCGCGCCCGGCCCGTAGTCTATTACGGCCTGCAGTGCCGGATCACGGCCTGCACGGTAGTCTGCCGATGAAAGTTCAACGGCGATCTCGGGCGCCGTCCAGGTGCGGTCGTCGCGCGGGTCCATATCCTGCCAGTAAAGCGTCGAAACACGCACTTCCAGTTTGCTGTTCGGCAAAGTGATCGGCCGATTGTCACCGTAGTGGTTGGGATGGCCGGCGGTCGGCTCGCCGACAAAGATCGCTTTGGTATATTTCTCCAGTTCGTTGACCATATTCTGCGCGGCGGAAAACGTCTGCCGCCCGGTGATAACAAACAGCCGGCCTCTTTCATCGAGCTTTGATTTGATCAGGCCGATTACCACGGGGCGATTCAAGCCGTTATTGCCGCCGCCATTGTTTCGCAGGTCGATGACAAACTTGTCCACCGGATTTGCCGCGGCAAAATCCATCACGCGCCCGTAAAAGGCCGCGACCGTTTCATCGGGCTTGTTGCCGATCTGGTTATGCTTGACGTAGAGCAGCTTTTGGTCCTTCAGGTATTCGAACCAGTACATGTCTTCCGGGTGTTTGCGGTAAAGCGCGCGCTCGGCGGTCCCGGCCGCGTCAGCCCAGTCCGCCGGCGTCTCTAAAAGCTGGTGCAGGCTAAGAGACGGCTTGATATTTACCGACTGTTCTTTACCACCGGTTTCGATCACCAGTTTCAGGTTTTGCTTGTCTTCGTTTATTTTTAACCCGGCCAGCAATTCGGGAACGGAGAGAAAGACGGGAGCGAGATCTTTCGCGCCCATTTCGTTGTCGGAAAACGCTATCGTGCCGGCAAGTTTTAGCGCTTCCCCGGCGCTTAGATCTCCTATTCTAACGACCTTCGCCCCGACGAGCCCTGCGTATTCAGGCGCGGCTTTTTGAATGAACAAACCGTCGGAATAAAGATAAAATTTGAGAGGGAAAATGCCCGAGCGAAAATAGGCCTGCGGGTAGAGGTTGGTGTGGCCGTCGCGTACCTTGGCCACCACTTTCATAAACCCCGTGATTATCTGGTCTTCGGTAAGCGATGGAATGCGCGCGCTCAGCGATCTTACTTCGTCGTCGAAATCTTCTTTTTTCACCCGGCGAAAGAGATTCGGATGCTGCTTTGCCATGCGCTCGGTCAAAAACTGCAGATCGGCCTGCCACTCGGCGGCGGTGAATTTCGCTGACGCTGATTGGGCTGCCTGGGTAAAAACAGGCGCCGGGACGGAAAACAAAAAGACAAAGGCAAGCAAAATAAAGCACGCGGGCGTGAAAGTTTTATTCAACATAATGATCTTTATATCCCTACCGGAGTAAACACCGCGGGGATAATTTGTCTGACAGCTTAATGTGTTGTACGAAGTGGGATAAGGGCAAGTTTCACGGAAATTGGTGGGTCGTGCTGGGCTCGAACCAGCGACCCGTTGATTAAGAGTCAACTGCTCTGCCAACTGAGCTAACGACCCCCACCAAATCTGTGAAGCTATTGATTATAGCAAAGTTTGCGGTTGATTCAAGCGAGGCGCGCCGGTTCTTATCTCCCATCTTTTATCTCTCATTTTTCATCTATTCCGAAGTTAATTTTCCGAAATAGATGAGAGATGAGAGAGGATAACTAATAGATTAAATAAATGCGGAACCCGCTTCGTGGCGGTCGTGTTTCTGCCGGGGAACCGTGCTATTCTTTTGCAAAAGAACGTTTCTAAACCGTTCAAGTTAAAGAGAAAAATGCGCGAATGCCCAAAATGCGAGCTTTGTTTTAACGAGGATATTCTCTTCTGCCCGCACGACAGCGCCGAGACCCGCCATACCCTGCCCGGCACCACTCTGCTGGCCGGGCGATACCTGCTGGAAAAAAAGATCGGGCGCGGCGCGATGGGGCAGGTTTATGTGGCGCGCGATGAAAATCTGGGAACCCGCAAGGTGGCGGTGAAAACCGTTCGCCAGGATTTTTTGAATAGTGAAAGCCTGCAGGAAGGCGAGGCGATCGCGCGGTTCGAGCGCGAGGCCCGTTCGGCGGCGTCGATCCGCCATCCGAATGTGGTGGACGTGACCGACTTCGGTAAGACCGACGACGGTGTTTTTTATCTCGTCATGGAATATGTCGAAGGGGAGACCCTGCATAAACTCCTGCGCCGCGAGGGAACCCTGACCACCAAACGCGCGCTGCATTTGCTCAAGCAAGTTGCCGCCGGAGTCGACGCGGCGCACGATGCGGGAATTCTGCACCGCGACTTAAAACCCGCCAATATCTTTTTGATGTACACGGGCAAAAAAGGCGGCGAATCTTCCCCATCTTCCGACGACGGTTTTGTAAAAGTCGGTGATTTCGGGTTGGCAAAGATAGTGAACCAGGCGGCTGAGAATGCAGCCACGGAAATCGGGCCGGAATCGCGGGGGATCGTGGGAACGCCGGAGTTCATGGCGCCGGAGCAGATGCAGCATGACGCGCAACTCGATATCCGCGCGGACATTTACGCTCTGGGCAGCATCGCTTATCTGATGCTGGGCGGGAAAACTCCTTTTACCGGCGATCTTCCCCAACTGGTGGCGCAGAAACTGATGGAAAAACCGGCGCTGCTTTCGGCCATTCGCTCGGACATTCCTTTTGAAGTCGAGGATGCCGTGATGAAAGCGCTGGAGACCGACCCGGCGGCGCGTTCGGAAAGTGTTTCGGCGTGGCTGGAGGAATTTGAAAAAGCGGTCAATAGCAGTGACGAAAAGCCGGATGGCGGCATGGCGCGCCTGGTGATAATGGCCCCGGTCGGGTCGGAAGTTTATATCGATGATGAAAGGCGGGGAAGTGTCGGGAGTTCCGGGAGGCTGGTGCTGACCACCATCCCGGCCGGCCAGCACATTTTGCGCGTCTCACTCGTCGGCAGTAAAGACGACGAACGGCTGATTGAAATGAGAGAGGGAGCATCCGAGCAGGTGATCCAGGCAAACCTTCATCGCGGCGGCACGCCCAGCAGTCCTTCGTCTTCGTACGGCACCGCCGGATATCCAAGCTCTCTGCCGGATATCGTAAGCTGCTCGAAATGCGGCGCCCGGTTCGCCTCTGGCGTGAAATTTTGCGGGCGCTGCGGCAATACCTCGTTCATGACCATTAGCCAGCCGTCGATATCGGGTACAAACAGTGTTTCTTGCCCCCGGTGTTCGCTGCGGCTGCCGCTTTTAACAAAATTTTGCGGAAGGTGTGGATACAGAATAACGGCGGGTACGCTGCAGACGCAGAGTTCGCTGCAGCACCAGGCGCCGCGCCGCGTTGAGGTCTTGTGTGGAAAATGCCGCACGGGCTATCCGGCCGGAACAAAATTTTGCGGGCGCTGCGGTATACCGCTTTAGCTGAAAAAAAGGGAATTGGCATATAATATATGCGCTGACTAGAAGAATGCGAAGGATCTCGTAATTATGAAAAAATGTCCCAGCTGCGGAAGGACCTACACCGACCCCGCGCTAAATTTTTGCCTGCAGGATGGCACTGTTTTAGAACAGGAAATGGTATCCACTTTTGGTAATGAGGAAACGGTGGTGATCGGACAAAGCCCCTCGACCAATCCGGGAGGATCGCCTTACGGCAGTTCGCCAAACAATCCCCCGCCGACCTGGCAGGCTTCTCCATATGCGGTCGCACACCCGCAGCCGCGCAAGCGCAAGTCGCGCGCCTGGATTTGGATATTACTGAGTTTTTTTGCCATCTGTTTATTCGGAGTGGTAGGCTTTGCCGGATTTCTGGTCTACCTGGGAATGAAAATAGACAAGGAAGCGAAGAATAAAGACCGGGCGGTGAGCAATAACACCAATAAAAAATGGAACGGCGCTAACAAACCCGACAAAGTTCCCGGTGAGGCCAAAAAAGTAGATTTTTCCGCGTTTACAACGGGAACCCTTAGCTATGGAAAGGTCGAATATAAAGACAACCAGCTGACCGTAACCAGCACTAAACCCGATACCTATACCGTTATTACTACCGGGAAAAGCTATTTGACGAACGACGGGATCATCCGGGTGACGGTAAAAA
The DNA here is from genome assembly GCA_035995185.1 of Pyrinomonadaceae bacterium. Lineage (GTDB taxonomy): Bacteria > Acidobacteriota > Blastocatellia > Pyrinomonadales > Pyrinomonadaceae > DASYKT01. The sequence continues at coordinate 65,022 of DASYKT010000035.1, forward strand.
ACCCGTCGAAGGGAAATTCCAAGCTTGGTTTTGGCGTGGTGGTAAACGCCAGCCCGGTGAAACCCCTGCTGAAGGATTATGCGTTTTTGATCCGGACCGGCGACAAGCCTGGTTACAGGATCGTCAGGCACCTGGCGTCCATTGAAACGGATATCGGGGATTGGGTGCCGAGCAGCGCGATCGACGGCGGCGATGACGATAACGAGCTCGAGGTAAGAGACGAAGGCTCAAAGCTGTCTTTTTACATCAACGACGATTTTGTCACCTCGATCGACGATGAATACGGGAGCGCCACCAGCGTAGGCGGGATCTATGCGGGCGACAATATTCCGATCGTTTTCTCAGACTTTGAAGTCGAAGCGAAGTAGGGGCTTAGTGCATTCGTGTGTGTAACGGGTCAGTACCGGGAACGTAGTGACCGGCTTTGAGCGAAGCGAATTGTAATTTGGACTGGCAGCTAATTTAATATACTGAAGAATACTCGCTAACGCTCGTAAGCCGGTCACTACGTTCCCGGTACTGACCTCATTGCATAAACCATCAACACCGCAAGGGTTTAAATGCCACTTTAAGTTGATGCATGTAATCCATTAATAACATAGAGATTAGCTTTCAATCTATTTTATCAGGTTTTTCAAATGAAGATAACGTTAAAGGTTGTGTCCGGGCCGCATGCCGGACGCGAGTTCACCTTTGACCAGCCGGACAATTTTCTTATCGGCCGCACTCCCCAGGCCCATCTGTCCCTGCCGGGCGACCGGTTTTTTTCCCGCCATCACTGCCTGATAGAGATCGTCCCGCCGCAGTGTTTTCTGCGCGACCTGGGTTCGACCAATGGCACATTCGTAAACGGCAAACCGGTCCATTCGGCCTATCTTCGCAGCGGCGACCAGATCCAGGGCGGCGCCACCGTTTTGCGGGTTGAATCGATAGCGGATGATAGCGCCGGTGTTCACAACCCAGCGCGGACATCGGAGGTCACGGTTCAATGCCTGAACTGCGGGCTGCTGTCTAAAACCGAAGGCACGACGCAGGATGGGAAATTGTCGTTCATCTGCGAAGAATGCCGCGCCAGGTTAAAGAACGCTCCGCAGCCGGTGCCGGGATATGAAATGGTCAGGTTATTGGGACAGGGCGGCATGGGCACGGTGATGCTGGCGCGCGAATTAAAAAGCGGGAACGCGGTCGCCATTAAAACCCTGCTGCCCGAAACGGCGGTGAGCGAGCAATCGATGCGCCGCTTCCTGCGCGAGATAAAAGTAGTCTCGTCCCTGACCCACCCGAACATCGTCAGGTATATCGAACACGGGACGCACGGTGGCGTTATCTACCTGGTCAGCGAATTTATCGAAGGCAGTGACGTATCGAAGCTGGTAAAGATGCGCGGCGGAAGATTGAACTATCGCGAGGTGGGCAGAATAACCGAGCAGGTTTTAGACGCGTTGGAGTATGCGCATAAAAAAGAATTTGTTCATCGTGACATCAAGGACCAGAATATTTTGCTCGAGGGAAATTATCCGCACGTAAGCGCAAAGCTCACGGATTTTGGCCTGGCGAAAAGTTTCCGGCAGACGGGGTTGAGCGGTGTGACGATGGCCGGCGACGTGGCGGGTACGATCGCCTATATGCCGCCGGAGCAGGTGCGCGATTTTCGCAACGTGCTGCCGACTTCGGATATTTATTCGATGGGGATGACCGCTTATAGTATGCTGACCGGCAGACACGCTTTGAATCTTTCTCCAAAGGCGGGCATCGCCGAAACCGTAAAGGCTATTTTCGAGCGTCCGACCGACCCGGTCAAAACTTATGTTACGGATGTGCCGGAAGGTTTTGCCGCGATCATCGAAAAAGCGATGGCGAAAGAACCGGAGAAACGTTGGAGTTCGGCGGCGGAAATGCGGGCGGCGATACTAAAGTTTTTGAGTTGACGCTTTAAGGCGGCACTGAAATATTTTGCGCAGGGAACGCACGCCGTCCTGCCACGATCTTTCGGTGCTTTTCATTGTGTGACGCGGGCGATAATTGACGGGCACTTCCAGTATCTCGTAACCGGCCTGAATTATTTTGGCCGTTATTTCCTGTTCGATCTCAAAGCTATTGGAACGTAAAATAAGGGCTTCGGAAACTTCGGAAGTAATTAATTTATAAGGAGTTGCGACGTCGGTTAAATTCGTGCCCAAAATAAAATTAGATGTTTTCGTCAAAACAAGATTGGCAAAGCGCCGGACGGATTCGATCCCTTTGGTGCGCTGCAGAAATCGCGAACCAAAAACCACCGAAGTTTCATCCGTTACGATCGGGGCCAGCAGATCGTGATATTCATCCGCATCGGGTTTGATGTCCGCGTCTTGAAATAAGATCACGTCTCCGCGCGCTACGCATAAACCGATCCTGATCGCCATGCCCTTTCCCGCGGACGCGGGACACGAATAAAAACGCGTTATCCGCGCAGCCTCACCGCGAAGTTTATCCGAGAGATCTTCCGAGGCATTTTCACATACCACTATGATCTCGCGCTCCAGCGGAAAAGTATCGATACGCGCTATCTCGTGTATGGCTTCGAAAACATCGGAGCGGTTGTTATAGACCGGTATGAGAATTGACAACAACATAAAGCAGAGTGAGATTTGCGACAAAAAGGCCTTCGCGCTCTCATTGTCGCTTACAAAGATAAAAAGTCAAAGCGGGGTTTTTGGATAGAGCGCAGATTTGCAGTTTACTACTTTTTTTGGCTTAAACAGTTTGCCTATAAATTCACGGATACAGCCACTAATGTCACAAATAACACGAATAAGAAATATTTAATTCGTGTTATTCGTGACATTAGTGGCAGATATCTGCTTTTAGGTAAAGCCACACGAAACAGGCCAAACTACTTGAGCGTTTTTAACAAAGCGTTTAGTTTTTCAGCGAAGTTTTCCAATTCGAAATTCTGCGGGTCGTCGTGCGCGCCTTTTATCCCGGCGTCGATGGCCGAGTGATAAGAAGGGACCATCCACGTGCCGCGGCGAAAACTGGCGCACACGTAAAGCAGCGCGAGGCGTTCATACTGCCGCTGGGTAAATCCTGGCACGGGCGCGATCAGATCGTTTTGCGGCGGACCGCCGGGTGAACGGCGGCGCGGCTGCACCAGCTCGATATGGAGCTGCAATCCTTTTCCCTCGGCTTTTTGAAAATCGCGGGAGAATTTTGTTCCCCAGCCGCTTTTTACTGTTTCGCTAAAAGGGCAGATGGTTATCGAATGTCCGGCGCGGTTCACAAAGACGTGCGCTACCGGCTGTTTCAACCATTGGTCGAGTATGTTTCCCGTCCACGAATTGTAATCCATCACCGTGGGGAATTCTTCATCTGCTAAATACGGTGACGAAGTGTCGTGAATAATGAAATAAAGTGCCGGGAGTTTTTCGCCTGAGGGAAGCGTGCCGACAGAAAGCGGGTCTTTGATCGCGCCGCCCAGGATCAGCTCCGGGCTTTCATAGGCGAGCAAATATCTTTCCAGTTTTTCTTTTTTGATCTCGACCTTTTGTCCGATCAATTTTTCCAGCGGCTTGGGCAAATTGTCCAGCGGTTCAGCAAGAACGCCGCCAATTTTATTCGGGCGCAGCAGGCAGCGGGCCTGTTCAGGCGGCGTGCCGGTGAACTGGAGCGTTTGTGGGTCGTACGGGCACGGCTTATTTTGCCCATTAATTGAGGTAATACCAGGGGCGATAAAAAATATTGCGGCGCCGACAGAGGCGGTAAAGATGAATTTCATAAGGTTCGCGTGATCTTTGAAAGCGAGCGCGGCGTGTCCGGATCTAAACCTTTAGCGTCCGCCAGCAGAGCCGCAAAAAGCTGTCCGGGAACAATGAACGGTATCGGCGAAAGTATTTCATCGATCTCAGAATTCATCAAAAGCCGGTGCGAGGACAATGACGCCAGGCCGGGATCGTTCGTTATCAGCAGGCTGTCGGCATGAAGCTCTTTCAAACGTTCGAGCAGATCGGCGGTCCCCTGCCGCGTCACGCCTTCGGGCGCGAAAAGAATCACGGGAAAGCGCCGCTCGACAATGGCCAGCGGGCCGTGAAAAAAATCCGCCGAGGAAAATCTCTCCGCCACCACGTAACAGGTCTCCATCAATTTGAGCGCCAGCTCGTAAGAGTTTCCGTAATTAAACCCGCGCCCGACGACGACGCAGTTTTCCATAAAAACATAACGCTTGGCTAGCGTCTCGATCTCGGGTTTTAGCAGCAAGGCTTCGGCCGTGAAAGCGGGAATTTTTTCATATGCGATCCCCGGACGGCCAAGCGCCGCCGCCAGCATATAAAAATGCAGCATCTGCGCCGTGTAAGTTTTTGTCGCGGCCACGCTTTTTTCCGGGCCGGCATGGGTCAGCAAAGTTTCGTCGGCGATCCTGGCCATCGATGAATCGCCGTTATTAGTTATACCCAGGGTGAACGCGCCCGAAGCTTTTGCCTGCTCCAGCACTTCGTTGATGTCAGCGCCTTCGCCGGATTGTGAAACGCCGACGACCAGCGCCCGTTTGAGTTTTAGTTTGGCATGATAAAGGGTCGTGACGGACGGCGCGGATAGCGAGACGGGAATACCGGTCGTCACTTCCAGCAAATAACGCCCGAAAAGCGCCGCGTTATCGGAGCTGCCGCGCGCGGCCAGCACGATCAGGTCAATATCGCGCCCGCGTAAAAATTCGCCGAGTTTAGCCAGTTTTTGCTTTTCCCCGGCTATTGTTTTTTCCAGGACCGCCGGCTGCTGCGCGATCTCGTCAAGCATTAATGACATAATTTAGTAAGTATCGGGCACCTTCTTAACAGCCGGGGCTGGTTTAGGCTCGATGGGTTGGCCCTGTCTTTTTTATAATTATCCAAATACTCTCTGTCCCATTTTTCACTTTTCCCCCGTGACTCTAAACGTTGCGCCGAGGGAGAATAAAGATATTTTTTTCATACTAACCCCGAAAAGTTGACACTTTTGATAAGCAGTATCAATATAACTCAAACCGCCGTTTCGTTCCATTTTTGAGAATATGGCTGAGCAAACACGCTTGATATCGCTGGATGTTTTTCGCGGGATAACCATCGCCGGAATGGTGCTGGTGAATAATCCCGGCACGTGGGGCGCGATCTATTCGCCACTCGAACACGCCGAATGGAACGGCTGGACGCCGACCGACCTCATCTTTCCTTACTTCCTGTTTATCGTCGGCGTGGCGATACCACTGGCCCTGGGAAAGCGGGTGGAAGAAGGCGGTATAACAAGGGATGTTTATTTCAAGATCATCCGCCGCTCGCTGGTGATCTTTCTGCTGGGAATTTTCCTGGCCGCTTTTCCGTTCTACGATTTTGCCAAAGGCACGTGGGTAGATCTGTCGCTGCTGCGCATTCCGGGCGTGCTGCAGCGGATCGCGGTCTGCTATCTGATAACGGCGATAATTTTCGTAAATACAAATTGGAAACAGCAGGCTGCGATCGCCGTTGTTTTGCTGTTTTTATACTGGGCGCTGATGACGCTGATAGCGGTGCCGGGCTGTGAAATTACGACGTTTAACGACAAGGCGTGCAATTTGGCGGCATATCTCGATCGCGTGATCCTGACCGAAAATCATATGTGGAAGGCGTCGAAGGTTTTTGATCCGGAAGGCATTTTGAGCACCATGGGCGCGGTGGCTACGACGCTCGCCGGAGTGCTGTGCGGGCACTGGCTGAAAACCAAACGTGAGGATCTGGATAAAGTGAGCGGATTGTTTTTCTTCGGCGTTACATTGACGGCGATCGGTTGGGGCTGGCACCTGGTATTTCCGATCAACAAATCTCTCTGGACCAGTTCGTATGTCGTCTTTACCGCGGGAACGGCGCTCTGCCTGCTCGCGTTTTGCTACTGGCTGATCGATATCAAGGGCTATACGAAATGGACCAAGCCATTCGTGATTTTTGGAGTCAACGCGCTGGCGCTTTTTGTCGGGTCGGGATTGATGGCGAGACTGCTGGGCATCATAAAAGTGCCGGGCCGCGAAGGAAACTATATCCCGCTGCAAAGATCTATCTTTGAGAATTTGTACCTGGCCATAGCTTCGCCGATCAACGCATCGCTGCTCTATGCGATCTCGTTTATCCTGGTGTGGCTGTTTTTAATGTGGCTGTTGTACCGGAAAAGAATTTATATCAAGGTTTGAATCTTCTTTTTAATTCTCTTGTTGATGGAAGCCGTTGGCGGCAGAGTTGGACGGAAAGAATAAAAATCGTTTGCTCGATCTCTCTAAATTGATAAATTACTCTGTATTTTCCGGCAATTATTAATTGACGATAGCCTTTGTAATTTGTCGAGTATATTTCCAGCGGCGCTCCCGAATTTGGGAAAATACGCAAAGTATCGGTACGCCTGATGATCTCAAATGAAAGATCCTGCGGTAGAGCTTCCAATTGATTGAATGCGTGGGATGGCCATTCAATATAAATCATTTTTTCTTCTTAGAATAATTTAATCTTTTTTTTACTTCCTCATGAGAAATAGTTTTGCCCGCTGCAATATCTGCTTCGGCCTTTTGCAACATCGTCACTAGTTCCACGTCATCGAGCCTTCTCAGTTCTTCTTCCATTTCATCGTATCGCTGAGGCGATATAAGAACTGCAGCCGCTCTGCCGTGTTGAGTGATAATAATAGGATCGTCGGAAAGTTTATCGACTATTTGGCCCGCTTGGCGCTGTAAATCTGAAATTGGGATAATATTTTTCGCTATATTTCTCATATCAACTTACATTATATTTTATATATAATTATATGTAAAGACATGTTTACCAAATATCACTCTCGATCAGGAGTTCATACGAATCTCTTTTCCTGATCAATTCCACTTCGCTATTTTCTCTGATCAAAACCGCAGCCGGCAGAGGCCTGCCGTTGTAGGGAAACATTTGAGCGAGAGAGTAGGCGCCGCAGTTTAGCATGGCCAGAATTTCACCGGTCTCGACGTTTTCCGGCAGCAGCCGATGATCGGGGAGCTTGTTCGTGCCTTCGATATCGAAATAAACATCTCCGCCGTCACAAAGCGGGCCGGCTATTTTGTATTTTGTTTCATGCGGAGCGTCCGCGTGAGAGGCGGAAATACAGTGATAGTACCAGTCATAATTGTTCATCGAGAGCATAATGTTGTAACCGGCGTCGGTCAGCAGCCATGAATCGACCGTGCCATCCGGCAGCGGGCGCTGTTTCCTGTTTTTAACTTCGGTCAGCACCAGCCCGGCGTCAGAAATAACGCTGCGCCCGGGTTCGAGCAAGATAGTAAGCCCTTCCAATAAATGCCCCGCGCCGGAATCTTTTGCTACATTGCGAACCACACTGACAGCTTTTTCCAACACCTGTGCGGGTTCGAGTTGGGCGGCAAAAAGTGCTTGCTGATCTTCGGTCATCATCCCTGCGCTTGAAGCGTCGCGCAGATAATTAACCGGAAAGCCGCCGCCTAAATTCAAATGTTCGAGCCGTTTACCGGTTTCGTCAAAGATCTGCGCCAGCAGTTCGAAAAGTTTAAGAAAAGCCTCAGCATAGGGCCGGCCGTCCGGATTTTGCGAACCGAGATGAAGATGAATGCCGCATAAATTTAACAGATCGGAGTTATGCCAACGGCGGAATGCGGCCAGCACTTCCGGCGCGAGCATGCCAAATTTTGAAGTCAGCATAGCGGTCTGCAAGCCGTGCAAAGTATCGGTCTGGATTTCCGGAACCAATCGAAGCGAAACATTCGCCGGCTTATTTAATTTGCGCGCGACCGATTCGATAAGCTCTACTTCGAAAAGCGAATCGGCCTGGATCGCGTAGATGCCGGCGGTGATGGCTTGTTCCAATTCTTCTTCGGATTTGCTGGTGCCGTTGAGGATAATATCCTGCGGCGCAAAACCCACTTTTAAGGCCTTAAAAAGTTCGCCGCCGCTGTTGGTCTCCAGGCTGATGCCATTTTCCTTTACCGTGCGCAGGATAGCCATGTTCGAATTTGCCTTGGCGGCATAGCAGATTTTCAGCGGCATCTCAATAGCGCGTTCGACCGCTTTGAGACGATCGATATTGTGGCGAATCCGGGCTTCAGAAAATACAAAAAGAGGCGTTTCGAATTTTTCGGCGAGTTCCACGCAGTCCGCCCCGCCCACCGACAAGCGGCCATTTTTTACGTCCAGATAATTTTCGATGGCCCAGGCGGGCTTTTGTGTCATTAATTTTAGCTTAATGTGATTTTTAGAAATTGGCAAAGCTTGCAGCGCCGCCGTCTCGGCGGCTGTCCTGAGGGCGTCTCGCCGTTAAAACCATGCGCGGGCGGGACGCCCGCACGACTGCCAGCGAGACGCTGGCGCTGCTTTTTACAATTTTAGCGTCGCTGGCAGCGAGGGCAATAGTAGGTCGAGCGCGCGCCCTGGACGATGCGTTTTATCGAGGAGCGGCAAGTTTGGCAGGGACGCCCTTCCTGATCGTAGACGCGCCAGTGGCTTTCGTAATCGCCGCCGTAATAACTTTCCTCGACCCCGTTAGGATCGACCTGTAAAGTCGAACCGTGCTCAATAGATTCGCTTAGCACCTGTACGATCGCCGAGTGCAAAGGCGCCGCGCGTTTTCGCGAAACTTTGTTAGCAGGTATTTTTGGATTTATCGCCGAAATCGACAGGGCTTCCGAAGCGTAAATGTTTCCCAGGCCGCACACCTTGCTTTGGTCCAGCAGAAATTCCTTGACCGGCCGCCGCGAAGTTTGCATCACGTCAAAAAGATATTCCGCGGAAAATTCATCGCTGAATGGTTCCGGGGCAAGATCGCTAAACAGTTCATCGAGTTTCTCGTTTTTCACGATCTTCATCCAGCCGAAATGACGCTGGTCGTTAAAGACCAGCCGGGTTTCATTATCAAGGTAGAAGATCGCGTTATTGTGTTTTGGCGGCTCGCTTTCCGGATCAAGTAAGAGAAAACGCCCGGTCATTCGCAGATGCGTAACTAGAGTGTCGCCGGAATCTAATTTGAAAAGTATGAATTTGCCGCGTCTTTCGACCGCGATGATCTTTACATCTTTTAATTTTTTGGCGAAATATTTGACGGAATGATCGGGCGCCAGGCGTTTGTAAAGCAGCTGCGCGGCCAAAATTTTACGCCCGGTGACGATATTTCTCAGCGAGCGCACAACGAGTTCTACTTCGGGCAATTCAGGCATAGCTCAAAGTTTATCATCGCCTTTCAGCATTTCATAAAACATACTGATCCCGGCGATACCGGCCGCCCCGGTGGGTAAAACCTCAGCATAATTTTTTTCATTTATTCCGCCGAGCGCGAACACCGGAAAGCCATTTAACGCCTTTACGACGGCGGCGAGTTTTTGCAAGCCTTGCGGCTCGCCGTAATTTATTTTGCTCTGGGTAGGGAAGATCGGGCTAAAGGTGATGAAATTTGCGCCCTCGCTTTTTGCGCTCTCGGCTTTTTCCGGCGAATGGGTCGATACGCCGATCATAAATTCGGCGGGGAAATTATCGCGTATCACCGGGACAGGCAAAGACGTCGAGGTCAGATGCACACCATCCGCGCCCGCGGCAAAAGCGATGTCGGCACGGTCATTTACCAAAAGCTTCGTGCTGCTGCCCGAGGTAATAGCCGCCGCCTGCGCGGCCAATTCAAAAACCTGCCCGGCGGTCAGACGTTTTTCGCGAATCTGCACCATCGAAATGCCGCGATCAACCGCTTTTTGAACAAGAGCGAGAATGTTTTCTTTATCGGAGGAAAAGGTTTCGGGGGCAGAACTGCCATCGGTTATGAGATATGTTTGGCAGGGAAATCGGGCGGCCATTAATTATTTTCCTGCTGCGTTTTGGGCGTCCTTGGAGTCCAGATACTGCAGGCTTTGATTAAAATGGGCGATCTCCCAAAAAGCAATGAATAAATTTAACAGGCCCAGCGCCGTCACCGCCCCGCGCATCCAACCCGAGGAAACGAGCTGCTGTAAAGCAGGAAGGTTCATGAGCTGCGAGAGGTAGTTGAGGATAAAATTACTGCCCCAATCGTTGACACTGCCAAAGCTTATCCACGGAAGCAGCGTGAGGGCCAAACCCGCTTCCAGGCACAAAATAATAAAAAGTATCAGCGTAAGCTTATTTATCATCAATAGCGATGAGTATAACCATAAACCCGCTGTCTCTCAACCGTAAGAACAGCGGGCCGTTAGAAAAAGCAAAAGGCGGGCATCGGCGCCCGCCTCTTTCAGATCGATGGCCGATCTGAGTTATCTGTTAGTTTGCAGAGCGCCCAGCTTGTCTCTCACGTCACGGTAAGTAACGTCGATAGCGTAGATTTCGGAATACGTATCCGCCGCTTCCCTGGTCTTGCCCTGTTTTTCGAAAGCCATCGCGATATCGTAGTTCAAAGCGTGTCTTTCTTCGATCTTCAGGTTCTTTGACTGCAGCGCCTTTTCGTACCACAACTGCGCCAGCTTGGGCATTGATTTTTCCATAAAACAATAGCCAAGCGCGTGGCAGCATTGGAGATACTTTCTCGAATCGTCGTCCGCCGAGGTTAATTTAACGGCTTCCTGGAATTCTTCGACAGCGTCGTCAAAAAGTCCCATTTCCTTGTAAGCGGTGCCGAGATTGTAATGCGTTTCGTAGTCTTCGTCGGCGGCCGGCTCGCTGTCTTCGAATCCCAGTTCGCTGCGCAATTCTTCGAGCTGATCGAACTTGCTTTCGAGCTCTTCATCAGAGGAAACAAAGGCAGCAATGTCCTCGAGCATTTCGGTCGGCACTTCAGGGGCCGCTATTACTTCATCGTTTACAGTCCCGATAAATTCATCGACCGGCGCAAACTCATCAGCCGTCTGCGCGTATTCTTCGATGACTTCGTCAATCGTATTCGGAGTCGTATTCGGAGCCGTATCCGGGGCTGCATCCAGAGCTGCATCCAGAGCGATGACATTGCCGAATTGATAGGCCTCGGGAATTGTTTCTTCCGCGGATATTTCGGCCGATATTTCTTCTACTTCTACTTCTACCTCGGCGGGGGTGGGAGCGGCGGCGGCGACAAGCTCTTTGTCGTAAGCCCCGCTTTCGAGAGCGGCGGTTTCGAGTTCCTCGTACTGAGCGATCCCTTCGGATGTCTCGAATAGACCTATTCCCGTATCACCGGCCAGTTTGCGGCGGCGGGTATCTATCTCGGGGTGCGAACCAAATTGCGTTTCTAAAAGATCCAGCGTCTGTATAGCGAGATCCTGGTAACCTTCGTTCAAATAAAAATCGACGCTTTCCAATTCCTGGCGGAGATGGGTTTCGCGGCTCTTATCGAGCTCCGTTTTAACGGATCCGGTTTCGGCGACAACATCGTTTTCAGAAAGCGTTATGGAATGGCCGTTCGAACCGTTGGAGCCGTTACCATTACCGTTAAAGTTTTCAACGCCGAAATGCCCGTTGGTGTTGACGAAAGAGAATCCCGAAGAACCCGTGGAAGACCCCGTGTCGGCATCCGACCGCAGGGAATCGGTGTTTTCGGAATTGAAATCCGTATTTTCCGACGTTTCTTCTTCGTTCTGGGCTAAAACCTCAAAATCTTCAAAGGTCGGAACTTCCGCGGTGATATCGTAATTGCCTTGGTATTGCTGTCCAAACGTGATATGCGAACCGCCGCCGCCAAGTTCTTCGAGCCTTTCCCTGAACTTGATCTCCTGCGGGGCCATCAGCACTAATTGCGCCAGGGCGGTCTTTTCGTTTTCGACATCGCTGTTGGATTGCGCGGCCTCGGCCATTCTGATCAGAGCGGCTTTAAGCTCGTCATCTTCGCGCTGCCAGGCATGCAGCCTTACCAGCAGGCTTAAGGCATCGACCTGCTCGGGATTTTGCGCGAGAATTTCATCTACCCAATTTTTTAATTCTTCACCGTGGCCCGCCACCAGAAGATGTTCGGAGCACATCGAAAGCATGCGCGTGGCGGAAACGGTATCCTTATTCTTTAAATACAGCCCGACCACGTCGAGGAATTTTCGATAGTTGGCGGGTTCCCGTTCGACCAGGTCGACAACGGTATTTTCGGCTTCGAGATAATTGCCGAGTTCTACGTGGCAGGAGAGCAGCAGGGAAATGAGATCGATATTGCCGGGATGCTCCGCCAATGTTCGTTCGATCATATTTACCGCTTCATCATAATAACCGCAGGTGATCTGACAGGTGATCAGGCCTTCTATCGCGACTATATCGAGCGGACGGATCTCTAACGCCTTGGAGTAGGCGCTGATGGCTTTTTCGAAATTTTTCTGTACGGCAAACCTGCGCCCCGCTTCGGCAAAGGCATCGCCGGCTTCCTCAGTATAGTTTTCCTGAAGATAATTCTCGGCCAGCGTGAAAAAGACCTCTACATTATTCGGATCGAGCTCGGCGATCTGCTGCCAGATCTTAAGAGCTTCGAGTTTCTTTCCGGTTTTTTTGTAATACTCGGCCAGAACGGAATAATGTGAACGGGCTTCGGCAACCAGGCCTTTCATCTGATAAAGCGGCGCGAGCTTGGCTGACACTTCGACGGCATCTGGTTTCAAACGCGCGACCTTGTTGTAGATCGCAATGGCTTTTTGTGAAAACCCTTGTTTGTTGTAATGCTCGGCCAGCCTTTTGAAGCACTCGACAGCTTCATCTTTTTGATTCAGGCGAGCATACAGGTCGCCCAGAATGTTGAGAGTGTTAAAGTCCGCCGGGTCGTTATCCACGATGTACACATACTCGTTGATGGCCGCCCGAATCTTTCCTTGAGCCAGATATCGCTCAGCGGTTTGTCTGTTTTTAGATTTATTGAAGCTCATCTCTGCCGATCGAATCAACGGTTTTTAAAAAAAGGGTGTGTTTTAGGAACAAAAGATAATTGCCAAGCAAGAGGAAAAGAAATGGAGAAGCTGCAACTTCCCGCATTTTTAGATTACACGTTAAAAGCTTGGGTGTCAACAATTTTAATCGATTTTTAACAAAAGAAAACATAAAATCGGTCAAAATGAAAATTGTCTAAGTTGTTTCAAAATAAAGAGATTAGAAAAAATAAAGGCTTATTTGCTATGATAACAGCAAGGACGACTACATTTTAATGCAAGCTTTGATCTTAGCCGGAGGAAAAGGGACCCGATTGCGGCCGTTGACGGTTTATACGCCGAAACCGGTAGTGCCCGTGTTAAACCGCCCATTCTTACTCTACCAGATCGATATTCTCAGGCTGGCCGGCATTACGGATATCACGCTTTCCTTAAATTATCAGCCCGACCGCATCGCCGATATTTTAGGGGACGGCACGCGTTATGGCGTCAAATTGACCTATGTAACGGAGCCGCGGCCGCTGGGAACGGCTGGCGCCTACCGGTTTGCCGCCGATCTGATAAGTGAACCGACGGTTGTTCTCAATGGAGATATCCTGACGGATCTGGGAATAGAAAAAATGGCCGAGTTTCATAAAGCGAAACAGGCGGAGGCCACGATCTTTCTAACTCCGGTGGGGGACCCGACGGCTTACGGGCTGGTGGAAACCGGCGAGAATAACGAAGTGAAAAGGTTTCTGGAAAAGCCGAAAGCCGAAGACCTGGCCCAGCTAAATACAAATCTGATCAATGCCGGGATATATATTCTGGAGCCGCGCATGTTTGAATTGATCCCGGAGAATGAAAACCGTTCGTTTGAATACGACGTGTTCCCCGAGCTGCTAAAACAGAATAAAAAATTCTTTGCATATACCGACCGGGATGTTTACTGGCGGGATATCGGCACGCCCCAATCTTATCTGCAGGCGCACCTGGACCTTCTGGCGGAACGGCTCAGCAGCTACCCGGCGGAAGCCAGGGATAGCAGTGTCTACGAAAAGGACGATGTATCGATCGATAAAACATCCGTTCTCGGCGCCGATTGCGTTATCAAATCGGGCGTTAAGATAATTAACTCGGTGATCGGAAACGGAGTGCATATCGACGAAAAATCCGTGGTGGAAAATTCGGTTGTCTGGGCACACGCGCGGATCGGAAATTCGACCACGATCGACGGAGCGTTTGTCGGGCAGGGCTGTCAAATAGGAAACAACGTGACTGTGGGCGAGGGAAGTGTCTTAGGTGACAAGACGGTACTGGCGCATTATACGCAGGTTTAGTTTATTAATTTGAAATGGCTTGCCCATACTCGTCTCTTCAACTTAAACTTAAAACCTTGGGCCAGGACTTCGTGTGTTTAGTGTGTTTCGTGGTTAATTTCCGGAATTTTTACCACGAAACACACTAAACACACGAAATGTATCGCGCATCAACGAAAACGACATTTCGGAAATTGTAGTGGAAAATAAAGCCGCCCAAATCAAACAGCCCGTCCTGCTTACCATCGCCGGCCTTGACCCTTCCGGCGGCGCGGGAGTACTGGCCGACGTTCAAACTTTTTCCGCTTTCGGCTGTTTTGCGACGGCGGCGATCACTTCACTGACCTTTCAAAACACGACCGGGGTTTTCGGGGCTTCACATCAATCGGCTGAAAACGTCAGAAACCAGATCGCACCCATAATAAAAGATCTTAAGGTCGCCGGTATCAAGACGGGAATGCTGCCAAGCGCGGATGTGATCCGCGAGATCGCCGGACTTTTAAGCGAGCATAATTTACCGCGTCCGGTGGTCGACCCGGTCGTTCGTTCTACTTCAGGATACGATCTGATAGATGGGGAATCGCTGAAGGCTCTGATCAAACACCTTTTCCCCCTTTCCCGGCTGATCACGCCAAACCTGCCCGAGGCCGAGAGGATCACCGGGCTGACGATCAAAACCGATCCGGATATCGAGAAAGCGGCCCGAGCAATGCAGGAAATGGGGGCGGAAAATGTGCTCATCAAGGGCGGGCATTTTCAAGGTTCAGAGATGGCGACGGACTTCCTTTTTGAAGGAGATCGTATGATCGCTTTTAGCGAGCCCTGGATCGATACCGACGCTACCCACGGAACGGGCTGCACGCTTTCAGCGGCGATCGCGGCCAACCTGGCCTTAGGGCATTCGCTGGAAATTTCGATCTCTATCGCCAAGAAATTCGTCACGGAAGCGATCCGCAATGCTCCCGCGATCGGCCACGGCCATTCACCGGTCAATCATTCCTTAAAGCAGACTGGCTCATAAAATTGGGTTTTCTTATTAACAAGCAAATATGCATCCACTATTAGTGGCTGATATCCGCAGCTTTTATAGTCAAAGCCTCTAAAAACCATAAATTCACTCCATTACCGGCAAAAGTTAAAGTAAAGCAAAAGCCAAAACTTGCAGTTCAAGTTTTGGCTTAAGTAATATGCGGTACTTTAAGCAAACGCAGCTAACTAGTTGAAAAATTTATGCTTCTTCGATCGTAACTTTCTCCATGACTACGTCTTCAACAGGTTTGTCATTCATCCCGGTTTCGGTTTCGGCAATGGCATTTACTATATCCTGGCCTTCGATCACGCGGCCGAATTTGGTGTAGCTCGGCGGCAGTCCGTAATCAGAATGCATGATAAAAAATTGCGAACCGTTGGTGTTTGGGCCGCGATTGGCCATGGCGACCGTTCCTTTATTATAAGAGCCGCGATAGAGCGGTGACCCGGTATTGATCTCGTCGTTAAAAGAACCGCCCCAGGCGGATTCGCCGCCCGAACCGACGCCGAGCGGGTCGCCGCCCTGGATCATAAAATTTTTGATGACCCGGTGAAAGATCACGCCGTCATAGTAACCGCGTTCTGCCAGCAGGCGAAAATTTTCGGTAGTTTTGGGCGCGTCGTCTTCCAGCAGCTCGAATTTAATTGTTCCCTTATTGGTCTGAATAATTGCGTTCTTAGCCATTAAAAAAGTTCCTTTCGTAACCTAGATCAAAATATGTTTCTCTATAGCCAAGGCTACACCATCTTCGTCGTTTGATAAAGTTTGGGCGTATTTTTCGTTTTGCAAAAGCTCGGGCGCAGCATTTCCCATTATCACCGGGGTTCCGGCGTATTCCAGCATCTCCAGATCATTGAAATTATCGCCCATTGCCATCACGTTTTCCGGTCCCAATCCGAGCGACTGCGCCAGATTGCAGAGGCCGAATCCTTTCGAAGCCTCGGGTGGTAAGACATCGAGCAGAGTAAAATCCGCCTGCGGGTAGACCGTGGCGAGGACCTTTGCCTTGCTGCCGAGCCCGGTCGAAAGCATCATCTGAAGATGGCTCATCGGTTCGCAATGCCCGGAGAAGGAAATATGAATGGTTTTGACGTCAGGGGCGATCTTTTCCAGCGACGGCGTGTGAACGATCGAGGAATCTACTCCTTCGCCGTGAAGCCGGCGCGACCAGTCCAGGTATTTTTGCAGCGGAAAATTGTCGTCGGAAACGCGGTCGTAATACAGAGTGCCTTTTGAATCGGGGTCGCAGCTCATCATCGGGTCGGCGCCGAATTTACGCCCGACGGCCAGGATCTCTAAAACGGTTTCGGGCGCGATCAGACGAACGGAGACGGTTTCGAGCGTCTCCGCGTGTTTAATAAGGGTGCCGTTGTGGGTGATGATGGGCGCGTTCAAACCAAGCTTAAAGGCTATCGGCCGCGCATCCAGAAACCTGCGCCCCGTGGCAATAGTGACATAGACACCGTTACCTTCAGCATCGCGCAGGGCCTTTAGATTACGCTGGGAAACTTCGCCGCGTGAGTTTAAGACGGTTCCATCGAGGTCAAGAGCAAGAAGTTTTATCATTTTAGAGCAGTTTTGGAGCTAATTATTAACCCCGATTTTGGTTCCTATTAGTGTTTTAGTGTGCCATAAACCAACGGATCTGAAAAACTCAGACGGTTTTTAAAGTAGTTCCTTTAGTTATTAACGTGTTGTGTGAGGAAACATACATACATAACCCAAGGCGCTGTGTTAGGGTCAGCTACCGACAGAAATATAAATTTCTTTATTTAACAATTAGATGACCAGGGAGGGTTTATGGCAAAACAAAATAAAAGCGCTAACAATAACAAAAAACAACAGGATCTTGAGGTAAACCGCGAGGATGGAACCGACCAATTTCTGACTACCAACCAGGGGCTTCGAATCAATGACAATCAGAATTCATTAAAGGCGGGCGAACGCGGGGCAACGCTGCTCGAAGATTTCATCATGCGTGAAAAGATCACGCATTTCGATCACGAACGAATTCCCGAGCGGATCGTTCATGCCCGCGGGTCGGCGGCCCATGGGTTTTTCGAGGTTTATGAATCGATGGAAAAAGTCACCAAGGCTAAATTCCTGCAGGACCCGAGCCGCAAAACTCCCGTGTTCGTTCGTTTCTCGACCGTGGCGGGATCGCGCGGTTCGACCGATCTGGCGCGCGATGTGCGCGGCTTTTCCGTCAAGTTTTACACCGACGAAGGAAATTACGATCTGGTCGGAAATAATATACCCGTCTTTTTTATCCAGGACGCGATCAAATTTCCCGATCTCATACATGCGGTGAAACCCGAGCCGCACAATGAAATGCCGCAGGCCGCTTCGGCGCACGATACCTTTTGGGATTTTATTTCGCTGATGCCGGAATCGGCGCACATGATCATGTGGGTGATGTCGGATAGAGCGATCCCGCGTTCGCTGCGGATGATGGAAGGCTTCGGCGTCCATACCTTTCGTTTTATCAACGAGCGCAACAAATCCACTTTTGTAAAATTTCACTGGAAACCGCTGCTGGGTGTTCACTCCGTCGCCTGGGACGAAGCGCAAAACATATCCGGCAAAGACCCGGATTTTCACCGCCGCGATCTGTGGGAAGCGATCGAAAGCGGGGCCTTTCCGCAGTGGGAACTGGGAGTTCAGCTGGTGGCGGAGAAAGACGAGCATAAATTCGAATTCGATCTGCTCGACCCGACCAAACTCATTCCCGAAGAACTTGTTCCCGTACAGCGCATCGGCAAGCTGACTCTGAATAGAAACCCGGACAATTTCTTTGCGGAAACCGAGCAGGTCGCCTTTCACCCCGGGCATATAGTTTCCGGGATCGACTTTACCAATGATCCGCTGCTGCAGGGAAGGCTTTTTTCTTACACTGACACTCAGTTAAAAAGATTGGGCAGCCCTAATTTTCACGAGATCCCGATCAACCGCTCAGTAGCGCCGGTGCACAATAATCAGCGTGACGCGCAGATGCGCCAGGAGATCAACACAGGCCGGGTAGCGTATGAACCGAACTCGCTAAACGGCGGCTGCCCGTACCAGGCGTCGATGAAAGACGGGGGTTTTCATAGCCATGAAGAAAGGATCGATGCGCAAAAAGTGCGCGCCCGCAGCGAAAGTTTTCACGACCATTTCAGCCAGGCCACGCTGTTCTTTAACAGCCAATCGGAAGCGGAGAAAAAACATCTGACCGACGCCTTGTGTTTTGAGCTGGGCAAGGTAGAAGTTCCGGCGATCCGCGAACGTATGGTAGGTATTTTGTCGCAGATCGATAAAGGATTGGCGGGAAAAGTGGCGGCGAGCCTGGGAATAAAAGTGCCGGCGCGCCCGGAACAGCCGATCAATCACTCTTTTGGCGCCGACACGGATCCGAGATCGGTCCAGCCTAAAAAAGTGAAGTCTTCCATCGAACGCTCGGAAGCTTTGAGCATGGAAAAAACGGTCAAGGACACGATAAAATCGCGCAAGGTCGCCGCGCTGATAGCCGAAGGTTTTGACACCGGCCAATTAGCGGCGATGAAAAAAGCTTTGACCGCGCAAGGGGCGCAGCTTAAAACAGTCGCGCCGAAATTAGGAGAGATAGCGGGAAGCGACGGCAAAACGGTCGCAGCGGTTACAGCGGATTTCAGCTTTTTAACGGCGGCTTCTGTTTTATTCGACGCGGTCTATATCCCCGGCGGAGAGAAGAGCGTGAAAGCGCTAAGCGGCGAAGCCGATGCGATCCATTTTGTAAATGAGGCCTTTAAACACTGCAAAGCGATATCGGCCACCGGCGACGGCGTTGATTTTCTGAATGAGACCTTTGCGGGAAAAGCGGAGGATGATAAAGCTGTCATCACCGGCAAAAATGCGGGCAATGTGGGGGCCGCTTTTATTAAAGCCATCGCGGAACATCGAAACTGGGAGCGGGAAAGTGCCCGAAAAGTTCCGGCATAATCATTGGAATCAATCATACGACCCGAATAAAAACGCACAAGCTTCAAAGTTTGTGCGTTTTTTTATGGCTTTGCCTTTAAAGTTAGGTCAATAGCTTTTTAAGAGCGGGTGCAAGCAACCCTTCCTGACCTGAGAGGTGCTCGGCTTGAAAGGTAAATATAGGAGCTAAACAAATTTGCAGTCCGGAAGATGGCGACAACGATCGTTAAGGGAATCACCGAAACGATTATTACGAGCGCTATATGCTCCCATTTAAGGAGAGATGATCTTACAAAAAACCTTGACATGGTAATTAGAAGCCGCTCGCCTCGAAAAGTTCCAGGTAAATCAATTATTTGAATTATTCGCCGCCTGCTGCTGCCGCTTGATCTCCCGCTGTTCCTCGAGCCATTTTTGATAGACGGCCTTGCCGCGTTCGAAATCGGCGGCATTGTTATAGAAATTGTGCGAGCCGTCATTTAGCGAAGGGTTCAAAACATAAAACAGGTAATCGGTGTGCGCCGGATTTAGAGCGGCCTTGAGCGAGCTTTCGCTCGGAGACGAGATCGGCCCCGGGGGAATGCCGGGAAATTTACGGGTGTTGTAGGGGGAATCTACATTGAGATCGCTCATGTTGATGGTTCCGTCCCAGCGGCCCTGCATTTTTGCGATATAAACATTTGTCTGGTCGAGCCCGAGCGGGATCCCTTTTTGCAGCCGGTTGTAAACGACCGAGGCGACGATCGGGCGCTCGTCATCTTTTTTCGATTCGGTCTCGATCAGCGAAGCGATGGTCACGATGTCTTTAGGCGTCCTGCCAAGCGCCTGCGCCTGAGAGTTCCATTCCGGTTTCCAGATCTTTTTGAACTGGTCGACCAGCATTTTGACAATCTGTTTCGGCTGCGTGTCACGCGGAAGGTTATAAGTGCTGGGGTAAAGATAGCCTTCGAGATTTTTTGCGCCGGGATCGATGTCTTTAATCAAACTGACGTCGTCCATCAAGACCAAAACCGCTTTTTCAGCGTCTACAGAATTTGCCGGTGGATTTTGCGGAAATTTTTCGACGATCTCTTTGGCGATGTCAAAACGGGTCCAGCCTTCGACGACGGTAAAGCGGGTGGTGCGCTCTTCGCCTTTCTTTAATTCTTCGACCACTTGCAAAGGCGTGATCGGGGAGTTGAACTGGTACTCGCCCGCTTTGAGATTGGCGCTTTCTCCGCTTACGCGCAGGTAGACCTGCAGCGCCAGCGCGCTGCGAACGATGCCTTCGGCCTGCAGTTTTTCGGCAATGTCCGCCGGTGACAGACCGCGAGGTATTTGAATGAACTGGCTGGCTTTGTCGTGCGCGTGCTGGCCGTGAAGAAAGTTGTAAAACCAACCGCCGGCCAACGCGCCGCCGAATATGATCGCTAATGATAATAGCGCCCCGATGAGCTTTAATTTAAACACGGGTTGAGTTTAGCAAAAATAAGGCGAAGTCATAAAATAAAGGAATGATGATTTGAAGGGTCAAGCCGGCTTATCGTGATGAGGTCAGAACCGGGAGCCGTAGCGACCGGGTCTCTTCTAATGATTAACGATTAGTGATTAACATTACCGGAACCCGGTCTACCGTTCCCGGTTCTGACTTCATTACGTTTTGAAGTTTCCGCGATCGTGATCTACGAAAGCAAACTTCTGCCGGCGGGCTCGGTTTATTCTGTGATAGAAACTATTAACCTTAACTGCCGAAAAACTATTTAGAGCTCAAACTAATTTTGCTTCTAAAGTCACGGATACGGCCACTAATTACACAAATAACACGAATAAAGAATTTTTCATTCGTGCTATTTGTGTAATTAGTGGCCAATAAATAACTGTTTGGACTTTTACAATTATTTTTCCGCGATATATTTTTCTATCGCCTGGGCTATGGCTTCGCTTTCCGGTTTGTCCTTGGAAGAAAAGCGGGCCACGACATTGCCTTTGCGGTCGATCAGGAATTTGTTGAAATTCCAGGTGATGTCGCCGGCAAAATTCGGGTCGGTTTCCTTGCTCGTCAAAAACGTGTAGAGCGGATGCTGGTCTTCGCCTTTGACGGAGATCTTGGAAAACATCGGAAACGTTACTTTATATTTCAGCGAGCAAAATTCCTTGATCTCGGCATCGGCGCCGGGTTCCTGGCCGCCGAAATTATTGGCGGGGAAGCCGAGCACATAAAAGCCCTGATCTTTATATTTGGAATAAACCGTCTGGAGCCCTTCGTACTGCGGGGTATAGCCGCACTTGCTGGCGGTGTTTACTACCAGCAGCACGTTTCCCTTATATTTTTTCAGCTTGATATCGTTGCCGTCGATATCTTTCATCTTAAAATCCAGGACGGATTTTACCTTGCCTTCAGCCGCCTCAACAGTTGTGGAGAGCGGATGATGGACAGCGATCACGCCCATTACAGTGGCAACGGAGGCAAATAACATAACGAATAAAGTCTTAGACATAACCTTTCTCCTGTATAAAGCTATTTATTTAGTTCGCGCGTGTTACGCGGCGGCGCCTGCGGCGTCGGATCGCTTTTCTCACCCGTTTCCGCAAAAATTTCCTTAAAAGCGCCGACGCTCGAAAGCATTGCCGATGTTTCGACCGGCATAAAGATGACCTTCGAATTATTCGAGCGCGTCATATCGCGCAAAGATTCGATGTAGCGCGCGGTGATCAGATACTGCGCCGGGTTGCCGTGTGTTTCCATTACGCTCGCAATGCGCGAAATGGCTTGCGATTCGGCCTCGGCGGCGACGAGACGCGCTTGCGCCGCTCCTTCAGCCGAGAGAATAGCCGATTGTTTTTCACCTTCGGCGCGGGTCACGGCAGATTGTTTTTCGCCCTCGGCGCGGGTTATGGCGGCCTGCTTATCACCTTCGGCCTGCAGGACCAAAGCGCGGCGGGTGCGTTCGGCGGTCATCTGTTTTTCCATCGTGATACGCACGTCTTCCGGCGGGTTGATATTTTTCACATCCACGCGGGTTACCTTGACGCCCCATTTGTCGGTGGCTTCGTCAAGGATGATGCGCAGCTTGGCGTTTATCTGGTCGCGCTGGGAAAGCGTGTGATCGAGGTCCATGTCGCCCATCACGGCGCGCATGCCGGTAATCGTCAGCTGGACGAGGCCGCCGACCAGGTCCGCCACTTCATAGACGGCCTTGATCGGATCGGTGATCTGCCAGTAGACGACGGAGTCAACGTGGATCGTCACGTTGTCACGCGTGATGACGGGCTGCGGCGGCAGGTCGATAAATTGTTCGCGCAGATCTATGAAAGTCAGGCCGGGGCGCACGTTGGTCCAATAAACGGCGCGCGCGGCATCGAAAAACGGGATGATGATATTCAAACCGCTGGTGGCCACGCGGTTGAATTTACCAAGCCTTTCGATCAGCAGGACGGAAGATTGAGGGACGATCTTGAGCGTTTTCCAGGCAACGTATAACAAAGCGATGCCCAGGATCGCAAAGAAGATCAAACCGAACGCGGCGACTTCGGCCTGAAAAAGAAATATCACTTGCGCTAACATTTAATTCCTCCGGAATTTTTAACGAACGTAAGAAAAGAGAATTATACCGCAATTCGCCCGCAAAAGCGCTTTATCGGAAACGGGGAGTAGGGTTTAATTTGAATTTCCTTAAAGTCCCCGGCGGGGACAAAGAAAATAGCCCAGGGTAAGTGCCAGGTGAGTGAGAGCAACGAGCCCACCTGCGGGCTATCGAATTCCCAAACCCCTTCAGGGCTTGGTGTATCATTCTCGTTCCCGCACCCAGGGCTTCAGCCCTGGGCTATTCTCATCAGCCTGCTACGCAGGCATTTGTCTTTCAAACTTGACCATTACCCAACGGAGAAAATGGTATAACTTCTCTGAAGTTATGAAGATAACTTGGTCAAAAGGAAAAACAAAACTATAATTTTCCCTATGACGGTAAAACTTTCAGACATCGAAAGTGCTCGAAGTCTTTTACAGGGTATCATCCGCCACACGCCCATTCTACCTGATGAAAAACTCTCGGCGGCGATCGGCGCCAGCGCTTTTCTGAAGGCCGAATCGCTGCAGCTCAGCGGTTCTTTCAAGGCCCGCGGAGCCTACAACAAGATCAGCCGTCTCAGCGATGAAGAAAAGCAGCGCGGGGTCATTGCCGGTTCGGCGGGAAATCATGCGCAGGGAGTGGCATTTGCGGCAAAGCTTCTCGGCATCAAAGCCGTGATCGTAATGCCGGTGCACGCTCCGCTGACCAAGGTCATGGCCACCAAAGCGCTCGGGGCGGAAGTGATTCTTGAAGGCGCCACCTTCGATGAAGCCGTCGCTCATTCGCGCAAGCTGCAGGAAGAGCACGGCTATACTTATGTTCACGCTTTCGATGACGAACTGGTGATCGCGGGACAGGGAACGATCGGAATGGAGATCGCCGAGAGCATTCCCAATGTGACGGTAATTGTCGTCCCGATCGGCGGCGGCGGAATTATTTCCGGAATCGCGATCGCGGCAAAAAGCCTGCTAAAAAATGTCCGCATCATAGGTGTGCAAGCGGCGGGCTGCGCGCCGGTAAACAAGTCGCTGCAGGAAGGCAAACCCGTCGCTATTTCCGAAGCACAGACGATCGCCGACGGCATCGCGGTCAAGCGTCCGGGCGATGTCACGCTGCCGCTGATCCATGAATTTGTCGATGAAGTGGTGGAGGTGACCGAGGACGAGATCGCCCGGGGCATTTATCACTGTGTGCTAAACGCAAAATTGGTGGTCGAGGGCGCGGGCGCAGCCGGGGTGGCGGCGCTGCTGGCTAACAAGATAAAGATCGAACCCGGGGACACGGTTTGCGCGGTCCTGGCCGGCGGCAATATCGACGGAAATTTGCTGGCGCGCGTGCTCGAACAGGTGATGGTCCGGCAGGGACGCTATATCATCATCAAGCTCACGGTAGTAGACCGCCCGGGCGGGATCGCGGGACTCTTGAGCCATGTGGCGGAAAGCGGCGCAAACGTTATCGAAATATTTCATCGCCGCGCGCTTTGGCTGGCGCCGCTGGGACGCGTCGGGATCGAACTGGTGCTGGAGGTGCGCGACCGCGAGCATGGAACCGAAGTGATAAAGCATTTGCAGGACGCCGGATATCACATAGAGCGCGAAAGCCAGGGCGATTGGGATTAGTGTAGCGCCGCCCTCCCGGCGGCTGTGGTGAAGGCGTCTCGCCTTCACATCTTTGAACTGAAGTGTGGGCGAGACGCTGGCGCTACTGTATATAGGCATGAGGTACTGGTTCGTCGGTTGACGATCCTAACCCCGGTATGAGCCAGGGACCGGCGAAGCTGCCGTTTATCCACCATGCTCCGGCGCGGTAGATCGCAGTATCGGCTTTGCCGTCACCGTCATAATCCGCCGGTATGGGCAGATCCCCGGCCGTTCCCCACGATATTATTAAAGCCGAGCCGCTAGTAGACCGCAGAATATACCAAATCCCGTTACGGAACACCGCTATATCAGCCTTGCCGTCGCCATCGTAATCCGCCGGCACCGGGATATCGGTTGAAATTCCCCAGGTAAATACCACCACAGCGCCGCTGGAACTGTTGCGTATCCACCAGGTTCCGCTCACCGGGCGAAAAATGGCCTGATCCGAATACCCGTCGCCGTCATAATCCTCCGTTACCGGTTTGTCTCCGGCCGTGCCGAAAAAAGGAATGGGCGGCGATCCGGGCGCCGGGAGCGGAGTATGGCCGGGAAGAGTTTGAAACGTCCAGGCTCCGCTGTTAAAGAGAGCGATCTCGGCCTGGCTGTTTCCCACGAAATTGGCGGATTGCGGAATGTCGCTCACGGCGCCCATAACGGCGCCTACGCCGGTTCCCACCCCGGTAATTATCGGTCCTGAAACGCCGGAATAATGTATTACCCAGGGACCGCCATTAAATACTCCAAAGTCCGTAAAGCCGTCTCCATTATAATCCGCCGGGGCTATTCGGTTGGGGGTTCCCAGGAAATCAAAGACGGGCATTCCGGTGGTTCCGGGAACGGTGCCGGCGGTCACGCCAAACCAAAAACCAAAGGTAGACGGTTGGTAGTAAACATAATCGGCGAGAGGCGTGCTGCCGCTGCTGAGGGGCCCGCCAAAATCGAATTTCGTCGCGGCCAACGCCGCCGGGGAAGAAATGGTTAACGTCAGAACAGCAAAAAATATCCGAATGCATATTTTATGCGGAGTAGTGATACGAAGATCGTTTAGCCGTTGGAACATGGGAGTTTTCCTTTCAAGAGCTGGCTGCTCGCTATATTTTTGTTTTCCAAATGGCGTTGCCCATAAATAAGACGGGTAACTATCGTGATGAGGTCAGTACCGGGAACGTAGTGACCGGCTAAATGATACGATCAGCTTTATTGTCTGTAAATAGGATATGAAAAGTTCTTACAAAAGCCGGTCACTGCGTTCCCGGTACTGACCCCATAACTTTTTGACTTCAACAGTATTTATAAGCAAAGCTTCTTCTACTTTAAATGATATTTTTCGGGTAAAACGTTACTGGATGGGATACGGGTCAGAACCGGGAGCACGATACGTAGCCGAAACCGGGTTTCTTAAAACTCCCCTCCTTACGAAGGAGGGGTGCCCGCAGGGCGGGGTGGTTCTCTCAGCTATCAAATTCTCAATCTCCCGGCTATCGAATTTTTTAATAATGTGAAACTTTGGGTACGGCTGATCGCTTTGTGTTCTCCGGTGCCTTTGTGGTGAAAATTCTTTTTTGTTTGTTTCGTGTGTTTAGTATGAGGCCGGTGGTTTCAGTCTTTTTTTGCCGCGAATAACACAAAAATTCCCGATCGGACAAAAACCGTTCTTCACCTTGGGCGCTTCTTCGGATATTCTCTAGTCGCCAGTCTCTCGGGCTGCGTTCTTTGAATCCCAAAATTCCCAAATCCGCGTTTCAAAAACGTTTCAGGTGTTTCACTTTGTTTCACCTCAAGTGAAACTGAAACGCCTACACCGCATTTATTTTCGCCGCAGATCTTCGGTATAAAGCTCGCGGTAGACGCGGTAATTCGACATTACTTTAAAGACGTAGTTTTTTGTCTCCGCAAAACCCACTTCGGAAGCAAAGATCGGAGCTTCCCTC
This sequence comes from Pyrinomonadaceae bacterium, assembly GCA_035995185.1. Taxonomy (GTDB): domain Bacteria; phylum Acidobacteriota; class Blastocatellia; order Pyrinomonadales; family Pyrinomonadaceae; genus DASYKT01. The sequence continues at coordinate 91,195 of DASYKT010000035.1, forward strand.
GGCTTAGCGCGGTTTAGCCAGCGGGCGACGTTGTCTTCACCGCCGTTGTAAGAAGCGGCGATGGCTTCGTAGAGATTGAATTGTTTTTTGAGTTCGGCGATATAGATGCTGCCCAGATTGATGTTGATCCCCGGCTGGTACAGGCTTTCCGCCTGCAAATTGGAAATGCCGGCCTGCTTGGTATATTTTTGTGCGGCGTCGACCGTTAGTTGCAGCAGACCGCGGGCGGCGGCCGGTGATTTGGCATTCGCGCGAAAACTGCTTTCCTGTTTCATTATCGCCAGCACAAAACGCGGATCGATCCCGCGCGATTTTGCATACATCAGAAGTTCGGAATTGTAAGGCGCGGGAAATTGGCCCACCAGTTTTGAAGACGAAGCTTTTACTTCGGCTTCGCGGGCCATGACCTGGGACTTCCGCGCGGCGTCAGAGGCGGTAAGATTCATCAGGCGTTCGGTCGCCAGGCCGCCGTAATAAGAATTAGGGCTATCGGAAACCGCGAAGTAAAAATTTATCGCTTCATTTTTTCGCCCGAGCCTTTCCAGCGCATAAGCTTTGAGAAAAACAGCTTCATCACGCGAGGTCATCGAGCCGCCGAAATCGTTGAGTGAAACCAGCTCATCCGAAGCGGCCATTGCCTTGTCCCAGCGCTGGCGAAACATTTCCATTCGCAGCCGGGCGAAAAGGGCGTTGGTCTCCGCCGGCAGGCCGGAAAATCGCTGGCGGGCCTTATCGACCCAGAGATTTGCGTCGTCATATTTTTGCGCTTCGCGCAGGGCGTCGACAATATTCAGGTAGGCGGAATCGATCCGTTCGCCAGTGGGAAACATCACGGTGTACTGTTCGTACACGCGAGCGGCTTCTTCGTTACGTCCGAGCCGGATAAGGCATGCGCCTTTAAAAGCTAATGCCTCGCGCCCGTCTTTGGTGTCGAGAAAATCTTTTACCGCGCGGTCAAACCAGGTAACGGCGTCGGCATATTGGCGTTCCCACATCAGCGAGCGCCCCATTCCAAAAAGCGCTTTAGGCATACCCGCATCCGACGGGTAATTTCGGATCACCATCTGCCAGTGCTCGCGCGCCTGGGGAAAAGCGCGGTTCGAATTATAGACGTCGGCGCGGTAGAGATGTTCCGCCGCACTTAGAAGCGGCATCTTGCCGCCCGCGATCCGCTCGGTCTGGTCTTTTTCGCGTACCTGCGCAAGGGTGGCGTCGTTGTAGACCTGCGCCATGGATGACGTAAATAAAAATAAGCCAATAATTATAGAAAGTGATTTGTACCGCATGATATATATCTTTCGAAGCAGGAAATACCGTCTAAAAGATACCAGTATTAAGACGTAAAAGAAAGAGAAGAGGTTTGCCGGAGAGTGGGTAGCGCCAGCGTCTCGCTGGCAGTCGTGTGGGCGTCCCGCCCACGCAAATAACTGAAGGCGGGACGCCTTCAGGACAGCCGCCGGGACGGCGGCGCTACGTTTGCCCCCATGATCAGCAGCCAGAGCATGGTTGGAAGTACACCGACGGCGCTAAGCGTCATCGCCAGCTGAGTGAACGCAGCAGGGTAAAATTGCGGGACCAGGAATTTATCCAGCAGATTGGCTGCGAAACCGACGCTCGCGATCATCAGTAATATCCCGAGGATTTTTGGCAAATATCGTGACCTGACGATGAGCAGGCCGAACGAGAAATAATAAGGCACCCAAAATATTTCAAGCAGCCCCTGCCCGGTGCCGTTGGCTTGCCGGAGAAGAAACATCGCCAGCGCATTAAGCTGCTCGGTGGTGAAGACCTTCAGATAATCAGGCTGGCTCAGAATCAACAAAGCGCCGAAATTATTAAGCTGATTAATAACTCCAATGCCGAGCGTCATCATAATTGCCGTTAATAACACCGTGGCCAGCCATCTATCTGTTTCCTTGAACAAATGGAAGAGAGTCAATCCCAAAAAGAACATGAAGATCTGTGCGAAAAGAACGCAGGTGATCGCCACCCGGAATAAAAATTCATCGGCCAGTATATTGCCGGCTGTCGCCGCGGCGTCGCCGGGCGCGATCACGTAATTCCTGATATAGAAAATTCCAAAACCGCCGGTGAGCGCCATCAAAAACAAGAACAGGCCCGCGATCCTTGCCGTCTTTTTAGTTGGATTCATGTTTCACTCTCTTTTTTCCTGCCAATGTACAAAAGGTGACGCGACGCGCCGGTCGTAGAGGGATCGGTGCTCACATCAAAAAACAGATCGAGCCACAGCTCGCGCTGAGGGTGCCCAAGGTTGTTATAGCTTTCATCGTCAGCTGAGATCGCCGGTTCAATGCCCGCCAGCACCAGCGTTTCTATACCCAGCGATTCATGCAGAGGCGCGATCTCGGAAACGGAAGAAAAATACCCGCGAAATCCGCCGCGCGGCGCCTCGCCGGGACGCCGGCCGTTTTCGATGAATGAACGCACTTCTTCGCGGCGCTCTATCCACCCGGGCATCCTCTGCAAAAGATCGCCCAGAACACCCAGCCGGCTTAGGAAAGCGGAGAAGATCAACCCGCCGGGCCGCAGACGGCCGATGGCTTCCTGAAGCGCGCGCCTGCGATCACCGGCTTCAACCAGATGATAAAGAGGGCCCATCAGCAGCACGACGTCCAATTGGGTATCGGTCACCGCGCTTAAGTCTCGTGCGTCCGCGACGGCAAACTTCGGCGGATCGGGAAACTGCTCCACAGCCAACTGCCGCTCATTTTCCGCGATGAGCGCGGCTGACAGATCGACCGCGGTGACCTGATAACCAAGCCGGCATAAAGGCAATGTGTACCTACCGGTTGCGGCGCCGATCTCAAGAATCGTACCGGAACGCGGCAGGTATTTTTTTAGATAACGCCAGGTGAGATCGTACTCGAGCTGGTGCTCGTCCAGACGAGAATGCTCTTGCTCGACACTGCGGTCGTAAAGGTCGGCTATGTCACTGATGTCATCGATCATAGTTGTCTTTATAAGTTTATTTCGCGGCAGCCAAAGCCATTGGCATTTAAAGTCGTAAACTTAACCGCTTTCGATACGTAAGCTGCCGCCAGATCCACTCCATCGGGCCGTAGCGGAAATACTTCAGCCAGAGCGAGCTCAACACGATCTGAAAGGCGAAGATGGCCAGCGCTATCAGGGTCGAAACGAGCGCGCCGAATTTTCCGAACATGCCAAAACCGTAACCGTAAAAAATCAGTACGCAGATGACAGTCTGCAAAAGGTAATTGGTCAACGCCATGCGTCCAACCGGAGCGAAAACGGCAAGCATTTTCTGCCACGTTCCTTTTTGCCAGAGAGTCGCTACCAGAGCGGCGATACCCAGCGCCAGCGCCGGAACGCTAAAGGCGTAAGTGATCACGCCTCCGACGCCGGCCAGCGTCGGCGCAAAAACGGCTTCGTGTCCCGAGACCGCGGCGAAAATAATACTGCCCGCGAGCCCTATGCCCAGTCCCCAAATCAGAACGCGGCGGATCAAAATTTTGTGAGTGGAAAGATCTTGAAATACGCCGATGCGGTAGGCATAAAAACCGAGCAGGAACATCGCCAGAATTTTCGGCAAACGCATCGCCAGGATCAATTCCATATAACGGCCAACGATGTACTGTAAATTGTAACTGCTTACGATCTGCCAATAATTGCTCTGCGGAACGGTCGTAAGGGCATTGCTCCAGCCGTCGGCTTTGGCGGCCTCGAACTTTGCGGCGGCGTCCGCGGGCGCAAAGCTCACGAACAAAATATAGAGAAGGGTATAAGTAACGACGGGCACCGCCATCATTGCAAACGACCATTTGAGCAGGGAAGCGTCGGTCTTTTTGCGAAAGAGAATGAGCACGAAACCCATCACGGCATAGATGCTCAGAATGTCGCCCGCCCAGAGCAGATAAGCGTGCAGCAAACCGATCACCAGCAGCCACAATAAGCGGCGTTTAAAAAGCGAGGCTTTGAGGTCGCCGCGCTCCTCCGCTCGCGCGATCTGCAGCGCAAAGCCAAATCCGAACAGGAACGAAAAGATCGAATAAAATTTGCCTTCGACAAAAAAGTGAACCAGGAAATGCGTGATCTGATCGTAGAGCGGAGTGTTCGCTTCCAGCGCCTCGGGCATCATCCCGTAACCGGAAAACCACTGCATATTGCCGATGAGAATTCCGCAGACGGCCAGGCCTCTTAAGACGTCGAGAATTTCGATCCGTTCAGATAGAGAAATTGGGCTGATCTTGCTTTCAGGCATAATGACTTTGTAAATTGCCGCTAGCTTTAGCTAGTGGATAAAAAGGTTCATAAAAACCGGGCTTTAGCCCAATTCTTTGTTCGGCTAAAGCCGAAAATTCTCGCTTGACTCAACCACTAGCTAAAGCTAGTGGCAACTTATAGGAAAGACCCGATCACAGCTGCTTACAAGGGGCTATACGTCAGGCATCTCCGGAGTGTTCCGTGCTTTTCGTTTTCACCCGTTCTCGTGGTATTATCTACGGTTTGAACTGATACATATTTTTATACAGGAGTAACTAAATGAAATTAGCTTTAAATGGCGCGACCACCATGCACGCCGATCTGCAGACCGACATCAAAGCCGCAAAAGCCGCCGGTTTTGAACTGCTCGAGATCTGGGCTGCCAAATTACGCGAATTTTTGAAAACAAATACCGTAGCCGATCTTAAAAATCTTTTAGACGAAGCCGAACTTCAGCCCTGGAGCATCAACTCCATCGAGCACATCACTTTCCGCACCGCGGACGATTACGAGAACATCGTCAAGGCCCAGTGCGAAGAGCTTTCGAGCATCGCCGGCCAGATCGGATGCAAATACGTTGTCGTCGTTCCGGGCAAGCTGCCGGAAAATGCCACCAAGGAAGAGATCATCGATGAATCGGTGAAAGTGCTGAACGAACTCGGCGACATTGCCGAAAAGCACAACGTCTCGCTGGCTTTTGAATTCTTAGGCCAGACGGACTGCTCGGTGCAGACGCTCGACCTGTGCAACGAGATCGTAGAAAAAGTGGACCGTGAAAATATCGGTAACGTGATCGACACTTTCCACTTCTACGCGGGAAATTCTTCGTTCGATGCGATCGACACGATGAAACCGGAAAAGCTTTTCATTTTCCACATCAACGACAGCGAAGACCTGCCGAAAGAACAGCTGGACGATTCGAAACGTCTCTATCCGGGTTTGGGCATCCTGCCGCTGAAAGAGATCAAAGCACGTTTTGACAAGATCGGTTATGACACGATGGCCAGCATCGAGATCTTCCGCCCGGAATACTGGAATCAGGATCCGTATGAAGTCGCCAGGCTGGCGCGTGAAAATACGATCAAGGCACTTGGTTTAACTGAAAAGGCCGCGAGCGCTTAAGAATATAAAAAAATAGCCACGAATTGCACTAATCGCACGAATAAGAAAGTATAAATTCGTGTAATCGGTGTAATTCGTGGCTAACTAATTATTGAGAAAAATGAACAAGATCAAGATCGGAATTATCGGAACGGGTTACATGGGCGGCACCCATGCCCAGCTTTTTGCCAAACACGAACGCACGGAAGTCGCGGCGCTTTACGACATTATTCCCGAGCGGATGGAAGCCGTGGGTAGAATGACCGGCGGCAAGTGCATGGAAAATGCCGAGCAGGTTTTAGAGGCCAGCGACGCGATCGTCATCACTACGCCTAACACCGGCCACACCAAACTTGCCATTGCGGCTGCCACGGCAGGAAAGCACGTGCTGTGCGAAAAACCGATGGCGACCAGCTTGCCTGAGGCCCAGGCAATTTTAGACGCGGCAAAATCGTCGGCGGGAGTTTTCCAGGTCGGATTTAACCGCCGTTTTGCGCCGGTGTATGTAAAGCTGAAAGAATTGCTGGCCGGGGACAAACCGCATTCCGTTCACATCAAGATGAATCGCGGCGATCTGCAGATACCTGAATGGACCAGCGATCACGAGATCACCGGACGCTTTTTGTATGAGACGACCATTCATATGTTTGACATGGTGCGTTATCAATTCGGCGAGGTCGATGAAATGATCGCCTTCGGTTCGCAGCACACTTATAACGAAATCGACAATTTTTCCGTCTTGCTGAAATTCAAAAGCGGCCTGCACGCAACCTTTTGCTCATCGGCGGAAGCCAGCTGGCTTTTCCCCTTTGAACGCATGGAAGTTTTTTGCGACCATCGCACCATCCTGACCCAGGAAATGGAAAATCTGACTGACAGTCATTTGGGCGATTCAAATTCCCAGCCGGGCTTGTCTCACGATTTCCGGTACTTCTCCTGGCACAAGGAAGGAAAAGAAGAGCGTTGGGGCTATACGCAGGAAAACAATGCCTTTATCAGCGCCATTGAAAACGGGACCGAACCGCTGATCAATGCCATGGACGGATATAAGTCGGTCGAATTGGTCGAGGCGTGTTACAAGGCTGTGAAGACCGGTGAACGCATTAAATTCAGCTAAATCAAAAACCTGACGAACTTTTTCAATTTATTTCGCGTAAATTACATTTGAAGTTATACTGTTTCGGGTAACTGATATGGTTCAATGTGCAAAATGCGGGATGCAAAACGCCGACGGCGGTAAATATTGCCGTTTTTGCGGAGATGCGTTGATGCAATCTTCCGGGACGGCGCCTTCCCGCAGACCTTACAGTTGGCAGAGCGAGGAATTTCAGACTAACGACCGCACGCAAAATTACCAGGCCAAGAAGACGCAGGTTTTTGCGCCGCCGGCAAATTATCCGCAAAATTCGCCGCAGATGGTACAGCCGCTGCAGCCTGCACCGTTGTATCAGCAGCAACAGCCGCAGCCACATCCTTATCCGAACGCGCAATATTATGCGCTCCAGCATTATTACTGTCCGAATTGCCGTACGCAGGTCAGCCCCCGGGTGGAAAGAAAGATCGCGCCGGCCGGTTGGATAGTGTTCGCCGTATTGTTGGTGAGTTTTTTCCCGCTATTTTGGCTGGGGTTTTTTATCAAGGAAGACCGGCGCAGCTGCCCGATCTGCCGCACCCGCCTCTTATAAAAATAAAATCATTTATAGCGATAGCTTTTAGGATGCTCGATCCTTACTTCAGGATTCGTGCTGTATACGTCTACCCGGTGATAGCCCTTTTTCATATGGGTGGAAAGATAGGTAAGCGCAAACTGGCGGCTCAATACTGCTGACAACTCCCGGAAAAAAGGATCGAAACTGATAGGTGTATGAGAGCCCTGAAAGAAGGAACGGCCGCCGGTTTCCGAAGACAATTTTCCTAAAGCTCCCTGCGCGCCAGAAACCACGCTGCCGTTGGCATTTTTCGTGTAATTCCCAGCGGAATATATGGAATAAACCGCGACGCCCTTGCGCTGCGCTTTAAACACCGCCCGCTGCAGTGAAAGGCTGTCGATAGAAGAAAGAGCGCTTAAACCGCTGGTCGCATCGAATCCATCGGAGATAAACAGAACGGCCCGTCTCCCGTTGGGCAGTCCGTCAAATCTGGAGAGCGCTTCGGACAATCCGTCGTAAGGATCGTTTGTCGCAACCGCGGCGCTGCCCGAAATGACCCGTAACGAAGTGGCCGCTTTTTCCAGATCTTCGGTAAATCGCTGGCGCACCTGCAAACCGCCCGAACGAACATAACTCACCATGACCCGGGAGCCTTTCGGCAGGGTCCGAATAAATTGCGCGATCAGTTTTAGCTGCAGGTTAACTTCAGATTCAAGATCGTCCTGTATCACTACCGCCAGGCTCAGAGGAGTATTTGAAACGCTGCGAATGGACAATATGACCTGCTGGTCGTTGTCTTCCTTTACGAAAATATCGCCCGCTTCGACCAGCTCGGTCAATTGATTTTCTTTTAGTTCGGCCTTGGTAAAAATGGAGATAGGGATCGTGACGGTACGGACATTCTTATCTTGCGGGGTCGGGGCCGGAGTCGCCGTTGCCGTTTGCGCAAAAAGCCCGTCCGAAGGGAACATCAGAAAGAGCGAACAGTAAAAGAAAAAAAAGATAGATTTTGGTCGAAACATAGCCACCGCCTGAGATTGCGCTTTTAAATACATTGTGATGATATTACAAAGTCACAAAAAGCGTTAAACACATTAGATGCTTTTTATGGAGGGAAGGCTGTCTGAGCGGTAAAAATGTCTAACGAACTGGAGAAAACCGGTTATTACGAACTCACCCGGCGCGATCTGGTGAAAAACGACGTTCTGCGCTGGAGCCCGCTGGCCACGCCGCTGGTGTTTTCGCTGCTGCCCGCGCTGGTTTTGTTTGTCGCGGGGCTGGTCTTTGGCACCACTACGGCGGGAACGGCCGTTTATATTTTTAGCGCGCTGATCGCGCTGATAGTAGGTTTTATCTTTAGCCTGATAGTTTCCGGAACGCTGATGATCTACCGCCAGGGCTGGCTGGTAAAGCTGAGGGAGAGATTGGCCGTTGACGGTATCAAGGCACACGAGGTGCGTTTCTTTACCGGCGAACTGAAAACGCAGGAAAAAAAGGCCCTCAAAGACATCGAACGCTCAAACCGCCTGCTGGCGGACGCCTACCGGGAAACGCTGGCCTCGAGGCTGACCGCGGCGCGGATCCTTAAAACCACCAAACAGGAGCTTTTACTGATCGGAAGACGCGAAGGAAAATTAAAACAGTTAAAAAGCGAGAATTCAAAAAACCTTCAGGAAGACTTAAAAAAGGACCGCAAGAAATTAACCGATATTTTCGAGAGTGCAAAAGAAATGCGTATCGAAGCGGAAACGAGGCTGCAGATGATCGAGGCCGCTTCGCGCCGCGGCACGAATATGGCCGATACTGAAATTGCCATGCAAAAACTCCGCGCTCATACCGAAGAACTGCCGCTTGCCCTGGAAGCCGTGAAAATGGAAGAAGAATTGCGCAGGGAACTGGAGCACCAAGCGGAGATAGACGAGAAATGGATCAAACCTTAAATTCCTCGCCTATAAAGTCGCGGATATCTGCCACTAATTACACAAATAACACGAATAAGAATCTTCATTCGTGTTATTTGTGTAATTAGTGGCTAATGATGAAATACATGGGCAAGCCTCAAACTGAAGCTTGGTAAACGCTTTGTCCGGTTTTGATCACCTGATCGATCGGATTTCCGCCGAATTCGTAGGCCAGCTGCCGGTAATCGGAAATATCTAAAATCAGCAGGTCGGCCTGTTTTCCGGCTTCTATCGAACCGATCTTGTTTCCCAGTCCGACGGCAAAAGCGGCGTTGATAGTGGCGGCGTTCAAAGCCTCGGCCGGTGAAAGCTTTTGATAACGGCAGGCGATGGCCATTGCGCCGGGCAGCGAAGGGCAGGGCGCCGAGCCGGGGTTAAAATCGGTCGAAAGGGCGATGGCGCACCCGGCGTCAATCATTTTTCGCGCATCGGCAAATTCCGTGTTGCCCAAATTGAAATTAACGGTGGGCGTAACCACTCCGATCGTTTCCGAACTTGCCAGCAGAGCAATTTCTTCATCGCTGATGGCGTCAAGATGGTCGATCGACGTGGCGGCGTTTTCGATGGCGAACCGCGCCCCGCCAAGATTGGTAAATTCATCGACGTGCGCTTTTATTTTCATCCCATAACTTTTTCCGGCTTCGAGCACACGCTCTGATTGCTCAAGCGTAAAAGCATTTTTCTCGCAAAAGACATCGATAAAAAACGGCGTGCCTTTTTCCGCGAAATGCGATGCCGCATACCATTTTGCCGCAAGCGGTATCATCTCTTTGCAAACGAGCGATACATAGTCGTCCGGCTTTTCCTTATATTCGGGGGGAAAGGCGTGGGCTGCTAAAAAAGTAGGGATAACGTTTACCGGATGCGTCCTATCAAGTTCCTCAATTACGTGCAGCATTTTCAGCTCGGTTTCGGTGTCTAATCCATAACCGGTCTTTACTTCACAGGTCGTGACGCCGAGGGCAAGCATTTGGCCCAGGCGTTTGCCGGCGCCGGCCATAAGTTCCGCCACGCTGGCCTCGCGCGTGTGGCGCATGGTGCTGACGATCCCGCCGCCGGCTTCCATTATTTCCAGGTAGCTGGCGCCGCGAATGCGGAGTTCAAATTCATTTAGCCGGTGGCCGCCATAGACGAGATGAGTATGACATTCGACAAAGCCAGGCATGACCACATTTCCTTTGGCGTCGATCGTATTGCCGGCTTCATGGTCCCGCATTACATCTTGGGAAGGGCCGGCAGCTACGATCAGGCCGTCTTTTATCGCCACCGCACCGTTTTCGACGATGCCTGACTCGCCCATTTCCACACCTTTTTTCGGGCCCTTTTTCAGGACTTTTTTTGGCCCGGCCTGTGAAGCGCACGTGACCAATTGTCCCGCATTGTAAATTATTTGATCGACTCGCATTTAAGAAATTAACTTTAAGTGAAAAGAGGTTGAAATCAAAATCCATATACGGACGAAACACGTTGGAAGCAGCGATCGGCCTGTTCCGAAAAAAAATCTTGACAATGCCTGACCTGACTCTATAAGTTTTAATTAGATCTTCTATATTCAGCGTCAATTTTGGAATTTTTTGCAGAAACCGGAGGCAATCATTTTGATCGGACGGCAGCCCTTTCGGGGCGGCCTTTATTTAAATAAAACCTCAGGAGGAAAGAAAAGTGTTAAAAAACAAACTGTTAGTGTTTATCGTGCTGGCTTTGGCATTGAATCTTTTCACTGTCAGCGTATTTGCGGCGCGCGGCTCCCAGGCACAGGTCAGTATCAGCTTTGAAAAAGATGTATTTCTCTATCAGGATAGCATCCTGATAAAAGTTTCGATCACAAATACCGGCAAGCAGCCCATTACGATCCTTAGATGGTATACGCCTCTGGATGGTGTTAAAGACGATCTTTTTTCGGTAAGTATTGACGGCAAGGCTGTCGAATACATCGGTCCCCATTATAAGCGGCCCGCTCCGACAGCCGCCGATTATATAACGCTAGGTAGCGGCGAAACGGTCGGAGCTACTATCGACCTGGCCGGATATTACGATCTTTCGGCGACCGGGTATTACCAGGTTTCATACAACGTCGCGGCTTTCGATATTTTTTCCCGAACGCCGGCCTTTTCTGCCGAGGAAGATAGGTTAAGTTCAAAAGACGTCAGTGCCTGGATCGAAGGCCGCGAGACTAAAATGCCTGCTCCGGCGATCGTAAACGATGTCGTTGGCTCGACCGGCTTTACCGGCTGTACCAGCATCCGCCAGAGTTCTCTGCTGACGGCGCGCAACAATGCCTATACTTACTCGACCAACGCTTATAATTATTTATCGGGAGGGACGGTCGGCCCGCGTTATGCCACGTGGTTCGGCGCGTATACTTCATCGCGTTACAACACCGTACGGGGCAATTTCAGTTCGATCCAAAACGCGATGAATAACGCCAGTGTGGTTTTTAACTGCACTTGCACCGATAGCGCGTATGCCTATGTTTATTCAAACCAGCCCTATACGATCTATCTTTGCAATGCTTTCTGGAATGCGCCATCGACCGGAACGGATTCGAAGGCGGGAACTCTGGTTCATGAAATGAGCCATTTTAATGTGGTAGCCGGAACCAACGATTATGCCTATGGACAAACGGCTGCGAAAAAGTTGGCGAACAAGACCCCGAATAAGGCCATCGACAACGCCGACAGTCACGAATACTTTGCGGAAAACACACCGGCCCAAAACTGAGCCACAAACCAGGTGCGAAGCAATAAAAATAAAAGGTCTTCCTGTCATAGGGAAGGCCTTTTGATTTTGCGGCAAAAGTATCATAAGGTACGAAAGCAAATTTAATAAAGATCTGTCCAGGAGTATTCATATAAATATGACACCAGACAAAGCACCCCCCAACCCGCAACTTTTTTGGCAGGTAATGACCGGATTTCAAATGTCGGCGGCAATGAAAACCGCTGTTGAATTAGCACTTTTTACAAAGATAGCCGAAGGTAATAAAACCGCTACTGCGATCGCGCAGGCCTGTGACGCATCGAAACGAGGTATCCGCATTTTGTGCGACACGATGGCGGTGCTCGGATTTTTATCTAAAGAAGGAAATGAATACGGGTTGACAGAAGTCTCCGGAGCTTTTCTTGACAAAAATTCGCCGATGTATATAGGTTCGACCATTGAGTTTCTTATGTCGCCAATGCAGATGCGCGGTTATGAAGACCTGACCACTGCCGTAAAACAAGGCGGCTCGAGCCGTAGAGAAGACGACTCCATCGCGGAAGATAGCGAGATGTGGGTTAAATTTGCGCAAGCGATGGCCCCGATGATGTTTCCTTCCGCGCAATTCATGGCGGAAACTTTGGTGGCCGCCCCGGAGCGTAAATTCAAAGTACTGGATGTTGCCGCAGGGCACGGAATTTTTGGGGTTTTGCTGGCGCAAAAATATACTAACGCTGAAATTTACGCACTCGACTGGGCGAATGTATTAACAGTTGCTCAAGCAAACGCTAAGCGATACGAAGTAGGAGACAGGTATCATACGATCCCGGGCAGCGCTTTCGACGTCGATATGGGAGAAGGCTACGACATCGTTTTGCTGACCAATTTTCTGCATCATTTTGATAAACCGACCTGCATCGAATTTCTCAAAAAGATCCGCGCGGCACTGGCCGATGACGGCCAGGTGCTGACGCTTGAATTTATCCCCAATGACGACCGCATTTCACCACCGGCCGAGGCATTATTTAGTTTGGTGATGCTCGCCGCGACGCCGGGTGGGGACGCCTATACTTTTGCGGAATTAAAGGAAATGTTTGAAGCGGCAGGTTTTTCGCAGAACGAACACCGCCCGATACCGCAGATGCCGCAGCACTGGATCGTGTCGAAGAAATAGCTAGGGCGTAATCCTGTATTTGTCGACCTTATCGGGATCGCAGGTTTTCGCCGGGACCCAGACAGACCTTTTGTCCTAAGTTGGAGGCTTTACGGATAGATATTCAAACTGATCCACTACCGAAAATTCCGATTTGCTGCTTTGCATATTAAGGGCGGCGCAAGTAGACTCCCACCTTGGATCCTATCCAAAGTGCCGTCCTTATTAGGCACTAACCAATCGAAAATTGAGGAAAAATAATATAAATGAAAATTAGTAATAAGTTTATTGCTATCTGCGGGCTCGCGTTAGCATTTATCGTAATGCAGGCGTGCAGCCTTAGCACGGCCAATATGAGCAGCTTTAAGACATCGTCCGATAAAGACGGAAAAACGGAAACCACCAGCTTTAAAGGCGGCGACACCTTGAATGCGAGAGCTGAGATCGCTAACAGCATCAGCAAAGTTACCGTAAAGTTTGCGCTCGTGGCGGAAGACGTTAAGGGAATGACCAAGGGCGAAACGGTCAAGGGTTCTGAGGTCAAAGTTGACCTGCCCAGCAGCGGTACCGCAACCTATTCGCTGCCGATACCGATGGGCGCTCCGGGCGGCACTTACAAACTTAACGCCGACATGATCAACGAAGCCGGCGAAAAGAAAGACGGTAAAACAGTCAGTCTCACGCTCGCTCAATCCGCGCCTCCTGCGGCCCCGGCGGAAAAGAAAGCCGATGACGACGATGCGGAAGATAAGGACGACAAGTAGTTTATAAGACCGCGAATTTTTGATCGCGGAAATTACTGAATAAAAAGGGTTTTAGCCTGGTTTGGCTGAAACCCTTTTTTCGTTTAGTGGTTTATGCTAATGGGCTGAAGCCGGGCGGCGACTCACTTCTTTTCCGACACCGCCAGCAACTCCGCCAAATATTTTTGCCAGATAGCGGCGATAGTATGCGTGCCGTGGCCGCGGGTTTCATCGGTGATCGGGAGCAATATAAAGCGGCCGTTTTTAACACGCTTAATTTCTTTTTCCACTATTTCGAGCTCCGGCGGGTTGACCGCATCGTCGGCGGAATTAATGGCGAGCAGGTGTGTTTTGATCGTCTCTAATTTCGGCTGCGGGTTGTAATCACGCGAAGCATCTACCTGGTAAAGCAGGTCGTTCGCGTCGGTAGCAGCCAGCCGTTGTTTCATCGTGTCGTCAAACATTTTATCCGCGGCGTCTTTTGAGGGCCCAAGTTTTTGCATTTGCAGCGGAGCGCTGCCCATCATTATCAGCGTGTAGATCGCAGCGGTAAGGCCGCGCACCGGCTGAGTTTTATATTCGCCGCCCAAGAAGTCTGGATCGTTTTTGATCGGGTCCATTATCATCCGGCGGAAATAACGGTTGCGGCCTGAGATCTCGACGGGAAGGCTGGCCAGCGGCATCGCCGCGTCCATAAAGTCGGGATACATCTCGGCCCACACCCACGAATGCATTCCGCCCATCGAAGTGCCCATCACCAGCCGCAAATGATCGACGCCCAACTTTTCGGTCAGCAAACGGTATTGCAGCGTGACCATGTCGTGATAGTTGTAATGAGGAAATTTGGCGTGCAGGCCGTTGCTTGGCTTACTGGAATCTCCGTGGCCGATATTATCGGGAATAATGATGAAATACTTTTCGGCGTCGAGCAGCTGCCCTTTGCCAAAAAGCGCCCCGGCAAATGACGCACGCAAAAACTGGGTGTGGCTACCGCCCGTCCCATGCAGCACCAGCATCGCATTCGTCGTTCTGCCATCTTTGTCCTTTACCGGCTTCCCAAACGTCACGTAATGCAGCTTTAGGTTTGGTAGTGTCTCACCGCTCTGGAATTTGAAATCTTTGATGACGAAATCGCCGGGTATCGGCGGCGGATAGGTCTGGGCGAAGCAAATATTTGCAAGGGGTAGAGAAAGAACTAAATAAAGTAACAACTTGGAAAGTAAGTTTTTCATAGCAAATTCCGACTATAGTAAATGGTTTTATCTATGCAACTGCTTGGTCTATGTTGTAAAATCAGCAAGGAGAATTATATGTCAGACCATAAATCCGCCCTAGTTCCAGTTGCGACAAGTCAGCATCAGACCCCAGAGTTGTTTTATAGAGGAATCAAAACAGATACGGGACTTTTTGCAGAGTCGTTGATTTACTATGACAGAGTGTATGTTCAACCCGGGAGCGCTGAACAATTTGCCAGTTTTGTTAGTACCATTATCCAGCAGGGATTGGCCTATGAACAACTAATTGAACTTATTGAAAGCGGGGCCCTTAAATTTCTTGATACAGTTACCGTTCACCCTTACGTCTCACGAGACCCGTTTACCGATCTTCCGAATACAAGAGCGATAATGAATTTTATTCCTTTACAGGAAGAAAGTATTCAGAGCCCTAATTATTTTGAATCTAAATTTCTCCAGACTGCATTTTTGAGAGAAAGTTTCAATAACTTGTCGTATCTCAACAATGATGCCTTTGATAAATTCTGTAGCACCACGAAAGAAAATTCGTTGGTTTTCGACGGAGATGTTGTAGCTTTAGGTCTCGTAGATAATTCTTATGACGATATTTTGAATCCTAGAAGATATAAAGTGATCGTTAAAAACATCCTAGAAGAGTTATATAGGGTAAATGGATTAGATGAGGTACCGGATTTCGAAATAAGTATTAACGAGATGGATTTTCGCAATTTGGCAGGAATCGCTAAAAATCCACCTCAACTCGTAATTGGTAGAGAATTTCAAAACAAAGATTACAAGATTTATGAAATCAACGGCAAAATTCCATTGGCAGGTCTAAAAGAATCCGCAAACCTTGAAAGAATTTTTAGGACGCTTCCTCTTTCCTGCGCGGGGATTTCTAACCTTTACATACGCTCAGCAGGCAAGTTGAAAAGTGACTTTTTCCTCCCGAGTCCTATGAGTCAAATAGTAGGTGATAAATTGTATGAAATTTACGCGGCAGAGATTTCTCGGAAAAAAATGAAATCTCAAAACTTGATCAGCACTCTGAAGAAAGAAGTTAGATTTCCAGATTTGCGATTGCTAATCAACAACAATCAAATAGATTTCAATAAAATTCTTGAAATAAGGAAACAAGGCAAAAAGTTTCGTTCGTGGTTGCAGCAAACAGGCGCTCAGAGTGACCATGAAGTTCTCTGGAATTACCACAATGAGGTGGCAAAAGCTACCGGATTTACACGGGGCTTACGTGCTACATTTAAGGTATTTGGTTTTGTTGCTCCGGTAATCACAGGAACTGCAGTGGGGATTGCTACCAAGCACTTAACAGATGACACAGTGGCATCGACGGTTGCTGGTCTTTCAACTTTAGCGGGTGTAGAAATGGCAAAAAGCATTGTATCAAAAAGCACCGAGAAGCTCTTTGATTACGGTGCAAATTTGGGCCAAAATTGGAAACCCGTTTGTTTTGGAGATTGGACAAAAAGTAAAATAGAAAATCTTCTGGAAAAGTAATTTAGCCAAAAGTATTTTTATCATTCTGCTGTCTTTTTCAACGATGATATCAGCATTTTTTGAAGTGCCTCGCAATCTTCAAGCATAGACTCGGCTTGTTTGTTGCTGATAAGTCGGCTGTCGCGTAAGAGGCGCAGCCAGAAATTTGTTTTGAAAGCTTCCTTATTGGCAATGGAAAGTTTTTGACGAAAGTCGGCGCGGTCTTCACCCTGGCCGGGCTTCTTCAATCAAAACGCCGATGGATGAGCCGGATTCCAGAATTTTCCGCGACAAAACGTATTCGTGTTTTTCATCAGTGAGAAACTGGCAGAGTTTTACGATCCGCAGCGCAAACGCGTACGATTTATCCTGAAGGATACTTTTGCTCATAAAATTTTCCCCAAATTTGTGGAAGTCAAAGAAAATTCTCGGAATAGATGATAGAGCATAGATGATAACTGAGAGATCGAGTCTATACTCTATCATCTATCAGTTATCATCTATTCCGAATGGGTAACTACTAAAGTTTTTTCAGCAAAATCCATTGCTGGATATAGCGGGCGTTATCCGGACCTAAAGCTTCGGGCCCATAAAAACAAATCTTACGGACCCGAAGCTCTACATTTTGAATTAAATATCTAAACACTGGTGCTGTTGGGAATATTCTCGGGCAAAAAGTAGCTGTACGGTAATAATCCCTGCTGGGCTTCTCGTTCTTTATTGCGCTGTTCGATCTGCGACTTTATGTCACCGGTAAGCTTGTCGTAGTATTTCTTGCAAACATTACCCGGCTCACGATCAAGGTCGTTAAAGTAATCGAGCAGCGCATCGTAATGAAAGCCGGCCAACGAGTAAGTAGTGTTGAACTGCACCCCCGTCTCGTCCGCGGGCGGCAGCAAGTTGAGTATGTCCTCTCTGTCTACAGATGCGGTTTTGAAATCAGCGGGCGGCGGCGTGTAAGTCGCGGCCGGCAGGTTGGGGATAAACGCAAAGTAATCGATCTGCGGGAAATTGACGGCCGCGTGCTGCGGGCCGGCGGTCCAGATCAGACACTGCGTGATGAGGCACAGCTCTTCGATGGTGTCGATCTTACTGCTAAATCCGCTGATGTGAGCATCCGGGCCCGCCAACTCCGCCGCCCAGGCTTGCAATTCGTAATCTTCTGTCACATCCGCGTCAGTCTTATAGTAAAGGCCAAGGTATTCCGCCACGTAATCTCCCAGCGTATCCCAGATCAGCTGGCCGTCGTCACGATACGGGAAATAAGGCAGCGAAGCGGTATCGAGGCCGCGCGATTCGATGCGGGCCGCAAAATCATAATCGCCGAAGTTCCATTTAGCGTAGGCCTGCCGGATCAGATCCAGCGAACCGGCCAGTCCGCCTTCGAGTATCTTTTGTATCAATCCGGACGAATTTATCAGCGTTAGCTGACCCAATTTGTTGATCACCATCAGGGCTTTGTAGTGGTGCTTGAGCAAAATATTTAACGGGTGCTGCAGCGCCAAATGCCGGTGCGTGGCGATCGCAAAAGCTTCTTCGGTCAGGTGTGTTTCACCCAGATGATTGACCGCCTGATTAAAGTTAAGGTCCGCTGCCTGGACGAACATCTTAACCATTATCCATTTATAGGCATTGCCGGGCTTGGCCGCATCTACCGCCATCATCGAAGGGAAATCGACACTCGTCGGAGATTGGTTGAGCTGCGCGGCGGCAAGCTGGAGTCCGGGGAAATCATCGGTGCGAATAAATAAAGCGATCGGGCCCATCAGGGGTTTCCCTCTTTGCGCACCGGGCGCACCCGGGTCGGCTGTGGCCAGAGTCAGCGCTTCGTAGTCGCAGACGAACAAGCGGTTCTCCTTGATCGCGGATTCAAAGCTGGAATCGGCCCCAAGAAAAAATTGAACGGCCTCGTCAGTAATGTCGGGAGAAAGTTTTCCCTTGAGCGTAGCCCAATTCGCTCCCGGATCGCCGCTAAGCGTAACGCGTTTAAGCGCCATCGGATTTAAACCCGCCAGCCGCTGCGAGGCAAAGGTTTTGTCGTCTTGCCAGAGCCCGGTAATATCCGGGACCGGGTAGATCTCAAATAATTGGGAATAAGATGCGACATCGGTAAAGTCCGGCACTCCGGTCGGGCTGGTATTGATTATGCGGTCGGCCAATTCTCTTAGCGGCGACAGCGATTGCACACCGGTTTCAATTTCGCTGGCCAGCTGCTGATAGCGCGGGGAATCGAAGATCGCGGCGATCCTGGCCGCGTGATCGGTAAAGGCGGTGCCTGCTGCCTGATGCTCGCTCAGGATCTTCCATATCTCAAGATTTACGAAAATACGGAGCTGGTTTTGAGCCTGACCTTTCACCCAATCTTCCAGGCCGAGCACTTGAAGAGCAACCGCGGCATCATTAGCCAACGGCATCGGAAGTTCCGGAATATTCACATACTGGTAAATTTCCCGGTCCGCGAATAACTGTGCGGCTCGTAAACCTTGTTCAATTCCGTCATCCTTTTGCGGTAATGAGGGGGAAAAGAGACTACTTTCTGCTTGTGCTGGCGTGGTCATGGCAAATCTCCTTTTTTAGTTTTTGTGGGAAAGGTTAAAGACGGCTTTCCTCTGTCGATCGGGCTCGTTTCCGTTTCGATCTGCGCGTCCTGAATTTCCGGTCATCGGTTTTTAAATACCAATGGCCTCTATGTATTTTTGTCCCGTCAGGTTAAAGGAGTGTTAAATTTTTCAGCTTCACTTCGCATAGACTTTGGGTGAAGGAATTAACATTCCTCTTGATAGTATTTTGAATATAAACCTTTGTCGGAGCAGAGGTATCTTACAATACGTTTCATACTTTTACAATAGATTTTGCTAATTGGTGGCGGGATTTAAAAACTCCCCTCCTTACGTAAGGAGGGTGGCCGTAGGCCGGGGTGGTTCTGCCTTTGAGTTTGATTAGTTCCGTAAGGGTTTCTCGTCGCCAACGGCGACTAATTCAATAGCACAGGGTGAAACCCTGTGCCCGCGTTATAAAAAAGTTTTCGTCCCTGAAAGGGACGAACCGTTATTCGACACCTTCAGAGTCGCATTTTGTTTTTGATCGCGTACGTAGGGTTGCGGCTTCGCCTTAACCCTACGCTATTAAATGTCGCTTTCAGCGACTAACGCATAAATGTTCTACAGATTGCTAGACTCATCATAGCTACTTGTAAGGACCTGAGAATAGTTTCAAGGATAAAAAGAATTTAGTTAAAGTATCCGCCTGCATCGATACGGGGAAGGCCGTTTTCTTTCTTTTGCGAGCCTTGGTTGAATCACCAAAAGTTCTTTGTATATTTAATCCGTCGTAGTACACTCCGTTAGGGATTTTTTCCTGGAGAAGTTTTCCATATCTTTAATTAAATTAAAGGATAATTTCTGAATGAAAAAAGTAATTAGAATTTCGGCTGTCGGTGTGTTTGCTATTGCACTTCTGATAGCGCAGGCGTGCAGCTATAGCATCGTTCACATAAGTAGTCTAAAAACGTTCTCGAAGGACGAGGGTACGGAGACGACCAGCTTCAAAACCGGGGATTTCTTAAAGGCGAAAGCTCAGCTGGCTGACAACCCCGACCAGATACGGGTCGAGTTCCTCCTGTATGCGGAAGACGTGCCAGGAATGGCAAAGGGTGATTTCGTTCCCAACACTGGCCAAGGCCAGTTAGTATACCTCAATCGCAGTGCCGATTACCTGAACATAATTTCACCCGATATGAAGAGCGGAACCTACACACTCAGAGCCGATCTGCTGGACGATCGAATTTTATTTTTGATCTTTACGTAGGGTTGCGGCTCCGCCTTAACATGCTATTTAATATGTCGCTTTCAGCGACCTTACCGCATAAACTTACGTCGAATTGCCAAGGCTAATAATGCAAATTGTAATGGGGCGAAAATTTTCTCCAGGGTGATCCATAACTCGCCCCACCCAGTCACCGGTTTACGGTATTCAATCGTTTGAAATGTTGCTGTTGAAAGACTCTGCAAAAGCGCACTTCCGTCGAACATTTCTAAATATTTTTGAGTGCAATTATGTTCCACGAGGCTGACGGAAACCGGTTTATCGCTCGGACAAACTTGAAATAACCTTGTCGTGTAGATCAACGGAAAAATTAACAGAACGAGAATCAACAAAATAATGGAAGCTCGAATCCAGCTTTCTCCGTAAAAACTAGAAAGCCAGTACCACCAATGCAAAGACCATACTTTCCAACCTCTGTAATACTCTAGGCGTTTAGTCTCGCTTGCCATCAAACGAAACTTAGAGGCCTCTTCATAACGACCGTTTTCTTCGGCATTATTAGCTAGTTGACGATACGCTATTTCAAGCAAACGTCTAGGTTCACGAACTCTTTGTTTTTCAAGACTTTTAAGTTCGATCTGTATATTCGCTTTAGGACGTTTAGAGTTAAAACTGTCCCACATCACATCTGTAAAAACAATTTTACGGGAATCTACATTAATAAACCAACTTGGACACAAACGTACCCGATGGAATGCAATGCGCTCGGGTTTTTCAAGACGCGCATTCTGTAAATCTAGCGCTATGTGTAAATTTTTCAATTGATAGTCAGAAAGGAAGTCATGTATACTTTTGCCCTCAAATGTAAAATTTTGCAGGGTTTTTTCCGCGGATGCCTCGTCTAAAAAAACAGCCTTATCTTTCTCACCTCCGAATATCACATAACCCGCAAAAAGCGCATAACTCAAATCAACCGTGCTACAGAAATTTGTTTGCTCAAAGAAAACCTGCGAAGTTTCGGTAAAATTAGCCCAGCCAAAATCGGTAACAAAAACAAATGTTGAGGATTTAAATTCTGCTCTATCCAAAAATACAGATTTTCTAAATAGAGCAATCGAAAGAAAAGTGGCCGAATCAAAATATACAGAGTTGAATGTAGTTCCTAAAAAATTAGCTTGGTCAACAAATACTGTATTTCTGAAGGTTGAGTAAGCAGAAAACTTAGCAAAAGCGAAAACAGCGGAGTCAAAGAAAGTTGCACTTCCGAAATAAGCTGAGCCAAGAAAATTTGTTGATTCAAATGTAACTGGACTATGGAATGTCACAGAGTTAAAATTTGCCACTGCAATAAAAGTCGCAGAATCAAATAAAGCCAGAGCAGAAAATGTAGTTGAACTGAAGTCCGCCTCAACCCCAAATCTATATCCCTTTAATTCAATATTTGAAGGAAACCAAACGTAACGGAAATCGTAATTAATATTATTTTTCGCGTCAGTTCGTTTTTCCTCTGATAGGTTTTCAACCTCTACAATTTTTTCTTCTACTAAATGAAATCTTTTTTTAAAGGTTTTCCCAAATAAATCAGGGTCCTTATCTTTGGTAGGCAAATGAAAAAGACAATAATGTTTTCCATCCGTATATTCGGCCAGCGGAAATTCTATTTCACTTACACAAACATTTTGGTGGATATCATCTAAATCTCTGTTAAGAGCTTTATCGTGAATATGGCATTGTGGTTTTTCGCTTTTACTAATGTACGAACTTTTACCCGAGAGTTTTCTTGGCATGGAAGATCGACCCCTATTAGGAAATCAGTTGAAAACGGTAAAATACTAGCATATTTTCACTTCATCATCGGTACTTTTACATCATTCTTTTCGGCGAATTCGATGGCTTCGTTGTAGCCGGCATCGGCGTGGCGGATGACGCCCATGCCGGGGTCGGTGGTTAGCACGCGTTCGATGCGACGGGCGGCTTCGGGGGTGCCGTCGGCGACGATCACCTGGCCGGCGTGGAGCGAATAGCCGATGCCGACGCCGCCGCCGTGATGCACGGAAACCCAGGTGGCGCCGCCCACGGCGTTGATCATCGCGTTGAGATAGACCCAGTCGGCGATGGCGTCGGAGCCGTCCTTCATCGCTTCGGTTTCACGGTTGGGCGAGGCGACGGAGCCGCAGTCAAGATGATCGCGGCCGATGACGATCGGCGCGGAGAGCTCGCCGCTTCCAACCATTTCATTTAATTTCAAACCGGCCTTTGCGCGGTCGCCGTAGCCCAGCCAGCAGATGCGCGCGGGCAGGCCCTGAAACTCGACCTGCTCCTGAGCCATGGTCAGCCAGCGGATAAGATGGTCGTTGTCAGGGAAGAGGTCCATCATGGCGCGGTCGGTTTTGTAGATGTCTTCGGGATCGCCGCTAAGCGCTACCCAGCGGAAAGGGCCTTTGCCTTCGCAAAAGAGCGGGCGGATATAGGCGGGCACAAAACCGGGATAGTCAAAGGCATTGGCGACGCCGTTATCAAGCGCGCGCTGGCGCAAGTTGTTGCCGTAATCGAAAACAATCGAGCCGCGTTTTTGAAATTCGAGCATGGCTTCGACATGGCGCGACATCGAATCCATCGCGCGTTTTTCGTATTCGGCTTGATCTGATTTTCTTAAGTTCGCAGCCTGTTCGATGTTTAATCCGACGGGGATATATCCATAGAGAACATCGTGCGCGGAGGTCTGATCGGTGACGACGTCGGGAAGTATACCGCGTTCGAGAATTTGCCAATGGACTTCGGCGGCGTTGCCGCAGAGAGCTATGGAACGCGCTTCTTTTTTCTCAACGGATTCGGCGACCATCGCCAACGCTTCGTCCAGATCACAGGCTGCGA
>DASYKT010000036.1:0-17207 GCA_035995185.1 Pyrinomonadaceae bacterium
TTTTTAGGCGGAGAACCGAATACTGTACTTCACGCTTAGCCGTTTTTCATTTGGTTTTACAATGCGACATGCGAGGAGAAATCAGGCGGGAACAGGCCTCGCAGCGGTTGGCTCGAATTAATTTTTCACCTGACGTCACGAGCAGGGCACAGGCTAGCTTTAAATACAGGGTTTTGCCCGCAGGGCGCTAAAGCATACGATACGGGTTCGCTATGACTTTCAGAGGCAGCGGCCCTTAGTTCACGCCGCCTCCCGGGCTGCCAAGCATGCCCGGCGTGCACAGGCCAAACCGTGTGGGTTTTCACCTGCCGCACCTCAACAGAGCTCCATCGTATATTTGTTTTGTGGAGATGGCGATAGAGGATTTGAAGAGTTGGTTTTGTTTTCGTGTGTTTGGTGTGATTCGTGGTTAATAAATCTTTAAGACCGTAACCACGAAATACACGAAACAACACGAACAAAGCAAAGGAAGACACCCCGTGCTTTTAAATTGCCACTAGCTTTAGCTAGTGGTTAGTGGAATCAAAAAGCAGTCCCGGCTTTAGCCGAATAATTGGACTAAAGTCCATAAAACTATTTTCTTTATGAATCCACTAGCTAAAGCTAGTGGCAATTGATAAAACAAACAAACCGACAAGAACGCATCGGCTGACGCCGACGCTACTGACAAGAGAGAACCACCCCGTCACGCGAAACGCGTGCCACCCCTCCTTCGTAAGGAGGGGAGTTTTAAGAACCCGGCCGCTGAAACAGCATCAAACCATCTTTGCCTTTGATCCCCAGACGTAGGTTTTAAATACATACACCCAGGGCACGATGAGGGCGATGAAGGGCGCTCCCAGGAATACGTGGGCCATTTCATCCGCGGGTGAACCGGTGAGCGCATTTGCCTGCCAGAGCGGGTAAGCGACCACTATCAGCCAGAGCGTCTTGTAAAAGATCATAAAGAGCACGATCGGCAGCCACCGCAGCGGTTTTAACAATCCAAAAATAGACAATGTCGGGTACGCCGCCCAAACGCAGAATGCCACGGCCCTGGTATGGTCCCACGCGCCCTGGTGGTTGATGATATTTGACCAGGTCTCCAAACCCACGCCAATGAACATCAGGAAATAAAGCACTCTTAAGAGATAAATATTTATCGGGCGAACACCCTCATATTTTAGGTGGTTGGGCGTGAAAATGTATTTAATGAAGCGCATAGCGGGATTTACGTACGGTAAGAGTGAGATGTTCCGAATTTTTGCAAAAACAGGTTAAGAGTTGCACCACCCCGTCACGCGGAGCGCGTGCTACCCCTCCTCGACAAGGAGGGAGTCCCAGTGAATTGCACTAATATCGAAATCCTGAGAAAATACTCTTTTGCTTTAATACATAAATTTATTCACTTATAAGGATGTATACAGATGTCAGACACTAAACAAGCGGTAATAATCAGTGCGATGAGAACGCCGACGGGCAAATTTCAGGGTGCTTTGAAGGGGTTTACGGCGCCGGAATTGGGCGCGGCGGCGATCAAAGCGGCGGTCGAAAAGGCGGGCGTTAAAGGCGAAGATATCAATGAAGTGATCATGGGCTGTGTGGTGCAGGCCGGTATCGGACAGGCGCCGGCGCGGCAGGCCGCTTTAAAAGCCGGGCTTCCGCCGGAAGTTTCCGCGCTGACGATCAATATGGTTTGCGGTTCGGGATTGCGGGCGGTGGCGATGGCGGGACAGGCGATCCAGCTGGGCGATGCCGAGATGGTGGTCGCGGGCGGAATGGAATCGATGTCGAATATTCCTTATGCGATGCCGGGCGCGCGCGACGGCTACCGGATGGGAAATCAGACCGTGGTGGATCTGATGGTGCATGACGGTTTATGGTGCCCGTTTGAAAACTGGCACATGGGCAACACCGGCGAAGTGGTGGCGGAAAAATACAACATCACGCGCGAGCAGCAGGACAACTTTGCTTTTGATTCGCACCGCAAAGCGCACGAGGCGCAGCAGGCGGGAAGATTTAAAGACGAGATCGTGCCGATCGAAATTCCGCAGCGCAAGGGCGACCCCATTGTTTTGGATTATGACGAAACCGTGCGGCCGGAAACCACGGTCGAAACACTGGCGAAATTAAAGCCCGCATTTAAAAAAGACGGCGGAACGGTGACGGCGGGAAATGCCCCGGGCGTAAACGACGGCGCTTCGGCGGTGGTGGTTACTTCGGCGGAAAAAGCGAAGGAGCTGGGCATCGAACCACTGGCGCGCATCGTCGCTTCGGCGACCTCGGGTATCGAGCCGAAACTGATCATGATGGCGCCGGTCCAGGGCGTATTGAACGTGTTGAAAAAAGCCGGCTGGGAAATGAAGGACGTAGACCTCTTTGAACTCAACGAAGCTTTTTCGGTGCAGGCGCTGGGCGTGATGAAAGAACTCGGGCTGGATATGGAAAAGGTCAACGTCAACGGCGGCGCGGTCGCGCTCGGCCACGCGATCGGAAATTCCGGCGGACGCGTGCTGACGACGCTGCTTCACGAGATGAAACGGCGCGGCGCGAAACGCGGTGTTGCCGCACTTTGCCTGGGCGGCGGAAATTCGGTCGCGATGGCGGTGGAACGGGACTAGTCAAGAAAGTCGCGGAAGTGTAGGAAGTCTAGAGAAGTCTAGAAAGTCTAGGAAGTTTCGGAAGCCTAGGCGGTTCACAGAGTCCAGATAATTAGCAAGGTTTTGAAGAGGTGGCGACTTCCTACACTTCCAAGACCTCCTAAACTTCCTAGACTTTCAAGACTTCCCAGACTTCCCAGACTTCCCAGACTGACTAGACTTGAATTATGAGTACATTGGATAAAAACAGACTGATCGGTGTTGCGTTCCTTGTCGTGGCTTTTTTTCACCTGGCCACGCTGGGCCTGGACCTGTTCGGATTTTCAGTGACATATCCTTATGTCACTAACAACTCCGACAGATCGGCGACCAGGATCAGCGAAGCGGCGGAAAGCCCGATTCCGGTTGAATCTTACCCGGGCGGAATACCGAGTATGCCAGGGGGAATGCCGGGGATGAAGGTTTCGCCGACGCCGGCCCCGCCGGAAACCAAAGCGCAGATCGAAGCGAAAAGAACGATGACGATGATCTACGTTTTGGTGGGCGTTCAATTTGCGATCATTGTGTTTGTTTTATTCGCGGGATTCACCGTGGTCAATGTGCGCGCCGGGGGAAGAACGTTCGGGATCGTTGCTTCATTATTTCTCTTGTTTTTTTATCCTCTAGGAACGGTCGTCAGCATTTTTGCCATCTGGTTTCTGATCGGCGATGAGTGCCTGGAATTATATTCCGAAGTAGAGAAAGACAAACGCGCGCCGCAGTCGATAATTTAGCAACATTTTATTACGGGAATCGTTATTCTATTTGTAGAAACAAGTTCTTAATTTCCGAGGAACGTGAGGGTCGTATGGTCGCAAAAGAACACAATAAAATATTAGGTATTCTGTTTTTGGTGTACAGCGTGCTGCAGGTGGTGGGCCTGGCGGTTGCCATCATCGTGATGATCGCAATGATGGGCGTGGCCGCCGCGCAGACGAGAGGGCGTGACGCGATTCCGGCGGTGGTAATATTCGGGATGGTGATAGGGATACTGGTTATTGCGGGCCTCTTTGTGCTTCCCATCATTATTGCGGGCTGGAAGATCCTGAAGGAAAAGGCCGGCGGCAGAACGTGGGGAATTGTGGCTGCAATTCTAGCTTTGTTAAACTTTCCGCTGGGAACGGCGGTCGGCATTTACGGCTTGTGGTTTTTACTGGGCGAAGAAGGTAAGCGGTTTTACCTGGGCGGCGGCAATCCTAATATGATGTCGTCACAGCAGCAACAGCCGCCACCGCAGAGCTGGCAATAATAATGCAATAGCGGAGGAAACATATGACTGCGACAGATCACAATAAAATTTTGAGCATCCTGTTTTTTGTTAAGGGCGGCATGCTGAGCATGGTCGCGCTGATCCTGCTGGTTGTGTACGGCTTATTCGGCGCGATCTTTGGCATCGCCCTTATCTCCGCGGGAAAAGGCGAGGAGAAACTGGTCGGAGGCGCTGTGGGCGGAGCGGTCATTGTTTTCGCTATCGGAATAGGACTGTTCATTATGTTTTTTGCCGGGCTCTATTTTATGGCGGGATGGAAGCTCCACAAACACCGGCACAGCGCAAAGATCTGGGTGACCATTGCCAGCTGCCTGGCGCTGCTGAATTTTCCGCTGGGAACCGCACTCGGCGTCTATGCGCTGTGGTTCGTTTACGGAGATATGGGGAAAGCCTTATATGAGGGCGGCCCGCAGGGCGGTTATGTTCAGCCACCACCGCCGCCGCCTCCGCAGGGATGGCAATAGGCGTTTTACAATCTCACTGCATCTCCATGCCGCGAGTGACGAGTTTTTCTGGTCACTCGTTTGTTTTTCAGGTGAGGACGCGACTTCATTGCTGTGAAGCAAATTATTTTAGATAAGTTTTTTGATCATTAGTTATTTAACAAAGGAAATTAATTAGAGTATGAGCGAGATCATTGGAATTGTAGGTGCGGGCACGATGGGCAACGGTATTGCCCAGACCGCGGCGCGCGCCGGATACGATGTAGTAATGTGTGACGTCAAACAGGAGTTTGTCGACCGCGGAATGGCTGCCATCGGCAAGAGCCTCGACCGCTTTGTGAAAAAAGAAGAGATCACCGAGGAAGACAAAAATAACATTCTCGGCAAGATCAAGGC
Source organism: Pyrinomonadaceae bacterium (assembly GCA_035995185.1). Taxonomy (GTDB): domain Bacteria; phylum Acidobacteriota; class Blastocatellia; order Pyrinomonadales; family Pyrinomonadaceae; genus DASYKT01. The sequence goes on from DASYKT010000036.1 coordinate 4,728, forward strand.
GACCACCAACCTCGAAGACCTGAAAGACTGCTTTATCGTCGTCGAAGCCGCGACGGAAATTTTTGAGATCAAGAAAGAAATTTTTACCAAGCTCGATAGCGTCACTTCAGCGGACTGCATTCTAGCTTCGAACACTTCGTCGATCTCTATCACCAAGATCGGCGCGGTGACGAGCAAGCCGGACAAGGTGATCGGGATGCATTTTTTCAACCCCGTGCCGCTGATGAAATTGGTCGAGGTCATTCGCGGGATCGCGACGACGGATGAGACTTATGCGAAGGTCAAAGAGCTTTCGGAAAAACTCGGCAAGACACCGCTCGACTGTAAAGACTTTCCCGGATTTATTTCCAACCGCGTGCTGATGCCGATGATCAATGAAGCGGTCTATTGCCTGCATGAAGGGATCGCGACCAGGGAGAGTATCGACGGGATCATGAAACTCGGGATGAATCACCCGATGGGGCCGCTGACACTGGCGGACTTTATCGGGCTGGATGTGTGCCTGGCGATAATGAATGTATTGCACGATGGCTTTGGCGATTCCAAGTACCGGCCGTGCCCGCTGCTCAAACAATATGTGGACGCCGGCTGGCTGGGAAGAAAAAGCGGCAAAGGTTTTTACGACTACGCGTCGTAAGAGTCCAGAGAGTCTGGAGAGTCTGGAGAGTCCAGAGAGTCCAGAGAGTCCAGAGAGTCCAGAGAGCCGGATGAGTGGAATATCTACTCTCGACTCCCAGACGCTCTAAACTCTAGGGACTTGTCCGGATGGTTGACTTACGGTCTGTACCCGCTATAATTGGAGTTTTTGTTACCCGGTTCTTTGAGGGGTGGTTTTAAACAGAGAAGTGATGCTGATCGATATAAACAAGATCGACGAGACAGTTGGCAAGATCAAGGCGGAGTTTCAGCCGGGCGAGATCGAATCGGAAGACGAGCTGCTTGTCTTAAAGGACAAGATAGTTTTTGAAGGCTCGCTGGAAAAACATATTTATCGCATCGATATCGCCGGCAGCATCAAGACGAAGGCGGAGATAAGCTGCAGCCGCTGTTTGAAACCAATGGAGTCGGATATCGATATTTCTTTCAAATCTTCGTTCGTTCCGGCGGAGTTCGAGACGCGGGAAAAAGAAGTGGAAGTCGGCGGCGACGATCTCAATATCGAGTTCTATGAAGGCGATGAGATCGATCTCGCACAGCTGATAAGGGAACAGATCATTTTGAATTCACCGCAAATAGCTCTTTGCAAACCGGATTGTGCGGGTTTGTGCGAAAAATGCGGTGGAAATAAAAATGAAAAAAGATGCGATTGTAGCGAACGGGAGATTGACCCGCGCCTCAAGGTGTTAGAAAATTTAACTAGAGAAAAGAAAGACTAATTTTATATAATCATTTTAGTAAGAGGTTATTATGCCAAATCCAAAACGGAGACATTCGAAATCACGCACGCGCACCCGCCGCGCACATGATGCTATCGCTGCACCGCAGTATCACATCGACAAAGATTCAGGCGAACCGCAAATGCCGCACCGCGTCAATCCGAAAACCGGAATGTATAAAGGACGCCAGGTTTTAAAAGTTAAAGATAACGACTAACGAACCAAGCAACTTTAGAAGCGAACAAGTTTGCATTCATAACTGATCAAGATGACAAAACTCAGCGCAGGGATCATCGGAACAGGACACGCCTATCCGGCCGGCATTTTAACCAACGCCGATCTGGAAAAAATAGTCGACACCACCGATGAGTGGATAACTTCGCGTACGGGCATCAAACAGCGCCGCAAAGCGGGCGAGGATGAGTACACATCGCAATTCGCGGTAAGAGCCGCAAGACAGGCCCTGGAGCGGGCAAATTTGAAGGCTGAGGATATCGGCCTGCTTATTTGCGCCACTACCACGCCGGATATGATCCTGCCGTCGACCGGCTGCCTGATCCAGGCCGAACTGGGTGCGACCAACGCCGCGGCTTTCGATCTTTTTGCCGCCTGTTCCGGGTTCATTTACGGTTTGTCGATGGCCAATGCCCAGATAAATACCGGACAGGTCAAATACGCGCTGGTTATCGGTGCCGAGATCCTGACAAAATACGTCGATTACACCGATCGCGGGACCTGTATCCTTTTTGGCGACGGCGCCGGGGCGGTTGTGCTCGGCCCGGTTGAAGACGGAAAGGGAATTCTTTCGGTAAAGATCAAATCGGACGGAAATTACGGCGACCTTCTGACCGCTCCCGGCGGCGGCACCCGCAACGGAACCACCCACGAAACCATCGATCAGCGCATGCACTTCTTTAAAATGAAGGGAAACGAAGTTTTCAAGATCGCGGTGCGTTCGATGGCGGAAATTTCGCGCGAGGTTTTAGCGGAAGCCGGCTACACCGCCGACGATATAAAACTTCTCATCCCGCACCAGGCAAATCAAAGGATCACTGACGCAGTAGCGGACAAATTAGGCGTCGATCCGGCAATCGTTTATTCAAATATCAGCCAGCACGGCAACACATCCGCTGCTTCAATTCCTATCGCGCTCGATGAATGTATGGAGTCGGGAAAGGTCAAAGACGGAGACCTGGTGATGATGACCGCGTTTGGCGGAGGACTGACCTGGGGTGGAGCTTTGGTGCGATTTTAGATTTTTTATTAAAAAAAAAGAAAAATCTTTAAATTTTTTTTGATGGCCGAAGAAACAAAAATCGAAGAAAAAAAATCAAAGATCGCATACATTTTTCCCGGACAGGGTTCGCAATCCGTCGGAATGGGAAAAGAGTTGTTTGATAATTTTGCGGAAGCGCGCGCGGTCTTTGAAGAGGCCGATGACGCGCTGGGATTTTCGCTTTCGGGTTTGTGCTTTTCCGGTGACGAAACCGAACTGCAGTTGACGGCGAATACTCAGCCGGCAATTTTGACAACTTCGATCGCCGCGTTTCGCGTGATCGAGAAAGAAGATCTGCCGCTGCCGCAGTTCGTGGCCGGGCACAGTTTGGGTGAATATTCGGCGCTCGTCGCGGCCGGTTCTTTAAGCCTGTCGTCGGCGGTAAAACTGGTCCGCGCGCGGGGAACTTATATGCAGGAAGCGGTGCCGCCGGGCGTTGGCGCGATGGCCGCCGTGATAGGTTCGGATATGGAAACTATCGAAAAAGCCTGTAAAGACGCGGCTTTGGAGCAAGTGTGCAGCCCGGCCAATATAAATTCGGGCTCGCAGGTGGTGATCGCCGGCAACACCGAAGCGGTAGACAGGGCGATCGAGCTGCTGAAAGAACGCGGCGCGAAAAGAGCGATAAAGTTGAATGTCAGCGCGCCGTTTCATTGCGCTTTGATGCTGCCCGCGCAGGAGAGATTAGCGAAGGACCTGGCGGAAATAAATTTTAACGATCTGCGTTTTCCTTTAATCGAAAATGTCTCGGCCGAAGCGAATGAAAAAGGAGAACGAGTTGCGCGGGCGCTAGAGCAGCAAGTTTCTTCACCGGTGAAATGGTTTCAGTCGGTAGAGAAATTGATCGGTGAAGGCGTGACGAATTTTGTCGAAGTGGGAGCCGGAAAAGTTTTGTCCGGGTTGATAAGACAGATAAACCGGGAAGTCAGCTGCATGAACGTCGAGAACGCAGAGAGCTTGACGCAGGCAAAAAATTTCCTGAGAGAGTGATTTTGATTTTGATTTTGTCGAAAATTATTTTACACTTCGACTTAATTAATTTTTTTGTATTTTTTGAAATCATAAATTTGCGAAGGAGCGAAAATATAAAATGGCTAACGAAGAAATAGAATCTAAAATAAAACAAATTATTGTTGACGAACTTGGGGTGGAGGAAACTGAGGTCACTGCTAACGCTCGCTTCATCGAAGACCTCGGTGCCGACTCATTAGACCTGGTGGAATTAGTGATGCGTTTCGAAGAAGAATTCGGAATTGAAATTCCGGATGAGGATGCCGAAAAAATTCAAAGCGTTCGTGACGCTTTCAGCTACGTGGAGCAGCATAAGAAAGATTAGGTGATTCAGTTTGAGAAAAACCGCAGCCGGGATCGTAACAGGAGGGATCTTTACCGGCAGGTTGGCAACTGACCTCTGATTTGATATGAAACGACGTGTAGTAGTCACAGGACTCGGAACGATAACGCCCTGCGGCAACAATTTGCAAGACACCTGGTCCAGCTTGATGCAGGGAAAAAGCGGAGCTGACTATATCCAGAAATTTGACACCGAGAGATTCAACGTCAAATTTGCCTGTGAAGTCAAGAATTTCGACCCGCTAACGTTCATTGAGAAAAAAGAAGCGCGTAAGATGGGCACTTTCATCCATTACGCCATTGCTGCCGCCGATGAAGCCATCGCAAACAGCAGGCTGGTAATAGATGACAGTATCGCCGAAAACGTCGGCACTTATATCAGCTCGGGGATCGGGGATTTCTGGGCTATTGAACGCGAACACGAAAAACTCCTGACCAAGGGACCGGATCGTGTGTCGCCCTTCTTCATTCCGTCGGCAATAGTTAACCTCGCCGCCGGGCAAGTTTCGATCAGGCACAAGGCCAAAGGCCCTAATTCCGCAACCGCCACCGCTTGCTCCGCCGGCGCGCATGCTATCGGAGACAGTTTCCGGATCATTGAACGCGGCGATGCGGACGTGATGATCTGCGGGGGCGCTGAATCGGCCATCACGCCGATGAGCGTTGCCGGGTTTGCCTCTATGCGGGCCCTCTCAACCAGGAACGACGATCCCAAATCCGCTTCGAGGCCGTTTGAACTAAATCGTGAAGGTTTTGTCATCGGCGAAGGCGCCGGAATATTGATCCTTGAGGAACTTGAATTTGCAAAAGCGCGCGGAGCCACCATCTACGCGGAGATCGTCGGGTATGGAATGTCCGCCGATGCTTTTCACATTACCATGCCGGACGAAACGGGCTCCGGCGCGGTCCGGGTAATGCAAAAAGCGATCAAAGACGCGGGCATCGAGCCGACGGCGATAGATTATATAAACGCACACGGCACTTCGACGCCGTACAACGACAAATTTGAAACCCTGGCTATCAAAAAGACATTTGGCGAACACGCAAAGAAGCTGGCTATCAGTTCGACAAAGTCTATGACCGGGCACCTGCTCGGCGCGGCGGGCGGTATCGAAGCGGTATTTTCCGTGATGTCGATACAGACCAATATGCTGCCGCCAACGATAAACTACGTAACACCCGATCCGGATTGTGACCTTGATTACGTTCCGAATCAGCCGCGCCAGGCGGAGGTGAATTACGTGCTTTCAAACAGTTTTGGTTTCGGAGGCACCAACGCGTGTCTCGTCTTCAAACGTTTTGAAGATTAGAAATCAAATTTTGATACGTCAAACAGAAAGGAATGAGAGAAATGAAGAAGTTACTGCGTCCGGATAGATTTTTTATGCTGGCGGGTCTGTTTCTCTTATTTTCTTTTAGCGTATCCGCACAGATCTCAAGACCGAGATTGGTAAATCCCAAAGTGGATGATGTGGCAAGTATGATAATCGTACGGCCGGATCCTACCAGTCGAAGCCGCGAGGTTAAACGAAGTCACAGAAAGAAGGCCGCGCCGAAGGCTGCTACTAAGATCGGTAAAGCCAGGACATCTGTGAAAACCAAGTCAAATGCTCCAACTAAATCCAAGAAAAAAGAAGGGAATCTAAAAATTATGGCTACAACTAAAAAGGCTGCACCGAAGAAAAAGGCAGCTGCTAAGAAACCGGCTGCTAAGAAAGCTGCCGCCAAGAAACCGGCTGCTAAGAAAGCCGCGCCGAAGAAGGCTGCTGCCAAGAAACCGGCTGCTAAGAAAGCCGCGCCGAAGAAGGCTGCTGCCAAGAAACCGGCCGCTAAACCGGCTGCTAAGAAAGCCGCGCCGAAAAAGGCTGCTGCCAAGAAACCGGCTGCGAAGAAAGCTACTGCCAAGAAAGGCAAATAGTTTTTTCGTAGCTTTTGTTATGAAGATAGTTGTTTTAATGAAACAAGTTGCCAATAAGGACGCAGTTCTCCGGATTGGCAAAGACGAAAAATGGATCGACGTGTCGGACGTCGCGTTTCAGACCAATGAATCTGACGGCTATGCGCTGGAAGAGGCTTTGCGTTTGAAAGAAGCTAAAGGCGGCGGCGAAGTGGTTGTTTGCACCTTGGGAAACCAGGGTGCAAAGACCGTCATCAAAGACGCTTTGGCGCGCGGCGCCGACCGTGCGATCCATATTTTGACCGAAAACTCCCAGGAACTTTCCCCCTATACCATCGCCAGCTGCATCGCCGATGCAATTAAAGAGGAAAACGCCGACCTGGTTTTCTCGGGGCTGCAGTCTGACGACAGCGGCTACGGGCAGACGGGCGTCATCCTGGCCGAGCTGCTCGGCATTCCGCACGCGACGCTGGTGATACAGGTCGACCGCGAGAGCGCCGATTTCCGGGTGAAAAGGGAACTGGAAAGCGGCTGGTACCAGTGGTTTACTTACCAACTGCCCGCTCTGATGACCATTCAATCGGGCATCAGCCAGATCCGTTATGCATCGCTTAAAGGCATCATGGCCGCCAAGTCAAAACCGGTCAAGGAAGTGACGCCTTCGGCGGAGACGCTTAATTACTCTTCCAAACAGACCATCCAAAAAGTTTATATGCCGCTCAAGATGAAGCAGACCCAGATGCTGGGCGGCGGCGACGCTAAAAAAGGCGCCGTCGAACTGGTAGAAAAGCTTCGCGACGAGGTGAGGGTTTTATAACGCAATGATACTTACTTTTATCGAGCACAAAAATTGTGTGCTGAACAAAACCTCGCTCGAAGCCATCACCGCCGCGCAAACCATCGGAAAAGAATTAGGAATGGAAGTGTCGGCCGTGATCCCATGCGGCAGCGCCGATTGCCCGCTCGCGCAGGAGATCGCCGGCTATGACATCGCTAAGGTCATTGTCGCCAAGAACGATAAGCTGGGCATCTATACGCCCGACGGCTACACCGACGCCTTTGCCGCGGTGATCAAGGCCAACAATCCGCAATACATCATAATGGCGCACACCTATCAGGTGCGCGACTTTGCGCCCAAACTGGCCGCGCGTTTCGGCAAGGAAGTGGTCGGCGATTGTATTCGTTATAAGAACGAAGGCGGAAAATTGATCCTGACGCGGCGTATTTTCCTGGGAAAATTAGACGCCGATGTCACGATCGAAGGCGACGCGCCGTACTTCGTCACGTTCCAATCAGGCGCTTTTCGCGGTGACAATGCCGCCAAAGGCGGTTCGGCGCAGGTTGAAACGACCGATGTCGAAGTTGGCGAGATCCGGATGACGCCGGAAGAGCCGTTCCAGGAAGCGAAAGCTTCGGTCGACCTGACCAAATCGGAAATTATCGTGGCCGTCGGCCGCGGGATCAAATCGCAGGAAAATATCGCCATCGCACAGCAGTTGGCCGATGCGCTGGGCGCAGACCTGGCTGCTTCGCGCCCGATCTGTGACGCGGATTGGCTGCCGATCGATAGACAGATAGGTTCGTCGGGCCAAACGGTCGCGCCAAAAGTTTATATCGCGCTGGGCATTTCCGGCGCGATCCAGCACATCGTCGGGATGAAAAACGCGGGCACGATCATTGCCGTCAACAAAGATCCCGAAGCCCCTATTTTCGACATCGCCGATTACGGCATAGTCGGCGACCTCTTCGAAGCCGTGCCGGTCCTGATCGAAGAGATCAAAAAAGCGAAGAGTTAAAAGAGCGTTTGGAATCGCTCGATCAGTATCTTCGCCGTCTTGATCAAATAGTTTATTAAAGCCTCAGGAATCTGCTTCTTTGTCATTCGGTTTAATACTCGATCTTATGTTCATGAATTGTTTCAAAAGATCAAACCAAAATGGAGCGCCCAGCGAGATGGCGATCGCGGTGATCAGCCATCCGATGACCTTAAATATCCAATCCCAGCCAAGGTTATAATTGAACCCGGTCCAGCCTATCGGTAAGCCAAGACTTTTTATCTCATACAGATCCACGGCCAGATTGCAGCGGTTTGATTTGGAATCGCCGTCACAGGCTTTGGCCACTTTGCATTTTGCCGAATTCGGCGAATTACCGCACAGCCGTGAATTACAACCGTCGGCTTTAGGGTTGTCTTCGCATTTAGCTAGCTCTGCCGCCTCTTTTTTATCAAATTCTTTGCATGCATCAGAATTTGTATTTGCGACGCAAGGATTTTTCGCTTCGGTTTTATTGTTTGTCGCATTATTCGCAACGTTACCAGCAACGTTAGAGACATTGGAATTCGCAGCACTAGCGACTGGTGTTTTTTGGGCGTTCGCGCCAGCGTTCGTATTCGCATTAACGGGCGCATTGGCTGTGTTTGAGTTGGCGGCGTCAGGTTTTGCAGGCGGCGCGCTGCCCCCACCCGGCGTCTCATTTGACGATGTCTGAGTGGAGGCGGGATGCGCTTTCGTGTCCAGCGCGGATGCCACCAGCGCGCTGCGCAGCGCCGGGTCATAGACGAGTCTATTGGTTACTGCGATAGTATCGACATTAAGAACGACGGCTACGATCAAACCCAGTAACAAGGTAAAATATTGCACCCGGCGTTTATAGAAACTCGTCACTCTATCCATCGTGCTGTCATACCATTTTTCAATGCCGTCCTTAAGGACTTTCAGATCGTTTTTAATAACTATTACCTGATCGTCCGCCTGATTGATGATCGCTTGCAGGGCCTCCTTGATCTTTGTGTCGTCCATCCCCTTGACACTGTCTTTTAAGTTAGCCAACGAGAGCAGTTTTTTGTTCGGATCGTTAGGGTCGGGCTGGCTGAGCACATCGATCAAAGCAGCCACAAAATTGTTCGCAGGAATGTAAGAAGGCAGCGTTCCGTGCCATTCGAGCTTTTGCATTTCTACATTGACCCTTTTTTTCGCGGTGTCGTAATCGCCTTCGTAAAGACTGGAGATCAATGGGTGAGAATAAATTTGACGCACCAGGTCGGCGTTTTTAACTACCTTTTCCGCCTCTTTCACTTTGGCGGTAAGGAGCGGCACCTCGCTGGTTTTCTTTTCGTGTATAGCTTCTTCCAGCGCTTTTTCGGCGGCTTCCAAAGCAGCTCTTGCAGCGGGGAGGCTCTTTGCGCCAACGAGCATTTCCCGGATGCCTTTTTCCAACTCAAAGGCGCGCTGTTTCATAAAGGCCTCGATCATTTCCGTAAGCGCCGAGCAGATCAGGCTAAGCAGTAGAAAGACAAAAATCATTCCTATTGCGACATCAAGCATATCGAGACCGGACATAATATTTACTCCTTCCGGCCTGGAATCGATCCAGACAGGTTATTTGTATTTTGATCAAGCTCTACACTGTGTATGGAAAAATAGGTGGAAATCTTTCAGATCATGCAGACGGCGAAGTACAGGGCTGCGAAATTTTTTACGGGCGGCAAAAGTTCGAGTGTAACTGATGCCTTCAGCTAAGCTTTGGTGTTGTCCTAAAGTTGTGATGCTGAGAAGGGAATGTCGTTCGGAATAGATGATAACTGATAGATGATAGAGAATAGATCGCATCTTTCAGTTATCATCTATCATCTTTTATCTATTCCGAATGATGCGAGCACCACAGCTTTAGGACACTACCTAAGCCTTTTTAATTATTTACTTCAGGACAAAATCCGCTTACAATGTAGTGTCTTACCCGCCATATTTATTGAGGAAAATATTTTATGTTCTTAAAAACAATTTCAGCATTTATTTTTATATTCTTGTCGACACCGGCGGTTTTTGCGCAGGGCGGGTCGAGCGGTAAGATAGTTTTTACCAGTCACCGCACTGGAAACGACGAGATCTTTATCATGAAACCGGACGGCTCGGATCAAACGAATCTCACCAACAATCCGCTGCAGGATTCTTCGCCGGCATGGTCGCCCGACGGGCGAAAGATCGCTTTTGTGAGATATGACGGCAACTCTTTTTTCGACATTTACACGATGAATGTGGACGGCTCGAACCAGACACGGCTGACGAATGCCGGCACCAGCAGCCAGGGGCCGAACTGGTCGCCCGACGGCACGAAGATCATTTTTGTCAGGTTCAACCAGATATTTTCGATGAATGCCAACGGCACGAATCAGCATCAGTTGTCCTTTCATCCGGGAACCGATCTGGCCCCGAAGTTCTCGCCCGACGGAACGCGGATCGTTTATTACTGCTATCGCCGCGCCAGGACCAAGATCTGCACCATGGATGCGGAGGGCGCGAATGAAATAATGGTCACCAATGAAAAAAGGGTTGATAATTTCCCGATGTTTTCGCCCGACGGTTCAAAGATCACCTTTACTAGAAGTGGCAGAGACGCGAATGAGTTTTTTGACGATGATATTTGGGTAATGAACGCCGACGGCAGCAATCGGATTAACCTGTCAAACCTCTATGACGTACACAGCAGCAGGGGAGAATGGTCGCCCGATGGTTCCATGATCGTTTTTCATTCAAACCGGGACGGCGCCAACAACTACAATATCTACGTGATGTTCGCCGACGGCACGCACCAGGCCCCCCTGACGACAGATACGGCGCACGACACCGAGCCGACGTGGCGGATACCGGCGCCGGCGGCGGTGAGCGGCCGTATCGCGGACGTTAAAGGGAACGGCGTCTTTAATGCTTATGTAACCATGACGGACGCGGGCGGTTTTGCGCGGACTGTTTCGACCGATATTTTCGGTGATTATCTCTTCGAAAATGTTGAAGTGGCCGAAACTTATACTTTTTCCGTTTCGGCAAAACGCCGCACTTTTAGCCAGCCGGAGCAGCTGAGAAATATTATCGGCGACACGAGCGACATTAATTTTATCGCGGGCAATTAAAGCAGTGCTTATCTGTCATACAAAATCTAAGGACCCAAGTTTATGTATCTGAAGTTTATTTTAATGATCATTTTTATTTTCGCTTTTACGGGTGCGGCCTTTGCGCAGATAGAGACGCTTACCAATGTCGAGATCGTCGAGATGACGAAGGTCGGTTTGGATAAGGAATTGATAAAAGAAAAAATAAATATCTCCAAAGTGAATTTCGACACCACGACCAATGGGCTGATCGAATTGAGAAAGGCCAATGTCGATAACGAAGTCATCAAATTCATGATGGACAAGTCCAGGCTGCAGGAAACCGCCAAAACCGAGGCAGCCAAGCCAGCCGTTGCGGCCGAGCCGGCGAAGCCGATCAACAGTATCCCGACGCCAAAGGAAGCGCTTTTATCGGCAAAGACGGTGGCGATAGAAAAAGATTCGATCCATCCTTCGATCCAGGCGCTGGAAAAAGAGTTGATGAAGCGGAAGGATTGGACCGCGTATAACTTGACGCTGGTGCGTTCGCGGACCGAGGCCGATATTTATATCGACATCGATTTTGTCACGATGAGCGTCATCACCCATCGCTACACATTTCACGTATACGACCGGCGCACCGGAACGATCATCGCCGCCGGGGAAACGACTTCGTGGGGTTCGCTGGCGGAAAACCTGGCGCGGGAGATATCGAAAAAACTAAAAACCGTGGCGACCCCGCCCCCGTTGGAAACAGCCAAAGCAAACTAATAAAAAGGCCGTCTGATTCCGGGAGGCTTTTTGGCGGTTGCGTAGCAAAATTATCATTTGGCAGAAATTGCACCTTTACGGAGCTAGAGCAAGCAGCATTTCCTCTTCTCTATCGAATAACCAGCTATCCGGCTTATTATGAACTCTGCTTGTAACATAACGGCCTTTTACTTCAGCCACCAATTCTAGTATGCCTGCTTTTTGATAACCGGCAAATACTTTATTTATTGAAACACGCTCGTAATCGCGAAAAGCATTGTCGGCTTGCTGAAACATTTTTTGCTCGCCAAATGCGTGAACACGCAAAATATTTATAGCTGGCTGTAGTGATGGTGTAGTTACGTCGTCTAATGTTTCACAGGCCCTTCTAAATTCACCTTGTCTTAATCTGGCAATTGCCAAGGCACTGCGAAAATATTCTTTACTTGCCGGAATTAGATCTTCGTTTACGCCCTTCTCAAAGATCTTGACGGCTTCGGTTAAATTGCCTTTTTTGAGCATTATCATCCCGCGTATATGATAACCGATCCAATCCTGAAGTGTCGCTGGATCACCCTTTGGTAGTTTGTCTAATGCTTCATCATATCTCCCCAAAACAAGAAGAATACCAACTAATCCATTTCTAGCGATGACGTCTTCCGGGTGCGAGCGCCTGATTTCTTCATAGATATTAAGGGCTTCGTCAAACCGGCCCTGAGCCTTCAAGACCTCCGCATAACCGGTCTTGGCAACGACGTTTTCCGGGTGCGAGCGTCTGATTTCTTCATAGATCTTGAGGGCTTCGTCAAACCGGCCCTGAGCCTTCAAGACCTCCGCATAACCGGTCTTGGCAACGACGTCTTCCGGGTGCGAGCGCCTGATTTCTTCATAGATATTAAGGGCTTCGTCAAACCGGCCCTGAGCCTTCAAGACCTCCGCATAACCGGTCTTGGCAACGACG
>DASYKT010000037.1:0-46562 GCA_035995185.1 Pyrinomonadaceae bacterium
AAGATTCGCGCAGCTAGCTTTCATTTTTGTCCGTCCGTGATTCCGCAGAAAGCCGCGCCCACGACTGGTGCCTCCCTCAGGTTTTACGGGCCGGAAAGGCTGGCCCGGCGTGCTCAGAGGCTCTTCCGTTCGAAGTCGCACCCTGCCGCACAACAGATGAGCGAATCATAACTTAATGTTTGAGGTGTGGCGAGAGAGGATTTGGGTGAATTGGGGAAACGGCTCAGAGTTCAAACTTTAGTTTGTCTTTGATCTTAAAATCAGGACAAGCTGAAGCTTGAACTCTGAACCGTTTTCTCAAATTTCTCCAACTTCTCCACATCGCCCGCAGAGACAAAAAGTAATTAGTAAAACTCCCCTCCTTACAAAGGAGGGGTGGCACGCGCTTCGCGTGACGGGGTGGTTCTCTCTTTTCAGTATCTCTGCACGACGCACGAAGCAGATCCAAAGAGAACCCGGTCGCTACTGCTCCCGGTTCTGACAAGAGACGCATCGACTCACGCCGACGCTGCTGACTCTCTGCAAATGTTGATCTGATCAATTCACCGAATTAGACGATGACACGATGTGGCTTTCGTCCAGTTCCAGCACGAACGGTTCTTCTTCGATGATCGGTTCTACGTTTTCGATGATGCCTTCGAGGATGGCGGCTTTTTCTTTGCGTTTTTTGTGGATCGCTTTGACGGAATACATTTTATTATCGGCCGCCACGATCAGCTGGTCGAGAGTATCGCCAAAAGTGGGATAGGCCGCCGTGCCGATGCTTATGCCGACGCGCGCAAAGCTGTCGTCGGTGACCGGGCATTTATATGCGCTGACCGCTTCTTCGATACGGCGGCAGAGTTCCTGCACGGCCTCGTCCGAAAGATCGGGCACGATGGCGAGAAATTCGTCGCCGGCGTAGCGCGCGAGAAAATCGTAATCGCGAAATTGTTTGCGCATCACCTTGGCAATGTCCTTGAGCAGCCTGTCGCCGATCTTATGGCCGAAGGTATCATTGACCGCCTTAAAGCCGTCGAGGTCGAACATGACCACCTGGAACGGATTTCCGGTGCGCTTGGAGCGCGCCATTTCTTTTTCAAATTGCGCCTGCAGGCACCTGGCGTTCGGCAGCCCTGTCATCGGGTCCGTCAGCGCGCGGGTTTCTGTTTCCGCGTGATAGATCGCCTTGGCGATCGCATCGGAGGCGATGTTTGAGATCGTCTGCAAAAGCTTTATCTGTTCGTCGTCGTAGTAATCCAGCTCGCAGGAATAGAGCGAGAGCGCGCCGATCAGCTTGCCTTCGTTCATCAGCGGCAGCGAAGCCATCGTGGTGTATTCTTCCGCGGCTTCTGAATAGTAGTAGCTAAAATCCAGCCCGGGATTGACCTGGCTGACCATTTCCTGTTTCTGCAGCACATAGCCGGTCGCGCCTTCGCCCGGTTTGATGCGGCGGTCTTTTAGAAAGGCGTCGTTTTTCCCGACGACGTGCGCGGCCACGGCATACCCCTGCGATTTGTCGTAGAGATAAATGGCGCAGGTGTCGAAGGGCACATTTTCTTTTACCTTTTTGACCACCAGCGTTAAAGTTTCCCGCAATCCGTGAATGGAGCGGAAAACGCGTGTCAGGTCGTATTGCACAAAAACTTCGCGATTGACGCGCTTGATCTGTTCGACGAATGAAAGCTCGTTTTCCACGCGCGGATTTTTTTCGTCCGAGTAGCTAAAGCCGGCGACGGCCAGCGCATCTTCGAACTCGCGCAAATGCCGCAGGAATATGTCTACCAGTTTAGGATCGAATTTTTTACCGGCGTTGCTCTGCAGCGCGCGGCGCGCGTCGTCCTTGGTATAAGCCGCTCCGTAGGTGTATTTCGAACGCATCGTGTCATACGCGTCGACCAGCGCCAGGATGCGCCCAAGCAGCGGAATATCCTCGCCTTTTAACCCGTCGGGGTAGCCGGAACCGTCCCAGGCTTCGTGATGCGAGCGAACCGCCGGAACAACCGGGTAAGGGAAATCGACGGTTTCCAGGATCGCGGCGCCTACGACCGGGTGCACTTTGACCTTTTCCATTTCGCCAGGCGTCAATTCCCCGGGTTTATTCAGAATATGGTCAGGCACGGCGAGCTTGCCGATGTCATGAAGCAAAGCGCTGATCTTCAGTGCTTGTATCTCCGCTGGGCTGAGCCCCAAAACTTTACCGATAGAGCCGGCAAATATCTGCATTCTTCGCACGTGGCCGTGGGCCAGCTGGTCGCGGGCGTCGATGGCGGTGGCCAGCGCTTCGACCGTAGCCAGATGGATCGAACCGTTGTCGGACAATGCTTCGATCTCTTCTTTTAATCTTCGGAAATGATTGCGGGCCGTTAAGTGGCCGATCAATATGAACGGCAAGCTGGCCCACGCGACCGCCACGCCAAATTCAAGCAGCGCCACATGCAGAATAGCCGCGCCCAGAAATCCGAAGAGCAGATTTCCCGTGTAAAGCGATATTTTTTCCTGCCACGTTTCGGGAATAAAATTCTGGCCGACGAGCGTTTGCCCGGTGTAATCGAAAGCCAGCCTGAGCAAATAATGCACAAATCCCATCGAAACTATAAAGACCGCGACCGCGCCGAGCGATTGCGCGCTCAACGCCAGCGGCAGTTCTTTTAAGCCGAACAGGATCCCGATCAGGAAATAAGCTGCCTGTATGGCGGCGGAAATGGAAACGACTGAGATAAAGACCTTCAGCAGGCCGGGCCGTTTGTCTTTGGCTTTTATCAGATTCCCGATGACCGCGCCGACCAGGCATACCAATACCGCGCCCGGAAGCCCGACCCAGACACCGGCGATAAAGATCAGAAATTCGCGGGTAGTGATCCTGACGCTCGAGTATGGAACATTAAAGCGATAGTCGCCGGTCAGATACCTGGCGGTGAGCAGGATGCTAAGCAAAGCCACTTGGCCGGGCGATAAATAGAAAGCCCAGAAGGCAGCTGCGCCGGCCGCGCTCATGGCAATTAGCGCCATGAGTACCCAAAATATTTTGGCCTTGATACTGTATCCTGTCAGGTCGATCAGATTCACTGGTATTATTTCCGCCGGGATTTTAAGAAACTCCGGCTTTAGAGTAAATTCTTTATTAAAGGGATTTTATGTCCGAAGCAAAGGTACGTTTTACTGACCTCGACATCCAAGCTTTAAACCTCGATCATCCTGTATGGCAACAGGTGGAAGCTGTTCAAATTAATAAATATTGGTCTGGCGTTGATGCCGGGATCGGCAGGCATGCTGAGGCTAGACTTCTCTGGACACCAGAGGACCTGCTCATTCGCTTTGATTGCGAACAGAGTGAGCCTCTGATTATCAATGATAAACCATTTTTAACACAAAAGACAATAGGTTTATGGGAAAAAGACGTTTGCGAGGCATTTATTGCCCCGAACCCGCAAATACCTGAAAAATATGTAGAATTCGAGATCGCCCCGACCGGCGAATGGTTGGACCTGACGGTTCATAAGAATGGCGATAACTTTGAGAAAGACTGGACTTACGAGTCCGGAATGAAATGCGCCGCCGAGATCCTTGCGGAAAAGGTTATAATGACGATGCAAATACCGTGGGCCGCTTTTGGAAAAAAGCCGGAAAACGGGGAAAAATGGCGCGGAAACCTCTTTCGCCAGGTAAGCAGCGGCGAAACCCGCGGTTATCTGGCCTGGCAGCCGACCCTGACCCCGGAACCTTGGTTCCACGTTCCTGAAGTTTTTGGCTGGTTGGAATTTGTTAAATAAAAAGCTCTTTGCGATTTTAGCCACGAATATCACAAATAACACGAATTAAAGATCTTTATTCGTGCTATTTGTGATATTCGTGGCCGGTATCCGAGACTTTATAGGCGATGGTTTTAAGGACAGGTTTTATGTTTTTTCTTGTAAAACTCAACTTCTTTTTTCTTTCACTGCTGTTTTTGGTATTTGCCCTGCCCGTTTCCGCCCAAAACACTCCAAACACGGATGATGATGTTATCCGCATTCGCACCGATCTGATCTCGTTCGAAGCCACCGTCACCGATGCCCAGGGCAAACCTGTCAGCGGCCTGAAACAGGAAGATTTTAAGATCTTTGACGACGGGACCCAGCGCCCGATCGCTTTTTTTGAACAGCAACGCCACGAAAATTTTTCGCGTCCCATGTCGATCGTTTTTGCGCTCGATGTTTCGGGCAGCATGACGTACGAGGAGTTATTAAAACTGCGTTCGGCGCTGAATGTCTTCACCAACCGGCTGGCCAATTCCGATTCGTATTTTGCGGTAATGGCGTTCGGCATGGAAGTAAAAACGCTCCAGTCTTTTACCAACAACTCCGGGAAGCTGGAAAGATCTTTTGACAAGGTCCTGCGCGAGACCGACGGGCTTTCCACCCACGCCTATGACGCGGTGGACGATGCCGTGCGGATGCTGAACAAAAAAGCTCCCCGCACCAAACGGCAGATACCGATGCGAAAGGTCGTCATCCTGGTAACGGACGGTTTTCCGGTCGGGGACACGGTCGCGCCGGAAACGGTAGTCGAACGGGCAAACGACTCGGAAGTGTCGGTCTTTAATCTGATCCTGCCCTCGTATTCGCGCCGGCAAATGGGGCGCAAGCCTTTACCCACGCCGCTTGACGTCAGCGGGCTTTCGGAAAAGACCGGTGGCAGCAGCTTTTATCTTACGGGAGATAATTTTGACGCGATGTTCGGCAAGCTGGCTGAAGAGATCACTTCCACCTATTTGATCGCGTTTTATCCCGACGAAATAAAACGCGCCGATGGGCAGTTTCGCAAGGTGAAGATAGAAACCGTTAAGGGATTGCAGGTAAAACAAAACCGCGCGGGATACGAGCTGGGAAAAGAAAAAGGAAACTAGGGCTTTTGCCTTTCAGGCGCACCTGTTTCCTCATTCTTATACTTTAATCGGGGTTTGACCCTGGCTTATTCGCCGTAATCGTAGGCGTCAAACGAAGCATCGTCGTCAAGATCGTCGGCCTCCTTGTCCGCAAACGCATCCAATTCGATAGGATCTAAACCGACCAGTTCTAATTTGGTGTGGCATTCGTCACAGACGATGACACTTCCTTGTTCCGAATCGGCATCAACAAAAACGTCCGATTCACATTCCGGGCATGTTGCAGTGGGCACTTTCTAACCTCCGCTTGTAATAAACATTAGTATTGCTTTAAAGCTCGACACCGTATCGTGAGAGCTGATTTTTCCTTATGTATAAAATCTAACTTTTTTATAAATAGCTTGGCAATAGTCAATCGCACTTTTTTACGAGAAATCTCAAGATTTATATTTTGCCGGGAACGAACTTTCGTGCATTTCGTGTGTTTGGTGGTTAAATTCCCGGAATTCTTACGATCGAACGGCTTTGCCTATAAAGTCGGTTTGCCCATAAACTCAAAAGACGGGGAGAGAGGGCAGAAACACGACCGTTAGGGAGTGTGTATCATTATGTCCTTACACACTCCCTAACGGTCGTGTTTCCGCCTTCTTTTCGTTTTGATTGATGTCTCTGCCAAGACCTGTCTATAAACTCGAGGATCATTCCGACTTTATAGGCAAAGCCCGATCGAACTAAAACAAAACCACGAATCACACGAAATGCACGAAACAAGGCCGTCGTGCTCTTCATCGTTAATGCGATTTTAAATCTCTTGCGCTGACTTCAGCGAATATATGGATGGTTTATGGCTGAGTACTACGAATTCGTTACCGTTTGGCGTTTTGACGCTCCGCCGGAAGAGGTTTGGGAAGTGATCAAGCGTTCCGAACACTGGCACGAGTGGTGGAAAGGCGTGGTCAAAATTGTTGAACTAAAACCCGGCGATGCGGACGGTTTGGGCAGCATCCGCCGCTCAACCTGGAAGAGCGCGCTGCCCTACACACTGGAATTCGATTCGGAGATCGTGCGCATCGTGCCCCTAAATATCATCGAAGCGCGGGCTTTCGGCGAACTCGAAGGCACGGGCCTCTGAACCTTAACAGCCGAGAATGAAAACACGACCCGCGTCCGCTACGATTGGAAAGTGAAAACCACCAAAAGCTGGATGAATTTTATCTCACCCCTCGCCAAGCCTTTTTTCCGCTGGAACCACAACATCATCATGGGCTGGGGCGGTGAAGGCCTGGCCAAAAGGCTTAATTGCGCTCTGCTCGGCACCGTCGAACGGTAGACAATTCCAGGACTGTTTTAAATTGCCACTAGCTTTAGCTAGTGGTTTAGAACATTAAAAAATAATTTGGGCTTTAGCCCAAACCAGCAATCGGGGTAAAGCCCATAAAATAAATAAAACTGAACCACTAGCTAAAGCTAGTGGCAATTTATAAGCCGGATCACCTCTCAGGTTGGAAGGCTACCTCTCCAAATTAACGCATCAAAAAAATCCCCGGCAGCTATTGACACCGCTCTTCATCTTTAATAAACTCTTTCTTTATTGAAAACGGTTTTCAATTTCAATTAAAGACAAAATAAATTGCCTCCGGCGTGCTGGCGCCGAAGGCATTTACACAACGCATACGAGCTACGGTTTAAGTAACGACGGATGGTGTGCAGCTAAATCCTAACACGCTTTTCTTTGCCATTCCAGATATTCCCTTCCCGGGCGGCGCTGGTTTATGACAAGCTTTTTGGATTCCCCATCCAGAGACTGATCTGACGTTTTTGCGAGGGGAATTATGAAAAACAATATCTACAAAAAATTAAAACAAAAAAACAGATCCGGGGGACGCAAACCCCGTCATTGGATAATTGCGATGGGAGCAATGGGAGCGATCGTCGCTTTCACGTTAGGCGGCAGCCATAAGATGATGGTCGCCTACGCGCAGGAAAATAACGGAACGCTGGAGATAGTGCGCACGACGGACGAGGGCGCCGATGTTTATCGTTTTGATATTCCGCCCGGAGTTCTCAAGACGGTGCTGGAAAGTTTTGAGAGAACGACCGGGATCAGGGTCGATGCGGAAAACAAGGATATTTTCGATGTGGCTTCGCCCGGTGTTTCCGGAATGTTTTCTTCGGAACAGGCGCTGCAAAAGATCCTGGCGGGCACCGGTGTAAGCTATACCTTTAAAGGCGCCAGACAAGTCGCGCTCGAATTACACGCGGAAGCAGCGATCGTAGATATCCGGCAGTCGGACGCAAAGATCGTTTCTTCGCCAAAGTACACTGAGCCCTTGCGCAACATCCCGCAAACCATCTCCGTAATTCCCAAGGAAGTGATCGAGCAGCAGGGCGCGACCACGCTCCGCGACGTGCTCAATAACGTTCCCGGAATTACCATCGCCGCCGGTGAAGGCGGCGCGCCGGCCGGCGACAATCTGACCATCCGCGGTTTTAGCGCGCGCAATGATATTTACGTGGACGGCGTGCGCGACCTCGGCCCGCAATCGCGCGACCCATTTAATTTGGAACAGGTCGAAGTAGTAAAGGGCCCGAGTTCTTCTTTTACCGGGCGCGGTTCCACCGGCGGCACGATCAATCTGGTCAGCAAGCTGCCCAATCTGAAACGCACCTTCGGCGGCGACTTTACCGTCGGCACCTCGGGGACCCTGCGCGGCACGGCTGACGTCAATTTACCGATCAGTGACAGCATCGCTTTCCGGATGAACGCGATGGCGACCGATTCCGATTACCCGGGCCGCGAAGCAGTGCAAAACCGCCGTTGGGGTTTGGCGCCTTCGATCAGTTTTGGCATGGGCACTCAAACGCGCTATTCGCTCGGCTATTTTTACCTGCAGCAAAATAATATTTCGGATTACGGAATTCCCTGGGTGCCGGTAACGAATACCGCGCTGGCCGCTTTCCAGGATCGCCCGGCGCCGGTCCCGCGCGATACGTTTTACGGATATCTCGACCGCGATAAAGAAAAGCTGCGCTCCGACCTGGTCACCTTCAGATTCGAGCATGATTTTAATGACAAGCTCACTCTGCACAATCAACTGCGCTACGGTTATTCGCGCCGCGATTCGATCGCGACACCGCCGCGTTTTGCCGCTAACAATTCGACCGTCATCAATCGCGAATTGCGTTCGTGGATAACTAATGACGATATCTGGGACAACCAGACCGATCTCAATGCTAATTTCAAGACGGGCGAGATAGGTCATGCTGTCGTGTTCGGCACCAATATCACCTACGAAAAAAATACCCGCGTGCTGCGCAATGCGCCCAATGCCTCCACGACGCTGTTAAACCCGAATCCGAACGACATTTATTCCGGCGTGATCACGGTCAGCCCCTTTGTCGGCGATGTAACGGGCAACACTTATGCGGCGTATCTGTTTGACACTGTTAAGTTTACTAAACATCTGGAATTTGTCGGCGGGCTGCGCTGGGACTATTTTGAGGTCGATGGCGTAAGCGCCGCGACCACCGGTCTGACGGCGCTCAGCCGCGTCGACCGCATCCTTAGCGGCAGGGCCGCGCTGGTTCTACATCCGGTGGAAAACGGCTCTATCTATGGCAGCTTTGGCACCTCGGCCAATCCTTCGCTGGAAGGTTTATCCTACAGCACGGCCAATACATCGATCGGGCCGGAAAAAACAAACAACTACGAGATCGGAACGAAATGGGATCTGCTCAGCGGTAGGCTGCTGCTGGCCGGAGCGATCTTTCGCGTAGATAAAACGAACGCGCGCACGCCCGGTATCGACCCGTCCGATCCGCCGCAGATACTTGACGGCCAGCAGCGCGTGGACGGTTTTGAGATCAGCACTACCGGAAACGTGACGCGAAACTGGCAGATCTTTGCCGGGTACACCATGCTCGACAGCGAGGTTTTAAAGTCGAATGCTTTTACTCTGGTCAACAACATTCCGATCTTCGAACAGGGTAAGGAGTTGATCAATACGCCGCGCAATTCGTTTAGCCTCTGGACGACCTATCGCTATAAAAAATTCTTTTTCGGCGGCGGCCCGCGATTCGTCGATAGACGCTACGGCAATAATATCAATACTCGTTTTGTGGACAACTACTGGCTGATAGACGCGATGGCTTCGTATGAGGTGACAAAAAATTTCACCCTGCGGTTGAATATGAGTAACCTGACCGACGAGTATTACATCGACCGCATCGGCGGCGGGCATATCGTTCCCGGCGCGGGCAGATTGGTATCGCTCAGTACGGGTTTTAGGTTTTAATCGCAGCGCGGCAGAAGCCTAAGCGTGAGCGCGGGCTATTTCTTTAGCCCTTCCTGACGGTCGGGCTTCCGCCGCGATTTTTTTAACTAAAGAATGCTTCTTCAGCTTCCAAATTTATTGTCCGCCGAACAGGTTAAAGACTGTCGCGGCTTGATGGACGCCGCCGAATGGGTGGACGGGCAGGTTACCGCCGGCCATCAATCCGGCCGCGCCAAGGATAATATGCAGCTGCCGGAAAATTGCGCCGTGGCGCTGCAGATGGGAGATCTGGTCCTGGCGGCGCTCGAACGCAGCTCGCTGTTTATTTCGGCCGCGCTGCCTCTTAAAGTTTTTCCGCCGCTTTTTAACCGCTACCAGGGCGGGCAATCTTTTGGCACGCATGTGGACAACGCGATCCGCCAGGTCGGCGGAACCGAACACCGCATCCGCACCGATCTTTCCGCGACGCTTTTCTTTTCCGAACCCGGCGAATATGACGGGGGTGAACTGGTGATCGAAGACAATTACGGGGTTCAGAGTATCAAGCTAAACGCAGGCAGCCTGATCCTTTACCCGGCCAGCAGCCTGCACCACGTTACGCCGGTGACGCGCGGTGCGCGGCTCGCTTCTTTTTTTTGGATACAAAGCATGGTGCGCGACGACGCCCAGCGCACGCTGCTCTTCGACCTCGATACTTCGATCCAGCGGCTGAGCCAGGACGCGCCCGATCATCCGTCGGTCGTACAACTCACCGGTGTTTATCACAACCTGCTCCGCCGGTGGGCGGATGTGTAAACAGATGTCAGATGCCAGAGGTTAGATGTTAGTAGACGGATGTCAGATAAGATTCAATTCGAACCTAGCATCTGATATCTAACATCCAGCATCTTTCCGGCCTCTGATCTCTGGTCACTGACCTCTACTTATGAAACTTTTTCGCAAAATTCTTTTCTGGATGCACCTGGCCGCCGGTTCGCTGGCCGGGGTGGTGATCTTTATCATGTGCGTGACCGGCGCGCTGCTTTCTTTCGAAAAAAATATCACCGAGTATTTCGAAAAAGATATGCGTTATGTGGCAGTACCTGAAAATGGGCCGGAAAATTCGCCGAAACTCGGTGTGCAGGAAATACTGGCGAAAGTATTGGAAGCCCGGCCGAAAGCCAAACCTTCGGCCATCACTCTGACCAATCAGACTAACGCCGCGGCGACCGTCGCTCTCGGGCGCGAAGGCCAGGTTTTCGTCGATCCTTACACCGGCGCCATCACGGGTGAAGGCAGCGGCAGCGTCCGCGCGTTCTTTCGCTTTAACACGGACCTGCATCGCTACATCGCGCTCGGCGGAGATGCCCGCCCGTGGGGAAAGATCGTCACCGGCATAAGCAATATTTTGTTTTTGTTCCTGGCCATGTCGGGAATTTATATCTGGATGCCGCGCAAATTGATTTGGCGGCAGATAAAACCGGTGCTCTGGTTTCGCCGCGGCTTAAGCGGCAAAGCGCGAAATTTTAACTGGCATAACACCATCGGTTTCTGGACGTCGCTGGTGCTGATCGTGCTGACGCTCACGGCCACCGTGATGTCCTTTCAGTGGGCCAACAATCTGCTTTACACGCTGACGGGAAATGAAGTGCCCCCGGCCCAACAAGGTCCTCAAGGCCCTCCGGGTGGAGCAAGCGGACAGCAAAACGATCAGCCTTACGCGCTGCCGGATAATCTGAATGCGCTCTGGGCAAAAGCCGAAACGCAGTCTGAGGGATGGAGATCGATCGGCCTGCGGCTGCCGCCCGCCAAAGACGCGGTTTTTACCATCGACGAAGGAAAATCATGGAATATTTTTGGACGCTCTACCCTTACGCTCGATGCCAAAACAGGCGAGGCCGCAAAATGGGAACCCTACACGGGCCAGAATTCCGCGCGGCAGCTGCGCTCGTGGTTTCGTTTTACGCATACCGGCGAAACGGGCGGTATCGCCGGGCAGTTTATCGGGTTTGTGGCGTGTATCGGCGGAGCGTTTCTGGTCTGGACAGGATTGTCACTCGCGCTGCGGAGATTTAGAAACTGGTGGAAAAAACGTTCGCCGGAACCGGCGCTTCCTGAAGAAATCTGAGTTTAGCGTAAATATTAAACGGCGTTGTCGTGAATGGCATAGCTTTCGTGCATTTAGTGTGATTAGTGGTTACCGTCTTATTTTGCGTTTAATAAACCGGGATTTTAACCACGAATCACACTAAACACACGAAATGCGCACCTCGTATCACGCCTATTTGCTTCCGCCTTTTTTACCGCCCTTACGCGAAGATTCATGCGATTCTTTTTTGCCGCGGCCCGAGCCGCTCTTGTTACCGCCGCCGCTTTCCTTGTTCACCGTGGCCCAGGCGCGGCTGGCAGCTTCTTTCGAGGATACCCCTTGTTCCTTATAGCCTTCCTCAATATGTTCGGCTTTGCGTTTTTGCTTATCGGTGTAAGCCGATTTGTCTCCTCTTGGCATTTTGTAACTTCCTCCTTGTTCTTTAATTAATTAATTTCTTTTCTGGTCGCCGCGGTCGCCCTGGCCTTTTTTGGCCACCGTTTTGGCGTGCTGGCGAACATCATGGCTTAGGCTCAAGCCGACGTCGTCACTTTCCGAAAACTTACCCTTTTCATCGCGCCGCACATAACGCTTGTCATGTCCCGTGTCTATTAATTCCCGATCGCTCAAATGCTTTCTGCTTGCCATAGAAAATTAACCTCCTTGTTCTATGTTTGTTTTTCCAGCTTTTTTAATTTCTTAAAAGCCTTTTCCAGGCTTTGCTTTCCCGTCAAAACTTTTTTGAAAAGATCGCCTTTTTTCGCGAGCCGCGCCGGCAGATTTTTTATCGTAAAATCATCGGTGCTCAAGCTTCCTTTTTCGACCTCTTTCCATTCGACCGGCGCGGAAACGGTCGCGCCCTCTCGCGGGCGAACGGAGTAGGGTGCGACGACCGATTTGCCGATGTTATTCTGCATAAAATCGATATAGATCTGGCCAGGTTTTCTTTTCGCCTTGGTGCGCGCGACAGTGGCCGTTTCCGGGTTTTCTTCGGCCACTATCGTAGCGATCGCTTTGGCCAGATCGGCAACTTTTTCATACGAATATGCAGGCTTGATCGGAACATACACATGCATCCCGCGCGAGCCCGATGTTTTCGGATAAGACTTAAGCCCGAATCTTTCTATCACCTCTTTAAGCTTAATCGCCGTTTCGCAGATCGTTTCGAATGTTACTTTTTCTTCCGGGTCGAGATCGAAGACGAACCAATCCGGGTGGTCGATGCTATCCACGCGCGAATGCCACGGGTGGCGTTCGATCGCGCCCAGGTTAGCCAGGTAAAGATGCGTCTGCAGATTATTGCAGACGACGTAATCGACCACGTGCCTGTCTTCTTCTCTCACCCGGTGCGAAGCGGTGCGGACAAATTCCGGCGCTTCGTCCACGTCGTGCTGGTGAAAAGACGCACCCTTTATTCCCTGCGGAAAACGGCGCATGATCAGCGGGCGGTCTTTCAGATGCGGCAAAATGTATTTCGAAACGTCGCTGTAGTAGCGGATCAGGTCGGCCTTGGTATAGCCTTCTTCGGGGAAATAGACGCGGTCGAGGCTGGTCAGTTTGACCACGTATTTTCCGATCTTTACCTGCCGGTCGCCTGCGGGTTTTTGTTCTTTTAGCAGCGCGTTTAATGAGACTGCTTTCTCGCCCTTTACACCCTTTTCGGGTCTGGCGCTTTTCTTTATCACCCTGGAACGCGTTTTTATTTTTTTCACGGCCTTGGAATTCTCCTCCGTGATAACTTTACGTCCGTCCTTGTCGGGCTGCAAAAGATCGAGTTCCCAATTCTCTTCGGCGTGCTCATCGTCGCCTTTGACCAGCAGCCATCCTTCGCGCCGGTCTCTGCCGCCGCTCATCTTGAAAAAATTGAATACGCCTTTTAATTTTTTTCCTTTTAGTTCGAATTGAAGCTTGCCTTTTTTGAATTGCTTTTCCGGGTCGTCTCCATCCAAAAGCTCAAAGGTGCCGCTGTCCCAGATCAGCTGCACGCCCGCGCCATAATGTCCCTCGGGAATGCGGCCTTCGAATTTTGCGTAGGATAGAGGATGATCTTCGGTCGGCACTGCCAGCCGTTTTACCGCCGGGTCCATCGACGGGCCTTTGCGCACCGCCCAGGATTTTAGGACCCCGTCGATCTCCATGCGAAAATCAAAATGCAGATTCGATGCGTGATGTTCCTGCACCACAAAGCGGTGCTTATCCGTTTTCGCTACCTTTCCTTTCGGCTCCGGCGTGCCGCGAAAATCTCTTTTTCGGTTGTAGGTGGCAAGTCCCATGTTTGTATCAATTCAATTCAAAATTCATCGCGCACGACGCAATACCGTACGACGAAAACTCAATTTTTCTGCTGAAATTTATTATTGCAAGGAGAGTGCCAAACTCACCGCATAGCGGTGATTGAATGTAGCCGTGGATTTTAATCCACGGTGAACGATTTAACCAACGTCCGTCGCGTCAGCGACGAATGAATCAATCGTCGCTGACGCGACGCGTTTGATCTTCCCGAACACGTACCGTGGGTTAAAAACCCACGGCTACTATCAACGGGCGCTACGCGCCCCAACACCGATTGCCACCAGCTAAAGCTAGTGTCATTTTAAATTACACATCTGCGGATTTTACACGCCGAATTGTTTCAGATGATGGTCGAGATGTTTATAGGTGAGAAGGTTCCACTGGTTTCTGTTCATCTTGCCAAAAGCCGCGTGCGGGCTCCAGGGAAAATCATTCGGCGCAGCGGCAAATTTTTCGATATAGGCGATCAGCGTGGCGCGGTCGCTTTCAAAATCGGTCGGTTTCGTGCCGTCTTTTTGCTGGTCGGCCTCGGGCATGGTGGGAACGTTTTTCGGCACCGATATTACATATACCGCCAGCCATTTGACCAGGGTCTTTTTGATAAAACTATTTTGATCTTTCCACTGAAGGTCACCCATGGCGCCGCGAAGCTGGTCGGTCAGATGACAGATGGCCTGGTTCGGATTCATCTTTCCCCACTGGGCCGACGCATCCGGATATAATTTGCCGATGCGCTGGATGATCACTTCGCGTTTTTGGGTATCGAAAAGACTCATCGGTATTTCACTCCTAGTATTAAGAGAACTATTGGTTTAATTTTACTATTATTCCTAATTCTAATGAGTATTTATAATGTAAATGCATAAAATGGCTTGGCCACTTAAAGTATAGACCTTGTCTTTTCCACAAGGAGAAATGAAATTTGCAATAAAACTATCTGAATATGGAATTCTATCAATCTATTCTATTGACGCGATTTGAATCAAATGCTATTTAGACCTTAATCTAAGATTGCTATTTAATATGTGAAGTAAAATAATCTAAAAGATATTTAAAGCGAATGCAAGATTTGTTAAAAACCGTACAAATATTACGCGAGGATAATCATCAGAATATTGATGCATCTATTATTCGTCTTAGCCGTGATTTTGCGCGGGAAAAAATTGATAATACTTGGTGGAGCCTTTCAGAGACACCTGAAGAAGCAATACAAGCTGAAGGAGATTCTCACTGGAAATGGGAAGATATAGTGTTAGATTACAGCGATAATTCATTGTATGATTGTATAGCGCTCTTATCTCCGGAAGGTTATTTAGAGGGTGCTATGGCTTATCAGTTTAACGTTGAGTCGAAACTTGAAAAGGGTAAAGGAAGTATTTACATTGGCTGGCTTGCTTCAGCACCTCACAATCGAGGCTGGTTAGTAAGTAGGCCTCAATACAGAGGCATAGGAACAATACTCCTATATTGGGCAGTTATAGAAAGTTATAATGCGGGTCTTGAGGGAAGGATTTCTTTACAGTCACTACCGACCGCTAGTACCATTCGCTTCTACGAAAGTAAGGGCTTTGTTCGTACAGATTCAACTCAGCCTGCTATGGGTTTAGTTGACTACGAATTGCCAAAATCGGCGGCCTCGGCCTGGCTGAAAAAAACGGAGATATATCATGATAAGTGCTGATGAAATTTTTGACGGATTTATTGGAGGAGGAAAGCCTTCTGAGAATTACATACGTAAAGAGGTTGTTCTATTTGAAGACTTAATTATTTCGAGCGAAATTGACAGGAAGATGACGAGGCTTCTGTCCTTGCATCCTCAACTGCGCGTTGAATTTAGAACTAAGGATTTGTCGAATCTTGATGAAAAAACAAAAGAGGCTTTGCTTCAAGATATGTATGATATTCTCGGTGTAACTCCCTTATCTAATGAGTAAGATTACCATTGAAGAAGCCTTAGCCTTTGCTGAAAAACATTATCCCAATGCTCCTGAAAAATTAATCGAGTATTTAAATATTGAAGTACGTTATAGCCCGCTCAACTGTGATGGCTGGTGCCTCCAACTTGGAGATCGAACGATCATCCGAATTAACAGTACCGTATCTGACGCTCGCAAAAGATTTACTCTTGCCCACGAACTCGGACATTTAATATACGAAATTCCTACGGTGGTTGGTGAACATATATTTAGTGATCCAAAAAATCGAACCGCTGAAGAACTAAAAGTGGATGAATTTGCCGCGCAAATATTGCTTCCGGCCTCGATAGTAAAAAGTAAGATCCAAGAAACTCCTATCACCGCCGCCGCAATTAAGCGTTTAGCCAAAGACGCTAAAATGTCACAGTTGGCTGTGGCTTTAAGAATAGCTAATTTAACTCCAGAACTTGGATTCGGAGCTACTATCGTATTATTTTACGAAAATGATGACATGAAATGGCAGTGGTCGCAAACTTTGAACGCACCTGGTGACATGCCAAAAAAGCTTCTTGCCAAAGCCATGGAATCTAATCCTCAGCCTGCTCGAATTTTATATTCTAACGGTAAAGTAAGCGTTATTTCTTTTCTCGAAAATCCTAGCCTTAACACTAAAACTGTTTTTGTTCAACTCGTTAGTGAACAAGATGGCTTTAAACAACTTCCTGAAGAAAGAGTAAGGGAATTGGAGCAGAAAATATTTGAAAATGATATTGATTCTAGAAAATCTATGGCTGGCAGGTTCGGAGCATTTAAAAAGACTGCGCAAAGTATGTTATTAGAGGAAGCCATTGACGTGTTTGTTAGTAGATTAAAAAAATATCCATATCCACTCAGTAAAGATAGGATGAACAAATTATTAGCTGAAGATGGTATCGAGTATATTCGATTAAAACTTCAGTCATGGACAAAAAGTTAGCGCGGCGATCTTTTTTTCGAGAAACCGGCGGATAGGCTCATTTTGTGTCAGCGCTGCCGCCCGTCTGTAAGAAGCGATCGCGCGGCTGTTTTCTCCGAGCTCACCGAGGAAATGCGCGTACGTGATGTGAAATAAATTATGATCTTTCAGCTTCCCGCTTTTCTCCAGATTGGTTAATTCTTCGAGCGCCTTCTCCGCTCCGTGAATTTTTGACAGCACGATTATCCGGTTGAGCTCGACGATGGGGGAAAACGTTCTTTTCTGCAGCAGTTTGTAGCAATCTAAAATGCGCCGCCAGTCGGTATCTTCGAAAGTTTCCGCCAGCGTATAAGCGGATGCGATCTCGGCTTCGAGATGATGCTCGGTCAATTCATCGCCGCGGGCCGAAAGCCGCATGAAGGCCATCGCGCGCGCAATCATCGCCTGGTCCCACAGCGAACGGTCCTGTTCCGACAGCAGCAAAAGTTCGCCTCGCGTGTTGCTGCGCGAAGAAAGCCGCGCGCCCTGGAATAAAAACAATGCCGCCAGCGCATTTATTTTCGGAGTATCGGTCAAAGGATGCGACGCTAAAAATTCGCACAGGCGAATGGCCTCAAAACAGAGGTCTTTGCGCACCAGCTCTTCGCCTTCGGAGGCGGAATACCCTTCGTTAAACATCAGATAGAGCACCTTGGTGACCGCTTCCAGCCGCGCGGGAATTTCCGCGGGTTCCGGCATTTCCAACTGCACTTTATTTTCGCGCAGCTTTTGTTTCGCGCGCGTGAGCATCTTGGCGATCGCGTCATCCCTGGCCAAAAACGCGCGGGCAATTTCAGACACGCTAAAACCGCCGACGATCTTCAGCGTCAGCGCCACCTGGGCGTCGGGCGCGATCAGCGGGTGGCAGCAGGCAAAGATCATCCGCAACTGGTCTTCGGAAATCTCTCTGGCATAATAGGTTTCGGTTTGTGTTTCACCCATTTTAAGGGCGGGCAGGTCGTATTCCGCCGTCCCGATATCTTCACCGGTAAACCTCCGGCCGTAGCGCAGGCGGTCGAGCACGCGGTTTTTGGCGGTCTCTATCAACCACGCTTTTTGATTTTCGGGAAACCCGTTGTAGGGCCACACTCTTAGCGCCGCCACCAGCGCATCCTGCACGGCGTCTTCGATCAGGTCGAGATTGCCGATGCCAAAAATTCGCGACAAAACAGAAACCATCTGCCCTGCCTGGTGGCGGAACAGATGGTCGATCGATTCGCCAATTGATTCGGTGATCGTATTTTCTTCTGCCGGTGCTGACATTGATTACGGGGCTTACGGGGTCGGCTCGACTTCGCGCAGCTCGATACGCCCGCCGTATTTCAAATGCGGGCAGTCTTTGCAAAGCTCGACCGCTTCGTCATAATTATCGGCCGTGATGGTAAAAAATCCGCCGATCACTTCCTTGGCTTCGGCAAAGGGGCCGTCGGTCACGCGGATCTCGCCGTTCGCTCCGCTGATATGTTTTCCGCCTTCGTCACGCAGCTTGGCGCCGCCGGCCAGTTTGCCTTTTTCGGCCACGCCGTTTCGCCAATTCTTGTAATCGTTGATTATTCCCTGGATATCGGCGGCGGAAAATTTACTGAAATCCGGTGGGGCTTCGTGCAGCAGCATCATATAATTCGGCATAATATTTCTCCTTATTTTGTCCTTTTAATTTTAAGCTTTGTTAGCCTTCGATTACTAGACGAACGAGTTTTCAAAAAAAGGACAATGTCCGGTAAAAAAATTTATCCGTCTAAGAAAACATTCAGTTCCAATAACTTATCGACCGCTCT
The DNA here is from genome assembly GCA_035995185.1 of Pyrinomonadaceae bacterium. Taxonomy (GTDB): domain Bacteria; phylum Acidobacteriota; class Blastocatellia; order Pyrinomonadales; family Pyrinomonadaceae; genus DASYKT01. Next base: position 18,169 of record DASYKT010000037.1, read on the forward strand.
ATTTCGCTGTTCATCTGAGGTATTAACACCGATAGACGCGGTTTCAACTCCTATTAAATGGTCAAGTACCTGCTCTCTGGACGGGCCTGATACCAGGACGGTAAACTCCTCCGACATAGGCTTCATACTCTCCGCGTGGAACAAGTTTGTTGATACCAATAGGATCCCAATACTTAAATAAAATTTCGTCAATCTGCCGGAAAATTTCTAAACCTCTTTCCTTTTGCTTATCCATAACTTACCTCACGGGCCGCGGATAGACCACCGGGCTTTTATTACCGGCTTTATCCACCGCGCGAACGCCGAAAAAGAAGTTGTCCTTGGACATCGCCTTCATCACATAAGTCGTGACGTTGCCTACGTTTAGCGCATTTGTCCAAACCGGCGAAGTGGTGTCGCGCCAGACTATTTCATAGCCCGCGATATCGGCGTCGTTGTTCGCGTCCCATTTGAGCTCCGTGTCGTTTGTAAGCCGCGCGGTCACGGTCCCGACGTTTCTCGGCTTGGCCGGGGCCATCGCCAGGCAGGCCAGGCTGGCGGTATTTATCCGCGCGATATTTGCCACGTATTCAAAATCGACAAACTCCGGCAGGTCGCCGTATTGCACGCCGTTTTCCATGCGCACATTTTGGTGCTGGTGCGTATAGTCTTCGTGCATTTCAGTGATGCGCACAGCGGTAAAACCGCGTTCGAGAAACGGGATGTGGTCGCCGCCGCGCAGGTAGCGGTCGCGGCGGTACATCATCCGCACGGGAAATTTCGGCAGGTAGCGGTCGCCCGTCTCTTTGATAAAACGCGCCAGCTGTCGCGACTGCGAATCGTTTTCGCCGCCGACGCCCCGCCGCGTATTCGCTTCGGCTTCACTTTCCTTGGTCGGTACGCCTTCGCTAAAAACACGCACGGCATTTCGGTCCGGCATATTTTTCTGCGAGGTCACGCCGCCCACGATGTCGTTGGTGAACATTCCCTCGATGTTGGTTTTGTTTGCCTCCGCCTGCTTGGCAAAATAAGCGGCGCCCAGCAGACCTTGCTCTTCGCCGGGCACGGCCATAAAAACGATTGTCGCGTCGAATTTATATTTCGACATCACGCGCGCGGCTTCAAGCACCGTGGCGGTCCCCGAAGCGTCGTCGTTCGCGCCGGGCGCATCGCACTTGGCGTCGGTCGGCGAACTGCACATCGAATCGTAATGCCCGGAGACGACATAGACTCGGCCGGGATCGGTCGTGCCCTTTAAGGTCGCCACCACATTCGTCAGATTTGTCGGCTCCGGAACGCGATTGGCTTTCTCCTGCAGAAAGGTCTGCTTTTCGACCTGTAAGCAGCCGCCGCAATCGGCGCTGATCTTTTGAAATTCGCCATACAGCCAATCGCGCGCCGCGCCGACGCCGCGATTCGGATCGTTCTGTTCCGACAAAGTATTGCGCGTGCCAAAGCTGACGAGTTTGCGGATCGTCGCTTCGATATTCTTCGCTGAAATATTTTTCAACATCGCGACGACATCGGCGTTTGGTTTTGGCGGTGCAGGTTTCTTTTGCGCGAATATCGCGGACGCCGAAACGATCGCGATCAAAACGATCATGACAGATCTTTTTATCATTTGAGTTTTATGATCCCCCGGAGTTTTTTCTTTTAACTTTAATGATAATCGAGGCAGCGCGCAATGTTTAGAACGATGCTTCCATTAGAACCAAAAAGACTTTCGGGCGCGTAGCGCCCGCTGATAATAGCCGTGGGTTTTAACCCACGGTCGTTGGGATATACATCCATTGCGTCGCGTCAGCGACGGTTGGGTTCATTCGTCGCTGACGCGACGTACATTATTTTTATCGTTACCGTGGATTGAAATCCACGGCTACATTCAATTCACCGCTGGCGCGGTGAAGACTAAGTAATGCTCACGCCCCGCAAATGCCTGCGCAAAAACGAAACGATCTTGTAACCGTCCAGATAGACCCACGGTTTTTCACCGAGAGTATAATGCCCGCACGGCAGCCAGGAAAAACTCGCGGGAATCTTTTCTTCGATAAATTTTTGGCGCACCTGAAGCGAAAGATCGTGGGGAAAGGTCAGGTCGTAAAGCGTGTAGATGAATTTCAGCGGGCGGACCGGTTTTGCTTTCAGCTTGTCGAGATAAGGCAGAGGGCTGATCGGCAGCCACAGATCGCGCAGCTGCTCAAGCGTCACTTTTTCTTCCAGCCCTTCGCGCACGTGATAGGTCGAAAGCCCGCGCCACGTCACATCGGCAAAATATCCGGAGACGTGATTGTAGACGCCCGCGTCGATATCGCCGTCGTGCACCGTGGCGAGAAACGCCGTGCAGGATCCGATGCTCGTTCCCACGACGCCTACTTTCGCGTAACCCTGCTGTTTTAGCCAGCGCACGGCCGCGCGCGTGTCGAGCACGGCCTGGCGGACGGATTGAATAGTGCGCCCGATATTTGGAGATACAAATTGATCGGCGCGCGCGTCCTGCGATTCGCGCCGTTCTTCGTGATAGGGCAAGGTCAGGCGCAGCGCCGCTATGCCAAAACGGTTAAATACTTTACAGAGGTCGAAATAGCTTCCGGCCCTGGCGTTCCAGTGCGGCAAAACCACCACAGCGGCGCGTCTATTCTTTGCGGGAAAAAGTCGTGCGCGGGCTATATTGTTTTCTTTGGTCGGAGTTTCGACGGCGCTGGTCCAGGAAAGAAGATCGTTTTGCAGATCAAAGTCCGCGATCTCCGGCAGATGGAAAAATTCGTCGCTGTTCTTAAAAGCCTCGGCCGCGTATTTGCGGATCGCTTCGGCGGGGGCTTCAGCGTTTGGACCGTTACTGCCCAGCCCGAGAAATTCGCCGCCCCAGGCAAACGGCCGCACCAGGCGGTCGTCATTGAGCATTGCGAGATAGCGCTCGCGCCGGTGCATAAAGGCCTTTAGCATTTGGGGCAACCTCAGCGTGAAAACAAGTCTCTATCCTAGATAGATTTGAGACTCATCGCAAGCCGCGATTTTGTGATAAACTCTCGCTAAAATCGAACCTGTACCAAACCTGTGCCAAATCTGTGAACGTAGCGACGCAAAAATATGAAACCCAGATACGCGAGAGCGTTTCACGCCTGATCTCGCTGGCGGGGAACGCGCGCGGGTTGACGGCGGACGACCTGCTGCCGCGGGTCAGCAAGTCGCTCGACAAATACCTGCTGCGAGATGTGCCGGGCGTGGCAAAACCTGATATCAAAGAGTTTATCGAAGCCTTAAGGGCCGATGACCTGTGCCTTATCGCGGCTTGCGAACGCGGCGACGAGCAGGCGTGGAACGATCTGGTGACCAGTTTTAACTCGGTCGTGAAATCGACCGCGCGGAATTTTTGCTCTAATACCGAGGACGTCGACGACCTGGCAAATTCGATCTGGGCCGAGCTGCATGGGCTAAAAACCGATGCGGATGGCAACCCGACCGGGAAAATTGCGTATTATTCAGGGCGCGGCTCGCTGGCCGGGTGGCTGCGCGCGGTGGTGCATCAGCTGGCCATCGATCAGCACCGTAAACTCTCTCGTTTTGTGCAGATAGAGGAAGACCGGGAATTTGAGAACCTGGCATCGGAATCGGCGGAAAATAGCGACAACGCCCATTTTATGGGTGTGGTGGAAAGCCCCGAGGAAGCATTTAGCGGGAAAGAAGCGATGGCCGATGTTTCCGCCGCGCTCAAAGAAACCATCGCGTCGCTGGAAACCGAAGACCGCCTGATCATAAAACTCTATTATTTTGATAGTTTACGGTTAAAAGAGATCGGACAGATGCTCGGTTTTCACGAGGCGACGGCCAGCCGCCGGCTGGTAAAAATTCAATCCGACCTGCGCAAAGGGGTGGAAAAACGGCTGCAGGCGGATAAAGGCTGGCAGCATGACGAGGTTAAAAATTACCTCTCCGAAACGGCCGCCAAATTGGGCATAGATCTGGAGAAAATGTTCGCAGCATTGATCTTAGGGGTTATGCTGCAAGAAATTGTAAGGCAAAGCGTTCTTTAAAGTGGCAGCAAGAACGCCCGGTTTAACGGGTGAATATCTATACTATTCTTTATTCATCCGCGACAACCGAAAAAGATAGGAAGTGATGGAACTTAATTTCGACAAGGAAATAGATGCTCTTTTGCGGCAGGCGGCGCGGCAGGAAACCCCTCGCCCGGCAGCGGAAGCACATCTCGACGCAGATGAACTCGCGGCTTTTTCAGCTAACGCGCTGCCGGTTAAGGCCCGCGCGCGCGCCATGGAGCATCTGGTCGATTGCGGAAATTGCCGCACGATCCTGTCGAACCTGGTTTTTTTTGAGAATCAGGAAGAAGAAAAACCGGCGGCGGCTTTTGCCGTCGCGACACCGGCAGCAGAAGGATCTTCGCTGATCGAACGCATCCTGGGCGTCTTTAAGTTTCCGACGCTGGCCTACGGGATGGCGGCGCTCGTTGTGTTATTCACCGGCGCTATTGGGTTGATGGTTCTCCGCAACAGTTACAGCGGAGCCGAGATGGCGCAGGTTTCAAACAAGGAATTGTCTGCCGCCACAAAAGCGGTTTCCGATCAATTACAAGACACTTCGAAGAATGAGACGGCCCCGGTGATGAATACCGATACGGCGGCCAATACCTCGCCGATGGCTTCGGCGGCGAATACCGCGATAGGCGGAGCTTTTTCCGGTCCGACGCAGGGCATTCCCGTGGGCGGCACTTTTGCCGCCAACACCACTTCAAACGCTGCCTCGACGCTGCGCAAGGACAACGAGGGCCCGGCCGAACTGAAAGAACAACCTAAACTTAAATCGGTTCCCGTGGTTATTGACGGGATCTCCACTGAAGCCGCGCCGCCTCCTCCTCCGGCCCCGGCAACGGGCATTCGCCAGGAAGAATTGCGCATGGCCAAACCACAGCAGATCCCGGCCGATCAGGTAACCAGGAGTCAGGATAATTTCCGGAACAATAACGTTCAAAATAATATATTGACACCCGACGGCAGCAGCGACAAAGACCGCAGCCGAAGAGCAGTGACCGGCGAGGCCGGCGCTAACCTTTCGCGCGAAGCGGACCGCGGACGCGACGAAAAAGAGAAACTGGACGCTAACGACACCAAGGCTGCGGCGCCCGCGAAAACCGAACCTAAAAAAGCGGCTGTTAAAAAAACTAAGAAGAATACCGCCGCTGCCGCCGAAGCTTCTGCTACGCCGGCCCCGACACCGGCCAAAACTCCGGAACCTAAAAAAAAGCCGGACGATGAAGAACGCCCGCCTTGTAAATAAGACTTCGTCAAATTTTAAATGCCACTGTTTTGACAATTTATCCTAAAAAGTCCCCGGGCGGGGACAAAGAAAATAGCCCAGGGTAAGTGAGCGAAGCGAGCGCCACCCTGGGTATCTGAAATTCCAAAATACTCCAGCCCTGAAGGGGCGGCAGAACTCCAGTCAGTTCTGCCGCCCCTTCAGGGCTAACATTTAAATTGATCGTCGTTACCCAGGGCTAAAGCCCTGGGCTATTCTCTCCCGTCCGCTACGCGGATATCACTGTTTTCAAATTGACCTATTACCTAAAAACCTAACCATTAGCAGCCGATTCGCGTTAAAATATATGCATGAAAGTTTTACCGGCAATATTCCTTCTCGCTCTGTTTTTCACTCTTACACCGGCCCAATCTGCGTGGCAGGCAAATCTCGACAATAAAATTCAGTTTTACCAAACCACCGATTTCGGCATTATTCTTACCGGGACGGTGGGCAGCCTTTACGCGATCGACGGCAAGACCGGCGAGACGCTCTGGCGGCGCGGGCACAGCGGTTTGGATGAAAACGCGATCACGCCGGTGCCGGGAACGGACCTGGTCCTGCTCGGTCTGGACGCGGGCGATAAATCGCGGCTGGAAGCGATCGATATCGCGACGGGCAACGCGCTCTGGCGCAGCGAGCGAGTAAAGGGCGACGTGATGCAGCTGGCGGTCGATCCGGATAACGACCTGCTCTGTGTAGTGCTGGTAAAAAAAGCCAAGGGCAAACCCGGCGAGGAATTTAAGCGCAACCCGGTGATGCACGTGCTGCAGTTATCGAGCGGCAATGAGATCTGGAAAAAAGAACTCGACAGCGATGTCGATATGATACCGGCAAATTTCGATGAAGATAAGGAAACGATTTTCACGCTGGACAATTACCGCGCTCCGCTTTTTCTCGACGGCAGGCTTTATCTCTTTTACGAAGGCTCAACCATCTATGACGGGCGCAGCGGCAAAGAGGTCGACCGCGAAAAATTTCAGGTCAACGAAGGCGGCCTCGCGCTGACCGAAGCCGATCCGGTCTTTGATGAAAAAAATGTCTACCTGTCAGGCCACGGAAAAATACGCGCGGTTTCGCGCACGACCGGACGTGTCGAATGGGAAGCGAAAGACCTCGGCGTGACGCCGGAGATGGCCCTGGTGGGAAGAACGCTTTACGTGCGCACGGGCGGGCAATTTACGCGGTTAAAAGACGGCGAGACCGAAGACCGGGGTTCCTACGGTATCTCGGCGATCGACATCACTGACGGAAAAACAAAGTGGCGCTACAAAGACGCAGATAAAGGGCTGACGAATTTTATTTTCGCCGATCAGAACACGATCGTTTTCGCGGACAAGAATGAAGTGACCACCGTGGACGCCGGTTCGGGAAAGCGCACCGGAAAAACACCGCACGAGATAGAAAAAGCGGCGTTTGTTTTGATCAATGAACGCGGTGAACTGGTGGTCGGCGGCCGCAACGAGATCGCGGCTTTTTCCCCGCAAAGTTTAAACAGCAAAGAAAGCACGCCGGTGTGGAAAGTAAAATACAAATCTCCTGACCGCGGCATCTTTCGCATCGTGGCGGGGATCGCGGCCCGCGCGGCGGCGCTTTATTTTCGCTACGGCAGCACCGTTAGTTCGGCTTACAGTTTTGCCCGCGGCGGCTTAAGCGCGCTCCGCGCCGTCAATTCACTTCGCTGGTCGGGATTGCGATCGCATTTTTCCTCGGTGAACCTGACGACGCTGGCGGCAAATCAGGCGCAGAATTATATTCCCTCCGGCATTCGAACATTCGGCACATTGCGAAATTATATTCAGGGCGGGCAGACCTTTGTCCGGCCCACGCTTCCGAACTTTCGCCCTTCCATCCCGTCGCCTTCCGGTTCGGATGTAAAGGAGCGTTTGCTCGACCGGCTGGACCCGGCGCGGCAGCTGGATAAACTTTCGGATTATTTTCTGCGGCGCAAAAGATTGTCGGAATTGCGCGGGCAGTATATGTATTTTTATACCGACCTGCCAAAACCGTATGGCCGCAAAGGCCTGGCGGGCGTCAATATAAATAACGGCGCGACGCAGCGATTCGTGCCCGTGAGCGAACCCGATCAGCGCTTTATTACCGACGAGATCGAGGGGCTTCTTTACTCCGCCGATGGCAGCCGGCTCACGGCCTATGCTATCTTGGCGAGGTAACTCTTGGCTCAGAGTTCAAAGTTTAAGGTTCAAAGTTAAGACTTAAACCTTGAACTTCGAACCTTGAACTCTGTTTTTATGAATCGTTTCATAGACAAACGTAAAAACGATTGGGAGCGGCTGGAAGATCTGCTGGGAATGATCGAAAGTGCCACGCTGCGCAGCCTGACGCGCGAAGAAGTGCGTGAACTGGGTCAGCTGTACCGGCGGGCTGCTTCCGATCTGGCGATCGCCCGCGCCGAGACGCGCGATCCGAAACTCATCAATTACCTCAACAGCCTGGTTATTCGCGCGCACGGTAAAATTTACCGCGCGGAAAGCCGCGGCTTTTCCATGATCAAGCAATTTTTTCTGCGAGAATTTCCGCAGGCGTTCCGGCGCACATGGAAATTTACCGCCATAGCTTTTGGCACATTTCTGCTGGCGGCGGTCCTTTCTTTTTTCGCCACCTGGAACGACATCGCATTTGCGGAGTTCGTTTATTTGGGCGAGATCCGTTATGACGTCGAAGCGGACAATCACTGGTGGGAAGGCCTTAACACGACCGGCAATCAGGTCGGCGCCAGCCAGATAATGACCAATAACATCTATGTTACTTTCAGCGCGTTTGCGTCCGGGGTCTTTTTCGGTATCGGAGCGCTGTATGACATGGCTTTCGAAGGCGGCAGGTTCGGCGCGATCTTTGCCGTGTGCTACCAGCTCAAACCGGAGTTTGGCGATGCCCTGGCAACCTTCGTCGTCGGACATGGCGTGCTGGAGCTTTCCTGTATTTTTCTTTGCGGCGGGGCCGGCATGATGATCGGTTATTCCATTTTGGTGCCCGGCGATCTTTCCCGGATCGAAGCGATCAAGAAAAGCGGGCTGGAAGCTATCCGGCTGGTGATCGGGTGCGCCTTTGTGCTGGTTATCGCCGGCATCATCGAAGGGTTCATCTCGCCGTCGGCTTTACCGGCATCTCTGAAGATAGGAACGGGCATTCTGACGGGTATCGCTCTCTTTTCATATCTGCTTTTGGTCGGGCGGGACAAGCCCGCCATCGGTCCGGAAATGGTTTGATATTTCGCCGGAAAACAACGGCGTAACACTCATTTAACGCTGTTTTAATGGTATTTTTCCCATAACCTGTTATTTATTGATATTGGCTGGGTTTTGGGAACTCTATTTGCCTTGTTTTTTGTAACCCAGACTGGTATATTCTTGGAAAATTTATCCTTTATACAGAGTCACGGCTATAGGTCTGTAACCGTGTGAATTATAACGACATACCAATGTGGAAAGAACCCAGGGCGCGGATTGTTCGATTTTCTCGGTATTTGGATCGTTCCCAAAATCCAAAATCTGAGATAACAAAATCCAAAAAACGAGATAATTTGAAAACTCGGCACTAATTTTGAAACTAAACAACTTTGAAACAAATAAAATAAGAGGTCCAATAATGATGAAAAAGACTTTTTCGAGAGGAATTAATCTGCTTGTGCTTTTGGCTCTAAGCCTCGCCATTGGCGTGACAGGCATTTTGGCGCAAAACCAGACTACCGGTGCGATCGGCGGCAAGGTCGTTGACCCGCAGAGCGCGGTAATTCCAAACGCGACCGTTACGATAACCAATCTTGGGACCAATAAGGTCACGACCGTCAACTCATCGGGAGATGGCGAATACCGTGTTACAAATCTGGAACCCGGCACTTATTCTGTCGAGGCCACTTCCGGTAGCTTTGCGCCGACAAAAATTGCGAGCGTCATCGTCGAGGTTGGCCGTGAAACATCGCTCGATCTATCGATGTCGATAACCGGCTCCAGCGCACAGGTGAATGTTACCGCCGAAGCGCCGGTCATTAACACAAACGACATGGCCAATGCGACCAACATCGACCAGACGCAGATAAGCGAACTGCCGATCAATGGACGTCGCGCATCCGACTTTGCCCGTCTGACCCCGGGTGTAAATCCTGAAGGCGATTTTGGCCTTAACAGTTTTCGCGGCCTCTCGTCGCTCTTGAACAACCACACGCTCGACGGTACCGACAACAACAACATGTTCTTCTCGGAGGAACGTGGCCGCACACGTATCCAGTACTCGGTGAGCCAGGCGGCTGTACGCGAGTTTCAGGTCAATAACACTAACTTCTCGGCCGAGTACGGACGTGCTGCCGGCGGCGTTATTAACACCGTTACAAAGAGCGGTACGAATGAATTTCGCGGTCAGTTCTTTTTCTTCGACCGCGATAATCGATGGGGTTCCCGCAACCCTTCGGCCCTTCTTCCGACAGCGACGGGCCTCATCGCTGTTAAACCTAAGGACGCTCGATATCAGTTCGGTGCAGGTGTCGGCGGTCCGATCGTAAAGGACAAGCTGTTCTTTTTCTTTAACTACGATCAGCAAAAGCGGGATTTCCCCGGCGTGGCAACGCCCCAGATCTCTACTGCGTTCAACCCGATCGCGGTTGCGACAAACGGAGCCTGCAACAACAGCTCTACGGCCGGTAATACCTTGTGTGCCAGAGGAATAACTCAGGCTCAAACAGACGCAAGTCTTACTTTCCTCCGCTCTCTTACGGGAACGGCGCCAAGAAAACAGGATCAAACGATCGTGTTCCCGAAAATCGATTGGAATATAAACACCGCCAATACGTTGACTCTCTCGTATAATCGCGTCCGCACCAACGGTCTAAACTCATTTCAGACCCCTAGCGTCGTCAACGTGGGCTCGGCGGATTTCGGTGATGATTTTGTGAACATCGATACATTCAATGCCCGAATGATGACAAGCATTTCACCCACTATCGTCAATGAGATGCGCTTTCAAATAGGCCGCGAAAATGCCCGGTCTATCCTGCAGACCGAAACCCCGGAAGAAGTTGCGCTGGCCGGTCACGGGACAACCATCGGCGGACTGTTACCGTCGGTTTCATTCGCAACTGCCGCTAACGTGGGTTTCCAGTTCGGTACGAGCACTAACTTTCAGCGTGCCAAGTTTCCTGACGAACACACGACTCAGATCGTCGATACCGTTACGGCGGTCCTGGGCAACCATACGCTGAAGACAGGATTCGATATCAAATTTACGAAGGATAACATTAGCAATCTTCGTAGTGAGTACGGCTCATACTCGTACAATACCATCCAGGATTTCATAACTGATTACACCACAGCGAGCAATTCGCTTGTGTCTCAAAAGCGGTACGCGACCTATCAGCAGGCGTTCGGTCTGAGGGATTACACGCTTAAAACGCCTGACTATGCGTTTTTTATTCAGGACGACTGGCGTGTAAATCGTAGACTGACTATTAATGCCGGTGTTCGTTGGGACTTTCAGAAATTCCCCGAGCCGCAGTTCCCGAACACGCTTGCGCCGACACTGAACACGCTTACTGCGACGATACCCCAGCGATACACACAGGGTGAGGCCAACGCGATCATAGCCCGCACCGCAAATTTCCCGAACGACGGAAATAATTTCGGACCGCGGATCGGTGCTGCATGGGATATTTTCGGTAATGGCAAGACGGTGCTGCGGGGCGGCTATGGAATCTATTATGGTCGCGTGCCGAATACATTCCTGTCGAGCGCGGTTACTAATACGGGGGGACCGGGATCACAACTATCGGCCCAGTCGATCACTCCTACGACGGTGGGCCTCGTGGACGCAAATGGAAATCCGATTGCGACACCCAGCTTCCCGAGCGTCCTGTCTGCAACTCCGACAAGATCCAGCGCGGGATTGAGCATAACGACGATCTCTCCGAACTTCGAGAATCCTGAGGTCAACGAGATCGATGTGATCTTTGAACGCCAGCTCATGAAGAATACGGTGTTTTCCGCATCGTTTCTCTACACCAAGGCCAAAAAACTGCCGGCATTCATAGATCTTAACCTTCCGCCGCCGACGTCCACTAAGACCTATACGATCAGCGGCGGCCCGGAGGACGGAACAACTTTTACGGTCCCGTTTTTCCTTAGTTACGGTAATACTTCGACTACGACCCGTCCCATAACGAATTTCTCTTCCATCATTGATATGGAAAGCGTTTCCAGTTCCGAATATAAAGCTCTCGTGCTGCAGATCCAGCGCCGCATGACCAGTGGATTGAGCTTACAGGGAAATTACACCTGGTCGAAGGCGACCGACTTTGGCCAGCAATTCGCAACTTTTGCGGCATCCTTTATGACCGTCAGCGATCCTTTCGATCTGTCGTTCGACGAGGGTCTTTCGGGTAACAATATTCCGCACAAGTTTGTCGCAAGCGCTGTCTGGGTTCCCGCCACTACCTTCAACCTGGCAAAATCGGGTGTGGGCAAGGCGATCTTTGGAGACTTACAGGTGTCGCCTATCTTCGTGGTATCGTCGGGATACGGGCTGCAGGCGACTATCCCAACGACGTTCCCACCGAGCTTCAGCACTCCGTCAAACACGCTATTCGGTGCCGGCGGGGTAATCGGCATCCCTTTCCTGCGTAACGTCTATCGTCGCCCGCACTACATGACGACAGACCTGCGTATCTCGAAAAGGATCAGTTTTACCGAACATATGAAACTTGAAATACTCGCAGAGGGGTTCAATATCTTTAATCGTTCGAATGTGACTGGTGTGAATACTACTTATATCTCCAACATCAATTTCACGACCGGAGTTTTGACTTATAATCCAACCTTCGGATCGACGACGACGATCAATAACTCGACCAATTTGGCCCCGCGCCAGATTCAACTTGGAGTAAAATTCCATTTCTAGGCTTGCATAAATAATTCAAGCTCGTTATTTGGAAATGGACTGAAAATGAAGGGGGAAGGCTAACGCCTTCCCCCTTTTTTTGCCTTTTGTTGTGTTCCGATTACATCTTTGAAAGGCCCCGTTCCCTGGACAGATCAACACCAACAACTTAAACCCTGGCAGCCAGGTGTTTCAGATGCAGCCCGGCGCGAGATTTACTTCTAATCTCAAACCCCGGGTTTTTATGGGAGGCGTGTTTCTTTACGAAACACGCCTTTTTTGTTTTACTTTAGCGGATGAGGATTTTACAGGTAAGCTCGGCGAAAAGTTTCGGCGGAGGCGAAAGACATTTGGCCGATCTGATAAACGGCCTGACCCGCCGGGGCCACGAAGTTTTTCTCGCCGCGCCTAAAGACTCGCCCCTGCAGGGAGAGAAGGGAAAGATAGTCTTGCCACCGGAAAATATTTTGCCGGTGAATGTGCGCAGCGCCTTGGATATTTCCGCCACCCGGCAGCTCGCTGCATTGATCAGGACACATGGAATTGAAATCGTTCACGCCCACCTGGCGCGCGATTATTTTCCCGTGTCGCTCGCCGCGCGAATGGCGCGATCGGCTGGGGGCGCAAAGTTCGTTCTGACGCGCCATGTTCTTTTTCCGATGAAAACCCTCCACCGGTTTGCCCTGGCCAACGTTTCGCGCGCTATCGCCGTTTCCGGGGCAGTCGCAGATCAAATGACGGAAGAGCGTATATTTCCTCCCGAAAAGATCGTAACAATACCCAACGGCATCGATGTCAGCCACTGGCGTGACGCACCACACGAAGATCTGAGGGCGGAGTTTAGAAGCTTGCATGGCATCCCGCGCGATGTTCCGCTGGTCGGCGCCGTCGGCGAACTAAAAAAATTAAAAGGCCAGGAAGACCTTTTGCTTGCGGCGGAGATGATCCTGCAGAGCTTTCCGGAAACTTATTTTGTCATTGCCGGTGCGGACAACTCCGGGAGCGGTTATCTAAAACATCTAAAGGATCTGGCCGCGGCCATCGGCGCGGAGGACCGGTTCATCTGGATCGAGCGGGTCGACGATACCGGGCCGCTGCTCCACGCGGCGGACGTTTTTGTTTCCGCTTCGCATTCGGAAAGTTTCGGGCTGGCGATATTAGAAGCGATGGCTTCCGGGTGCGCGATAGTATCCACTGACACCGAGGGAGCAAAAGAACTGCTGGGCGAGAAAGGCCTGATCCCCATCGGAGATCCGCTAAAACTCGCCAACGCGGTGAATTTGTTTTTAAGCGATAAGGAAAAAAGAGATGAGAATGGACGGATAAATCAGGAGATCGCGCAAAAGAATTTCGCTCTGGAAAAAATGATAGAGGCTACTGAGAGACTTTATCAGGACTTGTTTTGAGTGCTGTCTTTTAGGCGGCCACCACCATCACGCAGCTAGTAAAACCATGTATTCATTATTAACCACTAATTACACAAATAACACGAATAAGAATCTTCATTCGTGTTATTTGTGTAATTAGTGGCCGATATCCGCGACTTTCATAGGCAAAGCCAACTAAACCTGTAAAACGCCTTCGAGCTGCTGCACGAACTTGCCGCTTTTATATTTCGTTTCATCGATCCGCGAAACGTTTCTGATACCGATACCGGCCGAAGTAAGAAAACATTCGTCAGCTTCGTAAAGCTGTTCGATGCCGAATTTCACTTCCAGGCATTCCACGCCGTTTTCCCTCGCCTGTTCGATAACATAAGCGCGCATCGTACCTGACAAAGCCCCCGTTTTTAGTGAAGGCGTATAGAGCTTTTCACCTTTTACCCAGAACACGTTGGCGATACAGCCCGAGGTGACCTCGCCTTTTTCATTCAGACGCAAAGCTTCATCAAACCCGGCGTCCTTGGCCCTCTCCCAGGCCAGCAGGTTTTCCAGGTAATTGCAGGATTTTAGCCCGACCAGCGCGGAGGTGGAATTTACCCGGTAAGGCGAAACCGTCAGCGCGAATTTTTCCGGCATATCGCGAAAATCAGCCGTCGCTATCAATACATTCGTCTTATCTGTCGCCGCGCAATTCCAAAAACCGGCAGCGTTGTCAAAAAAAGTGATGCGGGCCCGGGCGTCCCTCAATTTATTGGCGGAGATGACGGCGATGAGATTTTCATGCAACTCTCTTTCCGTGATCTCAGAGATGTCTATACCTACGGCCGCCGCGTATTCGATCAGCCGGCTCCAATGTTTTTCCCACAAGAACGGGAGGCCGCCATAGATGCCGAGCGAAGTAAAAATACCCCAGCCGTAAAGCGCAGCAGACGAGAGCGCCGGCACCCGGGCGTCCGCGGGATTACAAATTTCACCGTTAAAAGAAATGAACTTGTGCATTTTTATCCAGCTGTGTCAGGTATTAGCGGCTTTGCGTTTTTTGATGGGTTCGGCAGCCGGAAAGAGCAGCCGGAAGGTCGTTCCTTCACCCAGGCGGCTTTCGACTTTTATCTCGCCTGAGTGTTCCTGCACTATGCCGTAGCTGACCGCCAGCCCGAGCCCGGTTCCTTTTCCTACCTCTTTGGTGGTAAAGAAGGGGTCATAGATCTTGGTAAGATTTTCCGGCGCAATACCTTCGCCGTTGTCGCTGATCTGTATCTCTACGCCGTCATCGGTCATTCGCGTGCTGAGGGTTATTTTTCCGCCTTCGGGCATCGCATCGCGCGCATTAAGAATGAGGTTGGTAAATACCTGCTGCAGTTTTCCCGCGTTGCCAAAAGTGGCGGGAAGCTGCGGCGTATAATCTTTTTCGAGTTCGATCTGGCTGCGGCGCAGCTGAACTTCCAGCAGCTGCAGAGTATCTTCGAGAATGCGGTTCAGATCGAGTTCGATGAACTCTTCGGAATTTCCCGCGCGTGAAAAATTAAGAAGATTATTGACTATGTTAGACGCGCGCTCCGTTTGCTTATGCACCTTTTCCAGCAGCGCGTGTTTAGGATCATCCGGCGAAAGCATCCCCAGCAGCATCTGCGTATAGCTGGAAACGCCGGTCAGCGGTGTGTTCACCTCGTGCGCCACGCCGGCCGCAAGCAATCCGATACTGGAAAGTTTTTCGCGCTGCTGTAATTGTTCTTCCAGCTTCAAACGCGAACTCACGTCTTCTAAAACGATGATCGCGCCCGTGTTTTCACCGGCGGTGGAGCGCAGCGGCGCGATCGCCACATTCAGGATGAGCCCGTCGCCCGTGCGGCTTTCTGCAAAAAGTTTATAAGCATTTCGCAGCTCGGTCAGGTGCCAGCTTCTCTTGCCGATAAGCTGTAATAGGCTCTGCGCGAATTTTTGATCGAAAAGTTTTTCCACGCGATGGCCGACCGCCTGTTCACGGCTGATGCCGAACAGCTGCTCAAAGGTCGTGTTGCAGCTTTTTACGCGGCCCCTTTCGTCCACGGCCAGCAGGCCTACGTTGACCGATTCGACTATCGATTCGTTAAATTCCTTGAGCAGCGCAAGCTCTTCGGCGCGGCGGGTCTGTTCCTGGTAGAGCAAGCTGTTCTCGATCGCCACGGCCACATAGCCCGCCACCGTATGCAAAATATCGATGTCCTCTGACGAGAGAAGCGAGCCGTCGATGGCGCGCCCAAGCCCGAGCACGGCGATCATTCGCCCGCGCACGACACAGGGAACATAATAGTGAAGCTCCTGCGGATTAAAGCCGCTCCCGTTCCCGTTTTCGGCCATATCGGCCAAACCCAGTTCGTCGGCGCGGATCACGCTCTTATGCGCGGAAAGCGTGCGGATCATGTGACGGAAATCTTTCGGCACGGAAAACCCGGTGCTCAGGCCCGCTGATTTGGCGACGTGGTAATGCTCGGCGTCACCATCGTTTTCGATGAACACCGCGACCTTTTCGACATTCAAAACCTGCTGCAGGCGGCTGACCAGCGCGTTAAGCAGCGGCTCAAGCGCGGTCGTAGCGGAAAGCGTGCGGCCAAAATCCATCAGGCCGCGCCTGAGGTCGTAGCGCTCGCCGTAAAAATAACGGTCCACCCGCTCCTGCAAAAAATTCTTGATCGGCTCTGAGATCATCACGATCACGGCCATCGCTATCACCGCCACCAGCACGCGCAGCGTGATCTCAAAATTGGAAAGCCCGTCGCCAATGGCCAGGAACACCAGCACCAGTGCCAGGCCGCCGATCATCATCGCCAAAGCAAGCGTGGTGATCGCGTAGACAAAAGCGCGGCGTACCACGACGTCGACATCCATCAGGCGGTAACGGATCACCGAGTGGCCAAAGGTCAACGGGATAAGCGCCATCGGCAGGATGGTCAGCGCCGAGAGCCAATCATCGTCCGGCAGATCGAAAGAACGCCTGAGTACCTGGAATATTACCGAAGGAACCACCGCGCCGATCGTGCCCCAGACCGCCCACTTTAATCTTTGCCTGACGATCGTCTGTTTGTTCTTGAAAAATCTCCAGAGCAGCACCGTCGAACCGCTCACGATACCGGCGGTGAAATGAAGCAAATTTACCAGGTAAAAATTACCGATCAGATTGTACCGGTCGATAAAGGCCGCGATGGCCGCGGTAGCGCTTTCCGGCAGGAAATGATAGTAGAGCGACAGAAAGGTCAGGCTCAGAGTTATCAAAACCGCAGGAATATAAAACAGATAGGTGTTCCAGCGAGAGCCTTTGAAAAACACCTCGCTCCGCACCGGGTAACGAAGACAGAAATGCACGAACAGCGGCGCAAAAAAGGCAAAGGCCGCATTATCGATCAATTCAATCGCCAGGTCCAGGTCTTGTCCCGTACCCAGCGGGCGATAGATGTGAAAAATAAAAGCCGTCAGACACAGCGCGGTGAAATGCAGGATGAATGGAACACTGCTGCCCTGCTTAAAGAGCACGAAGAGGCCGACGCTGAGGTATATCAGCCCGACCAGGGCCATCAGCAGGATGGACGCATCCCACCTGGCCTGGGTGCCGATATGAGACAGATCGGCGTAGTAATAATTATCGTTGAATGCGTAAGAAGGACGCTGGTAGTAGTAGGTCAGGCTGCCGTCGACACCGGCTTTATCCAGGTAGATCGCCACATCCGCCGGCGAGATCACTTCGTCAAAATCCCTGCTGTTAAGGCTGATCGCGATCAGCCGGTCGCCGGGTAATATTCCCGCGCGGTCGGCCGCCGAACCGGTCTTTACCTTGCCGGCATACATGCCGTCTTCCTTGGCCGACCAGCCCACCCCGTCGATGGGGGGAAGCGGCTGGGTAGCCCGCTGCAGCAGATTGAGAGACGCACCAACGGAGAAAAATGCCGTCGCCAGCAGCAATATCCAACTCCAGGTTGTCAGCATCTTTCTTTGCATAGTCAGCACGTGTCCCGTCGAGTATCCGGGGCACAATTCACCTTAAGTTCGTTTATACGCAAAAGATGTTCCAAAACAGCGATATTTAACAGGTATTTATCGCCCTTTCCGGCAGGCTCGTTTTTTCCCGTTTTAACAAGCCTCTAATAGTAAATAAACGAACAATTCGCCGGAAATCACCTAATATTCAGAACTAATTTCCCTACAGCTTTTTAGTCTTTATCCAAGTTTTTGGACAAAGAAAATCGCGGCGTAAATTCCGACCGCCGCGCCTTGTAAATAAAATACTTACGAATTTTAGAACCTGACCGAGATCCCGCCGCGAATACCGCGCCCGCAGGAGTTCAATTTGACCGCGCCTTCTTCGGTCTGCGCCTGAATGGCATAATCCAGCAGATTGCGGGCATCTATCACCGCTTCGGCACGGAAAGGCAGTCCCCAGTTAGGCAGCGACTGAACTATCAGAACGCTGATGGAAGGGTCGTAAATGGCCATTTTCCCGGCAAAAGGGTCGATGGCGAAAACCGTGGCCTGCGGTGAAAGCCGGAAGATCGTCTTCACGCGGGTGCCTTTTTGCAGATCGGCGGAAAATTGGGCGATAAATGTCTGGAATATGTCGTTTTCAAAGATCGCCTGCGGATTGCTGAGAAGGGCCGGTGACAGCTTCTGGCCGCGCCCGACGGCATATCCTGCCCCGGCACTGAACATCTTGCTAAAACGGCGATTGTACGTGACCCTGAAGCCCTGTGCCTTGCCGCTCTGATTTATGGTTTGAATGGGCGAAGTCTCGTCGCTGCTGTTATTGCCCCCGAGGAAGCCCATCGGCAAACCGGCCAGGCCGACGCCTCTTCCGCTAAATGTGTCAAAGAACGCGGCTGCTTCCACCGAAGAGCGGTTATCGAGCACGCGTTCAATGCCGACCTCAAAGCGGCTATTCTTATTCATTACAGGCTGGCCTTCGTTTTCCGCCACCTCTTCGACCATCGACGAAGAGCGGAAAAGGATCGGTTCGCCTTCCATTTCCACCACGCTCTGCCAGGCTCTCTCTTCGTTACTGGTCGTGTACGACCCGGTCAGCCGCGTTTTGGCGTTCAGATCATACTGCACGCCCAGCCGCGGAGAGATCGAGCTGTCGCTGCTGCCGCTGCCCGCGCCGATAAAATGCGCGTAATCAAACCCGTAGACCAGGATGAACCCTTCCCGCACCTGCCATTGGTCAAGCGCCTGGAAAGATACCTGCCCGAGTTCTTTTTCTTCACCCTGCCTGCCGGTAGTAAAGGTGCCCAATTTTGACACCCCGGCCGTCAGGCGCAGCTGGTGATTGTTATGGACTTTAGTTTCAAGGGTGGTTTCTAATCTGTTCGGAGCGGAAGATGAAGAACCGGTCTGGCCGGCCAGGATCAGCTTGGTGTTATCGCTAAGCGGCTGAACGGTGGCAAAATTAATTCCAAAGTACGGGTCGCCGCCGGAAGTGCCGGCCGCATATGTCTCCACCAGGTTCTGCCCGCGAAGCTTTCTCCTGGAATTTTCCGTTTCCGGGGTAATGCCGACGCGCTCTTCAATGACCTCGCTCTTGTTTTCAATTTTTGCTACTGTGCTGTCGTTTCCTTCGCCGGCCTGATAGATCGAGCGCTGGCTTTGCGCCGCGCGTATCCGCCACTTCGGGCTGTCACGATCGATCTTCTTCTCGGCAAATGTACGCCCGCTGCCGGTGCGCTCCATCCGCAGCCCGTAATACACCTCTGCCGAACGGCCTACTTCGACGTCGTTTAGCGAAACGGAATCATATCCTTCGGCCCTGGCGAGCAGGCTGTAAGTGCCGGGAACGATCTTGGTAAGAAATGTCCCGTCAGCGGTGCTGGTCACTTGTTTAAGAATCTTTAGGGTGCCGGCGCGGAAAATAGAGATGACGGCGCGAGCGAGCGGATTGCCGCGGTCGTCGATAATAACGCCCTTGATCACACCATAAGCAGCCGGCTTTTGTTTTACCGTAAATTTTTTAGCAACATTCTTCGCGGCTTCATTTGCACCTTCATCAGCTGCGGCTTCGCAGACGAACGCCCCCGTCAGCAGAGCCATGACGAACAGATTGAAGCTTATTTTTTTTAAGGCTTCAGGCAAAAACATTATTAAGCTAACTTCTCCTCCACAAATGGCTTGCGGCCGCCCGGCAAAGACGTGCCCTCAACCCTGGTTGGATATGGTCATTTTTTAACCCGAATAAGTGAATAACCGCGTCTGTCCAATATTTTCATAATAATAGTCAATTCTGTCAAGATACGAAGCGGTATACGTCGTTTTGGTTCGATGCCTAATACTTGACAAAGTTTGTCTCTCCGCTAGAATGAAATGTGGTTTGGAGACGTGGCTGAGCGGCTGAAAGCGGCGGTTTGCTAAATCGTTAAGGGCCAAAAGCCCTTCACAGGTTCGAATCCTGTCGTCTCCGCCATCATAAAAATGTAGCCGGTAGTTAGCTGTGAATAGTCAGTAAAAAAATGACTTTTGACTCCTGATCATCGGCTATAAATATATAGAAATAATGCACATACGATTCCCACAAATTGAAACTGCGCGGCTGAAACTGCGGGCGCCCGTACCGGAAGACGTTCGACCGTTGGAGTCTCTCTGGTCCGATCCGGACGTTACCAAGTACATCCCCATCATCTTATTTCGCACCCGGGAAGAACTGGAAGAATTTATCCCCCTCACCCGCCAGCGCTGGACGGAAAGGGGCTTTGGAATGCTCATTGTGACGACCAAAGAAAATGACACGGTGATCGGGTATTGCGGGCTGCAATTCCTTAACAGCAGCCCCCAGGTAGAGATCTATTACGGTTTTTCCAAAAATGCCTGGGACCAGGGATTTGCCACGGAAGCCGCCCGGTCGATGCTCAGGTTCGCGTTTGAAACGGCAAAACTGGAGAGCGTCGCCGGGGTCACGCAGCCGGAAAACACGGCATCGCAAAAAGTTTTGGAAAAGATCGGGCTGAAAAAAGATCCTGAGATGAAGACCTTTTACGATAATGTGTGCGTCTACTTCACCATATCTCGCGAAGATTTCTCGCCTGACGATTCCCCTTACAAGCTGACATACGAAGAGCAAGGCGAAGAATAGAATTTTCAGTATCTTTGTTTTATCCTGTCTTTCGGCGGAGTTTTTTTAGGCTTCAGGGACAGACAAGATAAAATGTACATTCCAAAATTTTTTGCTGAAACGGATGTCGAAAGCCTGCTCGCTTTTATGCGCGAGTTTAGTTTTGCGACGCTTGTTTCGGCGGAGAATAATTATCCGACCGCCACTCACCTGCCGTTTATCGTCGAACAGCGGGATGACAAGCTGATCCTCTCCGCGCATATGGCCAGGGCCAATCTGCAATGGAAAGAACTTGGCGGGAAAGATGTCCTGGTGATCTTTCATGAACCGCACGCCTATATCTCGCCGCTGCTCTATAACGACAAACTCAATGTGCCGACGTGGAACTACGTCGCCGTTCACGCTTACGGCAAAGTAAAATTATTTAAAACGGTCGAAGAAAATATCGCGCTGCTGGAAAAATTGATGGCGATTTTCGATCCTAAATATTTTGAAACCAACTGGCAGGAAATTCCATACGAGTACAAGGCCAGCCGGGCCCAGGCCATCGTCGCTTTTGAGATAGAAGTAACCGATCTGCAGGGAAAGAAAAAACTAAATCAAAATAAAGGCGCGGAAGATGCCGAAAACGTCATCGCCGCATTTGAAAAAAGCGACAGTAAAAACGAGCAGCAGATCGCGCGGTTCATGAAAGAGATTTACGACGCGAAATAAAAGCCGGTCTTTCATCTTTTGCGGAAAACATCCTGAGAAATTTATGCCGGTAAGCAAAAAACTTTCCACGTCGATGACCGTAGAGCAATTTGAGAACGGGTATTGGTACGCGACCGAGATCAAGAAGTTCGCCAAAAAGATCGGCATCCCATCGGCGAGCAAGCTGAGAAAAGACGAACTGGAAAAAGAGATCATTTCTTTTCTCCGCACCGGCAAGATAAAAAATTCGGTCAAAAGAGATCTGACGCGCCCCAATGCAGCAGTCGTAAAAGATATCGAAAAAGGTTTGAACCTCAAGCTTCCGGTGGTTAATTACACCAGCAATAGGGAAACAAAAGATTTTATCGTCAAAGAAGCGTTGAAGATCGCGCCCGGATTAAAAAGGCGATCGGGCGCGCGCTACCGTCTGAACCGCTGGCGCGAAGAACAGCTGACCGGGGGCGTTAAAATAACCTATCGCGACCTGGTAAATAAATATATCGAGTTAAACCAAAGTGAAGAGCCGTTTGCCCGGATTCCTTCAGGCAGATATATTAATTTTCTCAGCGACTATCTGGCGGCGGAAAAAGGCGCGACCAAAGAAGAAGCCATCAAGGTTTGGAAGAAATTAAAGATTTTGGATATTCCGAAAAATTACCGGGCCTGGAAAAAGCACGAAAAAGTATAAAGCTTAAGATTTCGTGTTTTTAGTGTGCTTCGCGTTAGATTTTTGTAAAAAGAAACGACCACGAAATACACTAAACGCAGAACAAGTGATGTATGAATGAAAAACGGCAAATGCTGAGACATTTTTTGGCGGCCCTGGCGTATCGCACGCAGAAGGCGCTGCGCGGTGCGCCGGATGAATTTGCGAATTTTAGCGCCGGCAATAATACCAGAACTCCGCACGAACTGATCGTTCACATGCGCAGCGTGCTCGGGTATGCGCGAACTTTTTTTATTGGCGGGACCTATCCGTTTCCCGTGACGGAGGATTGGCAAAAAGATATCGAAGCTTTTCACGAAATGCTCGAAGACCTGGGTAAATATATCCACTCGGATACGCCGCTTGAAAACACGACCGAAGAGCGAATGCTGCAGGGCCCCTTCTCAGACGCGATGACCCACGCCGGGCAGATCGCGATGCTCCGCCGGCTGGCGGGCACGCCCGTCGCTTCGGAGAATTTTATTGTGGCCAATGTCAGCCCGGATAACCTCAGCGCGTCTCAACCCGACCCGGTTGCCCCCGACGCAGATTGGCCAAAACACGAGCATAAGCTTTAGGTAGCGCCAGCGTCCCGCTGGCTGTCGCGTGGGCGTCTCGCCCACGCATTCGAATCTGACGGCGGGACGCCGTCAGGACAGCCGCCGAGACGGCGGCGCTACGGAGCACGAGCCGTCCGCGCTTCCGGTGTTATAATCATATTTTAAATATTTCGTCAGTGGTTATATTTAGTCAGTATTTACCTCTGACTACCAATTACTGACTACTGGCTACAAAACCACTAATTATGACCACAAGAGTTCGTTTCGCCCCGTCACCGACGGGCTATTTACACATCGGTTCTGCGCGCACGGCGCTTTTTAATTATCTTTACGCCCGGCACACCGGCGGAAAATTTTTGCTGCGTATCGAAGACACCGACCTGGCCCGCTCGACCGAGGAATCGACCCGTTCGATCCTCGAAGGTCTGGAATGGCTCGGGCTACAGCACGACGAGACAATAGTTTTTCAATCCGACAACGCGCCGAAGCATCGCGCGACCGCGCTGAACTTATTGGAAGAAGGCAAAGCCTATCGCGACTTTACGCCAAAGGAAGAACGCGCCGACGGTGACGTGAAAACATCGATCGCGGACCGCGCGCGCGCCCAACAGGGCGAGAAAAATATGCGCGATAATCCCTACCGCGATTTGCCCGAAGCCGAGTCTGCGCAGCGTGCCGACGCCGGCGAGCCGTTCGCTATCCGGCTGAAGGTCGCTGAAACCGGAAAGACGAAATTCGAAGATTCGGTTTACGGTTTGCAGGAGCGCGAATACAGCGAGATCGAGGATCTGGTGCTGCTGCGCTCTGACTCTCATCCGCTGTATAACCTTGCCGTGGTGTGCGACGACATCGAGATGGAGATCACCAATGTCATTCGCGGGCAGGATCATTTGACCAATACGCACAAGCAAATTTTGATCTATGAAGCGTTAGGCATTACGCCGCCGACCTTTGCGCACCTGCCGCTGATCATGGCGCCCAATAAAGGCAAACTGTCGAAGCGCAAACACGGCGAGGTCGTTTCCATGACGACCTATCGCGATGCGGGTTTCCTGGCCGCGGCGTTCGTAAATTTTCTGGCGCTGCTGGGCTGGTCGTCGAAAACCGAACAGGAACTGATGACGCTTGACGAACTTGTCAGCGCATTTACGCTCGACGGGATCCATCGCAGCAACGCGGTCTTTAATTTCGATGCGAACGATCCACGACGCTGGACCGACGATAAAGCCATCTGGTTTAACGCCGAGTATATCCGTACGATGCCGGTCGAAGGTCTCCTGCCGTTCGTCAAAGCCGAGCTAAAAAGCGAAAAACTCTGGCGCGACGAATACGAAGATGATGACAAGGCCTGGTTTGAAGCCACCGTCGATCTGATCCGCCAGCGTTTTTTTACGCTCAAAGATTTTTCACACCAGGGCCGCGCGTTCTTTAGCGAGGATTACGATTTCAATCCGGAAGCAATCGCCAAACATTTGAGTAAAGAGCCGCTGCTTAAACAGTGGCTGCCGGAACTCGCCGCCGTTTTGGAAAACGTCGAGGATTTTACGCACGACAATCTGGAAATTGTCGTCAAGGGGTTCTGCGAAGAAAAAGGAACGAAGCTCGGCACCGTGATGAATGCTTCGCGCGTGCTGCTGACCGGCCAGGCGGTCGGCCCTTCGATGCTGGCGATCTTTGAAACGCTGGGCAAGGAAAAATCCGTGCTGCGTTTGAAAAGCCAGCTCGCTTGGAACCAATAAAAGTAAGCAGTAGCAGCGGCACTGCGCAGTTACTGCTTACTGCTGCTGCTGCCTTCTGAATTTATGTCTTTAAATATCGAATCAGCTAAACCGGAGCACATACCCGCGATCCTCGCGCTGCTGCGCGAATTTGCCGAGTACGAAAGCTTGCTTGATTACCTCGAAGTAAACGAAGAGCGACTGAATGCGGCACTTTTTGGCGAAGGCGCGGCACCCTCTGTAGCCGAAGCGATCGTGGCCTTTATTGACGACGCGGCCGTAGGTTACGCCATCTTTTATCCAAACTTTGCCACCTTTCGCGGGCAGCGCGGAATGTACCTGGAAGACATTTATATACAGCCCGCGCATCGCCGCGGCGGCACGGGTGAAAAGATGCTGCGTTATATCTGCCGCCTGGCGAAAGAGCGAGGGCTTGAACGAATGGATTTTATGGTGCTCGACTGGAATACGCCGGCCGTTAATTTTTATAAAAAACTGGGCGCGGAGATCGACCAGCAAGAGCGGCACTTTAAATTTACCGATCAGGCGTTTAAAGAACTGGCTTCATGATTTAAGCGGAAAAGAGGAGCTTGAAGTCAGAACCCGAAGCGGTAGCGAGGGGTTTCATCGTTGCAAGTCATTTAACGCATACTAATTTTTGAAAAGAACCCCCTCGCTACCGCTTCGGGTTCTGACAGTTTTGCCGTGAATTGTCACAAAAACGCTCCCTGTGGTGTTTATTGAGTAGATTGGGGAATGTTTTTACATTTTTATCTCAAGGACTCTGACTATGAAAACCATCAAATTCGTTATTTTATTTATACTTACAGCCACGCTCGCCTATGCGACATCGCTTCCGGGCGCAGTCCAGGCTACTGTACAGAGCGAGGCCCAAACTACCATAACCGGCACCTGGAAGATCGAACGCCGCTACGATAAAGAAACCAAAGCCGAAAAGACGGGCGAGATCCAGCTTAGCCTGGAAAGGCGCACCGAAGGCGGCCGCAACAACCACGGCTCCGGCTATAAGATCAGCGATTTTGAGGGCCTTTCATTCGATCAGATCAACAGCACAAATTCGACCGCTTCTTTCCGCATGGTGCGCGAAGCCGGCACGATCGATTTTGAAGGCGTGTTTCATAACGGCCTCGGCACCGGAACTTTTCGCTTTACCCCGAATCAGACATTTGTCGAAAACATGAGGTCGCGCGGTTACGCAGGTCTCAGCCAGGAGAGGCTTTTTACCGCCACCTTTCTAAACCTGACGATGGCTTTTATCGATGACCTGCGCTCGGCTGGTTTTGGCGATCTGGGTATCGAAGATCTTTTCAAAGCGCGCATCTTTAATGTCACGCCGCAGTTCATGACCGAGATGAAATCGATCGGTTTCCCCGGCCTCGGGATGGAAGATCTGGTCAAGGCGCGCATCTTTAAGATCGACGCGGATTTTGCCCGGCAGGTCAAAGAGATGGGTTTCGCCAATGATTCGATGGAAGGATTGGTCAAACTGCGCATCTTTAAGATCACGCCGGAATTCCTGCGCGAAATGAGGGCCACGAATTTTCCCAATCTTTCGTCGGAAGAAGCCGTCAAGCTTCGCATCTTTAAGGTCACGCCCGAATTTCTCAACGAATTAAAAGCCGAAGGCTTTACGCGTCTCTCTGTCGAAGAAGCCACTAAATTCAAGATCTTTAACATCACCCTGGATTTTGTCCGCCAGGCAAAAGCCGAAAATCCTAACGTGACCGTCGAAGAATTGGTCCGCATGAAGATCGGCGTGCGGCGTCACGATAATAAGTGGGATAAAGAAAAAGACAAGCACAAAGATAAAGACGTCGACAATGATGACGACGATGACAATGACGAGGATGAAGATAACGTAAATTAAACCCTTCCTGTAAAATAAAGTAGTAACTTGCCGCGGCCCTGTTTTCATCACGAACGGGGCCGTTTTTATTAGTAGCGCCAGCGCATTTCAAACTGACGGCGGGACGCCATCAGGACAGCCACCGGGACGGTGGCGCTACTATATTCACTCAAGATTTCTGTAGACCGCAACTATCCCTGCCTGCTATACTTTAAACATCTTTTAACCGCTATTGCGGCAACTGCTTCGACTAAAGTTTTTCTTCCGAGCTTCGATATATTTGGAACATCCCGAAAATTCAGTAGTGAGAATTATTATGAAAAGCCTGTTTTTCCTGGCCGCATTTTTCTTCGTGGCCTTATTTGTGACACCGGTCAAAGCGACCGTGTATGAGGTTAAACCCGGCACGCCGCTCGATACTATTGCCGAAGTTCCCTGGGCGACGCTTACGGCCGGCGACACGGTCCTGATCTATTGGCGCGCGACTCCGTACAAAGAAAAATGGGTCATCTGCCGCCAGGGCAACGCGGCGGCGCCGATCACCGTGCGCGGCGTGCCTGATCCGAATACCGGCGCGCTTCCGGTCATCGACGGCAGCGGCGCGGTCACGCCCGCGGGCTTGAATTTCTGGAGCGATGAGCGCGGCGTGATAAAGATCGGCGGCGCCAATGTGCCTGCCGACACGATGCCGAAATACATCACCATCGAAAATCTCGACATTCGCAGCGCGCATCCCGATTACCAATTCACCAGCGACACGGGCACGGTGATGAATTACACGAGCGCGGCTTCGTCGATCTATGTGGAAAAGGGCGAGAACATCACCGTTCGTAATTGCATTATTCACGACAGCGCCAACGGATTTTTTGTCGCCTCATCGGACGACACCGTCTCGCGCGACATCCTGGTCGAAGGGAATTATATTTTCGGCAACGGCATCGCGGGCAGCGCTTTTCAGCACAACAACTACACCGCCGCGATCGGCATCACTTTTCAGTACAACCGTTTCGGGCCGCTGCGCGCCGGGTCGAACGGCAATGCGCTCAAGGATCGCTCGGCCGAGACCGTCATTCGTTATAACTGGATAGAAAGCGGCAACCGCCAGCTCGATCTGGTCGATGCCGAAGACAGCGTGCAGATCCAAAAAGATCCGGCGTATCACAAAACATTTGTCTATGGAAATCTGCTGATCGAGCCAGACGGCGCGGGAAATTCGCAGATCGCGCATTATGGCGGAGACAGCGGCAACGAACCCACCTATCGCAAAGGCAAACTTTATTTTTACAACAACACGGTCGTGTCCACGCGCGCGGGTAACACAACTTTGTTTCGCCTCTCGACCAACGACGAGACTTGCGACGCGCGCAACAATATTTTTTACAACACCGCGGCCGGTGCAAACCTGGCAATGCTGGCCGAAGAAGGCACGCTCACCGTCAGCAGCAACTGGATAAAATCCGGTTGGCGAAATTCGCATGAAGGCGGCGGTTTTGGCGGCAGCGTTACGGTGGCCGGGGCTTTTATTATCGGGATCGCGCCGGGCTTTGCTGACTTTGCCGCGCAGGATTTTCATCTGGTGAACGGCTCGGCGGCGATCAATGCCGGAACGGTTTTGCACGCCGATGCCTCGGCAAATAACGTCATTCGCCATTATGTAAAACATCAAATGAGCGAAGCGCGGCCGGTCAGCGCGGCGCTCGACCTCGGCGCTTACGAATTTGCGGCTGTTGCTCCGCTGCAGATCTTAACGAGCAGTTTCCCCAATGGAGTACGCGGAAGATTTTATCGCCAATCGGCGGAGGTTTCGGGCGGCTCGGGAAATTTTATCTGGGCGGTGACGGCGGGCAGCCTGCCCCTGGGAATGTGGTTGGATCCGGCCACAGGGACAATTAATGGCAAGGCTGTCTTGAGAGGAACCTGGAATTTCACGCTGAGTGTGCAGGATGCGCAAAATCCGGGAACGCCGCTGACAAAGAATTTTACGATCCGGGTCAGTTTGTTTCCCGGGTTATAACGAAAGAGATCTAGTAATGTGAGCACAAACCAATGGGTCAGTACCGCCGAACGCAGTGACCGGCTAATTAATTCAGCCAACTGTCTCGTCCTGAAATGAGTTGACAGAAAGGCGACTTATTTATGGAAGCGAGAGTTAATAAAAGAGTTAAGCGAACGCAGCGAGATTATGGACTGGCTTTTAAGTTGGGGGTGGTTTCGCAAGTGGAAAAGGGCGAGCT
>DASYKT010000038.1:0-66872 GCA_035995185.1 Pyrinomonadaceae bacterium
CCGGCGAGGTCGCGCCGTCGATGTTAAAAGACGCGGGATGCTCGCATGCGATCATAGGCCACTCAGAGCGCCGCCAGTTTTACGGCGAAACTGACATATCTGTCAATCAAAAGACAAAATCGGCCCTGGCTGCCGGCCTGACAGCGATAGTCTGCGTCGGCGAAATGCTTGATCAAAG
This sequence comes from Pyrinomonadaceae bacterium, assembly GCA_035995185.1. Taxonomy (GTDB): domain Bacteria; phylum Acidobacteriota; class Blastocatellia; order Pyrinomonadales; family Pyrinomonadaceae; genus DASYKT01. The sequence goes on from DASYKT010000038.1 coordinate 179, forward strand.
AGAGGCCGGCAACGCTGCAAATGTTGTCAAAGCTCAGTTGATCAGCGGTCTTGATGGTTTGACAGTTGCTGATATGGAACGTATCATTATCGCTTACGAGCCTGTCTGGGCTATCGGCACCGGTAAGGTGGCGACGCCTGAACAGGCTCAAGAAATGCACGCATTTATTCGTGCGACGGTGGCCGAAAGCCACTCGCCTTCGGTTTCTGAAGCCACGCGAATACTTTACGGCGGCTCGGTCAAACCCGACAACATCGCGGGTTTGATGACAAACGCAGACATCGACGGGGCGCTGGTAGGCGGCGCTAGTCTGGATGCGGAAAGTTTTTCAAAAATAGTTAATTACAAGTAATTTAAGAGGACTCAGGTTTTGATACAAACGATCTTATTAATAATATTTTTTATGGCGTGCGTGGTTTTGATCGCTTCGGTGCTGCTGCAGCCGGGCAAATCCGATGCCGGCGCGCTCTTTACCAGCAACGTCTCGAGCACGGCCTTTGGCCCGCGCGGCACGGCTTCGATCCTTTCCCGGATCACCATCGGCGCGGCCATCACTTTTATGGTTTCGGCCCTGATGCTGGCCATGCCCGCTTTGAGCGGAAATACATCGCTGCTGCAATCAACCGGTATCGAGACGACCACGTCTCCGACACCGGCACCCGATGCGAATACAAATGCTCCGGCGGCAAACACCGGCGATGCAAATACCGCGGTTCCGGTTTCGAATTCCAATTCGGCTGTGATCACCAACACGGCCCCGGCCGACGCAATCGAAGGAGTGAACCCCGCACCTCCGGCGAATAAATAATTCGCGCGCTTTGAAAATTAGTTTGAAGGTTTAACACGCCTTCTATGCCCAGGTGGCGGAATTGGTAGACGCGCACGTTTGAGGGGCGTGTGGAGCGATCCGTGCTGGTTCGATTCCAGTCCTGGGCACCAAATGTAAAAAGACAGATTCTTAATTGAGCCTGTCTTTTTGTTTTTCCGCAAAAATCCTTGCTCAAACTGCAAAAAAGTCGGATATAATCAGCCTGAATTAAATCAATAGGATTTGTTGAAACTCATAAATACCCATAACTTATGGCTGAAAGAAAAAACGTCCTCAAAGTAATGATCAGCAGCACGATAGTTGATCTTCCCAAGCATCGTGAACAGGTAAAAGATGCGTGTCTCCGGCAAGGAATGTTTCCGGTAATGATGGAACACCTTCTCGCCGGCGATGCGGAGGCTATCACTACAGCACTTAAAATGGTTGATGAGGCGGACGTGTACGTTGGTGTCTTTGCCTATCGTTATGGTTACATTCCGAAAGAAAATAATCCAAAACAAATATCGGTTACGGAAATGGAATACGATCGTGCAGTTGAACGCGGCATTCCCCGATTTATTTTCCTAATGCATGAAGACCACAGTTTAAAGGTTTCTGACATCGAAAAGGGAATTGGAGGAGAAAAACTGGATGCATTGCGGCGTAGGTTGGGCGCTGAGCGCGTTGTGAACTTTTTCAAAAATCCTGACGATCTTCGCGCACATGTAATCAACACACTTGCATCTTACGCAAAAAAACAAAAGGCAAAAGAGATAGGATCCGCTTCGGAACAACCAAAGCCTGCCGCAAAATTCCACTATGTTAGTGATATACCTCAACCACCTGAAGTTTATGTCACGCATCCATACACGCTTCTTCAAACTCATAGCCTCGTAGGCCGTCAGCCGGAACTCAATTTGCTTACCAAGTGGGTAACACAAACCGATTCCGAAGTTTATAAGGCGCATATCTTGAGCGTTGTTGCTATCGGAGGCATGGGAAAGAGCGCTTTAACATGGAAGTGGTTCGAGGATATCGCGCCAAAAGAGATGAGGACACTAGCCGGGCGGATGTGGTGGAGCTTTTACGAGTCCGATGCAACGTTTGAGAATTTTATTATCCGCGCGCTGGCTTATGTCTCCAAAAGGCCTATCGAAGAAATTCAAAAAATTAACCCGCAGGATAAAGAATCGCAGTTGCTCGCCATTCTCGATAAGGAGCCTTTCCTGCTGGTTTTGGACGGACTAGAGAGAATACTTATCGCCTATGCCCGGATGGATGCCGCCTATCTGACTGATAGCGATTACGATCAAGCAACAGCTAATTATGTTGCAAAGGCCTATGGCCTGCCGCCGGGCGCGGCTCAATCCTTTACGGGTGAACATCGATTAAGAAAGGCCGCTGATCCACGAGTTGGAATGTTTTTGAAAAAACTGGCCAAACTGCAAGCATCGAGAATCCTAATAAGCACACGCCTTTATCCTTTCGACCTGCAGCGAATGGACGGGCTTCCTTTGCCGGGCTGCACCGCGGTCTTTCTTCCAGGCTTGTCGAACGACGATGCCTTAAACCTTTGGCGAAACTTTGGCGTATCGGGAGCACACGATCAACTTCTTCCTATCTTTAACAGCTTCGGGAATCACGCGCTGCTTATACAGGCTCTTGTCAGTGAGATCGCCAACTACCGGTCCGCTCCGGGCGATTTCGAAAAATGGCGTATGGCTAACCCTCACTTCGCCCCGGCAAGGTATCCGCGTCTTCAAGACGCGATGGCGCATGTGCTGGAATACTCCCTTAGCGGACTCGGTGAAGTGGAGCAAAAAGTGCTTCAAACAATTGCGGGTTTCCGGATGCCGACCGGGTATGACACGCTGTCGGCGGTGTTGACCGGCGATGGAAAACCATGCGAAAGCGCCAGTGAACTAGATGCCGCCTTGGCGGAGTTGGAGGACCGTGGTCTGGTCGGTTGGGACAGGCGGGCAAACCGGTACGATTTGCACCCTGTTGTACGGTCACGCGTGTGGAATAGCATTAACCCAACCGCAAAGGAAGAGCTATACGAACGCGTACATAGAAATTTCCCAGCCGTGAGTCTCAAGAATTGGGATGAGGTAAAAAATCTCAAGGACCTCTTGCCTTATGCCGAGCTTTACAGTTGTTTAGTAGGACTAGGAAGAAAAGGTGAAGCAGAAAAACTTCTCAGTACCCAAATCCATCGTCTTATAAATATAGATGAGGAGGTTCGATGATCATAAATTTCGAATCTCCTTCAGAAGCCATACAAAAGTCTCACGTATTTATCTCCTATGCTCGTAAAGACGGGAATAAAATCGCAAACAAACTGGAAGCCAATTTGACCGGTCAGGGAATTATAATCTGGCGTGACAGACTGATTAAGCCAGGGGTCTTTGGAACGGAATTAAAAGCCGCAATTGATAATTCGTTTGCCATGATAGCCCTTATCACTCCAGAAGCCTGTAAGTCTTACTGGGTAAAATGCGAGTGGTGTTATGCAATTTCCCGGCGCAATGTAACTATTATTCCGGCCGTTAGCCCAGATTTTGATGAGAATTTGTTTCCATTTGAGCTATTTCCCATGAGTCGTATATATTTGACAGGAAATTATAGTTCGTCAATAGAAAATTTGGTGGCTCTTCTTCATTTCGCTCGGGAAAACCCCCCAGTTTGGTAGATATTAATAAAGTGATTTCTTGAAAATTTAAAAAGTTTCAATTCTACAGCGGAATGTTGCCGTGTTTTTTTGGTGGGTTTGTGTCGCGTTTGTTTTCCAGTAAAGACAAAGCGCGGATGATCTTTGGGCGCGTTTGCGAGGGCTCGATTATTTCGTCGATGAAACCTTTTTCGGCGGCCACGTAAGGGTTGGCAAATTTTTCTTGCAGCTCGCTGATTTTGGCGCGGCGTGCTTCGTCGATGTTCTCAGCTTCACTTAATTCTTTTCTATACAAAATTCCCACTGCTCCTTCGGCGCCCATGACGGCGATCTCGGCGGTCGGATAGGCAAAATTTACATCGGTGCGAATGTGTTTCGAAGCCATCACGCAATAGGCGCCGCCGTAGGCTTTGCGGGTGATGACGGTGATCTTTGGCACGGTCGCTTCGGCAAATGCATAGAGCAGTTTCGCGCCGTGGCGGATGATGCCGCCGTGTTCCTGGTTCACGCCGGGTAGAAATCCGGGCACGTCTTCAAAGGTGATGAGCGGAATGTTAAAGCAATCGCAGAAGCGGACGAAGCGCGCGGCCTTCACGGACGCATCGATGTCCAGCACACCCGCTAGAAACGCCGGTTGATTGGCGACGATACCGACAGATTTTCCGCCGAAGCGGGCAAACCCAATGACGATGTTGGGCGCGTAATGCTGCTGCACTTCAAAGAAATAATTTTCATCCACAACGTTGTGAATGATGTCGCGAATGTCGTAAGGCTGAGTGGAAACTTCCGGCACCATCGAGTTCAGTTTTTCGTCGGCGCGGTCGTGCGGGTCCGAGGTTGGCACGAACGGCGGGTCATCCAGATTGTTGGAGGGGATGAACGATAATAGTTCGCGGGTTATCTGCAGCGCGTGTTCATCTGAATCGGCGGCGAAATGCGCCACGCCTGATTTCTGGTTGTGGGTCATCGCACCGCCAAGCTGTTCTTTGGTCACATCTTCGTGCGTGACGGTTTTGATCACGTCCGGCCCGGTGATGAACATATACGAAGTGTCTTTGACCATCACGTTAAAATCTGTGATCGCCGGGCTATAGACCGCTCCGCCGGCGCAAGGTCCTAAGATGCAGCTGATCTGCGGCACCACGCCGCTGGCCAGGGTGTTGCGCAGGAAAATATCGGCATAGCCGCCGAGTGAAACCACGCCTTCCTGAATGCGCGCGCCGCCGCTGTCGTTGAGGCCGATGACAGGTGCGCCGACCTTCATCGCCAGATCCATTATCTTGCAGATCTTTTGCGCGTGCGTTTCGGAAAGGGAGCCGCCGAAAACCGTAAAATCCTGCGCGAAGACAAAAACCTCGCGGCCGTCGACCAAGCCGTGCCCGGTGATTACACCGTCGCCGGGAAATTGCTGCTGCTCCATTCCGAAATCGACCGAGCGATGCACGACGAATTTGTCGAACTCTTCAAAGCTGCCTTCGTCCAGAAAAAATTCGACGCGTTCGCGGGCCGTCATCTTTCCGCCCTGGCGCTGTTTTTCCAGACGCGCCGCTCCGCCGCCTTCTTCGGCTTTTTGCGAACGCTCACGTAAAAGTTCGATCTTGTTTTTCTTCTTCGGTTCGGTTTTCATCTTTAGACAATAATACAGGTTTTCGAGCTACTTTTCACTAGCAAAACGGTTTAGAGTTGCAAACGGCTTTGCCCGTAAATACTGTTGAAGCCAAAAAGCACGGAGTCAGAACCGGGAACGGTAGTGACCGGGTAAATGAGCGCAGCGAATAAACTAACAGTATCCCTCCATGTCGGAGAAGAACCCGGTCACTACCGTTCCCGGTTCTGACCTCATTACGATAGTTATCCGTTTCATTTTATTGGCACGCCGCTCGGACTCTAAACCGTTTTATGGGACGACCTCATTAAAGGGAAACGCGCGGCCTTCGATGAGGTGCAGCACTTTGCTTAGCGCCTCTTGAGCGTTACTCATAATATCGGCGGGATATTTGTATCGCGCCGCGTTCTCATTAAACTCATCCATGTCCCATACGGCAGCCTCAAAATCTTTTGACACGAAAACATCGATATCAAGATCGACATAGCTCAAAACGTCGCCTTCCAGCTTGGGCGGCATATTCACGTTGCAATAGTAATTTCGCAGAGTCCCGTCCGGTTCGTGAAAGCGGAAAACGTTGTACCAGCGGTCAAACCAGTAATATTCGTAGCTCAATGTCCCGGCCTGAATTATACCCAGTTGAGAATGTTCGATCTGCTTATCAAAAACACCCAGCAACATCAGGGACTTTTCGTCCTGTTCCAGTATTTCGGCCTTCCAGCTGCGATGAGGCTGACCGTCGTACTTACAAGTTTTTACTATGATTCGCTCTGGTTTATTCACAATAGGCCGTCAGTAAAGTTGTGCTTTATCCTGTTACAATTTAACATTTTAGACGTTATCGCGCATTTGCAGGAAATGGAGAATTCACGAAAAAGACTCTGGGTGGTAAGCGAGCTTTATTACCCCGAAGAAACATCGACCGGATATTATCTGACCAAGATCGCCGAAGGTTTGACCGGCAGTTTTGAGGTTAAGGTACTGTGCGGCCAGCCGAATTATTTTAAACGCGGAGTGCGTGCGCCGGCGCGAGAGACACACAAGGATGTCGATATTTATCGCTGCGCCGGGACCACGCTCGATAAAAATGTGATCGTGTTTCGGCTGGTGAATATGTTGACGCTGGGGCTTACGGTTTTTTTCAAAGCGCTGTTTAACTTTAAAAAAGATGACATCGTGCTGGTGGTAACTACGCCGCCGTCGATGCCTCTGATCGTGGCCGTCGCGTCGAGATTAAGAGGAGCGAAATACGTGCCGCTGATCCATGACAATTACCCGGAGCTGGCGATCGCGGCGGGAAAGTTAAAATCGGATTCGCTCGTTTCGCGCGTGACCAGAAGCGTCAACGGCTGGCTGTATAAACACGCCTCCAAGATCATCGTGGTCGGCCGCGATATGAAAGAGCTGGTAGGAAAAAAACTCGCTAAAAAAATCGGGGGCAGAAATATTCCGATCGCGGTAATTCCAAATTGGGCCGAAACGGAAGACCTGGAACCCAGGCCGCGGGAAGAAAATAAGCTTTTAAGCGAAGCAGGGTTAATGAACAAGTTTGTCTTTCTGTACGCAGGGAATATGGGACACCCTAACGATATGGAAAGCATTATTGCCTGCGCCGAAAAATTGAAGGATGACGACAGATTTCACTTCCTTTTTCTCGGATCGGGCGCGAAAAGAAAATGGCTTGAGACTGAAGTCGAGCAAAAGAATTTAACGAATGTCACACCGCTCGCGCCGCGGCCAAGGACCGAACAAAACGATTTTCTCAACGGGTGCGACGTCGCGATAATTTCGCTGGTGCCGGGAATGTGGGGCGTCTCGATGCCCAGCCGCACCTACAACACGCTGGCGGTAGGGAAACCGATACTGGCTTTGACGGAGGCCGGATCGGAGCTGGCATTAGTGGTCGAGGAAGACCATGTGGGATGGGCCGTAGAGCCTGACCAGCCGGAGAAATTGCTGGAGACGATCCTGGCGGTTTTTGAAAAACGAAACGAATTTGAAGAGATCCGCGAAAAGGCGCGAAGCTCGGCATTACGGAAATATTCGTTAAAAACGGCCTTAGAGCGATACCGCGAAGAACTCTCCGATTGCGTCTGATAACGAGTAAACGTTATGTTTTAAGAAATGAAGAAGATTTTGGTCACAGGTGGTACCGGGTTTGTCGGAAAAGCCATCGTCAGTGAGCTGGCGAAAGGCGGTCACGATATTTACACCTGTGCCAAAAGCACCCAACCGCAGCTGCCGGAGTTACCGAATTATTTTTCAGTCGATATTTCGTCCCGGGAAAGCGTCGAAGAATCGGCAGGGAAACTGACTGCGATCGATTGCGTCATTCACAGCGCGGGCCTGGCACATCAGTTCAAAGCTCCGAAGGATCCACAAGCTTTTACCAGGATCAATGTCGAAGGCACGCGAAACATTGCTCAGATGGCGGCGGACAAAGAGATCAAAAATTTTGTTCTTGTCAGTTCGATTTCGGTATATGGCGATGGCAAACCCAACCCAACCGATGAAGACTACCCGTGCCGGCCGACAGGGTCATACGCGGTCAGCAAATATGAAGCGGAGCTTGCCGCGAGAGAGGTTTGTGAAGCGAATAATATTGCGCTGACCATTCTTCGCCTGGCGACCGTTTACGGCGAGGGCGATGTCGGCAATGTTCTCCGTTTGATCAAACTCATCGACAGCGGAAAATTTTTCTGGACCGGTAAAGGAGAAAATGGTAAGAGCCTGATCTTTAGCGAAGACGCCGCGCGGGCATGTCGCATTGCCGCCGAAAAACAACTGCCCGGCATTAATATTTATAACGTCACCGACACCCCGCACACCATGCGGGAAATAGTCGCAGAGATCGCCCGCCAACTGGGAAAGAAGATACCGGGTATTATAATTCCGGCCGCGTTGATAAAAAGCGCCCTGGGCGCGGCCGGCATATTACCGGTCGTCGGAAAGCGCGCTCGCGGCCTGGCTGAAACTTTAAAGAAATGGCGTTCGGATGACGTGCTGGCGGGTGGAAAAATAGAGAGGGAATTGAATTTCAGCGCGGAAACTCCGCTGGCCGAGGGAATAAAAAAAGAAGTCGCGTGGTACTTGAATATTAAATGAAAAATATTACCTACACGGGAAGAATAAATTTTGAAGCTTACGGCGTGACGATCGGCGTGCAGGTAAGCGATACAAATGCTATCGATAAAATAAAAAAAATTCTTCCGTTCAATTCACGGCCCTTGAGCGCGGACGCGGAAACTGAATATACTTTTTCGCTGATCTGGGGGGAAGACGGGACCAGGGAAGACGTGCTCTACCGGGAAGACGAAGAGGTCGCGCGGCGGATCGACCCGGAGAGATTAGTGGCGCTGCTCGATACCTGTATCCGAATGACGATCGGAGAATTTGCGCCGCATCATATTTTTATTCATGCTGGGGTGGTGGGATGGAAAGGCGAGGCCCTGATATTTCCCGCCAAGAGTTACAGCGGCAAAACGACCTTGGTAGCCGAACTGATAAAACACGGCGCGGAATATTACTCGGACGAGTATGCCGTGATCGACGAATCGGGGTTGGTCCATCCATATCCGAAAGATCTTTCGCTGCGAAAAGAAGGGGAGTTTCAACAGACGGATCGCAGTGTGGAAGAACTCGGAGGAGTACAGGCGATACAGCCGATCCCGGTGCGATTGGTCTTTTTGACCGAATTTGACCCGGAGGCGGATTGGGACCCGAAAATATTGCCCCGCGGCCAGGGATTAATGCAGTTGCTTCCCCATGCGCTGGGGTTAAGATACAATCCGGAATTCGTCTTTAAGCTCTTGAATTTAATAGCTGAGCGTGCCATAATCGCCTCAAGTAAAAGAGGCGAGGCCTCTGATTTTGCCTCCCGGATCTTACATTTTGCTTAATTAGGTTTGTTTTTTACTTGACAAATTTAGGAATTCCTATAAGTTATACTAAAATTTGCGTTTTTGTCTTTAGGAGGAATAATGAACAGCTCACGAAATCCGTTAGCGCGTAGAGAAGGACTGGTCGTTCAGGAGATGCCTGATGAAGTGCTGGTTTATGACACCAGCACCAACAAAGCACACTGCCTGAATAAAACGGCGGCTTTTGTCTGGAAATCCTGTGACGGAAGTCATACTGTAAACGATATCGCCGGACTTATGGAAAAAGAGTTTGGCGCAAATGTTCCTGACGATCTGGTATGGCTGGCCATCGACCAGCTTGGCAAGGATGATCTCTTAGAAGCTTCTGAAGCTGTCAAAACTGCTAATGGAATTTCCCGTCGCGAAGTTATCCGTCGCATAGGCATCGCATCGGTCATAGCGTTACCGGTGGTAGCTTCATTGGTAGCTCCGAGCTCGGCATTAGCTGCGGTTTCCTGCGGCTGTGTCAACCCGACTGTTTGCGGCGCCATGATCGGCTGTCCGAGTCTGGTGAACTGCAATGGTTTGGGAATATGCGCACCGTAAGCGGAACGTATCAATCGATCTTTCAAAAAGAGGCTTAGGTGTAAGCCTCTTTTTAGTTTAAACATAAGATATGGTCGATGACGATAAGCGCTGGGTGATCATCCAGACCACTTTGCATAAAGATCATTTGGAGCGGGTTTTTAAGCTGCTTCGCGGCGGCGGGGTCGAACCGCTTTTGATAAAGGGATGGGCTGCGGTTCGCCACTACCCGGAAGGCGAGGGACGCACCCCCGGCGACCTCGACCTTTGCGTCTCCCCGGCACAATTTGAAAAAGCGATCAAGATATTAAAAGCGCTCGAGATCTCGATACCGGTGGATATCCACTTAGGTCTGCGGCACCTGGATACTTTGCCGCTGGAAAAGTTGCTGGAGCGCTCAGAATTGATCAGGGTGGGGGAAAGTGACATCCGCATTTTATGCGATGAAGACCACTTGCGGGTGATGGCGGTCCATTGGCTCAATGACGGCGGCGCCTATAGAGAAAAACTCAAGGACATTCATTTCGCAGTTGAAGATCGCGCGGAAGATTTTGATTGGGATAAATGTTTGAACGCGGTCGATGTGCGCCGGCGGCGCTGGATTGTTTGCGCGATCCTTTTATCTCACAAATACTTTGGCACCAAGATCGAAAATACTCCGATCGCGGGAGAAAAAGAATTGCCGCGATGGTTGATCAGGGCGATAGAAAAAGAATGGGCGAGTCCGGTCCGCCTGCAGCCCGTCACGAGTATTTTTATCGATCCCAAACGACTCTGGCAGCAGTTTCGCAAGAGGGTTCCTCCGAACCCGTTACAGGCCACTATTGAACTGGGCGGAGATTTTGACCGCTATCCGCGGGCCATATATCAAACGGCAGATATTTTTTATCGAATATTTGCTACCCGAAAGCGCCTGCGGATAGTTTCGCGAATTAGAAAGATATAGGATTAGGGAGCGCCCAATTTATTGGGCATGTGTTGAACCAATTCGTCGCTCCTAGCGGCTCCTAGCTGCGCCCGCTTTTCTTCCAGTCATTTAAAAATGCATCAAGGCCTTTATCCGTTAGCGGATGGTTCGCCAACTGTTTGATCACCTTAAAGGGGATAGTTGCGACATCCGCACCGAGGAGCGCTGCGTCGACGATATGCATCGGGTGACGGATGCTGGCCGCCAAAACTTCCGTCTTGTAGCCATAGTTTCCATAGATCTGCACGATATCGGCGATGACCTGCATTCCGTTTTGCCCGATGTCGTCCAGACGGCCGATGAACGGCGAAATATAAGCGGCGCCGGCCTTGGCAGCCAGCAGCGCCTGGGCGGCGGAGAAGCAAAGCGTGACGTTGACCTTGGTGCCTTCATCGGTAAAAGTGCGGGTGGCTTTTAAGCCGTCGAGAGTGAGCGGGCATTTGACCACTACATTCGAAGCGATCTTGGCCAGTTCGCGGCCTTCGCGCAGCATTCCTTCGGTATCGAGCGCGGTCACTTCGGCCGAAACATCGCCTTTGACCATCGCACAGATCTTTGCGATATGTTCCTTGAAATCCACATCGCCTTCCTTGGCAACGAGCGACGGGTTGGTCGTTACGCCGTCGATCAGGCCCATCTCATTTGCTTCGCGTATCTCATCCAAATTAGCTGTATCGATAAAAAATTTCATTTATAAGCTCCTTAATTACGGGTCAGAACATTACCCGGTCACTACGTTCCCGGTTCTGACCCCATTTCTTAAAATCCCAATTCCTTCGATCTCGATCTCACACACATCGCCGTCATTCATTTTCGACACGCCCGACGGTGTGCCGGTAGCGATCACATCGCCTTTATTAAGCGTCATCTGCCGGGAAATATATCTGATAAGAAAATCGACAGGGAAGACCATCTGCGAAGTCCGCGCGTCCTGTCTGGTTTCGCCGTTCACCCGCGTGACAACTCGAATATCTTTTATATCCAGCTCGGTTTCAATAAAACGCCCGACCGCGCAAAAAGTGTCGAACGATTTGGCGCGGGTGAACTGCACGTCTTTGCGCTGCAGATCGCGGGCCGTTACATCGTTTAAACACATATAACCGAAAACGTAATCGAGCGGGTTCTCACTATCCAAAATATTTTTCGCATCCCTGCCCATTACTATCGCCAACTCGCCTTCGTGTTCTACCTGCTGCGATTGAGGAGGAATGACGATCGCTTCGCCCTCGGTTATCAGGGACGAAGGCGCTTTGAGAAAAAGCAGCGGTTCGGTAGGAACTTCATTGCCGAGTTCTTTAGCGTGCTCGGCGTAGTTTCGTCCGACGCAGACTATCTTGGAAGGCATTACCGGCGGCAAAAAAATGACCTCGGAAACCGCGATCGGGCCGCCCGGCGTGGCGATAGGTGAAACCGTATCGTCATTAAAAACACCCTCGATCGCAGGTGCGTTTTCGTTTATTTTATAACGGCAATATTTCATAAACTGCGACAATTAAGGGGCTGTTTCGCTCACCACTTCGGACATTTCGCTGAGATTTCCGGCCTTGTCGACCGCGATCAGATAGTAAAAATATTTATGTCCGGGTTCTACATTTGTATCCTGAAACACGTTCGTTTGCAAAAGCTGCGGAGTTAAAAGTTTCCACTCAGTTTTGGGCAAATTTTCGTCTTCGGAACGATAGATCTTATAACCGGCGATGTCCTTTTCCGGGTTGGTGGCGAAGAATATCGAGATCGTGCCCGGCGCGGCGGCGATCGTCACGGCGGCCGGCGCGGAAGGCGCAAAAGTGTCTTTTGGCGTGATAGAAACCGGTTCGGAACTGGTGCTTTCGATCGGCTGGGCATTGCCGCCCAGGGACACGGTCCTCACCAGGTATTCATAACGAGTGCCAAAATCGAAAAACTGGTCCGGGTATTCGTTTTTTGTTACCGGCGTCGAGTTTAATTTAGCGAATGGCTGCCCGTTTTTCCGGCGATACACGTTAAAACCCAGGATATTCGCGGGCGACGTTCCGTTAATATTTTTGACCGGCGGCGCCCAGCTTATCGTAATAGCATTTTCGTCGAGAACGGTCTTGAGCCCGCTCGGATTTAAGGCCACCCGCTCGCTTGGCTCGATCAGGAGAAAATTAGAGAATGCCGCTTTTTGGCCCGAGGTATTGACGAAGCGCAGGGCATAGCGCAGCCGCACGGCCTGGCCGGCAAATTCCAGCGTGTCAGTATAGGAAAGCAGTTTGCCGTAGTCTTCGTCCTTGACCGGGACCGACCCGATCAGAGTGCTGCGCGAAGCAAAATCTTCCTCGGTCAGCGAAAGGGAAGAGTCAAGAGGTTCGGCCAGGCGATACACGTCTATCCGCTCGATGCTGAGAATACTTTTATCGCCGGCCTTATGCGGAGGCATCGTCCATTGCAGTTGGATCTGATTACCTTGCTGGCCACCCGAAACGTTGGCCCGCTGAATGACCCGCTCCACCGGCGGGAGCGGCAGTTTTCGTTTCCCGCAGCCGGCCGCAAACAAGCAGGCAAAGATCGCCAGGAGCAGCAGCGCCGCTTTAAAGTTTGTCAGGTGTTTAAACCGGGTTTTTTCGGCGATAAGCAGGTGCATAATTAAAGAATATATTGCCGCAGATCCTGGTCCTTTACTATTTCCGCCAGCTGGCCGCGCACATAATCCGCGGAGATAACCTGTTGTTTTTCTTCGAGTTCGCCCCCGGCAAAGCTGATATCTTCGAGCAATTTTTCCAGCAGCGTGTGCAGCCGCCGGGCTCCGATGTCTTCGGTCTGCCGGTTTATCTCGGCGGTCATCTCGGCGATCAGGTCAATGGCGTCATCGGTAAATTCGAGATAGATCCCTTCGGTCTTAAGCAGTTCTTTATACTGCTTAATCAGGGAATTCTTGGGCTGTGTCAGGATGCGTTTCAGGTCTTCGGTCGTCAGCGAATCAAGCTCGACACGGATGGGAAAACGGCCCTGAAGTTCGGGTATCAGATCCGAAGGCTTCGATACGTGAAATGCCCCGGCGGAGATGAAAAGGATGTGTTCGGTGCTGACCATTCCGTAGCGGGTGTTGACGGTCGTTCCTTCGACGATCGGCAGCAGGTCGCGCTGGACGCCTTCGCGGGAAACTTCCGGCCCGTGCGAACCGCCGCCTTCCCGTCCCGCGATCTTATCTATTTCGTCCAGAAAGATGATGCCTGAAGACTGGGCCATTTCGATCGCCGCGCGGGTGATGCGGTCCATATCTACCAGCTGCTCCTGCTCTTCCCGCAGTAGATACTCTTTCGCTTCGGCGATCCTTACTTTCCGGCGCTTGGTTTTGGTGGGAAAAAGATTTCCCATCATATCGCGGAAATTGACGCCCATTTCTTCAAAACCCTGGCCGCCGCCGGCGATCTCTATCATCGGCGAAGACTTTTCCTGGGTGTCTATCTCGACCATCCGGTTGTCGAGTTCGCCTTTTTTCAACTGTTCGCGGAATTTTTCGCGGGTCCGATTCTCGGTTTTGACGGTTTCGCTGGTTCCATCCGTTTCGGAGGCTTCAGTTTCGTTGCCTTCGTTATAGGTTGAAGAATATACGGAAGTCGGCGGCAGCAAAAGATCGAGTAATTGCTCTTCGACATTGGTTTCCGCGGCGATCTTCACCTCTTCAAAGGCCTGCTGTTTGGCCATATCGACCGCAATTTCAGTCAGTTCGCGGATCATGCTTTCGACATCACGGCCGACATAGCCAACCTCGGTGAATTTTGAAGCTTCGATCTTCAGGAACGGCGATTGGGCGAGTTTTGCCAGGCGGCGGGCGATCTCGGTCTTTCCGATACCGGTCGAGCCGATCATCAGGATATTTTTCGGCAGCACGTCGGCGGCTATTTCGGGCGGAAGTTTTTGCCGGCGCAGGCGGTTGCGCAAAGCCACCGCGACCGCGCGCTTGGCCTTAGTTTGCCCCACGATATATTTATCCAGCTCTTCGACGATCTGGCGGGGCGTAAGTTCTTCAAATTGCGAAGTTTCTTTAACTTCTCCGGGAAGTTGGATAGCCATACTAAATTCTTTATATTTCTTCTAGCGTAATGCTGGCGTTGGTGTAAATACAGATGTCCGCGGCGATCTTCAACGACTGCCGCGCGATCTCAGCGGCGGAAAGCTGCGTATTTTTTAACAGCGCCCGGGCAGCAGCGGTCGCATACATGCCGCCGGACCCGACGGCCAGCAATCCTTCATCCGAAGCGATCACATCGCCTTTGCCGGACAAAAGAAATGCCTGCTTGGCGTCGGCGACGATCAGAAAAGCCTCTAAATGCCGCAAATATTTATCGGTCCGCCAATCTTTGCTCAGTTCAAAGGCGGCGCGCTCTAATTGACCCTGGTATTGTTCTAATTTCGCTTCAAAACGGCTCAGGAGCGAAAAAGCGTCGGCCGTGGCGCCCGCAAAACCGGTCAATATCTTGCCGTCATAAAGCCGGCGGATCTTTTTTGCATTGCCTTTTAAGACGGCATCGCCCAAGGTGACCTGGCCATCGGCGGCGATCGCGGTCTTACCGTCGCGCTGCACCAGCAAAACGGTGGTCTGGCGCAGCTTATTCTGGTAGTGGTGCGATTTCATAAAGGAAAAATATAGAGTGCCAAATTTTTGGCCGCAAGTCCAACAAGCAACTAAGGAGAAGAAAACAACCACAAATCGATGATATAGTGGTTTCCTGCGATGGAAATATCAGAAGCAATAAAGTCGGCACTAAATGTTTTCCGGGAATATAAGACCACACCTGATCTCGAGACCATCGGACTTGTTCTTCCTAAGACCGGTATGTCGAGGGAAATGGCTTGGCATATTATAGATTTCATGCCCTTAGCTTTCGGCCGCGCTTTTATGAAAGACGCTTGCCGGGGATTCTCTGATGAGTATGAGCGATGTTCGTACAAAAACGGCCAAGCCGTTGATAAAGTAATAAAAAAACTAACTGATGAGCCCGTTTTTTTGGAAGCAAAAAGAATAGCTTTGGAAATGATTGAAGGAGGAAAGGTTAACGATCCTGGCTTTCAAGCCGTCCTGGAGCGTAGCGTTGAACTGAATGCTATCAAACATTTGGTAAGTAAAGGCTCAAAGCCGGAAAATATTGTTTTAAGTTCACCTTACTTATTGCGTCGAGAAAATCTGTGATTTCAAAACGCCATACTCTCTTCCATCGTGTGAGAAATGCACATCTACCAAAACCAACCCTCCGCATTTGACAGAAAACATTAGTTTTGTTGAACTTTTTCTGCAAGTAATTTTATTAGCAATGGAAAGAAAACCCAGAATAGGTATCACGATGCGTTTGGAGATGGAAACCAGCCGTTTCTATCTGGGACGCGATTATAGTGAAGCGGTCGCGGCCTGCGGCGGCGTGCCGGTCCATATAGCTTTGATACCGGATGCGGGCTATATTGCGGAGGTTATGAGCGGCCTGGACGGCATTTTATTGCCGGGAAGCAATACGGACGTCGATCCGGTACGCTACGGCCAGGAACCGATCCCGCAGCTGGGAACCGTCATCCCGGAAAAAGACGAGACCGACCTGCTGGTTTTGGCGGAAGCCGAGAGCCGGAAAATGCCCGTTTTCGGCATTTGTTTCGGCATGCAGATGATCAACGTCTTTTACGGAGGAACGCTGTTTCAGGACATTTTTTCGCAGATAACCGGCTGTCTGAAGCATGAGCAGGGTTTGCCCACTTATCGAAGCTCGCACGGCATAATGATCGAAAAAGGCTCGCTGCTGCACAAATTGGCCGGTAATGAGGAAGCGCGGGTAAATACTTCGCACCACCAGGCGGTCGATAGAACGGGAAGGCATCTGCAAGTTACGGCCTGGGCGCCGGATGGCGTGATCGAGGCCATCGAAGGCACCAAAAACGACCATTTTGTGCTGGGCGTACAGTGGCACCCGGAGCTGAATTGGACGCGGGACAAACTTTCGGCGAGCATCTTTGGCAAATTTATCGGTAAGGCTGGAGAATCTGCCAGTATTTCCGCGTAGCGGAACTGTGAATGTAGCCGTGGATTTTAATCCACGGTGGCGATAACATACCCGCATCGGTCGCTATGCGACGGATATCAAACGTCGCTATGCGACGGGCAACGATTTACATGGGATTTCCGTGGGTTGAAACCCACGGCTACAGTCAGATGATCGCTACGCGATTTTATTTTGATATTAATGATTCACATTAAATAATTGATGGTAAATACAGCTAAAAAAAGCATTAAATTAGGTTTAGAAGTTGCTTTAACTAATGCCGCTTCGCTTTTTGGCGATGCTCGAATAGGCCTTATTTGCAACCAGGCTTCGGTGGATCACCAGTTTCGCCACGCGGCCGACCTATTTTTTGAAGACCCGGACATCAACCTGACGACGCTTTTTGGCCCGCAGCACGGCATTCGCGGCGATGTGCAGGACAATATGGTCGAAACGGCACACTCGATCGATAAAGCGACGGGCCTTAAGATCTACTCGCTTTACAGCGAGACGCGCATTCCGACCAAAGAGATGCTGGCTGAGGTCGATGCGCTGGTATTTGACCTGCAGGACGTGGGCTGCCGTATCTATACATTCGTCTACACGATGGCGAATTGCATGATCGCCTGTCAGAGGTCAGGCAAAAAGATGTTCGTATGCGACCGGCCGAACCCGATCACCGGCAAATATGTCGAGGGAAATATTCTCGAGCCCGGCCATGAATCTTTTGTCGGGCAATACGCGATCGCGGCGCGGCACGGAATGACCGCGGGCGAGCTGGCGCTGATGTTCAACGACGATTTCGGGATCGGGTGTGAACTCGAGATCATCAAAATGGAAGGTTGGAACAGGGAAGACTGGTACGACGAAACGGACGCCCCGTGGGTGCTGCCTTCGCCGAATATGCCGACTGTCGACACTACCGGGGTTTTTCCGGCGACGGTGGTTTTCGAAGGAACCCAGGTGTCCGAAGGCCGCGGTACGACCAAGCCATTTGAATTGGTCGGGGCGCCTTTTATTTCAGCAAGCGAGTATGCGGCGGCGATGAACGCGCTCGATCTGCCGGGGGTTATTTTTCGGGCGGCGGAGTTTTTACCGACCTTTCAAAAACACGCCAACGCCGGCTGCGGCGGGGTGCAGCTTCACGTTACCGACCGCGAAACTTTTACGCCGGTCCGGACGGGAGTGGTGATGGTCAAAGTGCTCCACGACCTTTACGGCGATAAACTCAAATGGAAAGAGCCGCCGTATGAATATGTTTATGACCGCAACCCCTTTGATGTTATTTGCGGTACGGATAAAATAAGACGCGTGATCGAAAGTAACGGTTCGCTGGCGGACCTCGACGGGGTTCTGGAAAACGGTTACGCCGAATTCTTACAGATGAGAGAAAAACATTTGCTGTATTAGTAATTGATTGATTTTGTTTTTTTAGTGTTATTTCGTGTAGTTTCGTGGTTCCGGTCTTAATGTGTATATTTAGAGAGATTTTAAGAGGTAACCACGAAATCACACCAAACGACACGAAAAAAACACTAATAAAGCGCGCATTTTATTTTGTAAGGCAATTTTGAAAGGCAATAATATGCAGGAATTTTGGACGCCGGCCATCATCGGCTGGCTCTTACCGGGCGTGGGCCACTTCAGGGTCGGGAAATGGAAGCGGGGCCTGGTGATCGGCGGCGCCATTTGGCTGATGTTCATTATCGGGCTACTGAGCGGCGGCGCGACGTATCCCGGTATCGATCTGAGCCAGGGACTGCTGCTATATGTCATCCACGTCTTTGCCTGTATCGGCAACGGATTGGGATACCTGATAAATCTGCTGGCTGCGGCCAATGCGCCCCGCGACGTGGCTTCCTGGTCGACGTTTGAATACGGCGGGAGATTTTTGGAAGTGGCGGGGCTGCTGAATTATCTTGCCGCGATCGACGTTTTTGACATCGCCTCAAGGAGGAAAGCATGAAGCATTTTCTCTACCTTATAGGTTTTGCATTTTTTGTGGCGGTCGTATTCGGAGCGTTCTTTGACGGCGATACTAAAAAGAAGGTCCTGCACGGCGTTCGTGTGTTTGTGGAATTCACCGGGGTTGCTTTGCTCCTGGCCTGGATCTTTTATTTTCTTCCCTGGTAATGTAGCGCCAGCGTCCCGCTGGCTGTACGGTGGGCGTCTCGCCCGCCTTTATTTAATGTGAGAGCGGGACGCTCTCACGACAGCCGCCGGGACGGCGGCGCTACCTAAGAAGGACACGCGTGGCGCAATACGAAACCGAAGCACTGATATTAAGGAGTTACAGTCTGGCAGACGCCGATAAGATCGCCGTCTTTCTGACCCGTAGTTTCGGTATCGTCAAAGCAGTGGCCAAGGGCGCAAAAAAACTCAAAAGCCGCTATGGCAGCGCGCTCGAACCTTTCACTTCCGTCGATCTCACTTACTTCCTAAAAGATGAACACGAGCTGGCTTCGATCCGCGAGATCGAATTGCGCCGGTCGTTATTCGATACTTCGACACAGCCCGATGTTCTAAAAACACTTTCCTATTTCGGCAAGCTGCTGATCGAATTTGTGCCGCCCAATGAGGCGAGTGAAAAGATCTACCGGATGGTTTCCGCTTGCCTGGAGGGCATCGCAGAGCATCCCGAAGAATTGGACCAGACGACGCTTTATTTTGAAGCGTGGCTGCTGCGGCTGGCGGGATTTCTGCCGGATTGGAGCAAGTGTGTCGAGTGCGGCCGGAAATTTAACGAGGATGAAATTACCGTGCTGGAAGCGACGTTTCATCTTTCGTGTTTGAACTGCCAGCCTCATCGCCGCGAGCCGCAGGTCACCCCTACGCAGCGAAAATTAATGATCCTGCTGCAGGCGCTGCCGCCGAATGAATTTGTGCAAAAAACCGTAGATGAGAAAACTGACTGCCGGGAACTTTCGAAAAACCTGCGCTCGATAATTTCTCATATCCTGGGTAAAGAGATCGAAAATACAAAATATATTTCGCCGGAAGAGCTGATCTCCGGCATTGCAGCCGGAACCAATTAATGTCAAAAGTAAGCCGCTTAATGACCATGTATGTGCTGAAGGCGATCCTGCCTTACCTGCTGTTTTCGTGGCTGCTTTTAACGGTGATACTTTTTGTGCAGCAGGCGGGAAGGCACGCGGAAATTTTCTTTGGCAACCGGATCCCGCCCAACCTGCTCTGGCAATTGACCTGGGCGCTGCTGCCGAACGTCATTGCCTTTACCGCGCCGATGGCGGTGCTGGTCGGCGTCATCATCGGATTATCGCGGCTGCGCAGCGACAGCGAATTAGTATCCATGCGCGCCGCCGGCGTGGGAAGCTGGCAGATACTGGTGCCGATATTGATAGTCGGTATTTTGATCTGCGCGTTTTCGTTTGCGATAAATCTCAAAGGCATTCCGCTGGCGGCACAGATCGTGCGCCGGGTAGGCATCCAGGCCGCGCTGGCAAAACTCGAATCACCCATTGAGCCCGGCCAGTTCAATACCGATATAACCGACTACGTTATTTACGTGCGCGCCGGCGACATGGAAAACGGCCAATGGCGCAATGTTTTTGTCTATAACGAAAACAAGGATAAAACCCAGGCGCGGATCGTGACGGCCGAGGTCGGGCGGTTGGATTCATCGGAAGAAAACTCCGAACTGGTTTTGGAAAACGCGCAGGTAACAACCATTCCCGCCGCGAATACGCAGACCGGTTTTGCGCACGAAGAAGTAAAAAATGTGCGCTTTGCCATACCTACGAAGCGCAAGGAACTGATCGAACGGCTGGCGAAAGTTCAGGAGTTTCCCGAAGAAATGGGGCTCAATGAACTCGCCGCTTATGCCAAGACAAAAACGGGCAGGGAAAAGGTCGAGGCCGATCTGCTGTGGCAGCGGCGTTTGACCCTTTCGCTGACCCCGCTGCTTTTTGCTTTCCTGGGCGCCTCGCTTTCGCTGCGGTTTAATCGCGGCGGGCGCGGATGGGGCGCGGCTTTTGCGCTGCTGGTGCTGCTCGGGTATTACCTGATCGCTCTATTTGGCGAACAGCTTTCGCGCACGGGGTTTATCCCCGCGGCGATCGGCGGGGCCATTCCGATGTTCTGCGCTTTGGCGATCGGCGTCTGGGCGATAAAAGCAAAACAACGCAAGTCGCTGTTATCGTGGATAGACCTGAGCGCGCTGAAATTTTGGAGCAATGAAGAAAGCGGCGAAAACGGAGGCCGGGCGAAGAGACATAGCCGGCTTTTTACCAGCTGGCGCAGCGGCATAATGGATTTTGATATCTTTACAAATCTGGTGAAACATTTTGCGCTCACGCTGGGATTTCTGATCATCATCTATCTCATCTTTACCGTCTTCGAACTCTGGAAATTTGTCATCGGATTAAATAACGGGATGTCGCTGCTGGGGCAATACCTGGTTTATCTTTTTCCTTACGTGCTGCTACAGATAATTCCTTCGACGCTGATGATCGCGATCCTGGCGACATACGTTATCAAATCGCGCAACAGCGAAGTTGTCAGCTGGATCGCGGCCGGGCAGAGCGTTTTTCGCTTGCTGATTCCGTGCCTGTTTTTGATGCTGGTGGTCGGCTGGCTGACCTGGGAAATTCAGGAACGTATTGTGCCTTTTACCAATCGTCAACAGGATTCGCTGCGTTCGCAGATCCGCGGCGGGCTGGCGGCGATGAATAAAGAGGGCCGCTATTGGGTGGCGGGCCGCAACCGCCTGTATAGTTTTACCAGCACCAGCGACGGGTCTACCGACCGCGCCAAAGACCTGACGGTTTACGAATTCGGTGACAGCGGTCAGGCAAATATTTCCCGCATACTAAAAGCGCAGCAAGCCTCGCGAAAGGGACAGGAAATATTGCTCGAAGGCCAGGTGCAAAGCCTGACCTGGGCGGGCGATAAAGTAAACGTCGAAACTTTTACGATGTCCGAAAGCAACGGATTGGCCGAGGTGGAAAATCCGTTTGAGCAGATCTATTTTAAGCCCACGCATCTCTCCGCCGCGGAAACGCTCGAACGCATCCGCCAAAGCGATTCGCAGGCCGAACGCCGCAATCTGGAAGTGAACCTGCAGCGCAAATACTCCACGCCGTTTTTGCCGCTGGTGATAATGCTCTTTACCGCGCCGTTCGCTCTGTCGCTCGGGCGAAAGGGAAGAGTGATCACCGTCGGCCTGGCCATCGGCGTCTGGCTGGTCTTTATGGGCCTGTCTAATACCTTTGAGCAGCTCGGCATCAGCGGACAACTATCGGCGAAACTCGCGGTCTGGAATCCGTTGATATTGTTTTCGATACTCGGGGCATATTTGCTGTCGAGAGTGAGGACGTAGTCCGGAGAGTCACGAGAGTCTGGAGCGTCCAGAGAGTCACTAGTATGAGGTCAGAACCGGGAGCCGTAGCGACCGGGTCAATCGAACGCTCGGCGTTCGTGCGAAGAGAGAACCACCCCGTCACGTGAAGCGCATGCCTCCCCTCCTTGATAAGAGGGGAGTTTAAGATCGATTTTTTTTATTAAATTATTTCTGTTGCGTACGGCAGAAAACGAATATTACGACCGGTGAGAGCGTAAGAGTTCACATGCTTTGACGGTTTCTCCAGATATGCTTCTCAGCTCACAAAACCGCAGGCAAACATACCGTCAAATGCCCTGCAGCCGGCTTGCACGTTTTCTAATCTCACCGCGCCCACATGCAAGAGAAGCAGCGCAGCTAGCTTTCATTTTGTCCGTCCGTGATGTCCGCTGAAAGCGTGCGCCCACGACTGGTGCCTTCCTATTATTCCCGGACCCGGAAAGGCTGGCCCGGCATGCTCAGAGTCTACTTCCATTCGAAGTCGAACTCTGACGCACGCAACAGATGATGAAAGTGTAAGACGTTTAGATGCTAATAACGATAACGGATTTTGGTGTTTGTTTTGTTTGGCGAAATTTGTGGTTTTACGCCTAGCATTACCTCGGCCAACCGACCACGCTAGCGCTTGTCGGATGGCCTGGTAATGGTAGGCAGGCATGTTGGTTTTACGTTACGGAAAGGCACAGCCTTTTCCGCACATCATTGCGGCTAAGCCGCGAATACCCGATACGCAAGACGAAGCCGGAAACCCGGTCGCTCTCCCACCACCCCGTCAGCCGAAGCGGCTGCCACCCCTCCTCCGGCAGGAGGGGAGCTTTCTCCCGGTTCTGACCTCATTTCCGACTGAGATCGTATTTGCCAAAACAAAAAAAGGTGGGCGAGACGCCCACCTGACTGCCGGCGAGACGCCAGCGCTACTTAATCGGTGCCGGTTTCCCAGCTGTTCATGTACTCGAGCATTTCCGGGGTCAGCTCGTCGATGTTGACGCCGAGCGCGCGGAGTTTCAGGCTGGCGATCTCCTGATCGACTTCGGCCGGCAGGACGTTGACGCCTGCGGGCAAATTGCCTTTATGCTTGACGAGGTATTCAGCCGAGAGGGCCTGGTTGGCAAAGGACATATCCATCACGCTGGCCGGGTGGCCTTCGGCGGCGGCGAGGTTGATCAGGCGGCCTTCGCCGAGCACGATCACGCTTCTGCCGTTTTTGCCCATGTACTCTTCGACGAACGGGCGGCGTTTTTCCACCGAGTTCGACGCAGCGCGCAGCGCTTCGAGGTTGAGTTCGAGATCGAAGTGCCCGCTGTTGCAAACGATCGCGCCGTCTTTCATCGCTTCGAAATGCGGAGCGTCGATAACGTGGCGGTTGCCGGTCACGGTGACAAAGAAATCACCGATCTTGGCGGCTTCGCTCATCGGCATCACGCGGAATCCGTCCATCACTGCTTCGATCGCTTTGATCGGATCGATCTCGGTGACGATGACGTTCGAGCCCAAACCGCGGGCGCGCATCGCGACGCCTTTACCGCACCAGCCGTAGCCGACGACGACCATGTTCTTGCCGGCGAGCAGGATGTTGGTCGCGCGGATGATGCCGTCGAGGGTCGATTGTCCCGTGCCGTAGCGGTTGTCAAAAAAGTGCTTGGTCTGCGCGTTGTTGACAGCCATGGCAGGGAAGTTCAAAACGCCGGCCTTGGCCATTGCTTCGAGGCGGACGATACCGGTAGTAGTTTCTTCGGTCGTGCCGATGATATCGCCGGCCAATTCTTTTTTCTCTTTGAGCATGGTTGCGACCACGTCCGAACCGTCGTCAATGATGATGTTCGGGCTGGTTTCGAGCGCCATGCGCACGTGGCGCATATAGGTTTCGGTCGATTCACCCTTGATGGCGAAAACCGGGATGTTCCAGTCGGCGACCAGCGAAGCGGCCACGTCATCCTGCGTCGAGAGCGGGTTCGAAGCGATAAGGATCGCTTCCGCGCCGCCGGCCTGCAGCGTGCGGGCCAGGTTAGCGGTTTCCGTGGTGATATGCGCGCAGGCCACGAGTTTGATCCCGGCCAGCGGCTTTTCCGCTTCAAAACGCTCACGGATCAGACGCAGCACCGGCATTTCACGATCGGCCCATTCAATGCGCTGTTTGCCCTGCGGGGCGAGATTGATATCTTTGATATCGTAATTCATAGCGATTCCTTCTTGTGCCATTTTTAATATAGTCCTTTTTTAATATGGAGCGCGGGCATCCTGCCCGCATCGAACGCTTCGCGTTCGTACCCGGTCGCTACGGCTCCCGGTTCTGACAAGAAAGGCGCCCTTCGTCAGAGCGCCCATTAAAAACTAAGCCCCCGTCTTGGCCTGAACGGCGTTAAGCAGCGCGTCGGCTTTGTCGGTCTTTTCCCAGCTAAAACCTTCGCGTCCGAAATGTCCGAACTTCGCGGTCGCTTTGAAGATCGGTCTGCGCAGGTCCAAGGTTTCGATAATGCCTTTGGGGGTCAATTCGAAATGCTCGCGGACGAGTTCGGCCAGGCGGTCTTCTTCCACACGGCCGGTGCCGTGGGTGTCGACCAGAACCGAAACCGGTTCGGCCACGCCGATCGCATAAGCCAACTGCACGGTGCATTTTTCCGCCAGTCCCGCCGCGACAATATTTTTCGCGATGTAGCGGGTCATGTAGGCAGCCGAGCGGTCGACCTTGGTCGGATCTTTACCCGAGAAAGCGCCGCCGCCGTGCGGAGCATAGCCGCCGTAGGTATCGACGATGATCTTGCGTCCGGTGACGCCGGCATCGCCCATCGGGCCGCCGATAACAAAACGTCCGGTCGGGTTGATGTGATATTTGGTTTCGTCATCCAGGTATTCGGCCGGGACGGTCGGGATGATGACTTTTTCCTTGATGTCTTTGCGAAGCTGTTCGGTGGTGACCTCGTCGGCGTGCTGGGTCGAAATGACGACCGCGTCAACGCGATAAGGTTTGCCGTCGCGGTACTCGATAGTGACCTGCGATTTTCCGTCCGGGCGAAGATAATCGAGTTCGCCGCTGCGGCGGGCCTCGGAAAGCTTCTTGGTCAGATTGTGCGCCAACTGGATCGGCAGCGGCATTAATTCCGGAGTTTCGTTGCAGGCAAAACCGAACATCAAGCCCTGGTCGCCGGCGCCGCCGGTGTCTACGCCCTGCGCAATGTCAGGCGATTGCGTGCCGAGCGCATTCATCACGGCACAGGTGTTTGAATCAAACCCATAAAGGGCATTGTTATACCCGATGTCGGCGATGGTGTCGCGAACAACCTTCTGAGCGTTGATGTTCGCGGTGGTAGTGATCTCTCCGGCTAAGACAACCAAGCCCGTAGTGATCAAAGTTTCGCAAGCTACACGCGCGGTCGGATCTATCTCCAGGATCGCGTCTAATATTGCGTCTGATATCTGATCGGCCATTTTATCGGGATGGCCCTCAGTAACCGATTCAGATGTGAAAAAATATTTACCAGTGCTCAATGTATAAACTCCTTAATAGTGTAGTGGTATAGTTTTGCTAAGTTGTCTGGTAGCAAAACGAAAATATTAGCAATTTGAGGGCAGGGTGTCAAAGCACAAAAGGCAGATTTTACGGGCATTTCGTTATGTATAGAGCGGTGAGAATCAGGCGGAAACGCGACAGTTATGGAGCGTGTAAATTATTCGTTTGAAGAACACGCTCCATAACTGTCGCGTTTCCGCCTAAACCCGGTCGTTACGGCTATCTCTATTTCACGAAATTGCATCATAAACCTTATGATCTATTTGTAAGCAGTTGGAATAAGTGCAACCAAAATAGGCTGCCGGGCGAAAACAATGTCCAGGAGGTTGTTATGAATAAAATTTTTACGACGTTAGCAATTATTTTCGTGTTTTCGCTGGTAATAGGCTGTACCAGCTCGACACCGTCAAAGGCGGCCAAAGGGCCTGAGAATGTTCAAAGTGCCGCTCCGACGGCGGATGCGACGCCTAAAATGGCCGCTGATGCGGCTAATGACGAGGTTTTTGACGGAAAACAGATCGTTAAGACCAATGAAGAGTGGAAAAAGATCCTGACGGCAGATCAGTATCACACGCTTCGCGAAGCCGGGACCGATGCCCCGGATGACGATTTCGGCTATACCAGCAATCACGAGGACGGCTATTACCACTGCGCCGCGTGCCATCTAAAGGTCTTTAGCTCAAAGCATAAGTTCGAATCGGGCACCGGTTGGCCAAGTTTCTACCAGCCGGTGAACAAGAAAAATGTATTGGAATTGACTGACAAAACCTTGGGAATGGAACGCACTGAGGTTTTATGCGCCCGCTGCCGCGGCCATTTAGGGCACGTTTTTGACGACGGCCCCGCACCCACAGGACTAAGGTATTGCTTGAACTCTACCGCGCTAAAATTTGAGAAAACCAACTAGTTAATTACTTACTATAGATAGAGAAGCCCTGTACTGGACGGGGCTCTATTTTGTAACGCCGCCGTCTCGGCGGCTGTCGTGAGAGCGTCCCGCTCTCACTTTATATCCTTTATATCAAAGGTGGGCGAGACGCCCACCAGACAGCCAGCGAGACGCTGGCGCTACATTTAAACCCACACAAAAAAGCAGCAAATATGTGAAACTTTTCACTACCGGAATTCGCTTATATAGATAGGGGATTTGATTTCCTCTTTTTTATATGGAGCTTTGCTGTATCGGTGTTGTTGCTTTATTCGCTATCTGCTGCGGAATGCTGGGTTTGGCTACGGCGGCGAATATGAGCGCGACCGAGATCGAGTATACGGCCCCGGCGGAAGGGAAGTTGCCCGGCACCTGAAACTAAGATGGAATACTGCTGCATAGGAGTGATCTTTCTGCTGGCTGCAACTTTTGCGGTGCTCGGGCTCGTTTTTGGCCTTCAATACCGCAGCCGCAACAAAGATCCTCGGCAAACACCTGAGTCAGATGCTACCCACAAAACTTCCGAATAGCTAGGTTACTAAATAAAGGAATAAAGGATGTCTTAATGAGCGATACGTTTCGTGTGTTTAGTGTGGTTAGTGGTAAAAATTCCGGAAACTTTAACCACGAAACGCACGAAATACACGAAATCATCCGCCACGTCTTAGTTTCGAGTTGAATTTATAGGCAAAGCCTTACAAGTATAAGGAAGCCTGTCTTATTAGAAAGCTATCATCCTGCTATAATTGGTTTTATGACGATCGTCAATGACTGTGAAATGATCATCATCATCGGCGCAGGCGCTGCCGGGCTTGCTGCCGCGCGACATCTGGCGCAGGCCGGGATCAAGCCGCTGCTGATCGAAGCCCGCGACCGCATCGGCGGGCGTGTGCATACCATATTTGAGAATAACGTGCCGGTTGAATTGGGCGCCGAATTTATTCACGGAGCGCCGCCGGAGATCTTTGACATCGTCAGGGAAGCGGGCCTGGAAACGCTGCCCACCAGCTGGTCGCGCTGGCATTTTACTCCTGAAAACGGCCTCGGACCTGCCGATGCTTCGGACCGCGCCGGCGACGAAAAGATCTGGCAAAAGCTCGACCAATACGTTGACCGGGGCGGCCCGGATATCTCGCTGGCGGAATTTCTCGACAACGAAGGTATAGCAGGGGAAGCACGTCAGAAGATCGAGGGCTATGTGAACGGATTTCACGCCGCGCCGGCTGATAAGATCGGCGTCAGATCGCTGGTAAAGACCGAGCGGGCAGCGGACAAGATCAACAGCGACCACGCTTTTCGACTGCCCAACGGCTATCACCAGGTAATTGAGCATTTGTGGCGCGAAGCTAAAGAAAACGGCGCGCAAATACGGCTGAATTTG
The DNA here is from genome assembly GCA_035995185.1 of Pyrinomonadaceae bacterium. Lineage (GTDB taxonomy): Bacteria > Acidobacteriota > Blastocatellia > Pyrinomonadales > Pyrinomonadaceae > DASYKT01. Next base: position 27,842 of record DASYKT010000038.1, read on the forward strand.
CCGGTAAGTACTGTTAAGTGGGGAAAAAACGGAATTGAGATCGTCGCCGGTACTGAAGCCGAGGTCTTTCGCACCCGGGCGGCGATAATAACTCTTCCGATCAGTATTCTAAAGGCGGGTTCGGTTACATTCGAGCCGCCGCTTAAGGCTAAACAAGCCGCGCTAGACAAGATCGAGATGGGCCCGGCATTGCGAGTTATCTTTCATTTTAAGTCTAAATGGTGGAACGGGATACTAGAGAAACTTAAACCACTTGCTCAACCTTTGGGTTTTCTTTACGCACCGCAGGAAACCATCCAGGTGTGGTGGACGAACGAGCCTGCCAAACCGGCTTTGCTGACCGGCTGGGCCGGGGGGCCGAGAGCGCGGGAACTGGGGAATTTGGACCGGGAATCTCTGGTGGCAAATGAAATTAAGACGCTGGCCCGGATCTTTTCCGTCAGACCTGAATTTATCAGAGAGCAAATACTGAGCGCGAGTTATCACGACTGGCTGCACGATCCGCTTTCGCTTGGCGCCTACACCTATATGGCTGTGGACGGGGCCGATGCGCCCGCAAAACTCGCCGAACCGTTGGAAAATACGCTGTTTTTTGCCGGTGAAGCTACCAATTTCGAGGGCCACTGGGGCACTGTTCACGGGGCGATCGCCAGCGGTCTACGGGCTGCGCGGGAAGTTATCGCTGCGAACGACTAGTTCTCGTCGTCGGGTTCCTCAGCCGATCCGGCTTCTTCTTTCTTGGCTTTTGCGTCCAGCTTTGGGCCGATTACAAAGATATTGTAGGTGGCGGTGTCCCAGGCGTTGTGGATGCCGATAAAGAGCAGCAAAAGTGCCGAGGCTCCGACACCAAAAAGCGCTGTTTTGGCATAGTAAATGGCTGCCAGGGCCGATATTGCCAGCGTGGCATAGGCCGCAATAGGCAGGATGGCGTGAAAGAGCCAGTCTTCGAATACGGGCTGGTAAACGGTCTGCCTTCGCATGCGCAATGTAACAAGGATGGAATAGATCGTGCCGATCGCCCCCACTAAACCCCAGAAGATCGCCGCGCAAGCGACATCCGGCCACGGTGCGCGAATGCCCGCGGAAAGTAAAAGGGCAGCGCCAAAATGAATCACGGTCGGCGTAGCAAATGCCGCGCCCACCTCAGCACCCGGCTGCTTATTCGGCCGGCTGGCGATCAAGGTCATCACCACGAACTGCAGCCCGATCAGCGCACCCGCCGCTGAACCAACGATCAGATAAAAACTATCCCATTCTGCAAGTTCGGTCATTACTGTTATGCCTTTCTTGAATATCTAACCAAGCCGTCCGTAGGGTATCGCATGCAGAGATACGGCATTCGGGACACGGGCAGGACACTTGGCTGATGAGTAATTTTATACCACATTTGAACGGGTTAAGAGGGTGTTTAATAATATCCATTGCGTCCGATAATAGAGATTATGTATGATTTGGGTAAACAGAGGTTTTGGCGAAATATGCTTAAACCCCCTCTGTTTATAGGAATTTTACCCGCTTAGCCTTCTAGCTGGCTGGTTTAACCACCGGAAGCCGGTCACTTCGTTCCCGGTACTGACCTCATCTAAAACGTAGGTGGCGCTTCATTGAGATCAGAATCCAGGAAATCGGTGATCATGGGTATCAGCCAATCCGTTCGCTGCATCATGCCGATGTGGGTTGTGCCCGGGATAATGGCCAGGCGGGATTTTGGCAGCCCGTGGAATTCCCCCATTTTTCCGCCGCCTTTTGCGCGAAACAGCTCCAGCGCATGCTCGTATCGCACGCCGTCGGCATCGCCAATGGCCATGAATATCGGGGCCTCTATATTTCTTACATCCTTAGACCAATCATAAGGCTTCAGGTCGATACTGCTGACCTTCTTTACAAATTCCGGGAAATGAGCGGGATCGTTTCCAAGGCTGATGTATTGCTCATATAAAGCGGTGTCTTTGAACATATCTGCGTTCATCTTAGCAAAAGCGGCCTCTGTATCGGGCCACCACCCATCGTGCGCATAGGCGCCTGACAATATCACCAGTCTGCGTACTTGCTCAGGATGGCGCACGGCTACCTGAAAAGCCACGCCGCCGCCCATGCTGTATCCCAAAATGTCTGCGCTGTCTATTTTAAGGTGCTTAAGCAGGCCGGATACATCGTCTGCCATGCCTTCGAAGCTGATCTCGCGTTCTATATCTCTTGTACGGCCGTGGCCCTGCATTTCAGTTACGATTACTTTCCGGTCCTTGGCGAGCATGGGTATGAATTTCGACCAATTTAAGGGGATGCTCATAAAGGAGCCATGCAGCAGCACGATCGGTTTACCTTCGCCGTAAACCTCGTAGTACATTTTTAGCCCGTTCACATCTGCATAGCCGGTTTCAGCCGGCTTTATGTCCGGGTTAGCAGCTGTGACTTTTGCGGCGTCTTTAGGCGCAGGTGAAACTGCCTGGTTTACTTTTTGTTGAGGTTGGCAGGACGTCATTACCGCTACAATAATGGCAACCCAGAGACCGGTTAGAATACGCGTGTTCATATCTTCCCCCTTGTTCTAAAACGAATATTATACCATCTCAATTCATAGGATTTCTACATATCCGTCGGTTCCATTCACGCGAATTCTCTGCCCGTCTTTTATCAGTTTGGTCGCATTTTCCACCCCGACAACTGCCGGTAAACCATATTCACGCGCGATAACCGCTCCGTGTGTCATCAGCCCGCCGACTTCGGTGACCAGGCCTTTGATGGACACAAACAGGGGCGTCCAGCTAGGGTCGGTAAAGGCGGTGACCAATATATCTCCGTCATCCAGATCGGCGTCTTCCATCTTCAAAATGACACGCGCTCTTCCCTCTATGACTCCGGAAGAAACAGCCAGGCCGACAATCGAACCTGCCGGCAGGTGGTCCCGTTTATATCTCCCGGCCCCGATCTCTCCCTCAGATGTAATAACGCGTGGCGGGGTCAATTTCTCAAATAACTTGTGCTCTTCCTTTCGCTCGCGAATAAGCTCCCAGTCGGCCTTATTCGTTCTTACCGCCTCGCGAAACTCTTCAAAGGTCAGATAAAAAACATCCTCTTTTTCACGAACAACACCCGCTGATACCAGCCTTTCAGCCTCCCTCATCAGCGCCTGCTTATAAACAAAATACCGGTTGATAATGGCGTATTTCGGATATTCACGATACCCGATCACGCTCCGCATCAGAGCTATGACCCGTTTTGTTTCTTCCGCCTTTTCCGGGCCGCCCGGCAGATGCTCCAACCGCTCCAGTAATTCCCGTTCTTTTCTCTCCGCCGCCTGCAGCCCTTGCTCGACCTTCCTTTTACGCTCACCCGGCTCGAAAATTTTTATATTGCCGACGATCAGGGGAATGAGCGCCGCCGGTTTTTCGCTCCAGCGTGAACGCGTGATATCGATCTCCCCGGCGCACCGCATACCGTATTTTTCGAGATAGGCCCCGATCGCGTCCTTCACCTCTTGTCCGCCGTCAAGCTTAATCAGTTTGTCTAAAAGATTTTCGTCATCTGCATGCTGCTGCAAATAGCCGGCCGCTTCCGGATAGGGGCGAGCGACGTCCGCAACGTCCAGCAGGTCGAGCCCCATTTCCGAGGTAATGTTGTTCGGCGCCGAAAGAGAAAGCATGTCGGCCGCGCCTTTTTCGCCCAGCCATTCCTTTATATTCTCGTTTATCCAAGCTGCGGCATTCACCGCGGCCAGGATCAGGCCCAGATTCCGCGAATCGCCCATGCTCTTCTTTAATTCGCCGAGATCCTCCAGGATGAGGTCGAAAACGTCGGTGCCCGATCTCCTCTCGATGTTTTGCTTCAGCGTTTCCAGCTCTGCCTGGAGACCATTGATAATATCGGAAATCATCGTCGGGTCGTTCTCGAATTTTTCCAGGTCGCTCCACACCTTCTCTTTATCAATGCCGGCAAGGAACGACGGTTTTTCATCACCCGGTAAAGAGGATATAAAGTCTCCCCGCTCTATGATGGTCATGAGAGCGTCTTTTAGAAGCGGATCGAGCTGCCCCATTGCCCCTAATAAGTTTTCCCTCCCCGCGGGCGAAGCCAATTGTTTCGCGACATCGACAAACAATCTTCCGCCTGCCTTATGAAAGGGCCCCATCCGCCATAAAGACAGCCCCAGAGGCTTCATCGCATCGGTCATCATTTGCTGATGGCCGACGGATATGTAGACGTGATTTTCCTGATCGTTCGCTTCAGGTATCGGAAATAAAGTAGTAATGGGGCGGCTCTGGACAATATAAAAAGCGTTATCGACCAAACACCATTCGATGTCTTGTGGCCCCCCATTATATTCTGCAAAATGTTCTTCGATCTTTCTGCCGATGCGCTCGAGTTCCAGGATCTGCTCATCCGTCAGTGCTTGCGTATTCTGCCGCTCAGGCTCGATCTCCTGTTCTTTAGTATTGCCATCTATCGCGGCATAAATAGCCAGTTTCTTGGTTGATATTTTCTTATCGATGATCCGGCCGTCACGTACTTTATAGATATCGGGATTCACCAGTCCGGAAACCATCGCCTCGCCAAGCCCGAAGCCGGCATCGATGGATGAAACTTTTCTATTGCCATTGACGGGATCGGCGGTAAACAAAATTCCCGCCGCCTGCGGAAAGACCATCTTCTGAACAACCACGGCCAGGTTGACTTTACGATGGTCGAAGCCGTTTTGCAGGCGGTAAATCACAGCCCTCTCGGTAAAAAGCGATGCCCAACATTTACTGATAGACGCGAGAATCGAATCCTTTCCGATGATGTTCAGATACGTGTCCTGCTGGCCTGCGAAAGAGGCCGTCGGAAGATCTTCGGCCGTGGCGCTGGACCTCACGGCATATGCTACAGGGGCTGTAGGAGCATCATTTTCACCGAGCTTGGTGAGACAACCCGCGATCTCTTCAACGATGTCTTGCGGGATGGCGATGCCTTCGATGCCTAAGCGAATCTCACCGCTGAGTTCGCGGATCTTGTCCCGGTCTTCCACCTTTAGAAGCGATAACCGGTCGAGTAACTCGCCGATAGACGGTGTTTCCCCAATGATCCTTTTAAAAGCTTCGGTAGAAATACAAAAGCCATCCGGCACGCGGATCCCTTCGATCCTGATCAGCTCCCCGAGGTTCGCGCCCTTGCCGCCGACGATCGCCAGTTGTGTTTTATCGATCTCCTGAAAATTGAGTGTATAGGTACTGCTATTATTCATTTGCTTTACTTTTTTTACGATCATTTGCCGTCTATTTTATTTGTTGTCTCATTCATTATTTCAATTCCTTTTGACAAGTAGGCTTCAATAATTTTGATCTCCTTGTTTGAAAATGAAGCAATGAGTTCTTCTGTTTTGGCGCGGAATTCTTTATAAAGCGGCACGAAAAGCGCCATTATTTTTTCAGTGTTTGGTTTAATGATGATCTTCCGCCGGTCGTCTGCGTCAACCTGCCTTTTCACCAGTTTTTTCTTTTCGAATCTGTCTATTAAACCTGTCACCGCACCTGTCGTGAGCCCGGTTAAATTTGCCAACTCGCCGGCCGTCATTTGCCCTCTTTCTATTAAAAATCCCAGGTATTTATGGTCGGTTCCCGAAAGCCCTGCCTTTCCGGCAATTGCTTCGTGCATCTGAAGAGAGGTGTAGGAATGCAGCTGGCCCAGTTTTCTTATTTGTTTGATCAGATCATTATCCATATGTATCTTATATGCTAAACATCTTAGTAGCTAAGATAATATTAATTTTGAAATGTGTCAAGACCGATTGTCGTAATGAAGTCAGTACCGGGAACGTAGTGACCGGCTTCCAAGCGCAGCGAGGAATAGAGGGATTTATCTGTACGGGTTTTAAGACAGTAAGGAGCCGGTCGCTTCGTTCCCGGTACTGACTTCACTGCCATTTGACTTAGGCGCTAAAAGGATTACACTACTCGCAAATTCATCGCGTGAAATAGTAATTCATTGGTGAGCTCTTCCCTGTTTTTTCAAAAATTAATAAGAAAGGTCTAATAATTAATGGCAAATTTTGGCGTGTATTTCGAGATAACCAATAACACCGGACGTGATCTCAGCTATGTCGGTTCAGATCTGGACGATGCTACCTACGACGGCCCGCAAACGATACCTTCTAATAACCAACCGACCGAGGTCCATTTAGATGATCCGCATTTTAGCGAAGGAGCTTCGGGTACGGTCTATTTCATTGTTCAGATGAAGGGCGTGATCCGCAAATATGCCTGGTATGGCTCATGTCCCGTCGGCAGCGACAACAGCGCGTCGGGCCCCGGCATTACAAATTGGACCGGGCCGCGTGGCCATCCTACCTACATAAATATTTATATTGACGGAAACACCCCCGGATGGACGGCCCTGGGCGCCGATTCGCCGACGCATAAGGAAATTAAAGCCGCCGCAGCCGGTAAGACCCCCGCGGACCCCAAAAAGATGGTGAAGTTTAAGCAGCCGAAAACGAAGAAATAGAGACTCTTGTTTCGTGTGTTTAGTGTGTTTCGTGGTTAAGCTTTAGTTTCATTAGGTTAGGCAACTGCAAGATTAACCACGAAACACACCAAACACACGAAAATAGCGGCTACAGATAGCGTTCCCCGGTTTTGACAAGATCTCACTTCACGCTTTTTATCTTCAACACGTCGCCCGGCTGGCACTCCAACGCCTGGCAGATCTTCTTCATTGTTTCGAAATTGATGCCCAGGGCCTTGCCCTTTTTCAGGCGCCACAGGGTGGTATGGCTGATGCCGGTTTGCTTGGATAGCCAATAGAATGTGCGGCCGCGTGCGGCCAGCAGCGCATCGATTCTGACTTCTATGATCATAGGAATTTTAGGTAGTGTATTGCCGTTTTTGGCCTAAACCCAGTCGCGGCCGATTCCGGCAAATACAATATATCCAACATACAAAACATATCCTGCATTTGACATATAGTCAACCAGGGCTTATTCTAAAGAAGTAAAGAGCTTAGCTCACTCTCTTCTCAGCATTTCCGGAAACCACCGGCTCTTCTGAAGTCCATAGCCCAGATCTCCAAAGGGACTTATAATGAATAACCTATCTATAACGGAGCGTAGTAAAGGCTCTGTGGTCATCCTTGATTTAAAAGGACAGATCAAGCTTGGTGAGGGCAACATCCGGCTTCATAACGCAATACTCGACCTGGCAGCAAAAGGCACTAAGAACGTGGTGCTGAATCTGGAAAACGTTTCGTCCATAGACTCGAGCGGTTTGGGTGAAATAATCGCCAGCCACGTCACCCTGAAAAAAAATCACGGCGCGCTGAAGCTTCTTAACTTAACAAAACGGGTGCGTGAATTGATGGTGATCACCAAACTTCTCACGGTGCTGGATTGCTTTAAGACCGAAGCCGATGCGGTCAGCAGTTTTCGTGTTTTCTTTGACAAGGTTGAAAAGGCCTCCGCGGCAACGGTGCCCGGTTACCAGGGACTTTGAGAATCAACCTGGGGTTATCTGGAATTGAGATGAATATGAATGACATTGAAATTACTTTGATGATGATCGCATTTGTAACGGGCAGCCTTTCGGTTTTTATCTATATCGGAAGCTGGCTTCTGCATACGCTAAAGACCCCGGACGTGCCGCTTGCTTTACAAATAATCCCTGCGAGATCCGCGGCCGCATTAAACGCCGGAATGATAAGACGAAGAGTGGAAACAAAACCAGGCATTATTTGCTCATTGCCGATACATCAACGCGGCCGGTCAAACGACCTGCCTTTTTAGAAAAATGAAAATAGCTCAAGCAGAAAAAGTTTACGCGCCGGCAAAATGCGCCTGGTGCGACGGATCAAAAAAATGGCAGGTAGCGCCGGGAACCATTGCTTCGTGCATCGTCTGCGGCGGTAAAGGCTACGTTTCGGTGGTTCAGCCGGCGGGCCAATGCCGCGAGTGCGAAGGCCGGGGCAGACGGGTGAATCTTAACCCTTGCCTGACCTGCGCCGGGACCGGTTGGGAACATATTTCCGGGTTGGAATAAAAGATCGGCTTACATAAATTTATGAGCAAAAAAACTTTGGCAGACGATAAAACGATCGAGCCGTCCATTGAGTCATCAGGCGAAGAAACTCCCGTTAAATTAAATTCGACCGACTCGCTGTACCGGGGCATCATCGTCGCTTGTCTCAGGACAAAACAGCTGATCAAAGGCGCAACTCCACGCACGCCGCTGGAATTCTCACACAAACGAAAAAGCACCCGCGTTGCTCTGGAAGAAGTCAGATTAGGTTTGGTCTTTTTCAAAGAACTCCCCGATGAAATAGTTTAAGAAAGCCGTTAGCCGACAGTTTTAGCTAATAGCTGAATTAACTTTCGCAAATACCTCAAATTTCCCCTTTCAGGCAAAGCCGGTCAAGTGAAACCTTATCGTCCCGGGCACGTATTTTAAAGAGCTATATAGCTTCAAAAAGCCCCGGGAGGAAACGATGAAAAAGGTATTATTGATCGCCGTTCTGACACTTACCTGCCTGCCGTTCTTATTCGCCCAATCAAAAGACGTCAAGATAAAAGTCAAAGATGGTGATGTCACCGTCAGAGACAAATCAAAGCCGGTCCGTAAGGCTATTGAGGATTGGTATGCCCGCAACATCGCGGCCTTTAACAACAAGGACGTGGCCGCGGTAATGGCCCTGCGCACCGATGACTATTACACGATCACGCCTGATGGCCGAACCAACACGCGCGCCGATATGGAAGCTTACACGCAGCGTCTGCTCGGGAATATCGATAGTTTTATTTCCCAGGATTTCCAGATCGGAACGATCGAGGTGACCGGTGATCTGGCGAGCGCCGAAGTAACTCAAAAGACGGTTCGCATGCAGCGCCTGGCGGATGGAATTTTGCATAAGGTTGAAGCGAGCGCGGTGCAGCGCGAAACCTGGCGGAAAACTGCCGACGGATGGAATGTGCAAGGTCGAAGACGTGCGAAGCACCGGACTGTTTGTCGACGGCCAACCTTATAAGCCATCCAATTAGCAGTTCAAAATTTAAGTGCCAGCCCTGAAGGGGCGGCAGAATCTTCGGCCCCTTTAGGGCTGGAGCCTTTTGGAATTTCAGATACCCAGGTGACGCTCGCTTCGCTCACTTTGTTTGGCCCTGCGTCAGCAAATGGTGCCACTGCTGCGCGATCCCTTCCCAATCAAATGTTTTGGCAAAAGCTACGCCCAGTTCACTATATTGCCGCAGCAGATCTCGCTGGTTATATAACAAGTCGAGTTTTCCTGTCAGGTCCTCGATGTCCGCAAATGCGTACTCGATATTATGCCGGCCCTGGGTAACGAACTCTTTAACTTTGATAAGCTCGCCGCGGCCTTCCAATAATTCAATGCACGCGCTGTAATTGGTAGCGATCACCGGGGTACCGGCCGCCATGGATTCCAGGATGGGAAGGCCGAATCCTTCGCCTGCCGTGGGCAGCGCCATGACGTCGAAGAGATTATATAGCTCGTTGAGCTTTTGTTTGCTTATGCCATTTTGTACGGCGGCATTCTTAGACATACAGGACCTGTTGAAAACATCGTATCGTTTGAGCAGATCGATGATGTCCCAACCGATGTCTTCCGGGTTGGTGTGGAGATACAAAACCGCGTCCTCTTTATCCCGGCAGAATTGCGCGAAAGCCTTGATCAGGATCGGCAGATTTTTTCGCTGCTGATTTCGGGCGACACAGCCGACGATAAACTTATCTTTTAAGGCTGCGGGCCGGGTATATTCATCTTTGCCAAGCGGGCGAAATATGTTCAGATCGACCCCGTGATAGATCATTTTTGCATCGAGGTCGGGAAAGGTTTCCCGGACCAGCTGCTGCGCAAATAAAGAGCAGGTGACGGGGACGTCGACCGAGCGCAAAAAATCGCCCCACTTAGGGTAGAGAGGGCTTCCGTCGATCGGAACATAGGCCACGTATTTGAATTTGTCGCGGTCTTTGATCCCTGCTATCCATTCGACCATCCAAATGTCGCCCAGGCTGATCAGGATATCCGGGCGAAAATCTTCCAGCGCTTTTGGAAGCGCTTCCTTGCCCAGGTCGGGACTGCGCGACGGGTAAACATCGAACGGTATCCGCCCGCGGTCATAGGGCCACCCGTCGTAGCCCCAGCCCAAACAGGCGATCCGGTAGCTGCCGAGACGTGCCAGGCGCCCGAGTATCTCGTTGGTGACCGTGCTAAAACCCGTAAAAAAGGTAGGCGAATCGCTTACCCACAGAATTTTAATGGGATCCATTTTTCTCTGATTTTGAAAAACGCGCCTTTTAGTCGCTTTGGGTGTATGACGCGCCTGCCGCTTCTGCTGCTGCGGCCGGATGTGATCTGGCCCTTCTGGCCCGGGCTTTCGCTATATCTTCCTCCGAAGGCTGAGTACGCGTAAAGACATCCTGGCCGACCTGCGTCGCTTCCCAGTTGTCCTGTTGCTGGACCTCGGTGGTCAGTAACCAGAAGGCTATTATTTCTTCGCTTCCGGCGACTGTTTGATATTGGCCGCTCCAGGAAGTAGAACTGTGAGAGCTGCCAAAATAAGCGTTGTTCCAGGCGACGGCCCAGCCTAGTGCCTGGCTGAATTTCGACGGGTTCGAATCGGACTGGCCGGTAAGGGGATATTGCCCGGAAGCCGTGCCGACCGCCGTGTAATACGTTCCCCAAACATTACTGCCCGAAACGTTCAACTGCATCTGTGAACCGAGTTCGTTATACCAATTTCCTACAATACTCATAAAAACAAACCTCCCTAACAGATCTCTGATGAGTCTGTTAAAAATCTGTTGCTGATGGTTTGCCTCGTCTTAGTCTTATTAAAACGCCAAGAATGGGAGAGGCGTAAAAATTCCGTGTGCTTTGCCAGATGAATCTAACACCGAATTAGAAGAATGGCAAGAGTTTTTGCGAATTGCGATCTAGTTTCGTGTTTAGTGTAATTTGTGGTTAAAGCTTTTGTTTTTTATTCGCTTACGCGCCTTCAAATTACTCTGGCAAGACGCTGCTTTAAGGCCTCTTTAGATTGCGCGCCGATGAGGCGGTCGATTTCCTTGCCGTCCTTAAATATCAAAAGCATCGGAATGCTCTGGACGTGGAAGCGGGCCGAAGAAGAAGGGTTTTCATCGACATTGAGTTTGCCGACGCGGACCCTGCCGGAAAATTCCTGCGCCAACTGATCGACGATAGGGCCGACCGTCCGGCAAGGCCCGCACCACGGAGCCCAAAAATCCACCAGCACAGGGAGCGGCGATCTTTCTACTTCCGCCGCAAAATTTTGATCGGTGATCGTGAGAGGGTGGACGTTATCTGTTAGCGGCGATTTGCAGCGCCCGCAAACCGGCTCGCCCGAAGCATTAGGAATTACCCGGTTCTTGGCCCCGCATTTTGAACAAGTAATAATTTTTGCTTCCGCGGGTTTCATTTACTTTTCCTATTTTTATCCGATGACGTCCGGCCAGTCGTCGGGGACGGGCGCTTCTTCGACCAGGTCTTCGGCCGGCTGCGTTTGATTGGAGCTTGAGATATCCAGCACGTTTTGCTCGACGAAGATAGGGCAATCGACGCGTAAAGCAAGCGCTATGGCGTCTGACGGGCGGGCGTCCATGGTCACCTTGTTGCTGCCGTCTTCGCTGGAAAGTTCGATGCTGGCAAAGAAAGTATTTTCGCGCAGGTCGGAAACGATCACTTTATCGGCGCGGTAGCCTAATTCCAAAATAAGATTACGGATCAGGTCGTGGGTCATCGGGCGCTGCGGCACTACCTTTTCTATCTCCAGCGCAATGGCGTTGGCTTCGTAGGCGCCGATCCAGATAGGGAGGATGGCTTCGCTGTCGATTCCTTTCAGCACCACGATGGGCGTGCTGCTGTTGGGGTCCATAATTAACGCGCCGACTTTTACTTCTATTTGCATGTTTTACACAACACCTTCACTTACGATCAGGTTTTTCCACTATGTCTTCAATTCTAACAAATAAGCGACTTCACTGACAGGCAGAAACGCGACAGTTATGAAGTGTGCACTTAAAGATTACCGATAGACGCTACATAATTGCCCTGGTTTGTGGCCTACTCTACCATTTCACCGTATAAGGAATTGCGCTTGCTTTCGGTGATTTTTACCTTGACAACTTTGCCCATCAGTTTTTCCTTGTCGCCGACAAAATTTACCACGTGATGAGTGGTCGAATGCCCGGTCAGTTCCTGCCCGGAGCTGCTGACGCGTTCAACTAATACTTTATGTATGCGGCCGACTTGGTTCTTCCAGACTTTTTGCTGGATCTCGCGGTGCAGTTTTTCGAGTTCGAGAAAGCGGACGGTCTTTTCCGCCGGCGAAACACTGTCTTCCAGCGCCGCGGCGGGTGTGCCCGGCCTCACTGAGTACTTGAAGAAATAGGCGCTATCATATTGACAGTATTCGACTAAGTTAAGCGTCTGCTTAAAGTCCTCTTCGGTCTCGCCGGGAAACCCGACGATAATGTCCGTGGTCAAAGCGATCTCTCTCGGCGAGGCCTTGATGGCGTCGATCCGCCGTTTGTAGCTTTCGGCCGTATGGCCGCGGCGCATATCGCGCAAGACCTTATCGCTGCCCGATTGCACCGGCAAATGCACCCAGTTGCACAAGTTTTCGTATTCGTCGATGGCGTCTACCAGGTCCGGGTGAAAATCGCGGGGAAACGAGGTGGTGAACTTGATGCGCTCGATCCCCGTCTCGGCCACGGCGCGCAGAAGCTTGGAAAATTGCGTGGCGCCTTTCACGTTTTCGAGCCCGGCGGTTTCCTTCAGGCGATAGCTATTGACGTTTTGCCCGATCAGGTGAACTTCCTTGATACCGTTTTCTTTCAGCCGAAAGACTTCCCTGACGATCTGGTCCGCTGGGAGGCTCTTTTCCCGCCCCCTGGAGAAAGGAACGATGCAATAGGTGCAGAATTTATTACAGCCTTCAATAATGGGCACAAAAGCGACGTAGGGCGATCGCATCTGCGAGGTGGAAACCGACCAGTCGTAGTCGAATTCCCTCTCGCCCAGGTCCATGAAAGGCTCGCGTTTTAACAGGCTTTCCTCGATGGCTTCGTGAACGCGGCCGACGGCCCGGGTGCCGATGACAAAGTCGATGCCTTCGCGCCCGAAAAGCGTTTCGCCTTCCAACTGGGCGACGCAGCCCATCACGCCTACCAGTGTTTTTTTAGGTGATTTAGCCGTTAAATTTTGGGACTTTTGCCTTACCTCGCCGACTCTAGTATAAAGTTTATGTTCGGCTTTTTCTCTGACAGAGCAGGTATTAAAAAGCACGACGTCCGCGGAATCTTCCGAAAGCGTCATCTCATAACCCTGTTTTTCCAGCAAAGTAGCGACGCGCTCCGAATCGGACACGTTCATCTGACAGCCGAATGTCTCCAGATACACTTTGCGAGCTTTTTTTGCTTCCTTTACTGACATAAAATAGAAAAGAGATTATGGCCACAAACCGCGATTTTGTCCATTTGCACCTGCATACCGATCTGAGCCTGCTGCAGGCATCGACCCAGATCAAGAAACTGGCGCCCCGGCTTACCGAACTGGGTATGCATTCGTGCGCGATCACCGATCAGGGCAACATGTATGGCACTATCTCATTTTACAATACGATGAAGGCGAATGGAATTCACCCTATTCTAGGGTATGAAGCCTATTTGACCTACGGCAACATGCGGGAAAAAGCGCAGCCGCTGCGCGCCGGCGAAAGGCCGTATTACCAACTCGTATTGCTGGCCGAATCTCTGGAAGGTTATTACAACCTGGCTTATCTCGCTTCGAAGGCTTTTACCGAAGGCCTGCATTACAAACCCCGTATCGATCTCGACATTTTATCGCAGCACAGCAAGGGCCTGATCGCGCTTTCCGGTGGATTGAACGGCGTGCTCGGGCACTACTTTGCGTTGGGAAATTACGACGAGGCGAAAAACAAAGCCGCGCAGTTTCAGGAGATCTTTGGCAAAGATAATTTCTTTATCGAAGTGCAGGACCACGGGCTGACGGAAGAAAAAGAATTTAACCAGCACCTGATTAAATTATCAAAAGATATCGGCGCTTCGCTGGTGGCCGCGAACGAATCTTTTTACCTGACGCAGGAAGATGCCCGCGCGCACGAATTGCTGCTCTGCATCGGCGAAGGCAAAACCGTCAACGATCCGACCCGCACACAGCTCGGCAACAATAATTTTTATGTGCGCTCGCCGGAAGAGATGTGGAAGGTCTTCGGGAAAGAATTGCCCGATGCTTTGACCCGCACCGCCCGGATCGCCGAACGCTGCCAGGTAAAACTTCCAAAACCTGAAGACGAATATTACCTGCCGAATTTTCCTATCCCGCCGGATTCGAATTGCGCGACCGACGCCGAATATTTTGAAAAGGTAGTGATGGACGGATTTGCCCGGCGCAAGGAAACCATCTGGGAGCCGGCGCACACGGCTGGTGTCTTGAAATATCCTTTTGAAGATTACCTGCAGCGGGTAAAACACGAGATCGAGATCATCAACGGGATGAAATTCCCCGGCTACTTTTTGGTCGTGTGGGAATTTATTAAATACGCGAAGGAAAAAAATATCCCCGTCGGACCGGGGCGCGGTTCGGCCGCGGGCTCGCTGGTGGCTTACTGCCTGGAAATTACCGACGTCGATCCGATCCAGTATGAATTGCTTTTCGAGCGTTTCTTAAATCCCGAACGCGTGACGATGCCCGATATCGATATCGACTTTTGCGTGCGCGGCCGGGCGGATGTTATTCAGCACGTGACGGAGCTCTACGGCGCCGAGCAGGTCTGCCAGATCGTGACGTTTGGAACGATGGCTTCGCGGGCGGCGATCAAGGACGTGGGACGCGCGCTGGAAATGACCTATGCCGAGGTGGAAAAAGTCAGCAAGCTGATCCCGCCGCCGATTCGCGGGCGCAACGTCAGCATCACGCAGGCGATAGATACGGTTCCGGATCTGAAAAAAGCGATGGACACCGATCGCCGGGTCAAAGAGCTGGTCGATCTCGCGCTGCGGCTGGAAGGCTGTTCGCGTCACTCGTCGGTGCACGCGGCGGGCGTCGTTATCTCGCCAAAACCTCTGCACGAATTGATCCCGGTGGCGCTGTCCACCCGCGACGAATTGACCACGCAATACGCGATGACCGATCTGGAAAAGACCGGCATGCTGAAGATGGATTTCCTGGCGCTGACCACGCTGACCATCATCGACGACTGCATAAAAAGCATTAAAGCAAAACTCGAAATAGAGATCGATTGGCTCAGTGTTCCGCCGAATGAAGAGAAAACCATGCAGCTTTTTGCGGACGGGAAAACGCAGGCCATATTCCAGTTTGAATCGCAGGGCATGGCCGAGATCACCCGGCGTTTAAAACCCAAGGGACTGGAAGATCTTTCGGCCTTGAACGCGCTCTACCGCCCGGGCCCGCTCGACGGCGGCATGGTCGAAGATTTTATCGACCGCCATCACGGCAAGAAAAAAGTAAGGTACATTTTGCCGGAGATGGAAGAGTTTCTAAAAAATACTTACGGCATTATCGTCTACCAGGAACAGATCATGCAGCTGGCGCAAAAACTGGCCGGCTACAGCCTGGGCGCGGCCGATATGATGCGCCGCGCGATGGGTAAAAAGAAGCGCGATGAAATGGCCAAGCATGAAGAGCAGTTCATCAACGGCGCGATAGAACGCGGCCACAAAAAAGAAAAAGCCGAAGAGATCTTTCACCTGATGGCGCAGTTTGCCGATTACGGTTTTAACCGCAGCCACAGCATGGCGTATGCCTACCTGGCGTTTCAGACCGGCTTTCTAAAGGCGCATTACCCTTCGTTCTTTTACGCGTCGGTGCTGTCGAATGAAGCCGACGACTCAGCGAAAATTTACAAGTACGCGGTCGAGCTCAGATCGCTCGGCATTAAACTACTGCCGCCCGACGTTAATGAAAGTGACGCCGATTTTACCCCGGTAGAGAGCGCGGTCAGGTTCGGGCTGCACGCGATCAAGGGGATCGGCGGTTCGACGGTGCAGGCGATCCTGCGCGCGAGAAATGAGGGGCGCTTTACTTCGCTCTCGGACTTTACTTCGCGGATAGATCAGGGCGCGATAAATAAACGCGGGCTGGAAGGCTTGATCTGCGCCGGGGCGTTCGATTCGTTAAAGCCGGTGGATTGCCCCGTGAACCTGTGGCGGGCAAAAGTTCACGCCGGTATCGAGCAGGCGCTGTCTTACGCGCAGAAAACCTGGAACGATAAGCTAAGCGGTCAAAGCGGGCTTTTTGGAATGGAAGAATTTAGCGGCGACGCGCAGGAAGAATTGCCGGATGTCGTGCCCTGGTCTTCGGAAAGATTGGCGGCGGAAGAAAAAGCGGCGATCGGGTTTCATCTGACCTGCCATCCGCTGGAAAATTTCTCTTCCTTGCTGTCGCAATTGAAGATTCCGAAGATCGCGGAGCTCGAAGCCGCCGGCGGCGAAACCGTGACGCTGGCCGGCGCGATAACAACGCTGCAGGTCAAGCCGACAAAAAAGGGCACGCTTTTCGGTATGTTCAAGCTGGAAGATGAATCGAGCGGCCTCAAGTGCCGGGCCTGGTCCGAAAGCTACAGCAAATACTCCGGGTTATTGAAAAACGACCAGCTGGTGCTGATAACCGGCCGCGTAGAGGGCGGCGACCAGCCGGAACCGACCCTGATAGTCGATGAAGTGATGCTGCTGTCGGATATCGTTCACTCCAAGGCCAGGCGGGCGCTGATATCGCTGCCCTACGATTCAATCGACCAGCGATTTCTGGAAGACATCTTTGCTTTACTCGATAGAAATAAGGGAAAATGTGAGGTATATTTTGCTGTTAATACCGAAAACAATTTTGCGGTGAATATCGCTGCCTCAGGCGCGCTGGGCATTTCCGGCAGCCGCGAGCTCGAAGACGAGCTTAAAGCGAGAAACTGCCGTGTCGATTGGGTATTGAGCAATTAGTTCAAGGTTCAAAGTTCGAGGTTCAGAGTTAAGGTTTAGCCTGTTATAACGTGAGATTCAAACCTTGAACCCTAAGCTCGGAACTTTGAACTTACAAAAAATTATGACTGAATTAACCGCAATGGAGCGAGTTCAACTGGCGCGTCATCCCGACCGGCCCTACACGCTCGACTTGCTGGAGACAATTTTTGAGGATTTTTCCGAAATTCACGGCGACCGGCGCTTTGCCGACGACCCGGCGATGGTCTGCGGGTTTGCCAAGCTGGACGGCATTGAAGTAATGGTCATCGGCCAGCAAAAGGGCCGTGATCTGAATGAACGCCGCCATCGCAACTTTGCCATGCCGAAGCCCGAAGGATACCGTAAAGCTCTGCGCGCCATGCAGTTGGCGGAAAAATTCAGGCGTCCGATCATTACTTTTATCGATACGCCGGGCGCCTATCCCGGCATCGACGCCGAAGAGCGCGGCCAGGCCGAAGCTATTGCCTACAATCTGAAGGTTATGGCGGCGCTGAAAGTGCCCGTAATTGTTGCAGTTATTGGCGAAGGCGGCTCCGGGGGCGCGCTGGCGATCGGTATCGGCGACCGGGTGCTGATGATGGAAAACTCGATCTATTCGGTCATTTCGCCGGAAGGCTGTGCCGCGATCCTCTGGAAAGACGCTAGCAAGGCCGATCAGGCCGCCGGTTCCCTGCGCATAACCGCCGAGGAATTGTTGAAATTTGGCATCATAGACGAGATCATCCCCGAAGCGATCGATTGGCGCTACAACAAGGATGAAGGCGAAAAAGAACCTGATGAAGTCTCACTAAATCTTCAAAAGGTGTTAATAAGACACTTGAAGGAAATATCACAACTCACTGAAAAACAAAGGCTTGATACTCGCTACGATAAATTCAGAAAAATGGGCGAGTTTGAGCAGGGATGACGATTTTTGTTTAGTGTATTTCGTGTGTTTCGTGGTTAAGCTTTCAATTTCATTTCCGTTTAGAACAGCTATAAAAGTTTAACCACGAAACACACCAAACACACGAAAATGCCCCCATAATTATCGAGACGATTTTCGACTAACGCCTTTTGTATTCTGAACGTTAAGCAGCCTCTGTCCGTATAAATCGCATCAAATAATTTCCTTATCGGAGATAATTTATGTGGTTTAACTTTTTGCGAACCATTTTGATTCTGCTTTTTCTGGCGGCGCCTGCACTGGTAGCTTTTTCCCAGCGAACGCCCGGCCCGCCTGCCTCGCATGAGATCAGCGTTTATCACCAGCGGCATATTATAAGATCGACCTATCTTAATGAAGAGCGTTCGATACTGGTCAGAGTGCCGCCCGGATATGACCGCTACGACCGCAGCACTGAAAGCTATCCGGTGATCTATATGCTCGACGGACACGGGTCGTACCTGAGCATGATGCCCGGTATTATCGAGAGCCAATCGTGGGGTGGCCAGATGCCCGAAGTGATTCTGGTCAGTATTCAAAACACCGACCGCACCCGCGATCTGACACCCACCAGGACCGAGCGGGCGGGCAGCGGCAACAGTGGTGGGGGTGACAAATTTCTCGATTTTCTGCAAAACGAAGTGATGCCGCTGGTGGAAAAGAGTTACCGGACGGCGCCATACCGCATCTTTGCGGGGCATTCGCTGGGCGGGCTGGCGGTGGTTTATTCTTTTGTCTCGCGCCCGGATATGTTTAACGCCTATATTGCCGCCAGCCCCGTGCTGCACTGGGACAAAGGTTTTGTTTTAAAACGCGCGGAAGAAGTCTTGAAGCAAAATAAGAATTGGAACAAGACGATGTTTGTCGCGGTCGGCGATGAGCCGGATTATATCGACGGTTTTAACTCTTTCAAGAATTTGCTGGACAAAGCAAAGCCGAAAAATTTCTCTTACGAATTTCGCCAATTCAAGGACGATAATCACGGCTCGGTCCCGCTGCCGGCCTACTACGCGGGGTTGCGAAAGATATTTAAAGGATGGGCCTTGCCGCCGGTGCAGTCGCTTAAGGAAATGGAAGACCACTACCGGGAGCTGAGCAAGAAATTCGGCTATGAGATCAAACCGCCGGAAGACATTTTGAATCAGCTTGGGTTTGAACTTTTACGGGCAAAAAATGTCGCCGGCGCGATCGAGGCCTTCAAGCGCAACGCCGAGCTTTACCCGGCCTCGGCGAATACTTATGACAGCCTGGCCTCGGCCTATGAAGCGGACGGCGATCTGAAAAAAGCGCGCGAGCTGTTTGAGAAAGCGTACAAGATGGCGGAAACGAGCGGCGAAGCTGGATTGGCGAAAAGCTCCAAAGAAAATTTTGAACGGCTGACAGCGAAACTGAAGTAGTTGAGGGCCTTGTCACGTAGTGACTGTCTGATTGTAGCCGTGGGTTTTAACCCACGGGACACAATAGTTATAAAGAGGTCCGTCGCGTCAGCGACGATTGAAAAACACATTTAATACAACATAATCATCCGTCGCTGACGCGACGTAACATTATTTTTATTCCCATCACCGTGGGTTAAAACCCACGGCTACAATCAATGCACCGCTACGCGGTAAAAATCGGTCTTAAAAATAAAAGCACCGCTCACTTAAACGGTGCTTTTCTCTCAAGAAGATTCTATTTAAATTAAAACGGAATGTCGTCGTCACCGCCGCCGGAGGACACGGGAGCGCTGCTACTGCTGCTGCTTTCGTCGTCGTGATGGCCGCCCGCAAAGCCTTCATCATGTCCACCGCCACTGCCGCCGCCATATTCACTGTCGCTGCGTGAACCGATAAACTGCATATCCGTCGCCTGCACTTCCAGCGAAGTGCGAGCCTTTCCGTCGCGGTCGGTCCATTCCTCGGTGCGCAGACGGCCTTCGATATAGACGGGATTTCCCTTGGTCAAAAATTTATTGGCGTTTTCAGCTTGCTTGCCCCAGAGCGTGATACGAAACCAAGTGGTAATACTCTGAAACTCGCCGGCGCGGTCTTTCCGTTTTTCATTAGTGGCTACGGAAAAACTGCACACCGCGGTTCCCTGCGGCGTATAGCGAAGCTCCGGGTCCCTGCCCAGATTGCCGACGATAATTATCTTATTAAAGGACATTTATATTTCTCCAGTGGGTTGTTTATACGTTTTGAATCGAACTCTTAGGATGTTACTTTCATCTATTATACTTGGTCAAGTGTATGTCCGAAAATTTAGCTAAGAGTAAATTTTGCTTAATTAAGCTGGTATTGCTGGCCGTCCTGCTCGGCGGTGCGATACCAGCTTTCGCGTTCCAGGAGGTGGATAATAAGATCTCGCCGTGGGAAAAGCCCATCTCAAAGTGCTGGACCTACGAAGGAGACACCGCCGCCAATATACCGATGGTCCCGGCTGCGAACGGCTTTTTATATATTCCGCTGGCGGATGGCGCGGTGGCAGCGATCGAAACGGCCAGGGGGAAACAGGTCTGGCAATCGGGCCTGGGCGGCGAGATCCGGGCCATGCAGCTCACCGACAGCAAAAGATTGATCGTGGTGACCGAGCAGCAAAGCGACAAAAAAGACGATAGTTCACTAATTTTACAGGCCATCAGCGAAGAAACCGGCGTGACCACCTGGCGTAAGGAGCTTGCTTTTTCAAGCAATGTTTCCCTGCTCATTAAGGGGAACATTGCGGTGCTGATCGGCGAAGACGGGAATATCACGGCGTTCAATACGGGCGACGGTGAGGTCCTTTGGCGAGCGGGCGAGGTTGGAAAGATCGCAGCCCTATCCGCGAGCGCCGGAAAGAGCTTTATCGTGATCAGACCGGAAGAAAAAAAGCTGGTAGAAATGAACCTGGAATCCGGCAAGGCCGGGCAAACTTACGCGCTATCGGGTACTTATGTCACGCCGAAACTAGCCACCGGCGATCTGATCGTTTTTAGCGACGGGATCGGAAATATCTCAGCAATGAGTTTGTTAAATGGAGCGCCGATCTGGAACGCCCGGGCCGGTGCCGAAGTAAGCGATGTCTCCGCGACCGATCTCGGCCTGCTGGTTTCGTCCAACGACAATTTTGTTTATCTGCTTTCGGCCAGCCGCGGCGACCGCAAATGGAAACGGAAGTTTGCCGGCCGATTGATGGGAAAGCCGGTGCTGCACGAAAATTACGGTCTTTTTGTGACGGCCGCGGGCACGGATGCCGTGATCCTGAACCTTAACAACGGCAAATTCGTGAACGGCGTATCGCTCAGCAACAAAGCGTTCTTTACCGGCAGCGCCGTCGGGGCCGGCGGCGGATTTGCACTATCGACTTCGCAGGGAGTGTTTTACTACTCGCCCGATGGCTGCCCTAAAAAGTGAGAAGCAAAGTAAAAAGCCCGGATATTTACCGGGCTTCCTCTTAAAATTTGTTAGTGACCAATAGCGCTCTCTGTAGAAAACGTCGAGATCTTAGTATAGATCTCATCTTTAACTGCAAGTTTTTTCCGTTTTAATAGGGTTTCTTCTTCTTGTTCGTCTTCGCTGGGAAAATGTAGGTTGGATAGGTGGCTAAGTCTTTCTTCATATTTCTGATGCTGGGAAACAAGGTCTCTGAAAGAAGGATCTTCTTTCATAAGCTGCTGCTTTACCAGCTCAGTAGTTGCATTGTCCATGGCAATTCATTTCCTTTCTTTGGTCATAAGTTATTGGACAAAAACGCCGAGCGTAAAATTAATCGGGGCGTTAATAAAAATGTTACCTCAATTTCATATTGGTAGCAAGCCGATTAATCTAGCCTTTTCTCCATCAGTATTGCATTTTCAAGCGGGTCGGAGTAATAGTTTTTCCGGACACCTGTGGGATAGAACCCATACTTTTTATAAAATGCTATTGCCCGCTCATTTCCCGCTCTTACTTCGAGAAAAACCCTGTCTGCCCTGCCCTTGATGGCGCTAAAAAGCTGTAAAAGAAGGCCTTCCCCTATTAACTTTTTTTGATGAGGGGGGGATACGCCGATATTTAATAATTCGATAGAATTCTCACTCGTTATCAGACGCGAAGCGGAAAATCCGATAGGGATTTCCTCAAACTTCGCGATATAAAGTATAAAGTCCGGGTCTTTTAAGGCTTTTCGGTACGAGTTGTTGTCCCAGGGGCTTAATTGGCACGCTTCCTGTATCTGCAGCACGACCGGGATATCGGCTACGGTCATGCGGGATATCTCCAGGGCCGCAGTCATGATCTGAGTTCCTTTATATAGATAGCCTGCAAAAGGTCAGGCGTGCCTGCCGTCTCTGACATATATCTCGATATCGCAGCCTCTCCGATATACCTGGCCAGGCCGTCGCCGGCGATAGTGACCGGATTCCCTACCCTGTTTTCTATTATTTCTTTATCGGCAGACTTCAGGTCGGAGGTTGTAATAAAGGTGGCCGAGTTGCCGTTTAATGACGGAGGTGTTTCAACCTTTATGTTCAGAATAGGCGAGACAGGTGTGAGGCTGCCTGTCTTTACGCTAAATTCCTGCCAATAGGCTTCGGTACGGCCGGCGGGGATGATCGCCACGATATTGCCTTCAGTAAGTCCCGCGCTTAGCGCCAACGCTTCGGGCAAAGAGACGGCGATGGCAGGCACATTAAGCGCGGTTTTGAGCGCCTTCGCGATGGAAAGGCCGACCCTGGCGCCGGTAAAGCTGCCCGGCCCGGCGGATACCGCGATGAGTTCGAGGTCTTTTGTGGTCAGATCGTGTGCCGACAGAAGCGAAGATATCTGCGGCAGCAGTGAAGCGGAGAGCGTTTGATAACTGTCGCCTATCCAAAAGCCGATCTCTTCTTTACCCTTCAAGAGGCTGATGCTTCCCTTCTGAGTTGCCGTTTCGATACTAAGGGTGTATTTCGGAAAATTCGGCATTAGCTTACTGGTTTTAAAGATGCTTTTTGATGCTGTTGTAACCGAGAACGATCTTGGCCACGGTATGCGAAACGTTTTCCGTCAGGTATTCTTTTGGCGCGGTCCACGTCGCCGGCAGCGAGACGGCCAGGTCGACCGCTCCCGCGATCATCGCGGTTTCCGCACCGCTGATGATATTGCTGCCGCACTCGATCGTCTCAGGGCGCTCGGTCACATCGCGCACCGTGACGTTGGGCACGTTAAAGATCGCGCATTCTTCCTGCACCGTGCCGCTGTCCGTCAGTACGGCAAACGCATTTTTTTCCAGATGAACAAAGTCAAAGAACCCGAGAGGTTCGAGCATCTTAATTTTATCCGAGCCGGGCTCCAGGCCGAACTGTTTTAACTTTTCCGCTGTGCGCGGGTGAACGCTCACCAGCATCGGTTTTTGATGGGCTTCTACCACGGCGGAAAACCCGTCGAATATTCTCTGCAGCCTTTCCGGCGCATCGACGTTTTCCGCGCGGTGCAGCGTGACAAGAAAATATCCCTTGGCCTCGACTCCAAATTTTTCCCCAAATTTTTGTAACGCTCCGCTGGAATCGATCTTGCTACCAAAGCCGTCGAGCACTTCCTTGATCGGATTACCGGTCACGAAAATGCGTTCGCGCTCGATGCCTTCGCGGACAAGGTTGTCTTTGCTTCGTTCGGTATAAGGCATCAGCACGGTGCTGGAATGATCGACGATACGGCGGTTTATTTCTTCCGGAACGCGGTCGTCATAACAGCGGTTGCCGGCTTCCATGTGATAGACGGGAATGCCGCGGCGGGCGGCGGTGATCGCCGTCAGAGCGCTATTGGTGTCGCCCAGGATCAGAACTTTGTCAGGTTTGTGCTCGGCAAAAAGTTCGTCCGAGAGGGTGAGCATCTGGCCGATCTGTTCGCCGAAAGAATTTGCCTTGATGCCTAGATGCACGTTCGGCGTGCGGACGCCCAGGTCGCGCAGAAAAATATCGCTCAGGCTTTCGTGATAATTCTGGCCGGTGTGAACGGTTATATGCTCGCAATGTTTATCGAGCAGCGCCATCACCAGGCTGAGGCGGATTATCTCGGGGCGAGTCCCGAAGATGGTCATTATCTTCATAAATGTGTGGTCCTTTATCATTGGTCCGTCGTCATTCGCTAATACAAAGGACTAATGACAAAGGACAAAGGACTATCGAAACGCCGCGATCTCTCCGCTGGCGCCGGACAAAAGCGTCTTTAGTTCTTCGACCGAGATGTTGTCGTCCTTTGACGAGTATTCACTCTCTAAGGCCGCGGTAAATTCATCCTCACCGCGCAGTTCGGGCAGCATCGGATGGATGACGTAATACCCGTTGCGCTCCGAAGTGCGAAAGCATTCTTCTTCCGAAACCATTATCTCGTGAACTTTTTCGCCCGGGCGAATGCCGGTAAATTTTATCGGCAGGTCTTTGCCGCCCATCAAAGCTTTCGCGACATCGACGATCTTTGCCGCCGGCACTTTCGGAATGTAAGTTTCACCGGCCGAGCCTTCGATGAGCGCCGCCAGCACCGTGTCCACCGCGCGTTCGAGCGTCAGCAAAAACCGCGTCATTTCTTCCAGCGTGACGGTCAGCGGCTGGTTGTTTTTCACCTGCTCGACAAACAGCGGCACGATCGATCCGCGCGAGGCAATGACGTTGCCATAACGGACGCAGAGGAATTTGGTCTGGTCCTGATCGCGATTTGCTTCGACCAGGATACGCTCCATCAGCGCCTTGGTCATTCCCATCACGTTGATCGGCTTGCACGCTTTGTCGGTCGAAATGCCGACCACGCGCTCAATACCCAGATCGTTTTCCCTGATCGCCTGGACGAGATTCTGCGCGCCTAGAATGTTGGTCTGCACGGCTTCAAACGGAAAATATTCGCAGGAAGGTACCTGCTTTAGCGCGGCCGCGTGGAAAACTATATCGGCGTCCCTGAGCGCGGCGAGCAAAGAGTTGTAGTTGCGCACGTCGCCGATGCGAAAATTTAAAATGTCCTGGGAATCGGTGTAGATCACGTCATCGGTCGCGGCTTTGCGGTGCAAATAATCCAGCCGCATGTAATGCTGCTTGGCCTCGTCCCGCGAAAAAACGGTGATCTTCGACGGGCGGCCCAACTGCCCGCTTAGCAGCCTTCTCACCAACGTCTGGCCGAGCGAGCCGGTGCCGCCGGTGACTAGTATTCTTTTGCCTTCAAGATTCACTAAATTATTTTCTCCACTCCCTATACTCGTCGTACGGCGTCGGGTCGGCCGCCATTTTTTCTATCATCGCTTCCCAAGTCTCCGGCGCAAATCCGGTTTCCGTCCTGAACTTGTCAGAATTTAAACTACGGTCGAGCACAAAATCACTGTCGGGATCTATCTGAATATCGCTCTGATAATATTTATCGATCAGGCCCAATAATTCGAATTTATTTACCGGTTCGCTCGACACATGATAGAGACCGTTGAGCGCCGGAAATTTTTCGATCACATCGCCGATAATATCAGCCAGCACGATCGTCGGAAATCCGCTGTAAATAGCTTTGGTAAAACCTTTTACCAGGTGCTCTTTCGTGGCCCTGTTACTCAGGAACCATTCTACCAAACTATGCGCGGTTTCCAATTCCCGGCCGATGATAGAGGTGCGCAGCGTCAGGCAATTCCGGCCGGTGACCTCGCCCAGGTTTTTGCTTTTACCGTACAGGTCTTCGGCGTCCGAGATATCGTTTTCGCTGTAATTCCCTTTGCGCCCGTTGAAAACGCAATCGGTGCTGATGGTGATCAACCGAAAGTTTTTCTCCCCATTCGGAGCAGCCGCCAGCTCGGCCAATTTATGCGGAAAAATGGAATTGATCTCGAGCGTGGTGATAGTATTTTTCGCGCTGGGAAGCTGTTTAATGATGCCGATCGCGTTGATGACTACGTCCGGACTGCTCGCCTCGATAGCGGCATTTACCGAGGCAAAGTTCTGCGCATCGACCCGCTCGATCACGTGATATTTATCGAATATCCCGTACTTTTCATAATCGGAAAATTGGCCGCGGATAGCCGTCCAGACATCGAAACGCCCCTGCCATCGCTGCACAAGTTTGTGTCCGAGCATTCCGCTCCCGCCGAGTACGAGTACTTTCATCGAGGTTGATTATACGGTATTTAATGCCGCTTCCAAGACCGCGACCGTATCTTTTTCGAGTGTTTCTCTGCTGAGCCAATCGACCGCATATTCCCGCGCGGCGTCCGACATTTGGCGATACGCGCCGTCGTCCATTTCCACGCAATGTTTCAGCGTTTCACGCCAAGCTTTAGGGTTTTCCAGCGGCAGGTCCCAGCCGATCCCCTTCTCTTTCAGATCAAGCCAGGGCGTGCGGTCGCTGATAATCAGCGGGCAGCCGGCGGATAGTGCTTCGGGGAAAATGTGCCCGAAATTTTCGTTTAGCGACGGCGAAACGAGAAAATGATACTCGGCCAGTTTTTTCGGGACCAAACGGTTATCGATCGCGCCGGCGTAATTTACCGTGATATTCGGCGGCAGTTTTTTGATCTTTTCCAGGCACTCTTCCCAGTAAGCTTTATCCTCAAGATCGCCGATCACGTCGACCGAAATCTTTCCCGGCACTTTTTCTAAAACATCCAACAAAAATCCAAAATTTTTCGTGCGGACAAAGCGCGCCAGGAAAACCAGTTTCAGTTCGCCGCCGGTTTTCTTTGGTTTGATAGACCGCTCGTATTCGGGAAAGATCGTCTTCGGCGGCATGTCGGCCGCGACGAACATTCTTTCTTTTTTACCCAGCTCTTTTTCGATGTCCTCTTTTTCCAGATCGGTCGTCGCTTTCCAAAACAATCCTTTATGCAGGCCCGTTAATTTAGCGAGAGTTATGTGCAAACGCTTTTTCGCAGTCTTAAACTGCATCGCCGCGGTAATGAGTTCGCCGCAGGGCGCCATTATCACCGGGGCTTTTACCTGTCCCCGCCAGCGCAAAAATAAAAGATAATTTGCCGGCGTGGCGAAAAAACTGTTGAGATAGATCGCCTCAGGCGCGGCCTCATCGACCAGGCGTTTTATCGTCGCGGCCTTGATGTCATTTTTTACCAAATAAAACACCCGGGCATTTCCGATCTGGTTCCAATCGCCGATCTTCACGGTTTTATACGGGCTTTTATCCAAACGCCCGTCGTGGTCGCGCGTGATCACGCTAAAGTCGTAGCGGTCACTAAGACGATCGACCATGTTGACGATCGTTCGCATTCCGCCGCCGCTCTTAAAGCCGGGCAGATAATAGTCGCAAACGACCAGGATCTTTTTCTTACTCTCGGACATTTATTCAATACATTATCGTGATGAAGTCAGTACCTCAGAACGGAGTGACCGGCTTCTTATCTCGACGGTTCGATGCTCGGCGTTTTTTCGCTACGCTCATTTAGCCGGTCACTCCGTTCTGAGGTACTGACCCGTTACTTAAAGCCGCTTCTGTCTAATAAGTTTATGCAGGCCTGACAGACTTCCTCGATACCTATTTCCAAGCATTCATGGTTAAACTTACAGATCGGCGAATGGCAGCCTTCGCATGGGACGGCTTTTCGCAGGACCACGTTGTTATCTCCAAACGGGACCCATCGCCCGGGATAGTCTATCGCGGCAAAGACGGCCACGCACGGAACGCCCACGGCCGCCGCCAGGTGCATGGTCCCGGTGTCGTTGCCCAGATACAATTTGCATTGCTGCAATGCCGCCGCGGCCTCCCGAATGCTCAACTCTCCCGCAGCATTGGCGCCCATGCCCAATTTTTGCAGGATCCGCTCCCCCTTATCTCTGTCTTCGGGCCCGCCGAAGATAATGGGAAAAATATTCTTTTGCGTTATCAGACGCGATAACACTTCCGCGTATTTTTCTTCCGGCCAGAGTTTTGACTCCCATTTGCTGCCGGGAGCGACGGCGACAAAGTTCTTACCGGCCAAAGTATCACCGGCGTTAAGCTCGATCCAGCTAACCGCCTTGACGGATTCATCGCCTCCGAGCAAGAGGTCCGTGGAAATTCCCTGCCCGGCATCGATAATGCCCTCTTCAGACAGGCATTTTAATAGATATTTGTATTCAGGTTCTACTTCAGGCAGAGGCGCTTTACCGTTCTCAGGTAAAAAGTTAGTCATGAGATGCTTGGTGCCGAAGTGCTGGCCGATCCCCGCCATCCGAAAGAATGAAAGGTCGCGTTTTACCCGCCCCTCATCACGGTTGCGGGTCATCAGATAGGCGAGTGTATCGTACCTCCCCATTCGTATCGCCGCGCCCAGTTTTAAGAAACCCAGCGCCGAAGCCGCCTTACCGGCCTCATTCGGGTAACTGATAAATTCGTCAAACAATCCTTTTGCAGGGAGCACGCCCTGAGCGGTGGGGTAACCGGCATTTTTTGCGCTGACATTGGAAAGAAGGGTGATGTGGGCGTCGGGAAAGCGTTTGCGCAGCGCCCAAAATGCAGGAAGAGCAACCAGGGTGTCCCCCAGATGCCCGATACGAAAGACCAATATCCGTTTTGGTTCAAACTTAAGCGCGGAACTCAACTGTTTTTCCCGATCCTTTTGAACTACCAATTTTCGACCGCGTTTTTTAAGTGGCCGAGATCAATAACGGTCGTTCCCACTTCTTCGACAACCAATCCGGCGGCGATATTGGCGAGTTTGACCGCCGTTGGCAGATCAAGCCCGGCCCCTAAAGCAACCGCGACCGTGGAAATCACCGTATCGCCTGCGCCGGTGACATCATAGACCTTTCTTGCCAATGCCGGAAAATTTACGGCCGTGTCGCCTCGCCGGTACAGCGTCATGCCATTTTCGCCCTGGGTTATTATCAGCGACTCAAGTTTTACGTCGTCGATAAGCCTGGCGGCGGCTTCTTCCAGATCTTCGATACCCGCGGCGTGGATCGCTTCAGACCGGTTCGGGGTAAGCAGCGTAGCGCCCGAATATTTCCGGTAATCCCTTCCCTTCGGATCTACTAATAACGGCTTGGAATTCTTTTCGCAGCTTTCGACGATCTTTGAAAGTACGGGCGGGCTCAGCATTCCTTTGGCATAATCGGACAGCAGCACCACATCGGCCTGGCCGACCAGCGGTTCGATACCCTGCCAGATGCTCTCAGCGCCGCCTACGTCGATCTCTTCCGTATGCTCGCTATCGATACGGACCACATGATGGCTATGCGCCACTACCCGCGTCTTGACCGTGGTCGGGCGTCCATTAAGAGACTGCAGATGCTGAGGATCGATCCCCCGCGCCGTGAGCGAGTTTTTCAGTTCCTCGGCTTCCCTGTCATCGCCTATCAATCCCACCAAAAACGGCGTCGCACCCAAGCCGGCGATATTAGCGGCGACGTTTGCGGCCCCACCGGCGGCAGTGTCCGCGCTGTTGAGCCGCACGACGGGCACGGGCGCTTCCGGTGAGATGCGGTCGACACTTCCCCACCAGTAGCGGTCGAGCATCACATCGCCGATCACCAGAATTTTGACTTTAGAGAATTTTGCAAAGATGTCCTGCTCTTGAGGCATTTGTGTTCAGTTTTATTATGAAGTAAGACCCGACTCTCTCAAGTTGATATCTACCATCTCGCACCATATATGCCCGATGGTTATATGGCCTTCCTGGATGCGCGCGGTCCGCGCAGACGGGACCAGCACCGCCGCGTCACACAACGAAGCCAGTTTTTTTCCTTTTTCACCGGTCAGCCCGATCGTTTTGCAGCCTTTTTCGCGCGCCGCCATGATGGCCGAAAGAATGCTCTCAGAATTACCGCTGGTGCTGATGCCGATCAGCACGTCGCCTTCATTGGCCAGCGCCAATACCTGGCGCACAAAAACTTTATCGTATCCGTAATCGTTGCTGACGGCGGTCAGCAGAGACGTATCGGTGGTCAGAGCGATGGACGGCAGAGGACGGCGTTCGTCTTCGAACCGGCCGACAAATTCCGCCGCGATATGCTGTGAATCGGCCGCGCTGCCGCCGTTGCCGCAGATCAAAACTTTTTTGCCCGCATTAATGGCTTCGCAAATGATCTCTCCGCTTTTTTCAATGGACTCGCCGCATTCTGCCTGCAGCCGGGAGAATACTTCGAGGTGCTCTTCTATCGAGCGGGTGATCGCATCATTACTGGTATTATTTTCCGTCATCTGCCTGTTCTGGATCTTTTCTACTATCGCGCTGGAAGAGTACCCGTCCTTAAGCGGCAGCGAGAATACCTTTCCGCCGTTGCTTAAAACAAAATCAGCACCGACTATGCGGTCGGTCGCCCAATCTCCGCCTTTGACCAGTATATCCGGTTTTAACTCCTCGATGAGCTTGGCCGGGGTCGCTTCGTCAAAAACCCTGACCTCGTCAACGGAGCGCAAACCGAGCAATATCTCCGCGCGGTCATCCTGATTTACAAAGGGGCGGTTCGCTCCCTTGATGGCCCGCACCGAAGCGTCGCTGTTAATACCGACCACCAGCCTGGTCCCCAGGGCTTTTGCCCGGGCCAGCAGGTCTATATGCCCCGGGTGAATGATATCAAAACAACCATTTGTAAATACAACAGTTTCCATCATTTGAATCTAATATAATACACGCAAAAAAAGGGCTTCGCCAAACACGAAGCCCTCTAATTAAGCGACCAAACTATTATCAGTTGCAAACCCACGCGCTGTTAATGCGTTTGGCAATGGCGCCGCTGCCGCCGCTATTGCAGGCAGCCGTAGCCGTGCAGTCAGAGCAATAGAACAATGTTCCATTGGCGGGCGATCCCAGGCCGGATTGGGTCGTGCTTCCCAGCGTGATGGTCTTTCCGCTGGTATTGAACTTCAAATTACTATTTGTAAGCCCGACCGCGCCTCCGTTGCCGTTAAAGGTGTACCCATATCCTTCGTTGCTGGTAAAGGTAAGCGTTCCGTCGGCTTCGCTCCTGGTTATATCGAAGTAATGGCCGTCCGCCACATTTCCCTTGCCCAAACGCAATAACGAGGTTCCCGTGAAGGTCTTGGGCATCAAAGAAAGCAGAGGGATGCCATCGTAACCGTCACGGCTCATGATGGTCGGGACCGAAGTCGTATTCTTAAAATTATTTGTACTAAAGACCAATTGGGCGCCGTCCTGCAGCTCCCAGTTCTTATTCTCACATGAGGCATAGGGCGGAAGCGGATCGATGTATCCTTCCGGGCAGAATTTATCTCCGAGTGAAGTGATCTGCGAATACCCTTTGGCGATAACGTCTATATTGGACCAGCCGTGCAAATTGTCGTACCCGGTACCGAATTGATTTCCGGAAGAGATCAAGGTCGTATCCCTGACGCTTAAGCCGCTAAAAAAGTGATTGTTGAAGAGATAGATGGGCTCGGTACGGTCCGAATACGGAGTTCCTTCAACCACCAGGTCGTAATTAAAACGCTCGGCCACGGAATTTTTTATACTAAGATTGGCATGACTTCTTACCCTGACCAGCGCATCCGCAAAATGCGTGTCCTCGGGGCCGTTGCCGATCAACAGGTTCATCGAAGTATAAGTGCCCCGCTCCATGTAGATCCCGATGCCGTCCCGGGGAACTAAGAACTCTATACTGCTGATGTCCCAACCTGAATTATTCGAATTGATGTGAACGCCGATCGTGCAGTTCTCAAAGGAAGCTTGCTCGAGTTTCACCTGATCGCATTGCCAAACCTGGTTCGTGGCATTCACATAGATCCCCTTGGACAGAAACGCGAATCTCAGGTTACTGAAAAGAAAGTGCAGGCTCGAAGCATTGGTGCCGCTGCCGCCCTCTGCCTTGATACCGATGGTGCCGCTATTGTTTCCGACCAGGGCCAGATCTCTGATCGTGATCTCATACTGGCCTTCGCCGATGGTAAAGATAGCTGTGTTGGCGGTGTTTTGAACGATCTTTGAAACCGCCGTCCAACTGGTGCTGCTGGCCTTTCCGGTGCCTTCTATCACGATGTAGGGATGCAGCGGCAGCGCGCCCGATATGTAATAGTTTCCTTCGTTAAAGATCAGCTTTCCATAGGCCGCGTTGATAGCGTTACGAAGCCGGATGGTATCGTCAGGGTCGCTCCCCCGCGTCCAGCAATCGGTGTAAAAAATGCCGTTGCGCACCCCGCTGGTGCAGCCGTTCGCATTCTGCCCGTTTACCGCAATAGCGGTTGTTAAAGACACGAATATCAAGAAACACATAGCTGTTAGTGTTTTCATAAAACTTCTCTCCTTTTCCAGATCTAACTTAAATAGTGAGTCGCAAGATTTAATCGAAATGACACAATAATATTAAACAGTTATCAAGAAGACTTTGTGAGGTCGCCGGATCCCGCTAGTGCGGCACTGCCTTGTTGTATTTCGAAGTTAGCATTAACTATCTCGCGCAAACTATCACAAAATTGCTAATCCTGTCGGATTGTTGCGCGAACTTTGCGTACCCGGAACGCCGAATTTATTCGGCCCTTCTTTTTCGTCTTATGAGCACTCTGCTTTCACCGCAAACACAGGCGATAGCTGCCAATAAAAAAGGGCTTCGCTAAGTACGAAGCCCTTCATGAATTCGGCATTTTTGCCGGATAAGGCCGGCGCACCATTAGCCTTACTGGCAGGCCCAGTTGCCGCTGCCAACCCTTAGGGCGAGAGCGCCGCCTCCGCTGCCGGTACACGGATTCGTGTTAGGAGTGCAGTTGCTGCAATAGATCATCGAGCCCGCCCCGGCGTTGGTATTAAAACTGGAGAGATCGCTCTGGACGGCCGACGCCAGCTGCACCGGACCTTTCTTAAAGCGATACCCTGAATATGGAGGATCCAGATTTCCTTCCACTTCCAGCCAGCCGTCCGTAGCAACGCCAAAGGTGTGGGAGTTTTTATATATCACCCCCTGATACAAATAGCTGCTTGCAAGCCGTAAAAGGGGTTTGCCCGCGAACCCGGATGTAAGGTCCAGCATCGCTTCGTTAACGAGGTCCGAGTTCACCATGTTGGAGCTATTTAGCGTGGAAACTCCCCCTTCCAACGCGAAACCGCTGGAATAATAGGTAACATCGGGATTGGGAACGGTATCGACGTGCTGATTGCACCAGACGCTGCCCCATTTGCAGAAACGGTCGCCGCTGGACATTACGTCCGATTTGCCCAATATCTTCGGTCGCGTAGGTCCGATCTGCTCTTCCTCAGGAATATTGCAGCTGTATTCATTTCCGCTGGATACCACGACCGCGTTGTGGATCTCGATCGTTTGCTCTTGTCCGCTTTCACCCTCGTAAGGGCATCCTTCCAGCCCGTTAGCGATCAGGAAGACGGGAGCACTTGTCTTTTCCGATCCGCCGTCGTCTATTATCAGCTCTTTTTTGTAAAACTCAGAGGAGCTGTTTCGAATGCTGGTAACTCCATGCCCGCCGATATGGATAAAATGGTTTGCCACGCGGTCTCCGCCGCTAAGCGGCGCGTTGCCGACAATATAGTCCATCATTATGTACCCTCCGACGTCGATCCAGACACCGTTTTGACCGTCACCTGAGTTGCCTATCGAGTTGATCGAGACATTAGTGATCTCAAGCCCGCCAATGGAGTTTACATAGACGGCATTGTCGCATTCCTCAAAAACGGAATCGGTAACCTTTGAGCTGTCGAACTGCCATACGACACCGGAGGTAGAATTTATGTTCACACCTTTGGTAAATCCTTTGAACCAGATCCCGGATATATAAACACCCCCGGTCGAAGAATATCCCGCTCGCCCTGTGGCGGTGATGCCCGCTGAATTGCTAATACCGCTGCCTTCTTCCAGCCCCAGGTCTTTGATATTAATTTCCCTCTCTCCTTCTCCGATCAGAAAGATGCTTTTAAGGCTAGTCGGCGAAGCGCCGCTGGAATTAAGCACGATCAGGGATTCGGGGGCCCCGTCATTGTACCTGGCCGCCCCCTGGCCGACCAGATAATTATGTGAGACCACGGTTAGCGGATTATTGATCGAATAATTCGACTCGTTAAAGACCAGCCTGGACCCGGGGGAGGCGCTAAGCGCCGCTTGAAGCCTGGTGGTATCGTCACCGGTGTCCGTCCAGCAATCGGTGTAATAATCACCGGTCCCTCCCCGCAGTCCGCCGCTGCAGCCATTTGCGTTCTGTCCGAACGACATAGTAAAACAGCCCAATAGAATAGTGATCAAAAGACAGTAATTTCTCGTCTTCATGGAAGTTTCTCCTTTATTTCTATTTACTATCGGGGCGAGCCGCAAGGAATATGGGCGGATGATATACCTAGCAGCACTAATTGTCAAACATTTTTAAACATTGTTTGGCTCATAAAGGAAATAGATGTCATTGCAATGAGGTCAGAACCGGGAGCGGCAGGTGGTAGCTGCAACCGGGTTTGTCGCCTGAGGCGACGAACTTAATAGCGTCGGGTAATACCCGACGCTGGGGCCATAAAACATCGGTCCGCGAAGCGGACAAATTCGACATCCTTCGGCGTCGGAGACCGTTTAAAAATCATCTACGTAGGGTTCCACCCTACGCTATTAAATTTATCGCCTTCGGCAAAAAAACCACAGGTCACACTAATCCTGGCGAACAAAGAAATGAACGTAGTGATTAATGGGATGTTCTTTGGATTCCGGGTCGATCTCACGGAAACCGAGCGCAGTTATCTTATTCCTGACTATATCGCGAGGTTTGTCTTTTTCGTGGTGAATTTCTATCAGGATATTGCGGCATTTTTTGATCAGGTCGTGGCCGGGGTTATCAAAGACTTCGAATTCGGCGTATTCGACGTCGATCTTGCAGATGTCCACGTCTTCTTCGCCAAAAAAGCGGCGGTAGATCTCATCGAACGTATAGCCGGAAAGCTGGTAAGTTTTTCCGCCGGGATCTCCGCGATAAATACTGTCAAACGCGCCGCCCTCGCCTAAGGTGATCTCCACCGGCCCGCTTTTTCCGCACAAGGCCCCGTTTAAGAGCTCGGCCTGCCCGCCCAGGTTTCTTTCCATGTTAAAGCGCAAACGGGAAAAAGTTTTAGGGTTAAGTTCGACGCACGCCAATTTGTCGAATTGAAATTCTTCAGATCTCAGGAGCAGCGGAAAGCAGCCGATATTGGCGCCGAGGTCCAGGATGTTCAGCCTTGGCGGGAGGTTCATCTGATCCAGATATTGCCGGTACATCGGGGTCGCCAGAACGTCGCGCGCTATGCTGGCATCGCCGACCATGTGGTCGACCAGCACTTCCAGTCCCTTATAACGATAGGTGTTTAATTTTTCCTGAGGAAAAAAAAGGCGGGCTAATATCAGCTGCCAGCGGTTATCGAATTCCCAAAGTTTTTTTATTCCATTGAGCTTGTTGGACAATCCCATTTTATGCAGAGGGTGTGGCGCGTTTAGTAATAAGATTGGCTAGATATAAGGTCACGATCAAAACCAAAGTGATGCGCATCAAACTAGGCAGCAAAGTAGCATAAAATGCTTCATAAGAAACCTGTGTCAGCACTAAATAATAGGCTGCTGAGCGCCACTGGTGCCCCTCGGATTGCTGCCACAGAGAAACATGGATAATACGCAGCACGATCCCCAGCAATGCCATTCCTATCGGTATCCCCCAGGGCCCAAAGTTTCTCAGCAGATCTCCCCATAATGTGACCGCAAAAGAGTTAGCCTCGTAGTCGAAATAGAGATCGCTGTACGCATGAGAGTCGGAGGTCAAGGGCTTCTCCGGCCAGAGAAATCTGGGGATAAGAGACGTCCACGCGTCGCGGACAATATTATTATCCAGGCCGTAAGCCTTCTCATACGGGGCAAGCTTCTCATAATTGGAAACCACGTTGGCGACCGAACTTAAATTCTCAAGCCTGTCCGCGAGAGCTGTACCTCCGTCCTGCATGATCAGCGAAAGATCTTTGCGCGAGATGTAATCTAAGGTGTTACCGATCTGGCCGATATAGTCGCCCGCGGCCAGGCGGGTTTCCATACCTTTAATATTTCTAAAACTCGTGCCGTAGATCATTCCGATAAAGACACCGACCGCCATCAGGAGGCCGAATATAAATCCGTGCTTGATCGTCACTTTTTGTCCTGACACGACATAGGCAAAGGCGATCGGCAGGATGCAGACGAATATCGACCCGCGGTTTCCCATGATGGCCATGCGAAGCGGGATCATGAGAATAAGAAACAGGAACGTGATCAGATAAGAGGCGTCCTTGCGAGGGGTTCTGAAAAGCGCGTACCAGAGAAGAAAGTAGCCTTCAAAAAACATCGTCAGCAGGAACATGATAACGCCGTCAAAGGCTTCCACGCCCTCGAACTTCTGGAAACCTAAAAGTCCATTGACGAAGCCGATGATATTGACCAGCGTTCCCGCCAGTATCAAAAGCCAGCCGGCTATCCAGGTATGCTTCAATGTCCATTCCCACTTGGGCAGCGTATTCTGAATTTTTTGACCGAATTTTCGCCCGATAGGAAGAGCAAAACCGACAACCAGCCCGATGTATCCAATGGAGATATAGATCAGGGTCAGCGGCAGCTCATATTGCGGGTCCTGGATATAGGACAAATAATAGGGATCGGACAACCCGAAGGAAATGATGACCCCGCCCACCACAAAAGCCGGGATTATATAGATCCACGAAGCAAAAATTAACGGGTGGAAAAGGTCGAATTTCCCTTTGTAATAGAGATATGCCGGCGGTATGCAGGCAATCACGGCGGTGACAAAACACCACGGCAGCAAATAATACTCGCGGAACGGGTTGGCAATGTCGTCGTCAAAGAAGAACCAGATGAGCCCGGTCACGATCATTATGGCCCAGGTGCCCAGAACTACATTCAATGTGCGCGGATTTCCAGCGCTAACATTGACATTTTGGTGCTCGATTCTCTGCATATTTACAACGACTGCTATACTTTACCATTTTTGGGGGGCAATTTGCACTCCGCGATAACGCCATCCGCCAATTGTTTCGAAATTTTTACGGAAATGTCATTTGCCAACTTTGTATGCCAGGGCGCGACGCTGCGGTGCTCCGGGCCGAGATCGTAAAAGAAAAAGCGGCTAACATCAAGCCCGGCGCGTTTTACCAGCAGATTCAGGGTCGAATATGAATAATACGCCACATGATCGGGATGGACCGGCTCCGCGGTGCCGCCTTTTCCCCGCAGGGCGTAATAAAGCAAACGGAAGCCGCAGTAGGCGTTGACCGTGGTTATCAGCAGCGTCGACCCGGAATTCATAAAACGCCGGATCCCCTGCAGGAAAAGCCCGGGGTTATTAAGGTGTTCGATTATCTCGCCGGCGACTATCACGTCAAAGGTTTCATCGATATCCAGTTCTTCAAGCTTTTCGAGGTCGGCGCGGTAAAGACGGGTGATTCCTTTTTCGGCGAGCACGTCCAGGCCCTTTTGGTCGAAATCGATCCCCCAGAGCTCACTGGCCAGGCTGCTTAGTTCCAGGTGCAGCAGCGAATTATTTTCCAGCGCTTCGGCAGTGTACGGCCAATTGGTGCAGCCGAGGTGGAGGACTTTTCGTCCGCGGCATGCATCCTTGATAAATTGTACTCGCTGCACCAGCTCTGTCTTTTCCGTCATTTGTTCATCGGCCGCACTACTCAAGCTTCCCTAGCCCAGGGCTTCAAACGCACTAAAAGTTGTTTTTCGTATGGTGTGTACCAACCCAGTATAAAAAGCATCCCGCCGAATGCCAACAGCCCGGCCCCGCCGCCCGCCATGAGCGTGAGCCAGGAACCCGGAAGAGCGTAATATATCAGCCATTCAACGAGACCGGCTATTACGGCCGCGGTAAGAACTACCGAAAGAAGTTTAACCCAGAAACCCCAGAGTGTTTTGCCGAGCAGCCAGTGCTCAACATACAGGATGGAAAACGGGATCGCCAGCACGCCGGCCAGCCGTCCCAGCGCGACGCCGAAATTGCCCCACCAGGAAATAAAAATGATCATCAGGACGCCGCCGATCGCCGTCCAGACAAAAGATTGAAGCGCGTTATAATTCGGGTGACCAAGCCCTTCCGCCAGCTGCCAACTGATCGCTCCGATGGTCATCAAGCTAAATATCAGCACCTGCAGAACCATGATCGACGTCGAATTTTCCGCGATCACTTCGCCCACCCAGTTGGTCAAAAATAACCGGCTGGCGGTGATCATCGTGACGGCGATAAAAGCCACCATCGTGACGGCAAATTTCATCGTTCGTTCGTAGAGGGCGGTCTGTTTTTCCTGCTGCTGGCGTCCCAGTTCGCTGGCGATCGGAAATACCACGATCATAAAGCTGCCGACGAACGATTGAATATAGATCGCCAGCGTCATCGGGATCGCATAGTAAGTAAGACTTTCCACCCCCAGGTAGCGCGTGATGATGCCCCTTTCAAAGAGCAGCAGGATGTTGGCGAATATCTGCGCGAGGATCACCCCGGAACTGAATTTCATCACCAGAAACAGCGTTTCCCGTTGAAACCAGAGCCGAATCCGCATCTCGGGGTAAAGCAGCCTGGCAAATACGTAAGAGACAAGACAGATCGTTATGTTGGTGGCGAGGCTCCACCAAAACAGCGTGACCAGCCCGTAACCCAAAAGAGCAAGCGCTATATTTCCCCCGGCCAGGAGCACTCCGTACAAAGTGGTGATATAAGAATATACGTCAAAGCGATGCAGACCGGTGACGACAGAGCTGAACACCTGCCACAACATATAAAAAAGCAGCACCGCCGCCGCCAGGTAAAAGGACTCGATACTTTTTTGCTGCGCGGAAATGTCGATCTCAAAAACATAGCGCACCAGCCAGCCGGCCGCCCCGCTTAGGATCAATGCCGCCGCCGCGCCGATCAGGATAGAAAGAAAGAACGTGGCGGAAATGACATCGTTGATCTTTTTATGATCGCCGGAAGGCTTGTATTCCGCGACGTATTTCGTCACTGCTTTTCCGATGGTAAAACTGAGCGAGTAACTGATGAACCCGAAAATGAGCGCGTAGATACCGTACTCTTTCGTGCCCAGCGCTTTGACGATGATAGGGGTTGAAAAGAAGACGAGAATGCCGGGTAATATCCAGGACAGAAAACCAAAGAGCATGTTGACCACGATCGATTTTCGCGGCTTCATATTATCTATGCTTATCGGTTCCTGTTGTTCCATTATGTTGAGGGTAATTGGTAATTAGTAGTTAGTAATTGGTTATGCTTTTTTCGTGTTGTTTCGTGTGTTT
>DASYKT010000039.1:0-43192 GCA_035995185.1 Pyrinomonadaceae bacterium
TACTTGCGCGGGAAGTGCTAACGACCTCTCGACAGCCAATACTTACACGTTTGCCGATACTGCGGCCGCCAACTGGTGGACGACAGCGGCGACCAACCCCGTTCCGACCAGCACCAACCGCACGGTGGTAGCCGGTCCGACAAGCAATCCTCCCGCGACGACCAGTCTTAACACCACGTTCGCTTCGACCCCGGGTAACGGAACCTGGACGCTTCGTTTCCGCGATCGCGGCGCGGGCGACACCGGAACCGTCACGGCGGCGAGTTTGACGCTGACGGCCGCCATCGTAGACCCCTTCAATAGCTACATCGACATGAATGGTGACGGCAAGACCGACTGGGTTGTGGTCCGCAACACCGGCGGCGGCCCGACCGGGCAGGTCACCTGGTTCACCAATTACAATGGTTTGGCCACCGGCCAGACCGATCCGTGGGGAATCGCGACCGACTTCTTCGTGCCGGGCAACTATGACGCCGACGCCAAAACGGATGTCTCCGTCTGGAGACCGGGCCCGGCCGGTTCGGCAGCCTGGTATACGCTCCAGAGCGCGACAGCTACGCTCAGAGCCGAAAACTTCGGACAGAGCGGTGACGATCCCACAGTGATCGGCGACTATAACGGCGACGGTTTGGATGACATCGCGGTCTATCGTGCCGGTGCAGCTTCGGGCGATCCGAGCTTCTGGTACTGGCGCACGGTCGTCAACGGGCCGGTCTTCGCGGTTCAATGGGGCCAGAATGGCGACTTCCTGTCACCGGGCGACTATGACGGCGACGGCAAAAATGACTTTGTCGTTCAGCGTAACGCCGGCGGCGGCCAGGCCCGCTTCTGGAGATTGTTTGCCACCGGTTCGAGTGATTCACTCGTCTTCGGAACCCCGACGGACGTAGTGCTTCCGGGTGACTATGACGGCGACGGTAAAACCGATCTCACCGTTATCAGAGGCGTCGGCGGCCAGATCCTTTGGTGGACGCATCCGAGCAGCGGCGGTGCCGATACGGCCAACTTCTGGGGTAACTCAGCGACTGACTTCCCGACACAGGGAGACTATGACGGCGACGGCAAGACGGACAGAGCGATCTGGAGACCGAATGCAGACCCGACCCAGAATCTCTTCTTTGTCGATCGTTCGAGTGGCAGCGGATTGCTGACCTTCGAATGGGGCCAGAACGGAGACTATCCGGTTGCCAACTACAATGCACACTAAAGCGATCTTAAAGTGCATATAAAAAAAGGCCGGTTAATCCGGCCTTTTTTATTTTGCGAATTTATCCGATCTATTATCTGTCATCTATCAGTTATCAGTTGTTCCGAATGGCCATCCCACAAACTACCCCACGCGCCTGACAAAAGTATTGACTCCCTGCGTGGTTAGGCATATGATGAGCTAAATTTCCGGACTTCCACGTTCCGCTCAAAAATAGCAGTACTGATCTGGTATCAGACTTTTTAAGTCGGACACCGCTTCTACATTTGTTTGTCCCTTTGAAAGGAGGAGACTATGAAAACTTTCTTACGCATCCGGACCTATCCGGTTTCCCAACATTCACCCTTGTTCGAAGAAGTGAAAAAACACACCAGGAAAACGTCTGGACGGTTACTTACTTTTATCGCAGCGTGTTTTGCCGTTACCTCGTCTTTTGCAGCGACCTTTCCGGCCGACGTTCCATCTTTAGGGCCGATCCCCGATTCCGACATCGGATCGCCCGTTTGTCAAAATAATTCGACGACGTTTAGAGATGTAACTTTTACCGTAACGGGTATAAGCGGAACGGTTACGTCGGCAGTGGTATCTTTCAGCGCGTCGCACACATTTTTGCAGGACCTCGAAGTGTCGCTGCGCGGGCCCGGCATGGTCCCGTCACACTTGCTTTTTTCTTCCACCGGAACTACTTCGACGGTGGCCAATACCTGCGCGGGAAACGCTAACGATCTGTCGACCGCCAACACCTATACCTTCAGCGACGCGGGCGTAAACTGGTGGACGACGGCTGCAACCAACCCCGTTCCCACCAGCACTAATCGCACGGTAGTGGCAGGCCCGGCGAGCAATCCCCCGGCGGTCACGAATTTGAGCGCCGCCTTTGCCGGCGTCTCGGCAAACGGGACGTGGACACTGCGTTTTCGCGACCGCGGCGCGGGCGACACCGGCACGGTCACGGCGGCCAGCCTGACGATAACGGGCGCCCCACCGGTCGGGACGGTCGTCGACATGAACGGCGACGGGAAAACCGATTGGGTGGTCGTTCGAAATCTGGCCTCGCCGCTGCCGGGGCAAGTAAGATGGTTCATTCAATATAACGGCGCGCCAGGAGATTTCACCCAGGACTGGGGACAGGCCACGGACTATTTCACTCCCGGCGATTATGACGGCGACGGCAAATCTGACATCGCCGTCTGGCGGCCGCTGCCGGACAAGGATTCGACTTTCTATATTATTAACAGCGCCACCGGCACCGTGCGGATCCAGCACTTCGGTTTAATGAACGACGATCCGCGCATCATCGGCGATTACGACGGCGACGGCAAGGATGACATCGCGCTCTATCGCAGCGGCAACAATCCGGGCGACCCGAGCTTTTGGTTCTGGGATACGGGTAATAACTTCTTCGGCGTGCAATGGGGACAGAACGGCGACGTTCCGGCGCCGGGCGATTACGATGGCGATCTCAAGGCTGACTTTGTCGTAAAACGCAATGGCGGCAGCGGGCAGGCCCATTTCTGGAGCCTGTTTAGTTCCACCGCGACGGTCGGCACGGCCGCCTTCGGCATACCGACGGACCGGGTAGTACCGGGCGACTATGACGGCGATAACAAAACGGACATTGCCGTGGTCAGGAACGTCGGCGGGCAGTTGGTCTGGTTTTACCGGCCGAGCAACAATCTCAATAGTTTTGTGCAGACCACGTTCGGCCTGGCGGCGACGGATTTCACCGTCCAGGGAGATTATGACGGCGACGGCCGGACCGACCAGGCCGTCTGGCGGCCAAACGCCGATCCCACGCAAACCTACTTTTATGTCAACAGGTCCGGTGGGGGCGGATTACAAACATTCGAGTGGGGCCAGAATGGCGATTATCCCGTGGCAAATTACAACACACACTAAACTGGGAGCGCGGACGGCTCGTCCGCATTTCAAGCGGCATCTGTATTTTGCAAGTAGCTTTTTAAATTGCCACTAGCTTTAGCTAGTGGATAACGAAATAAATCAAAGATAAGGCTTTAGCCTAAAGCAAAGATTTAGGCTAAAGCCGACAAACTTGCCAATTCACAACCACTAGCTAAAGCTAGTGGTAATTTAAGGTACCGCTTGAAAGCCGCACTCCAGCCACTGATGCTTTACCCGCAAAACATTGACTATAAAACCCGATAAAATTATGATGCCTTAAAATCATAGCTCACTTTCCGGCATAAAAAGGAGAAGAATATGAAGGCGATTTTACAGGTTCGGATCGACCGGGGCCCCGTATATTTATCCCTGTTTGAAAAAACGAGATGGTTATCTGGTTTCATTGCAGTTTGTTTTATTACGTCGCTGTCATTCGGGAGCACATTTCCAGCGAACCCAGCGTCTCTCGGCGCGATCCCGGATTCGGACATCGGCTCGCCCGTTTGTCAAAATAATTCGACGACCTTTAGAGACGTCACTTTTACGGTCGCGGGTGTGGGCGGAATAGCATTTGTCTCGGGGGTATCTTTTAATGCCTCACACACCTTTTTACAGGATCTGGAGGTTTCGCTGCGCGCGCCGGGCGGCTCGCCGTCCCACCTGCTCTTCTCCGCGACCGGTACTACATCGACCGTGGCTAACACCTGCGCGGGCAGCTCAAACGACCTTTCGACTGCCAATACGTATACTTTTACCGACGGTGCCAGTGCCAACTGGTGGACGACCGCCGCGACCAACCCGGTTCCTACGAGCATTAACCGCACGGTAGTGACCGGAATCGGGGGAGCGGCCAACCCGCCCGCGGCCACTAATATGAACACCACCTTCTTCTCAGCATCTCCTAACGGGACCTGGACGCTGCGTTTCCGCGACCGCGGGTCAGGTGACACGGGAACGGTCACCGCGGCGAGTTTGAACCTTCAGTTTGAGCAGCCCATAAATCGCTATATGGATATGAACGGTGACGGCAAAACCGACTGGTCGGTGATCCGAAACACCGGCGGCGGCCCGAGCGGACAGTTGACCTGGTACACCCAATATAACGGCACTGCCGACGGGCAGACCGCCCAGTGGGGGCTGCAGACCGATACCATCGCTCCGGGTGATTACGATGGCGATAATAAGACCGACATTTCCCTCTGGCGTCCGGGGCCGGCAGGCGCCGCCGTGTGGTACACGCTGCTGAGTTCGACCGGAACCGCACGGATAGAGGCTTTCGGGCAATCCGGCGATTTTGCCAATGTGCAGGGCGATTATAACGGCGACAACAAGGATGACATCGCCGTCTATCGTCCAAGTAATTCCCCGACGACCGATCCCAGTGTCTGGTACTACCGGACAACGCAGAACGGCCCGGTCTTTGCCGTGCCCTGGGGCCAGATGGGCGATTTTTCGGCCAGCGGCGATTACGACGGCGACACCAAAAACGATTTTGTCATCCAGCGCAATGCCGGCGGCGGCCAGGCCCGTTTCTGGATACTGTTCGCGACCGGCAGCAGTACATCGTTTGTTTTCGGCTCCCCGGCGGACCTGATCGCCCCCGGCGATTACGATGGTGACGGCAAGACCGATATCGCCGTTGTCAAAGGTCTTAACGGACAAATGATCTGGTGGATACACCCGAGCAGCGGCGGTCCCGATACCGCCACTTTTTGGGGATTCTCGGCCACGGACTACCCGACGCCGGGAGACTATGACGGCGACGGCAAAACGGATATCGCTTTATGGCGGCCGAGCGCCACGCCCGGGGGAAGTACTTTTTTCGTAAACAAGAGCACAGGCGGTATCGAGACCTTCGCCTGGGGCGCGCAGGGCGACTATCCGACGGCTAGTTCCGGCACGCACTAGCTTTCCAGTCTAGCGAGTCTTTCGGACCCAAAGAATCAGGTTCCGACTCAATAGACTCGACCGACTCA
The DNA here is from genome assembly GCA_035995185.1 of Pyrinomonadaceae bacterium. Classification (GTDB taxonomy): domain Bacteria; phylum Acidobacteriota; class Blastocatellia; order Pyrinomonadales; family Pyrinomonadaceae; genus DASYKT01. The sequence goes on from DASYKT010000039.1 coordinate 5,086, forward strand.
CTAGACTTCCTGGACTCGCTAGACTTCCCCAGACTCGTTTGTATGGTAAAATCACTTTGGTTACCTTGACAGAAAATCTTAAGTTTTTTAGGATTTAGGTTTGCCGCCTGATTTGGCGGCAAGTTTGTCAGGCAGACTTTTACGTGCCGTTTCTAAGGTTTGTTTGAAAATTTCGGGCACGTACGTCAATGGTAGACAGCTTCCCTTACAAGGAAGAAGTTAGGGGTTCGAGTCCCTTCGTGCCCACCATTATTGACAATCTATTCCGAGCTCCGAGTTCGAAAGTTCAAAGTTAGACATCGAACCTTGAACACGGAACCTTGAATATCTCTTTGCGGAGTCGTAGTTCAGTTGGTTAGAACGCCAGCCTGTCACGTTGGAGGTCGCGGGTTCGAGCCCCGTCGGCTCCGCCATTAAATTAGCCCAGGGAGAATAACCTGTGAAACATTATTTGATGTTTTCAGTTTGCCTATTAGCCCTGGGCTTGTCATTTTCGATAGCCGCTCATCCGAATGACGCGCCGCCCGTTCCACATCTGACGCCTTTTCAACCTCTTCCTCCAACACTTCCGCCGCGTCCTTTAGAGCCATCGATCTCTCCGATTAGCGCTCCAACGCTGAATAATGACATCGCCGGCCCGACACCTTCAGGCTCGCCGACATCCAGCCCCCCACCTACACCGACGCCGACGCCTAAACCGACTTTAACACCTACCCCTTCCGTTTCACCTTCACCCAGCCCGAGCCCCGCCGACTCGCCCTCAACCCCGTGGTTCCCCTGGATAATTGCCGGAATACTGGCTTTAGCGGTCGTTTTCCTCCTGGGCCGCCGCAGCAGCAAAAGCTAGCGCGCTTATTTCTCAGAATTTTCTCAACAAACCCCAGCCATCTAAATCTGTTTTCCCTCTTCGCGCGAATAATAAAAGGTATCGCCCTAAAAGCTGGTCCTGATAAAGTTGTTTGCTTTTATGCCGGTGCGCAATTTTTTGAAAATTCCCTGGGAGAATCAGATGAAAAAATCAATTACGTTAGCTTTATTTATAGCGCTGGCCGTTATCGGCTTGGGAGCTTGCATGGATTCGACGGCGAATTCGGGCAATAACTCTGCACGTTCAAATTCAGGCAGCATGCAAAAGGCTGCTAATACCGCGTCGAACACCGCACCGGCGACAAACACCAACAGCGACAACCCGACCGTCGGCGGCGCGGCGATGCTTCGCATCAAAGACATTATCGATAATGCCGCCAATTCCGCCGATCACACCACGCTGGTCGCCGCCGTCAAAGCGGCCGGTTTGGTCGACACCTTAAAGGGCCCCGGGCCGTTCACCGTTTTCGCCCCGACCAACGAAGCTTTTGACAAACTGCCGAAAGGCACCGTCGATGGCCTCTTAAAACCGGAAAGCAAGGCCACGCTGACCAAGATCCTGACCTACCACGTGGTGGCCGGAAAACAAGATGCCGCGGCGATCGCCAAAGCGATCGAGGCCGGCAAAGGCAAAGCGGAGTTTAAGACCGTCGCCGGCGGGATCTTGACCGCTTCGATGGACGGCGCCAGCGTCGTCCTGACAGATGAAAAAGGCGGCAAATCAAAAGTCACCATCGCCGACGTGATGCAGTCCAACGGCGTCATCCACGTTGTCGATACAGTGCTGATGCCCAAATAAAATGTATCGGGCATACAAGAAGGGCGTGAGTTTTTACTGTTCTCACGCCTTTTTTGTTACGAACCTATAAGACTACTTTTGTTCATTCACTGCCTCGGCTACGTTATCAAATATAAAAGCCGTTTAAATCATTAGATTTAGGGGCTTTTACTTTTTGTGATTTTATACATAGAATCTTAAGTCAAAACCTCAGTCTCAAAACAATGAAAGATGTAAGGCCGGACATTTTAATTGAGTATCAACGATGGGCCAATATTATAGGTGAGGATTCCTACACTCCTATTAATAGAGTAGGTATTTTTGACGTATTGCGTGCTCATTTTTTATTACTTGATTACTTTGCTCAAGAAGGTACAGAAGTAGGGGGCGTCGGACCGCGAAGCCTAGATCTGCTTCACTCCGCAATTGATAGACAAAATGTAGGATACGCAGGAAAGAGAAAGTGGACTGATGAATTAGACCTATGCGCTACACTCTTTTTCGGTCTTATTAAAAATCACCCGTTTTATGACTGTAATAAACGAACCGCTTTATTAACAGCCTTTTACTATCTTCAAGATATTAAAAGGATTCCTATTACTAAGCAAAAGGAATTCGAACGCTTGACGCTACAAGTCGCTGACAACAAATTATACGAGAATCTGTCGTTCAAACAAATTTGCAAAAATGGAAGATGCAGAAATTCATTTTATTTCTAATTTTTTCCGTAGAAACACTAGGTCTATTGATAATAAAGAGTACATTATCACTTATAGCCAGCTAAAAACTATTTTGAGCGGTTTTGGTTATGGAATGGATAATCCAGACAGTAATTTCATAAATATCACGCGGGATGTTGAGGTAACAAGAGGGCTGTTCCAGAGAAGAAAAGAAATTGAACACCAGCGAATTACACAAATAAGTTTCCCTGGATGGAAAAATGAGGTTTCTGCAGGAACAATAAGAAAAATTAGAGTGGCAACTCACTTAACTGCCAAAGAGGGCATTGATTCGAAAGTTTTTTTCCGTAACGCCACTCCTCTGCAAGCATTGATATCGCGTTATAAAAGCCCGCTAGAAAGTCTTGCTAATCGATAACATTTTTGGCTGAATCGTAAAAAAACCTCTTACTCTTTTCTCAATTCAGTCAGTACTTATTGGCGACCGCCATTTAAGATATCAAAGACGCCAACGTCTTTGGCGACGACCTTCATAGACGGCTTCGCGCATCAATACGCCTACCATTATCATGGTAGGCGTAAAATTACATAAATAAATAAAACCTACGGAATCTTTACAAACTCACCAATCCTCCATCGCCTCATCCGTAAAAATAAAATATGCTCATCTCATCTGATGTGTGCGCCGGGCAAACCACACGGTTTGGCCTGCGCATGCCGGGTCAGCCTGACGGCCCGTTCCTCGGAAGACGAGACTTCAACTCCCTTCCGTGAGATAGATATGTTATGGGCAACCCGCAGTTCGTCGCTTCAGCGCGCTGCGGGCAAAACAAACCCCTTGAAGCTTAGCGGAAGTCCTGCTCGTGCCACCTCCGTGAAGCAAACTAATTCGGGCCGGCCGCTGCGAGTCGTTAATGCCTTATTCCTTGTCTCGCAGGTCAGAGTTCGTGAAAAGAGATACTTAAAGAGTAATTTGGCTAAGCATGTAGAGCAGTATTCGGTTCCCCGCCTAAAAACCACGGAGCCGCCACCGCGCGACAAAGCGTTGTCGCGAGTGGAAACCCGCCGCCCACATCAGATAAAACAATCAGTAGTCAGTAGAGGCAGCGAGAGGTTTCTTTTAAACTCCCCTCCTTACAAAGGAGGGGTGGCACGCGCTGCGCGTGACGGGGTGGTTCTCTCTTCGTCAAAGCAAAAGAAACCCGGTCGCTACGGCTCCCGGTTCTGACCTCATTCCTGGTCTTTCGCCGTGTCCACTGTACAGGCGTGCTCCGCGCTCCTTTGAAAGATCATTAAATTCGTCTTCCGGTGCGTTATGAATTAGAGCATAGAGTTCCCGGGCTTCTGACTATCGGGGCTTACGCCAAAATAGCTGGAGTGGCTGTAGAGCAACTTATTTACGACGAGTTAAACCTGCCGGCGAAATATAAATAAATCCTATCTCTGTTAAATTGCCACTAGCTTTAGCTAGTGGATAAAAACAACCTCAAAAACAGGGCTTTAGCCCAACACAAAGATTTGGCTAAAGCCAGTCATAAATAGCATTCATACCCACCAGCTAAAGCTAGTGGCAATTTAATTTTAAAGCGGGCGCAAGCAACCCTTCCCGACCTGAGAGGCAAGTCAGCTCGCGTGATAAACAATAAACATTTAAGTAAATAAATTTGCAGTCCGGAAGGGCCGCTTGCGCCCGCTCTTACTCAAAAGTCCCGTAGGGGACTAAAGAAAGAACCACCCCGGCATCGCCTGCGGCGATGCCACCCTCCTTGGTAAGGAGGGGAGCTTTTTGAAATCTTGTCTAACAAGGCAAAATAAAAAGACGCGGGAAATTCCCGCGCCTTTTTCCCAACCGATAAAATTTAATTAGCCTTTTCTCAGTTCCGTCAGCACCTGTTTGGCGACTGCTTTGAGGGTGTCAAAGACGCCGACGCCTTTGGCGGCGACCGCTTCATAGACGGGTTCGTTCTTGCGCATCAATTCGCCGACCAGCTCTTCCGAAGAGGCCACGTTCGGCAGGTCGCGTTTGTTGAGCTGCAGCACGTAAGGGAGCTTGGAAAGATCGTAGCCCTGGGTCTTAAGATTTTCTTCCAGATTATAAAGCGATTCGATATTGGCATCCATGCGCTCTTCCTGCGAATCGGCCACAAACACCACCCCGTCCACACCCTTGAGGATCAGCCGGCGGCTCGCGTCGTAATAGACCTGGCCCGGCACCGTGTAGAGGTGAAAGCGCGTTTTAAATCCGCGCACCGTTCCCAGTTCGAGCGGCATAAAGTCGAAGAACAAGGTACGGTCGGTTTCCGTCGCCAGGCTGATAAGCTTGCCCTTGGCCTGGGGCGCGGTTGAATCGTAGATGTATTGCAGGTTGGTCGTCTTACCGCACAGACCCGGCCCGTAATAAACTATTTTGCAGTTGATCTCGCGTGATGCGTAATTGATAAAAGTCATAGCTTTGTGTAGTCCAAAAAATTAACTGAAGAGGCTGTCGATCTCGTCATCGGAGATCTCATTGAAAAAGGAATTTTGCTCCAGAACTTGTTTTTCTGAGGAACTGACGATGTCGTCCAATACTTCGGCCACGTCATAACTTGCTTTCTTGGTCCGCAATTTTACCAGGCCAAGCGTGGAATTTCCGTCGAATACGACCACCAGCAAACTTCTGCCGATGATAGAGATGAAAATACTTTCGTTTTCTCCCTCATGCGCCAGCGTCGGGAAAGAATCTTCGCCGATAAGTTTTGCCATACTGCTGGTCGCCGCCACATTGCCGGCCGCCAGCGAAGCAAAGCTCGTGGTATCCATATCGCCCAGGTCACCGTGTACCGCTATCGGCTGCCCGTCGCGGTCGATGAGAAACACGACCCGCGCAGCAGACTCGATACAAAGTCTGACCAGCACAGTTTTAAGCCTTTGGAACTGGTGTTCGTGTATTATGATGGGCGTTTCTGCCATGAGTTTTTTCTTTCAGTAGATTAAATGAGAGAGGCGGCTGGAGGTCAAAGGGTGAGCCTATATCAAACCACGGCCTCATATTTAATCTAACACATTCACTTTTTGTTTTTCAAGTATTTTTTATGTTTATCTTCATTAAACGATTAATCGCCTAGTTGCTATAAGCTATCTTTCTTGAGCCCATAAGAGTTTCGTATTGCTCTTAACCTATATTTAATGGTACTCTCTTCCCTATTGTTTGTTAAATTCTCGTATTAAAGGAATTAATTCCTGAAACATTGTTTAATATTAGTTATTTCTGTTAAATGGACCTGATTTTACGCGGTTCTTGAAATATGAGCGATTTTCTGACAAAAAACCAAGGTTTTAAAGTGATCGCCCTGGGGGGCGGAACCGGGCTTTCGACCGTGCTTTCGGGCCTCAAAAGGTTCGTAGGTGCAGGCGAAACGGAACCTTTCTATCTGGAAAAACTTTCGGCGATCGTGGCTGTTTCCGATGACGGCGGGAGTTCGGGCCGGCTGCGCAGCGAAATGCAGATGCCCCCGCCGGGCGATATTCGCAACTGCATGGTCGCGCTTTCCGAGGATTCTCACCTTCTTTCCAAACTTTTCAGACACAGGTTTAGCGGCGACGGCGAACTCAGCGGGCATAGTTTCGGGAACCTTTTCCTGGCTGCTTTGACAGAGATCACCGGCGATTTTGCGGAGGCGGTGAAGCTTTCTTCCGAGATCCTCGCCAGCAAAGGGCATATTTATCCGGCCACCAACGCCGACGTGCATCTCGCGGCTGAACTCGAAGACGGCACGATCGTAAAGGGCGAAACTAATATTTCCCGTTCTACAAAACCGATCCGCCAATTAAAACTCGAGCCGGAAAATTGCGATCCGCTGCCGGAGGCGCTGGCCGCCATACAAGAGGCCGATATCATCACGATGGGGCCGGGCTCGCTTTATACCAGCGTTTTGCCGCCGCTGCTGGTGAGAGGCGTGGCCGAAGCGATCGGCGAATCGACCGCGATAAAAATATTTATCTGCAACCTGATGACCCAGCCGGGTGAAACCGACGGCTATACATCGCGGCAGCACCTGGAAACCGTGAAAAAATACGCCCCGGGGATCGACTTTGATTTTATCGTGATGAATGACCGGGCGATCAGCGGTGAACAGGCCTCGCGCTATGCCGAAGAAGGAGCTTTCCAGCTCGGCCTGCATGGTTCCATCTCGCCGGAATTCATTTACGGTGTTGAAATTGTCCGCGCCGATCTGCTGGACGAAGGCGAACAGGTGCGCCATCATCCGGAAAAACTGGCCCAGGTTCTGCTGGCGTGCGCGGCACAGAAGTTTTCACAGGTTTTAGTGTAAAATCACTAGAGTATGGAGCAGTCACCAAATTCCTCTTCAACCGATAACCTTTCCATCGACATTCTTATCTTAGCCGCCGGGTTAGGGACCCGTATGCGTTCTAACAAGGCCAAGGTCCTGCACGAGCTGGATGGAAAACCGCTGATCGCGCACGTGTGCCGTACCGCCGCAGCGCTGGCGCCCGAAAAGATTTTTGTCGTGGTCGGGCATCAGGCCGACGAAGTAAAACAAGCGGTCGGGCGCGAACTGGGCGAAGAGCAAACCGGTTTTGTTCTGCAAAAAGAACAGCTCGGGACGGGTGACGCGGTAGATGCGGCCCGCGAATTTTTACAGGATAAAGATTCGATGCTGGTGATACTTTCGGGCGACGTACCGATCATCCGCGCGGAAACGCTCGCGTCTCTGATACAGCAGCATCGCAATCAAAAAGCCGCCTGCACCATCCTGACCGTCGAGCTAAAAGATCCGACCGGCTATGGCCGGATCATCAGAGATGAAAATAAGAAATTCAGCCATATCGCCGAGCAAAAGGACGGCAGTAAGGATGAGTTAAAGGTTAGGGAAATAAATTCGGGCATCTATTGTTTTAATACGCGCCTTCTTTACCAGATGCTGAAACAGATCACGCCCAGCCCGGTGACCGGCGAATATTATTTGACGGATGTTCCTGCCCTCTTGCGTGAGAATGGCGAAACGGTTTCGCTTTACCTTCATAATGACGCGCGCGAAGTTTCCGGTATAAACAACCGGGCGGAGTTGGCCGATCTGGAAAGGCTGGTCCATCGCCGGACGATAAAGAATCTAATGCTCGAATCGGGCGTTTCATTTATCGATCCGAAAAGCGTTTGTATCGGCGCCGACGTTCGCATCGGACGCGACACCGTAATTTATCCCAACGTTTATCTGGAAGGCGACACCGTCATCGGTGACGAATGCGAAATTCGTTCAGGCACACGGATCAAAGATTCAAAGGTCGGCAACGGAGTTATCATTCAGGACAATTGCCTGATCACCGATTCCGAAATTGAAAACGATTGCACCGTCGGGCCGATGGCGCATCTGCGCGGGCAGGCAAAAATGGAAGAAGGCGCCAAGATCGGAAACTTCGTGGAGATGAAAAAGACCGTGCTTGGCAAAGGCTCAAAAGCCAGCCACCTGAGCTATCTCGGCGACGCGACCATCGGCGAAAATACCAACATCGGCGCGGGCACCATCACCTGTAATTACGACGGCAAGAATAAAAACAAAACCGTTATCGGCAACAACGTCAAAATAGGTTCAGATACGATGCTCGTGGCGCCCGTCACCGTTGGCGATGGCGCCATGACCGGCGCCGGAACGGTCGTGCGAAAAGATATTCCGGAAAATACACTGGCGGTCGGGCAGCCGGCAAGAAATATAAGGAAGGTTACAAGTGAATAAAAGCGAGTATTAGAAATATACAGCTAGTGACCGTGCAGCATTTTATTGTAGTAAAATAACCCTATGAATACCGATATCACAATTTCTGTGCCAGCCGAAATAGCCGCGAATTTAGCTCTTGATAAAAGCGACCTACCGAGAAAGACACTGGAAGCCCTGGCAATCGAAGGCTATCGCGAAGGACATTTAAGTATCGGGCAACTGGCCGAAATGCTCAGGCTTTCCGTGCTTGAGGCTGAAGAATTTCTTCAAACTAAAAACATTTCTTTGAATTATTCGATGACAGATTTTGAGGATGATCTCGAAACTGCAAAAGTTCTTGACCGAAAATGATAATTGCCGATACTTCTCCCCTTAATTATTTGATCCTGATCGATGCGGTTGAAATTTTGCCGAAACTCTTTCAAGAGATTGTCATTCCGGATGCGGTTCAACAGGAGCTTCTAGCGCCAGGCGCGACAGAAAAAGTTCGACAATGGGCTGACAAAGCTCCGCCGTGGCTTAAAGTCCGAACCGTTGAGACTATTGACGAGACCATAAGATTGGGACGCGGTGAGATCGAGGCGATCTCATTGACAGCTGAACTCTCAGCGGACGCGATCCTTTTAGATGACAAGGCCGCCCGGCTTGCGGCCAGGAAAAGAAATATAAAGGTTATAGGCACGTTGGGTTTGTTAAAACTTGCCGACGAAAATAAGTTGATAGATTTTAAAGTTGCAGTCAAAAGATTACAGTCGACGAACTTTAGGGTGTCCAAAGTAGTTATAGAAAAATTATTAGATCATTATTAAAGACTAACTAAACAAATATGTGTGGAATTGTCGGATACGTAGGAAATAAACAAGTGGTGCCGGTCATTATTGACGGGCTCCGCAAACTGGAATATCGCGGTTATGACTCGGCGGGAATTGCCGTGGTGGATGAAGGAAAAAATCTTTCCATCCGCCGCGCCGAAGGCAAGCTTCGCAATCTGGAAGAGGCCATTCGCCTTAACCCGCTCGACGGGACATACGGCATCGGCCACACGCGTTGGGCGACGCACGGGCGGCCGACCGAGGAAAATGCGCACCCGCATCGCGACCAATCGGGCAAAGTCATCGTCGTTCACAACGGCATCATCGAAAATTATTTGCAGCTTAAAGAGCGGCTGACAGCGCTCGGCAGCGAATTCAAAACCGAGACCGATACCGAAGTGGTCGCGCACCTGATCGGCCACTACATCGAAAGCGAAGGCCTATCGCTGGAAATGGCTGTGCGCAAATCGGTACTGGAACTGCGCGGGATTTTTGCGCTTTCGATCATTTCCGTGGACGAGCCCGATACCATCATCGCCGTGCGCGAAGGCCCGCCGGTCGTCATCGGCCTGGGCGACGGCGAATTTTTTGTCGCGTCCGACATTCCCGCTATTTTGCAGCACACCCGCGACATCTTTTTCCTGGGCGATAAAGAGATCGCAGTTCTTACGCGGGACTCCGTGCGCGTGACCGATTTCGAAGGCAATGTCGTCGAACCGAAACAGCAGCGCATAACCTGGGACCCGATCGCGGCGGAAAAAGGCGGCTTTAAACACTTCATGCTTAAGGAGATATACGAGCAGCCGCGGGCCGTTCGCGACACCGTTCAGGGGCGGGTTTCGCTCGATACCGGAAAGATCTACCTCGATCAGATGGACATCACCGAGACCGATTTCAAAGGCATCACGTCCATCAAGATCGCCGCCTGCGGCACGAGCTGGCACGCCGGCATCGCCGGTAAATATATGATCGAGCAGCTGGCGCGCGTGCCGGTCGAGGTCGATTACGCTTCCGAGTTTCGCTACCGCGATCCGGTTCTGGATGAAAATACGCTGCTCCTGGTGATCTCGCAATCCGGGGAAACGGCCGATACGATCGCCGCGCTCCGCGAAGCAAAAAATGCCGGGTGCAAAGTTCTGGCGATCTGCAACGTGCAGGGTTCGATGATCACGCGCGAAGCCGACGGAACGATCCTGACCCATGCCGGGCCTGAGATCGGCGTGGCTTCGACCAAAGCGTTCACTTCGCAGATGATCGCCATCTATCTTTTTGCGCTTTATCTGGGACAGCTGCGCGGGCGTCTGGACGAAGAGCAGGCCAAGTTTCATGCGCAGCAATTGGCGGAGCTTCCGGTCAAGATCGAGCAGCTGCTTAACGATTCGGACAGCGTCGAGGAACTGGCGAAAGAATTGTTCCGCTCGACCGATTTTCTTTATCTCGGCCGCGGCATCAGTTTTCCCGTCGCCCTGGAAGGCGCGCTGAAATTAAAAGAGATCAGCTATATTCACGCCGAGGGCTACCCGGCTGGCGAGATGAAACACGGGCCCAATGCGCTGATCGACGAAAAGCTTCCCGTGGTGATCATCAATACCCGCGAGGCCGGCAATAAATCATCCGAACTGCGTTACGAAAAAACGCATTCGAATATCGTCGAAGTTCACGCGCGCGAAGGCGTGATAGTTTCCGTTTTGACCGAGGGAGACGAGATGTCTTCGCGGGTGTCGAACCACGTCATCAGCATTCCGCCGGCAAGCGACCTGCTCGCGCCGATCCTGGCGATCGTGCCGCTGCAGCTGCTGGCCTATCACATCGCCGTCCGCCGCGGCTGCGACGTCGATCAGCCGCGCAACCTGGCAAAATCGGTGACGGTGGAATAGACCGCGTAAAGTAAAGAGGCCGCGCCACCCCTCCTTACGAAGGAGGGGTGGCGCGGCTCCAGCGCGACGGGGTGGTTCTTTCTTTAAATGTTATTTATTTAAATTGCCAAAAAAGAAAGCCGGCTCAAATACATGAGGCCGACTTTTCTTTTATACAATTATTGAGAAAGAAAGTATCAGGAATTCCTTCCTGAGCCTTCGTTCTCTTCCCTACCGGACATGTCGCTCTTTTGCGAGCCCTGTTCTCCGGCGCCTTTGCCTTGCTGGCCGCCCTGCGAACCCTGCTGGCCCTGCTGGCTGCCGGCCTGTTGGCTTTGCTGTCCGCCTTGCGATCCTTGCTGGCCTTGCTGGCCGGCTCCCGGTGATTGTTGTGACGGTTGATTCTTATCTCTATCGTTTGCCATTTATAACTACCCTCCCTTGTTCGTTCTTTTGTTACGGTTAAAGACCTCGAAACCACGTGCTTCCCGAGCATCTTTTTTGCTCACGGCACCTTCGCCGCCTTTTGACCATATCAATAATTTATCAAATCGTTTGCCCGCACTTCAGTAATCGTCAATACCGAGCAGTCTATTTTTTAAGCCGCTAAAGAATTGACGCATTCGATATGCGGGTTTATCTCCCGCTGCTGCAGCGAAGTCATATATTTACGGTAGCCCTTTTTAATGATCTTGTAGCATTCGCACGAAGCGGTTTCCAATCCTTTTTTGTCCAGGATCGTGATCAGACCGCGCCGGTAAGCGATCAATTCCTGCTCTTTTAAGATCACCGCCGCGTTGGTAACATTCGGCCGGTAAGTGCCCAGCAACTGCGCGATAAATTCATGAGTAATAAAAACCTTGTTTCCTTCCGAGCGGTCGTTGCACATCAAGAGCAGCCGGGCCAGGCGTTCATTGAGTGAATGATGGCTGCTGCAGGCGCCTGTTTGTATCACTTGTTCAAAAAAGGTCGAGGTGTAATTTAGCACCGCCCGCTGAAACGGCCCGCCCCGTTCCATCGCTTCACAGAATTTTTTCGCTTTGATTCGCAGCGCCGTGCCGGTTATCTGCACATACGCTTCGCGGCTGGCCGTATCGTAAGACAGGGCCAGGGCGGTTCCGGTCATTCCTTCACGGCCGACGATACCGCATTCAATGCTGGCGCCGTCTTCAAAAACCGTGACCATGGAAATAATGCAGCTTTCGGGAAAATAAACGTAAGGCATCGGCTCGCCCGCTTTATAAACGGTTTCGCCGCGCTTCATTTTTACCCGTTCCAAATAAGGTTGGATCTCTTTGAATTTAATAGTGGGCAGAGATGCCAGCATTTGATTTCCATTGGTAGAAGGATTTATCGAAGTATTCATAATTGGCCTCCTATCGAAATATTAATAAACTCGCAAAATACAAATAAAAAACCGCGATCGGTTTCTGGGCTCGTTTGCTGTGCAGGCCGCAAACTTTCGCGGTGGTTGGTAAAAAATAAGTCTCCAATAACAAGCCACATTTTCAAATATTCTCGCTATCTTAGGGGCGGATCACACTGCAACTTTCGTGACAAGTGCGCTCGCCCCGTTCCCTTAGATCCAGGCTAAAAGCCGGGATCATAGAATTCCTGTTTTGATGTCCCTTTGGTCAAAGGGTCTTTTTCCTGACTCGAATATCGGCGCCGATTGTTCCGCGTTTGCCGAAGTTCCTTCACCCATCAGGTCCTGAGCCGCATTCTTCGCCTGACCGGCGAGATCCTTCGCTTCTTCCGTTCCGTCACTCACGGCCTTAAATGCTACCTGGTATATTTGCGAAGCTTTTTCCTGCGCCTTGTGGTAATAGTCGTCCGCAGTTTCTTTTAAGTGGGTAACGGTTTTATTCGCCGTTTCCAGTCCCTGCTTCACTGCGTCGGAAGCATCCTGCCGCAGCTCTTTTCCCGGTTTAGGCGCGAAGAGCAGAGCCACCGCCGCGCCTATTCCGCTGCCCACCAGTAAATATAAAAGGTTGCTGCCGACGCCGGCCATTCCATTTTGTTTCTGTTCGTAGTTATTGATCACTAATTTTACCTCCTATCAAATTACACTACGGGTCTCCGCCCCTGTATCACACGAATAAGAACCACTGCCAATGCAAGCACTAACAGGATATGTAAGAAGCCTCCCAGCATGTTTCCTGAAACCATTCCTAAGGCCCACATGATCAGCAAAATTATAAATATCGTCCAAAGCATTTTTATTTTCCCCCTTGTGGTTTTCTGCAATAACTTACTCGCCGTCAATTATGCGAATTTCGTGCCCAAAAATGTAAATGATTGGATCTATGATATTTATAGAGATCACAAAGGGAATTATTTTATACACTTCACTGTTTTCCCTTGAAACGATACAAGGAACGTAAAGTTTTATTTCAACCAGCCGGGAGAATATGTATTGATTCGTTACAAGGAATATTTTGGTTCGGGTTACACCCAGCAAAAACGCTCTTTAGAGCAAGCAGAACGCTTGGCACGGCGTTTGCGCTTAAGACCTGGCAAGTCATTCTTTTAATTAATAATAAGGAGCAGTAATAATATGACTAACAACAATATCTTGGAAGAGGTCACCCGTAAATTGGTGAACGACCCGAAAATCGATGAAAGAAATATTTGGGTGAATGTGGAAGACGGCCACGTTACACTTGCAGGATCTGTTCCCGAACCGGAGCTGGTAGAAGCTGCGGAAAAGGCTGTGGTTAAAGTCGACGGGGTGGAAGATGTCATAAGCTTACTGTGCGTGGAAAGTGAATCGCCGGATATTCACGTTTCCGATCCGCCGACGTCGCGAATAAAAGATCCTAAGCAGCAACTTAAGATCCAGATATCCGAAATGGCCAGCGAGGGCGGCATTCCTTTCTAAACCTGAATCTAAACCCGAAAAAGCCCCGGTTTTAATTCTGTTGAATTTCCGGGGCCTTTGCTTTTATCTCTTCAATTTCAAAACCAGGCATCAGGTAGCCTTCGTGTTTTTCGTGTTTTTCGTGGTTAATTCCGGAATCTTGCCACGAAAAACACGAAACACACGAAACGAATGTATCGCTCATCAATACACCTATTATTCTTTTAGGGCAGCTTTTAAATTATTTAACAGCTTCGAGTATCTCTTTGATTAGGCGTTCCGATTCGAAGGGCTTGGGGTGGTGATACTGGTATCCGGACGCCAGCAATTTCCTCTCATCCTCAGCAGAGACCAGGGCGGTCAGCGCGATTGCCGGGATGTTCTGTATCCCGGGCGAATTGCGCACCCTGCGGATAAAGGAATACCCGTCTTCGTCCGGCATACTGATGTCGGAAACGATCACGTCAGGCAAAGTTCCGCCGGCGCGCAGGTTATCCATCGCTTCCGCCACGGAGCTGGTCGCCGCCACTTGGGCGCCCCTTTGTTCAAAAAATATTTGCAGCACTTCCCGTGAGTCGTCGTTATCTTCGACCAGCAGGATACGCAGTTTTTCCAGCGGCTCCTCGGAAAATTCGAAATGTTCCTCGTCTCTTTTCGGGATCTCTATCGTTTTATTTAAAAGCGGAAAAGTGACCACGAATTTGGCGCCTTGCCCGATGCCGCGGCTTTCAGCCTTTACCGTTCCGCCGTGCTGCCGCACCAGTGAAGATACGATCGAAAGCCCCAGGCCGAGCCCGCTCTTATCGCCCGATTCGCTTACCCGGCCCTGGTAATAGCTCTCAAAAATATGAGGCAATTCCTCGACCCGAATACCTTTTCCCGTGTCCTCGATGCTGATACGAACATTGTCCGGCTGTTTTTCGATAAAAACATTGACCGTGCCCTCGCCAGGTGTAAATTTAATGGCGTTGGTGAGCAAATTAACAAATATCTGCTGCAGCCGGTTCAGGTCCGCATTGACCATGACGTCTTCGAAGATGTAATTGAGTTCGATATTTTTTGCCTGCGCCGCCGGCTTTTGCGATTCCACTACGTACGCGACCGCGTCGGACAGATTCACCGGATGGAATTCGAGGTTGAGCTTGCCTGAAATTATCTTTGACGAATCAACAAGATCGCCGATCAGTTTGGCCTGAACGCGCGCGCTTCTTTCTATCGTTTCCAAAGCATTCGCCCTCGTCTCCTCATCGACCTCTTTGGTTAAAAGGATACGGACCCAACCGAGAATGGAATTTAAGGGAGCGCGTAATTCGTGAGAGACCATCGCGATAAAATGGTCCTTGGCAAGATCGCGCGCCTGTTGTTCGGCGGCCAGAAGCCGAGTAGATTCATCGGCCGAGAGCTTTGTTGCGGTCAGGTCTATCACGCTCCCCAGCGTAAAAGCGCTGGAATTTTCAGTTCCCGGAAAGGTTTTCGCGCGCACCCCGAGCCAGCAGATCTTACCCTCGATAATGACCCTGTAATCAACGCTGCACTCGGTAAATTCGGCATGGGCCCGCTGGATCGTCTCATTCACCAGGCCTAGATCGTCCGGGTGAATGGCGCGCGAAAATTTTTCCCGCGTCATTGTTTCATCCGGGGCGATCCCATAAAGTTTGTTGAATGTCGGTGTGGTGACGAGGTCGTCTTTCGTCAGGTCCCAGAAAAAAAGCCCGACCGCGGCAGTCTCCGCAGCGAGAAGAAGCTGTTCGCTCCTGTTCTCGTAAACGTTCTTTTTTGTGTCGTAGATAGTGATATCCTGCGCGGTAAAAAAGATCCCTTTTACCTCGCCGTTCTCGGAATTAATAGGTGTAAAAGTAAATTTTAGCCGTTTGACGTCTTTCGGGGTTAAAGGAAAATCGGCTTCGGCCGAAGCTGTCTGTCCGCCGGCGGCATTTTCCACCGCATCTTTAATAGACTGCTGCTCCGGACCTTCTACGGCCAATAAAAAAAATTCTTTCCCGGTTAAATTTTCGTCTTTTAACTTTGAATCCGTGAGGCCCTGACCATTTAACTCTTTAATAGCACCGCTCGGGTCGAGTGTGCCATTCAGATAGAAACCCTGATCATGACTTGCCATATAGACATATTATTGAATAACTTTCTTTCCAGACAAAAGTCTAATGGCAAAAACCGTAAAAGCACAGACCAGCAGAAGATGAATAAAGCCCCCGAAAGTCTCGCCGCTAGCAACCCCCAGCGTCCATAAAACCAATAAAAAAATAATTACTGCGCCTAACATAAAAACCTCGTTAGAATCCGCCCAAAAAACTATGGGCTTGAATAAGCTCATCGTTCTTTCTCACTTCAAATTCTTCGATCCAGCCTTTAATATTGCTTTCGATCTTATTAATGGCTTTCTTGGAGACACTCTTTACATTCTTGACCTCGGACGGTAAGGGCCGAATGTCCTCGTGTGAGTTTTTCTTGATGACTTTGATCGTTGCTCTTCCCATATTCGATTAACTCCCTTGTTCTTGCCCAGAGTGTTGTGCAAGTCAGATGCCAAAGAAAACCTTTAAGACAAATCATTGATTTTATTGGGGTTTGTTGGGAACGCTATTTGCTACCGAACGTTTTGTTTCTGCATTGTTGTATGAATTTGATACGATATAACTGTTCGAAAAACTAATAAGGAAGAGGTTCAATGGCATATAAAGGGCTGGTGATCGATGACGATGTCTCAATGTTGGATCTGATGAAGCTCCAACTGTCGAGCAACGGGTTCGACGTTATGACCGCCGATAGAGGGGGACAAGGGGTTGAACTTATCAAGGAAAACGATTTCGATATTATTTTGACCGACCTGAACCTACCGGATATCGACGGCATCGAAATGGTCAAAAAGGCCAAGGAACTGTCGCCGCATACGGAGATCATAATGATCACCGGACACGGTTCGACCGAAAAAGCTATCGAAGCCATCAAATCCGGCGCGTATCACTATATTGAAAAGCCGGTCGAGTTTGAATCACTGGCGCTTCTGATCGAAAAGGCCATCGAGCGCAAACAGCAGGCGGCCGAGATCCGCGAACTTCGCGGGAAACTCAGCAAACCGGCTTCTTTCGCGGGAATAGTCGGCGGCAGCAAATCGATGCAGGATATCTATGAGATGATCGGAAGCGTGGCGGAATCGGATGCCAATATTCTGATCCTGGGCGAATCAGGCACCGGAAAAGAGATCATCGCCAATGCTATTCATTTCAAAAGCCACCGCGCGAAAAAACCTTTTGTTAAAGTAAATTGCTCGGCGCTGCCTAAAGACCTGATCGAATCCGAGCTTTTCGGCCATATAAAAGGCGCCTTTACCGGCGCGACCGCTGACAAAATAGGCCACATCGGGCGTTCAAACGGCGGCAGTCTGCTGCTGGATGAAATAGCGGAAATGCCCGCCGAGCTGCAGCCTAAACTTTTGCGCGTGCTCCAGGAAAAAGTTTATAACCGCGTCGGCAGCGACCGGCCGCAGGAAGCCGATTTCCGACTGATCTGCGCCACTAACCGCGATCCGTTCGAATCCATCAAGAACGATTCTTTGCGCGAAGACCTTTATTACCGCATCAACACCATCGAGATCCGCATTCCCCCTCTTCGTGAGCGAATGGATGACGTGCCGATGCTGGCCGAGCATTTTCTCCAGGTCTACTCCGATAAATACAAACGAAATATTACCGGTTTCTCGCAGTCGGCCTATGACCAGATGCTGAATTACAGCTGGCGCGGAAACGTCCGCGAATTGGAACACGTGATCGAAAGGGCAATCTTACTCAGCAAGGAGAATGTCATCAGTCAGCTCAATCTGTCCGCTGAAGGAAGCTCAGCGTTTGGGGCGTCCGCGGCCGGCGAAGGATACACGAAGATCGCCGTCATGCCTATTAGCTCGGCGATCGAAGGGGCGCGGGCCAGCGGCCTTGATAACATCGCGGCGCAGCCGGCCATTTCTAACGAAAATCTGTTTGAAGACATTGGAAAGGTTATCGTTGATAAGCTTCCGGAACCGCAGGAGAATGAAACCAACAAGGATGTTTTCGAATCGATCGAGTATGGAGTGGTGCTCGCCGCGTTAAAACGCACGGGCGGTAATAAACAGGCCGCCGCCAATTTGCTCGGGCTATACCGGCCCCGCCTTTACGGCATGATCAAACGCCACGACCTCGGGAAAAAGATATAACCCTATAAAGCCACGGTTCTATATTCGCCACTAATTACACAAATAACACGAATTAAACATTCTTCTATTCGTGTTATTTGTGTAATTAGTGGCCGTGACTTTATGGGCGAAAAAAATACAAAAAATGTGCCGCCAGCGCGTGCTAGCGGCACATATGATCGAACGTCCCTTCCTATGAACCTGCTGTTATGAATTAAAACATTCGATCATGAATCTCTTCAAGCATTAGCTCAAAGCAGATGCAATGTTATTTCCTCCCGAATGTCCTCGTTGCTGGACCTTCCTTCGCTTTTTACACTTATCAAAAACCGTTCCACAAACGCAAAACGTTAAAAATCAACATTTAACGATTTTCGCCTGGGAACGGCACACTCTTCTCTGCACGATTTAAGCTCTTTTTGAACTAAAACAGTCCGACCCCTTGTATATTTTTCATACAGAAATAAAAATTGATATGTATTATGTAAAACATAGTGAGATGTAAACCGAAATATCACAGTATTTACGAAATAGCTTCGCCGAATTCCCGTGGTATGATAATTGCCGCTAAGACCTTGCTTCGCTGTGCCTCTTTGTCTTTTGAAGTTTTGCAGTAATGGGAAAAAAGCTGATCAAACTCCGGGATAATTATATAGGCGACGTTAGTAGTCGCCAGTATCTAAAGGTCCCATACCTGGTTTTCGCGGTGGCGATCCTGCTCACCGTTGGCACCACTTATCTCTTTTATAGGAGCGCCGAAGCAAATGACCGCTCCCGGTTTACCAACGATATAACAAAACTCAAGGCCACTATCAAGAGCCGCCTTGATGCCTATGTGACCCTGCTAAAATCCGGCCGCGGATTTGTAGAAGCCAGCAAATCGGCGGGCAAAGAGGTTACCAGGGAATCTTTTGCGGTCTTTATCAAAAGCCTGGAGCTCGAAGAAGGTTTCCAGGGTACGCAGGGTATCGGATTCATCAAGCGGGTGCGGCCCGAAGAGCAGCCGGCGCTGACCGAAAAAATGAAGGCCGAGGGCCACAAGGAGTTCACCATCTTTCCCGCGGAAGCCGCCGATAAAGAAGGGTATGTCATCCTTTACCTGGAACCTATCAACAAAGACCGGAATAAGTTTGGCCCCGGGTACGTCATCTCGACGGAACCGTTGAAATGGGCGGCGATCGAAAAGGCCGCCACGACCGGCGATCTGGCCGTTTCCGAAAAATTGATGCTTTTCCAACTTCCCCGCAACCCGGATGATGAGGGCATCACCGGTTTTCAGTTATACGTGCCCATTTACCGTTCCGGCGAGGTCCCTGAAACCGAGCAGCAAAGAAGAGCGGAACTCGAAAGCCTGCTCTATTGTCCTTTCCGCGCCTATAAATTTATTGAGGAGATACAAAAGGCCGGTGGGGTCCCCGATATTTCGTTTGCCATTTATGACCAAAAGGTTGACCCGGAGCATTTGTTGGGTGAATCTCAGCGCGAAAATAAGACCGGCGAAACTTCTACAATGACACAGTCGCTAAGCAAGACAATTTACGATACCGTGCGGTTTGAAGAAACAGCAGAAAGCAAGATGGGCAATGAAACCTGGTTCGTAAAATACCGGAGCCTTCCCGCTTTTCATTCAAATTCCGCCACCGGCTGGACGCTGGTGATCTTTTTCTTTGGCATGGGCATCAGCCTGATCTTATTTTTCATCACGCTTTCACAATCAAAAGCGCACACCAGCCTGGAAGCGATCGCCAAAGACCTGGCGCGTTCCGAACGGGTCAAGGATGAATTCATCGCCGTGGTTTCGCACGAGCTGCGCACGCCGCTTAATTCGATCGCCGGCGGCGTTACTATCATGAGAAACCGGAACGTGACGTCTGAAACCCGTGAGAAAGCGCTCGACATCATCGAAAAAAATCTGCGCTCACAGGCAAATCTGGTCGAGGATATGATCGTCTTCTCCGACATCAATGCCGGCAAAGGCGACCTTCACCTTCAGCCGCTCAGTTTTTCCTTGCTGGTCAGTAAGATCTTTAACGAATTTTCTCCGCAGGCGAAACTTAAAGATATTTCCTTTACCAAGGAAGACTCTTCAGGCGGGAAGATGATCGCCGGCGACGAGCCAAAACTGGAAAAAGTGCTGCAAAGTATTTTGTCTAATTCGCTGAAGTTTACTTCTACGAAGGGATCGATCGCGATGGAGATCAGCAGTTTCGACCACGTGGTTGAATTAAAGATCAATGACAATGGCTTTGGAATTCACCCGCAAATACTTCCGCATATTTTTGAACTTTTCAAACAAGGTGATTCTTCCCTCGTCAGGCGGCACGGCGGATTAGGATTGGGAATGACCCTTTCGCGGCATATCGTAAAACTTCACGGCGGCACACTTGAAGCCGAGAGCGCCGGGCTGGATAAAGGCTCGACTTTTATTCTGCGGCTTCCCGTTATCGAAAATAAAGTCTGATCTTTTTCGCGCTTTTCCCCGTATCAAAACGTTGCAACAGTCTCTCTTTCTCTTTTCCTTTGCGCTTTCTCCTATGCTGTAAGCTCTCTATTTTCTGCATTTACCGGCTATGGCATACGCCTTGCCCAATTACCGGGGCATAAGGACATTAATTTGTCTCAGCCCTATGCAAAATTTATTTCAGAATATTCAGTATGGAGGTAACATGAGGAAAATTCTTATAACCGTCTTAACGGTTGCTGTATTTTTCACTATTGAATTTACAGCTATGCAAACGGCTCATGGACAATTGCGTCCTTATCGCGTAACCGATACCCAGGTCAGAAATCTTTTAACACGGATCGAATCCAACACCGATATTTTTCGCAATCGTCTTAACAACGCACTTGATTCAAGCGCCATCAACGGCAGCCGCCGTGAAGATGAAGTAGTTCAAAATATGTCTGAGTTTGAACAGGCGACCGATCGCCTGTCGCGCAACTTTGACGCGCGAAATGTAAATACTACCGATGTGCAGGAAGTATTGTCGCGCGCTTCGACGATCGATAGTTTTATGCGCTCGCGCCGATTTCCGACCGCCGTGCAGAATCAATGGAACACTCTGCGGACGGACCTTAACACGCTGGCGGGTTATTACCGCGTGGCATGGAATTGGACCAATCCGCCAACTTATCCGGGAAATAATACAGGTGGCAATAATACCGGTTATCCGGGAAATAACACCGGTACCGGACCGGTATTCGGCGGCGGGGGCGGAGGCTTTCGCGATGCCATGCTGACGGGAACCTACAAACTGAATCGTTCGGCCAGCGATAATGTTCAGACTGCGGTCGACCGTGCCTACACGGGTACCAATACAGGCGCCGGGACGAACCAGCGCGGACGCGGGCAGGGCCTGATCCGCCGCTTGACGCCGCCGGACACGCTGATCATCCAAAAAAATAATCGCGATGTCACGATCGCTTCGGATGTGGCGCCGCAGGCGATGATCACTGCTGACGGTGTCGCGCGAACTGAAACTTCGCAGAACGGCCGTACCGTCCGGACGACCGCCACGCTGCAGGGAAACGGCCTGACCATCAATTATGAAGGCGACCGGATGAATGATTTTTACCTGTCTTTCACTCCGGCCGGCCGCGACCAGCTGCGCGTAGTGCGCCGTATCTATCGTGAGAATGATAATCAAACCATCACCGTGACCAGCGTCTATGACAAGATCAATTCGACGCCGGACTGGTCTGCGGCAAATACTTACAATCCGAGTAACGGAACCGGTTATGGCACGGGCAGCAATACCGGCGGCAGCAGCGACGGCAATTTCATCGTTCCCAACGGAACGCGGATCGTCGGCACGCTGGACAATACGCTTTCGACCAAGACCGTTAATGAAGGTGACAGATTCACTATGAGAGTGATCTCTCCCGCGCAGTATAGCGGCGCGGTCATCACCGGTTATGTGTCTAACACGCAGCGCTCCGGCAGAGTTACGGGCCGCGCTAACATGGCCTTGAATTTTGAAGAAATTCGCCTGCGCAACGGACAGACTTACCGCTTCGCGGGGGCCGCCGAAGAAGTGCGCCTGCCCAATGGCGAGCGGATAAACGTCAGCAATGAAGGCGAAGTTCGCGAAAGCAACCAGGGGACCAAGACCGCGGTCCGTTCCGGGATCGGTGCCGCGATCGGCGCCATTATCGGAGCGGTAGCCGGCGGAGGTTCGGGTGCGGCCGTCGGTGCGGCGGTCGGCGCGGGCGCCGGTGCGGGATCGGTGCTGATCCAGGGCCGTGACGATCTGAATCTTACCCAGGGAACGGAGTTTGTCATTACCGCAACAGCCCCGCAAAACGTGGGCTTACGTTAGAGTTTTTGGCCGACAAGGGGGAAGAGAAGCGGATTGGATCCTTGCGGTTCACCCGCTTCTCTTTATGATGTAAATAGTCGCAAATATTTTTAAACGCCGTACACCGTCAAGGAGGCAGAAAAATGGACAACAAATTATTGCAGGAAGAAACACAGCGTGAAGTTAATTACGAAAATTTAAAAAGCGGGGTTAAAGCCGATGTAAATGCGGAGGTCGCCGATCGTGCCGCGGTACAAAATGAACAGAGCGGCCGGATCACCACACTGGCGGAAGATTTTCGCGGAAAGGCGATCAACGAGATCGTGGAAACCGACCGTGAGGTAGAACGCGCACGCGGCCTGGCGCGGGTTTCCCAATTCGTCGATTACGGATTTTATGTCATTTATTCGCTGCTGGGGCTGAGACTGCTGCTGGCCTTGTTTGCCGCGCGGCAGAGTAATGATTTCGTCCAATTTTTAAAGGCGATCAGCGACCCATTTTATGCGCCGTTTAAAGGCATCGTGCCAAGCCTTTCCACCGAGGAAGGTTTTACCCTGGCTTTGCCGATCGTCGTGGCGATCGTGGTTTATGCGTTACTGCACCTGGGAGTGAGCGGCCTGCTGCGGATCTTTGCTCATCGCAAAACTGAAATTTAGTTTGAAAGTGGCATTGCTCATAAATAAACAACTCATCTCCGGTGACGAACGGTATTTAGTGTGTTTAGTGTGATTCGTGGTTAAAAATATCTAAATTAACCACTAACCACACGAAAAACACGAAACAAATTTCGGTCACGGCAGGTTGTCAATTTTATATATGTAACGTGAGGTTCAAAAAGTTTTTGGCCGAGTTTATAGAGCGATTACTAACTCTATGAACTCGGCCAACTTTGTTAACTCTTCTAAACTATCTAAGGCAACTTCCTGTCCTTGAACTGCTCGTAAAGCTCCGTATGACGGCTGGTCAGCGGAATATTGCGCCCGTTGATGAATACATATTTGATATTCGTTCGCGGCTCAAGAATATCGCCATCCGCCACCACTAGGTTGGCCAACTTCCCTACTTCGATCGAACCCATTTTATCCGCCACGCCCAGGATCTGGGCCGGGTAAAGCGTGACCGCTTTGAGCGCCTCTTCCGGCGGCAGGCCAAAGGCGGATGACATTCCGGCATGATAGGGAAGGTCGCGCACCTCGGGGCCGTCTTCCCCGGTCGAAACGCAAAACTTCACACCCGCTTTTTGCAGCAAGCCGGGAACTTCGAAAAGCGAATCGTAATTGCTGTCATCCAAAACAGGCAAATTATAAATATCGGTAAAGATCACCGGGATATTTTTTTCCTTGAGCAGCGCGGCCACTTTGGCGGAATCTGCACCGCCATAGAGGATCGCCTTGACCTTCATCTCGTCGGCGAATTTCACCATGGCCCGGATGTCACGCTCGCGCTCGGCGGTAAAAATTATCGGTTTTTCCCCGCGGACGTATGGGATCATGTCCGCCATTTTTGTATTTATCGCGGGGCGGGGCAGCGTCGCATCTTTCGCGTACGCATCCTGAGCCTTGCCGTAATCCATCGCATCGCGAAAATATTTTTTCAGTTCATCCAGCCGGCGGTCTCTTGTTTTGACGGCTTCGTTAAAATCGAGCTGCGGCCCGCCAAATCCCCCGCCGCCACCACCCTGCGTGATACGCGGAAAACTTACCACCAACCCGAACTGCGGAACGACCGCCATTTCATACGGGGTCGCCCCGACCAGGTCCAGCACCGCCGCCTGGCCCGCGATCATCGTGGTGCGCGGCATCGAAAGGACCGCGGTGATGCCGTTGACGCGCGTGACATTGATATGCGCGCTGTAAGGATTGACCGCGGTAATGGCTTTCGCGTTCGGATTAAAATCGCCTACCTCGGTCGTATCGGCCGTGCCCGGCGCACCCAGCGAGATCTCGTTTAACCCCATCGCGGTCCCGGCGTCGATCATTCCGGGAAAGACGCTTAGCCCTTTACCGTCTATGATTTCCGCACCCGATGGAATGCCGGCGTCGGCTCCGACCGCGGCGATCTTGCCGTCGCGAATGACGACCGTCCCGTTTTCAATTACCGCGCCTGAGACCGTGACGATCCGCGCATTTTTGATGGCAAACGTTCCGGCCTTACCGACGACATTTTGCTGCGCGCCGCTATTGAGCTGCGCTTCGCTGGTAACAGCGGCAGCAAAAGTGATGGTGAACAGAAAGAGTAAAGTGAAAAATTTATTCATTGTCATTGTCTCCTTCCGCGTCATCCAGATCGGCTTTTTTCTTTTCCCGCGGGATCGGCGGCGGTGTCGAAGCCTGTCCCTGTCCGGGCGCTTTATTCACATCGAGTTTTTCCAGGTCCTGCCGCTCTTTTTCAATCGCCGCGCGGCCCGAAATATCTTTTGCCCGGTCAAAAAGAACCTCGCCTTCGACCAGGGTCACATCGGCGTGCGCATAAACGCTAAACGGATGCGCGCTCCAGATCACGACATCGGCATCTTTGCCCACCTCGAGCGAACCGGTACGTTTATCGATGCCTAACTGAAACGCCGGGTTCCAGGTGATCATCTTCAGCGCGTCTTCTTCCGGCACGCCGCCGTATTTCATCACTTTGGCCGCGTCCAGATTCAGCCGGCGCATTCTTTCATTGGAATCGGAATTGATGGAAACTTTGACGCCGTTTTTCCAGAGGATCGCGGCATTGTAAGGGATCGCGTCATAAGCCTCGATCTTGTAACCCCAGCTATCGGTAAAGATCGAAACGCCCGCGCCGTGTTTAGCGATCTCCGGCGCGATCTTGTACGCTTCGAGTCCGTGCTGCAGAGTGCGAATGCGAAATCCGAATTCTTCCGCCAGGCGCAGCAGCGCGAGATATTCTTCGGCGCGATAACCATGGCAGTGCACATAACGCTTGCCTTCCAGAATTTCCACGATCGGTTCAAGCTCCAGGTCCTTGCGCGGCGGGACAGCCAGCTTGTCTCCCCGCGTGAGCTTAGCGCGATAGTCGTCCCATTCATTTTTGTAATTGCGCGCGCGGGTAAAAGCATCGCGGATAGATTCCATCACGCCCATGCGGGTGCGCGGGTAGCGCGGCGTCACGCCGGGCTGGGTAAAGTGCGTGCGCTTCGGATTTTCGCCCAGCGCAAATTTGATCCCCAGCGGCGCATCGGGAATAAGAAAATCTTCGACCGGGTGTCCCCATTTTATTTTCACCACGGAGTTTTGCCCGCCGATGGAATTGGCGGAGCCGTGCAGGACGTTAAGCGCCGTCACGCCGCCGGCCAGCGCGCGGTAGAGATCGACATCGGTCGGATTGAGCACGTCGCGAACGCGCGTCATCGAGGTGATAACAAAAGATCCCTCGTTGATCGCATCGAGCATCGTGTGCGAGTGGCAGTCTATGATGCCGGGCGACACGAATTTGCCGGTAGCATCGATCACCACGGCATTTGCCGGGGCCGTCAGATTTTTGCCGATCTTCGCGATCTTGCCGTTTTGCAGCAGCAGATCGGTGTTTAATAGCGTCCCGCGCGTGGCAGTCAAAACCGTTGCGTTCCTGATCAGAATGTCCTGTTTCTGCTGGGCAAAAACGGGCAAACTCAACAACAATGTAGCGGTAATAAATAAAATTAGTTTTCGCATTATTCCCTCGTCTTTGCTCTTTACGGATTTCGCGTGCCGGTAAATGGAAATGAACCCTGCGGCGAGCCGGTCTGGCCCGTCATCTGGTTGCCGGTTACTTTGCCGCTAAAACTGACCACCTGATTTTGCCCGTTGAAACTCACGATAATTTCAAACCGAAACCCGTCCGCGGTAAGCTCGCTGTTTTTGATCTCCGAAGTGCCGAACGCGCTCTGGGCCGTGCCGGTCAATACCGTGCCCTGCTGTACCAGCGTCAGGGTAAAGTCTATTTGGTTGCCGGGCGCGTCGATGCTTCCTCTCCAGGTTCCCGCCAGGTTAAGCGGCGCGGCAGCGGTTTCGGTCCCCGGTCGTCCACCCGGGCCTCCGGGCCTTCCGGCGGCCGGTTTTTCAGGCGGTTTCTGTTCATACATCGCCCCGTCAACAAAAACGTGTGTCAGCTGGCGGTCTTTGCCGAAAACATCTCCCCGCAGCGCGACGAAATTCGCGATCTTCCCGGCTTCGAGCGAGCCCAGCCGATCGGCAACGCCAAATATCTCCGCCGGAGACATGGTCAGCGCGCGAATGGCAGCATCTTTCGCCAGACCGTTTTCAGTCGTTTTTCCCGCGTTGGCCAGAAAATCCGACATGTTTGTCATCCCGCCCGATTGAAAGGCAAACTTTACTCCCGCTGCGGCCAGAATTCCCGCGTTCTTCGGAGCTTCGGCGCGCAGTCTCAAGGTTTCCATCGATTCCGGATCGGCCTCGGCCGACGACGACGCCGTGCGCTTGGGAAAATTCAGTGAGAGCAAAACCGGCACATCCTGTTTCTTAAGACGGTCCGCCACTTTTCCAGATTCCATTCCGCCCGCAATGATCAGCTTCAAATTAAATTCTTTTCCCAGGTCGAGCGCGCGAATGATCTCGCGTTCGGAATTGGCGTTTATCACGATCGGAACTTCGCGGTTCAAGACCGGGATCAGCGCCTCGAGCGACTTGTCCGCTTCGGGCCGGCGAACGCCGCGGGGACCCGCCGCATAAATTCTTTTCATCTCCTGCAGCCGCTGCGCATCCAGCAGCATCTGGCGCAGGGCGGAAAATGTTCCCATCAGAGAGGTCGGATACGACGCCGTTACGCCTCCGCCGCCGAGCGTCCGAAATGTTATATGCTGCGCGAACGGAGCCCGCACGATCATCGCCGAAACACTGTCGCCGGCGGTGTTGAGCAGGGCTGATTCACCCATAAAGATCCCGTCGCGCGGAACGCTGAGCGCCGTGGTGATACCATTGTTGCGAAACGTTTCAAAACTGGCATCGGTCGCGACGACCAGGTTCGAAGCCTCGGTTTCCGGCCGCAACCCGTAGGGATAATTTGAATTCGATTGCTGCTGGCTCGCGGCAGCCGCTGCGGCTGAGGCCGCTGCTGCCTGTCCTCCGCCTCCGGGTGCGCCTGCGCCGCCGGGCCTCTGCGCCGCGGCGATCCCGATATTTGAATTGGCGTCAAAAAATCCGGGATAAATGGTTAGCCCGGTGCCGTCAATGACCCTCGCGTCGGCCGGCGCGGTAACATTCTCGCCGACCTGGGCGATCAGCCCGTCACGCACAACGATGGTGCCCTTTTCGATCACGCTGCCGGTTCCCGTCACGATCCGCGCATTGGTAACGGCATAAGTGCTCGTCCTGTATTGCGCAAATGACTCGGAAACGACCGCGAAAAGGAGCAGAACAAACACCGCCGCACTGAAAAAAGCGTTCCAGATGTTCTTTTTCATAACTTTTCGTGTGTGAAATTTATGCGGAAATTAAACTAAACAATTCGTTATTACGCAAGCAGGGGAAACGTGGTTTCAGCATTCGCGGTCATTATTTTTATTTTTTATTCGCTCAGCGGCCCGAAACAAATAAAAAAGCACCCCGATCCATGCGTCGGAATGCTTTCCCTTTAACGTTCGTATATTGACTAGAAACAAGTCCAGTATTTACTGGCCCAGTAGCAAGCGCTATATTCGTCGTAGTTGCCGGTGGTGTAATAAAGCGCACTGCAAGTGACTGCCTGGGAAAAAGCCGTCGAGCAAAAATCCTGTATCTCGTATTGGCAGATCTCATCTGAGTTAATGCAGCTGGCGTATATAAACGACTTATTATTGAAATTTGTGGTTCGTGTATTCGCGCAGGCATTATAGGAATTGTTCCAGCACGGTTGATTCGCCGAGCTGGTGCACGCAGAATTGGCTTCTGCCGCACAGTCCGTCGGAGCGTTCATTTGATCCTGTACAACCTGATCAAATTCGCCGTCACAGGTGACAAAGTGCGCATAATAAGCAGAGGCATTGTCAATACAGGTAGTTTTTGTACGAGCCGCAACATCCTTATTAGAAATATAAGAAACGCTGACCAGTGCGACCGCCAGAAAAGTCAATTTAAAGAGGATCTTTCTCATTTTCTCTCCTTTATAGAAAGTTCGGAGTGGAAAAAAAAGCCGCCCGCATCAGTAAATTTGATATCACTTCTAATTGCCTGAAACGCAGTCTTACAAAAACTGCGAAACATACAAAGGAATTTAGAAGTAATATCCGGCTTTGCTGATCAAAAAAACAATATGTACTTTTCTTGCTTTTAAACTACATTTTGCGATTCGGGAGACCTGCAAAAGGAACTGGGACTATTAAGATAGTAAAATTCCCCATTTTCATTGTCAATACAATTATTTTGCAGAGAGCGTGAGAGCTTCCGGTTATTCGTTATAAGCTCTTCATTGATGCTTTTTAACCTTATCGCGAAAAAATAACTAATATATTTTTAGACGACTATCGGCTTTCCCCGTTACGATCAATAAATGCCATAAAACAACCGGCCTCGGCATTGCGAACATAAATGTATTCGGTTTCCGGAAGGGCAAATAATTCCCCGATCTGCTGTTCGATGTCGCTTTGCGAAACTTTAACCCTCCCGATCATTTCGCCCCCTGCGGTAAAAGCTTCAAACAGCATCGGCAAGTCTCGCAGGTCCGGCGGAAAACCCTCGGCCCGGTAGGGTTCGCATTCTTCCCGGTGGATAAAGATGGGGCCGGGCAGCGGCAGTTCTGCGCGGCCTTCGAACGGGTTATAAGTAAAAAATGTCCGCTCGTCTTTATCGACCTCAAAAACCCTGAGACAGGAACGGCACGGGCCGTATCCTTTGGCGATGCTGGTGCTCGCCGGAAGTTTTGCCCACGAAGACACGCCTGTTCCTCTTACCTGCCTGGCGATCTCATCCGGTATTGGCGTTATTTGAAAAGTTACTTGTTGCTTTGCTGCGTTCATTGCGTTCATTTTTTTGCCGCCTCCCCTGCTTCTATTGCCAAAATTTCCCGTTTGCGTTCGACGCCCCAGCGATATCCGCTCAGATCGCCGTTTTCGCGAACGACGCGGTGACAGGGCGTGATCAGCGCGGTCGGGTTTGTCGCGCAGGCACGGGCCACCGCGCGCACGGCGCTCGGCTTGCCGATGCTTTCGGCAACCTGCTTGTAAGAGCGCGTTTCCCCGTACGGGATCTTTCTCAGCGTCTCCCAAACCTGCAGTTGAAAGGCGGTCGCCTGTATATCGAGCGGCAGCGCGAATCTTTTCTCTTTGCCGTCCAGTAAATTTAAGATCGACTTCACCGCCGTGTTTAATCCGCTTTTATCTTCGGTGATCTCGGCCGCGGAAAATTCGTTTTTTAAATTCTCAACTAATTCTGTTTCTTTATCGCCAAAAGTGACGCTGCAAATACCGCGCTCGGTTTTCGCTACCAGCATTTTGCCCAGATCTGAGTCTGTGACCGTATAACTAATTTTCATACCTTTTCCTTTACTTTTATAAGCCGCCGGGGTCATTCCCAATTTGTCCGCCGCTTTTTCATAAAGCGCGCGGCTCGAACCAAAACCCGCTTCATACATCGCACCGGTAACGTCTTCGCCGCGCTGCACCTGTTCCTTAAAACTTTTGATCTTGAGCGCGGTCGCGTACTGTTTCGGCGTGATGCCTAAAATGCTCTTGAATGTCCGCTGGAGATGATGCGGGCTCATTCCGGTTTCTTCGCTTAAGAATTCCAGCGAAACATTTCCTTCCCCACCGCTGATGCTATCTTCGATCAATTGGCAGACCTTCAAGACCATTTCGACTTGCGTGTCCCTTTCGGTCGCGGAATCCGGCTTACACCGCTGGCAAGCGCGAAAACCCTGCTTTTCCGCGGTTTTCGGTGTTTCGAAAAACACCACATTTTGGCGTTTCGGTGTCCGGGCGGCACACGAAGGCTTGCAATAAATGCCCGTCGTATTGACGCCAAAAAAGAATGTGCCGTTAAACCGGCGATCCTTGGTCTCGACCGCGTGCCAAAAAACGTCCTTGTTGGTGCTGTTCATTTTCATTGTATTTGACTCAGATAACATAAGTTTATCTCCTCAATTGTCATTCTACGAAAGACGCGAAAAGGTATCTATCCGGTTTTTGCGGTCAAATTTTCGGTAGCGCCCGCGCTTTTTAGCCGACGGCGAGACGCCGTCAGGACAGCCGCGGAGACGGCGGCGCTACGTTTGTCGCGTTTCCGCCTCACTTCGCTTACTATATTCCTATGACCGTGACGACAAAATTCCCGATCATTCTATTTGATGGTGTCTGCAATTTTTGCGACAGCTCGGTGAATTTTGTGATCAAGCGCGACGAGAAGCAGCATTTCAAATTTGCGCCGCTGCAATCTGAAGCCGGGCAAAAACTGGTCGAAGAATACGGGCTGAACAAACCCGGGATCGATTCCGTCATCTTAATTGAGAACGGCCGCGCCTATACGCATTCGACGGCGGCGCTGAAAATAGCCAACCAGTTGGGCGGTATTTACGGTTGGGCGTATCTCTTTATTTACGTGCCGCGCGTCATCAGAGATTTTTTTTATAAACTTTTTGCCAGGAACCGTTACCGGCTTTTCGGCAAAAAAGAAGAATGTATGATCCCGACACCGGAAGTACGGGAAAGATTTTTGACTTGAGGAGTAATTATGAAAGCAGTCTGGAACGGCGAAACTTTAGCTGAGAGCGATGAGACGGTGATAGTAGAGGGCAATCATTATTTTCCCGCCGACTCAGTTAAAAAAGAATATTTTCAACCGAGCGAAACGAATACAGTTTGCGGGTGGAAAGGCACCGCCTGTTATTACGACGTCGTCGTAAACGGCGAAACCAACAAAGATGCCGCCTGGTATTATCCCGACACGAAACCCGATGCGAAAAATATCGAAAACCATGTCGCTTTTTGGAAAGGGATAAAAGTGTCCAGGTAATTTTTTCGTGTATTTCGTGTGCTTCGTGGTTAATTCTTACTGCTTTTGCATATAAAAACCCTTAACCACTAAAAACACGAAACACACTAAACCAAATGAATTCCAGCACTTTTTCAGCTTTGGAATACGGCACGCTGCGGCAGAGGCTGGCGCGTTACGCTCAAACTCCGATGGGACGCGCCCGGATGGAAGACCTGGCGCCGCTGTCCGACCGTCGTGCATTGCAGATGCAGCTCGACGCTCTCAGCGAAGCTCTCTATTTGCTGGAAAATGATAAAACGTGGCGTTTTACCGAATTGCCCGATCTGGAAAACGCGATCGCCCTGCTAAGTATTAAAGGGACGAACCTCGAGCCGCTGGTGATCGTCTCTCTGGCCCGGCTGTGCGAACAGGCTTTTGCCGCGCGGGCCGTGATCTCCGAGAATCGCGACGATTGCCCGGTGCTCTGGCAGATCGTGCACAACCTTTCGCCTGAGCTGCAAAAAACTCTCAGCCGCATCACGCGAAAGATCCTGCCTAACGGCGAGCTTGACGATTCCGCCAGCCCGGCGCTGGCAAAACTTCGCAGCGATATAAATTCTCAACGCGCGCGGCTGACCAAATCGCTCGAAGCCTTGATGCGCAAGGCCGATGACGCCGTCCAGGACGACCTTATCACCGTCCGCAACGACCGTTTTGTCATCCCCGTCAAAGCCGATTTTCGCGGAAAGATAGCCGGCGTGGCGCACGGGTTTTCTTCCTCCGGCGCGACCGTCTTTGTCGAACCGCTCGAATCGATCGAGGCCAACAACGAACTTCAAATGCTGCGCGATAAAGAGCAGAACGAGATAGTAAAGATCCTCTTTGAACTAACCGAAGAACTCCGCGCCGAATTACCCGCGATCGAAAACGCATTTGAATCCGTCGCCGAACTCGACTTTATCCGAGCCAAACTGGAATTCGCCCGCGGCTTTGAAGCCGTGGTGCCAAAAATTTCAAACGGCAACACACTGGAGTTTATCGACGCCCGGCATCCGCTCTTAGAGGAAAACTTACGACGCCAAAGCACGAGGTCAGAACCGGGAGCCGTAGCGACCGGGTCAAAAAGCTCCCCTCCTTTTGAAGGAGGGGTGGCATCGCTTGAGCGTGACGGGGTGGTTACGTCAGGAACAAATAAAATCGTTCCCTCATCCTTTACCCTAACCGACGAACACTCAGCCATGATCATCTCCGGCGCCAATGCGGGCGGAAAAACGGTCGTCCTGAAAACCGCCGGGCTGCTTTCGCTGATGGCGATCTCCGGCCTGCCGGTCCCGGCAAAATCGGCCGAGGTCCCTTTTTATCAAACGGTGCTGGCGGACATCGGCGATCATCAATCGCTCGCGGCTAATCTTTCAACCTTCAGTTCGCATATGACGAACATTGCCGAGATGCTGCGCATCTGCAAAGCGCCTTCGCTCGTCTTGCTCGACGAGGTCGGCACCGGCACCGACCCGGAAGAAGGCTCGGCGCTGGGCGTGGCGATCGTCGAAGAATTTCGCCGCTGCGGCGCGCACCTGATCGCGTCCACGCACTATCGCGGCCTGAAAAGCTACGCCGCCAGCGACGAGTCCGTCGTCAACGCCAGCGTGGAATTTGACGAAAAAACTTTGCAGCCGACCTATCGACTGCTCACCGGTATGGCGGGTGTTTCGAGCGGTATCGAGATCGCGCGGCGTTTCGGCATCCCGGACAAGGTCATCGATTCGGCCCGCGAAAATCTGGACGAAGCCGCCCAGGAAGCCGAAAAATATCTGCTCAACTTAAAACGCGAATCGGACAGCGCCCGTGATCTGCGCGTTGCGCTTGAAGAAGAACGCGAAGCCGTGGCGCAAAAATTCGCCGGGCTCGAAGTCCAGGCAGGCCGTCGCGAAATGGAGCGCCGCAAGCAATCGGAAAAAGAGCTCGCCGCCGTCGTGGCCAATTTCGAGCGCCAGGCCAACGCCTTACTTGAGACCATCGAAGACAAACAGCTCCGCCAAAAACTGCAGAAGGATGTCGCCGCTAAGAAAGCTTCTTTGAAACGGAGCATAACCACTTCCATTAGCGGAGAAACGGCGGAAACTCGGGCCGCAGGGAGTGTGTCGAATATCCAGATCAAGGACGCGCCAATAACAATTGGCACCAAAGTCCTGACATCTCTGGGATCTATCGGCACGGTGGAAAAGATCGACGGCAACACGGCGGAAATTCTTTCCGGCTCAATGCGGCTGCGCGAAAAATTGAAAGACTTGAAAGTAGTCGCCGACCAGGCCGCAGCCGTCGGGTCGGCCGCTGCGGCGGGTTCTAAAAAACTTGAGAACCTGCAAAAGAAAATCGGCGAAACCCGGCTCGATTTTGACGATGAAAGCCGCGGCGCGGAGCTAAACCTGATCGGCAAAACAGTTGCCGTTGCCGAAGACGACCTTGACCGCTTTCTCGACGAATCCTATCTCGCCGGCTTTCCAAAGGTGCGCATCATCCACGGCATCGGCACCGGCGCGCTGCGCTCAGCCGTGCGCGGCATGCTCCAGGGCCACCCGCATGTCGACAGGTACACCACTGCCCCGCAAAATCAGGGCGGCGAAGGTGCTACAATAGTCGAACTAAAACAGTGACCGGCGCGCTATGAAATTATCGAAAATAATTTTCATATTTTTGATCCTGCTTTTTACCGCCGGTCTCTGCGTCGCACAGGATACGCAGCAGAAAGCACGATTAATTGATCAATTCGGTCGTTTTTTCCGATGATCGATTTTTGGCTTGTTCCGGCGCGCAAAAAACAATGATGCCTGCAAAGATCATTCTCACACTTTGGCTTTTGTTTGTAACGGTGGAGCTTTGCCGCGCGCAGGAGATCGCGCCGGCGCCATCGCTGTTTGATGCGTATGGCGAAGCAAATTGTGAAATGGCATCTGCTCGCATGGATAATTTTATGTACGGGCTTGATAAGCTCCCGGACTCGATGGGTTATGCGATTATTTATCCAAAAAAAGGCGGATCCAAAGACGCGATCTGGCAGGAAGATCGGATCAAAGGCAGTATTTATTTTCGCAAGTTCAATAAAGATCGTATTCGGATCGTGCGCGGCGAAGAAAGAGATGATCTTGCCGTCCAATATTGGATAGTTCCACGGGGAGCAGAAGCGCCCAAATTTATCGAGAGTAGATGGCCGGAACAGGTTGTGGATCTCAGCAAGCCTTTTATCTATTTCTATTTTGATATGGGCTATGGTATTTGTGCTTCGGACCTGGAAAAGACGTACATCGATCTTCTCGCATCCCATCCTGAAATGCGCGGTCACATTGTTTTCTATAACTTCTCTAAAAAAGATGGTCGTGAAGAAACGGAAATATGGCTGAAATCATTTACCGAAGATGGACGGGTTGGGCGCGATCGGTTTAAGATCTTCTTCGCCAAAGGTAAGCTATATCAGGCTTCAGAATTTTGGATAGTGCCGCCGAAGAAGAAAAAGTAAACTCCTTCCCTCGCCAGCTTAAAGCGGACTTTTTTTGCCCCGATGTTACAATATACAGTTCAGGCATATGCTCTACCCCCAAACCTTTATTGAAGAACTCAAGCAGCGCGCGGACATAATGCGCGTGGTGGAGGGTTATGTGCCGCTCAAGAAAAAGGGGCAGAACTGGTGGGCGCCGTGCCCGTTTCACCAGGAGAAGACGGCTTCGTTTTCGGTCAACCCGGGTAAAGGGATGTACAAATGCTTTGGCTGCGGCAAGGGCGGCAATGTCTTTACCTTTGTAATGGAGCTCGAAGGCCTGAGTTTTCCCGAAGCCGTTAAAGTGGTGGCGGAAAAAGCCGGGGTGCCGCTGCCCGATCCGGTCGACGGGCGCGATTACGAGCAGACCAAAAAAGCGGCCGATGAGCGCAAACGCATCGCGGCCGAGGTGGTCCAGCTTAATGAATGGGCGGTCGAATTCTGGCAAAACCACCTTCAGGACAAAAAAGCCAAAGCCGCGCGTAAATACCTGGAAGAGCGCGGAATGCTGGAGGAAACCGTCGCCGCTTTCAAACTCGGTTATGCCCCGGAAAGCTGGGACGCGCTAAAAAGTTACCTGAAAGAAAAAGGCGCCGGCGATAAACAGATCGAGATCAGCGGCCTGGTCGGCGTAAATGAAGAAAAAGAAAGAGTTTATGACCGTTTTCGGGGCCGGATAATGTTTCCGGTGCTGGATGTGGACGGAAAACCGATCGCTTTTGGCGCCCGCGCGATGGGAAAAGACGAGCCAAAGTACCTCAATTCGCCCGAAACCCCTGCGTATACAAAGGGTAACCATCTTTACGGTCTCTTTCAGGCGCGGGAAGAAATTCGCAAGAAAAAATTCGCTATTTTAGTCGAAGGCTATTTCGATCTGATCACACCCTTTCAAAATGAGGTGAAAAACGTCGTAGCCAGTTCAGGCACCGCGTTTACAGAAGCCCAGGCGAAACTTTTGGGCCGGTTTGCACGTAAGGTGGTAGTGAACTATGATGGAGATAGTGCGGGTGTGAAAGCGGCGCGAAGGGCTATCGAAACACTGTTGGCGGAAGATTTTGAAATAAAAGTTTTAGTTCTCCCGGAAGGATCGGATCCGGACGAGTTCATCAATTCCAACGGCGTCGAAGCATATAACAAACATAGAGGACAAGCTGCCCCCCACCTACAATTCGTTTTAGAACAAGCTGTGCGGGATAAAAACCTCAGCGTGCCGAAACAAAAGGCGGCCGCAATTGAAGAGGTAATGCCCGTAATTTGTGCTGTGCGAAATAAGACGGAAAAGCGTGAGTC
Organism: Pyrinomonadaceae bacterium; assembly: GCA_035995185.1. Lineage (GTDB taxonomy): Bacteria > Acidobacteriota > Blastocatellia > Pyrinomonadales > Pyrinomonadaceae > DASYKT01. The sequence goes on from DASYKT010000039.1 coordinate 40,847, forward strand.
TTTTGACCAGGCAATGAGTCTTTTAAAGATCGACGCGCATACTGATAAGCCTTTTCTCGATGATCTGTGGGAAAGTGTAAAGGCTGGTTCCAGTCTTGATTTGCCAAAGATCAGACGTAAAGTGACGCGCTTTTTCGGCGGTAAGGTGACAATCGCCGAACAGCAGTTGCTGGAAATGCTTGTTCACGACGAAGAACTGCGAAAACATGTCCTGCCCATGCTGGAAGAAACCGATTACGAGGCTTTGGCTTTGGCGTCAATTTTTCAGGCATTGATCGAGGCGGATAAGAGATCTTTGGAAATGACGGCGGAAAATCTGTCGGCACTGCTGGACGAAGACGATACGGCGGCGCACGACCTTTTACCCTTACTCATAATGAGCAACGCCCCGCGGGGCGACGGAGAGAGTTTAGAAGAGATACAAGCCGAAGCGGAAAATCGCGTTTTTACGCTCCGTTTAATGGCGATCCAGGAACACACGCTCCAGATGCATCGCGAACAGATACATGCAGAGGAGACCGGAGATACCGAAACCCTGGAAAATCTAGCCAACAAACAGGTCGAAATGATGCGGATGAAACAAAAGCTTGAAGGAATGATAAGGCAGGATTAAAGACCTGTGTATAACACATTACATTGACAACTTTTTATAGGTATATTTAATCAAAATTCTAATATGGTAGATTACGACGAAGAACCGCAAGACGATATGGTGGAACGCCTGCTCGAACTGGGCAGGGAGAAGAAATTCTTAAGCTTCGACGACCTCAATCGCGAATTGCCCGACAGCATGGTTTCGCCTGAGGACATCGAGGACGTTCTGCAAAAGATCGAGGGGGCAAGCATTTCCATCAACGATGGCGAATCGGGCCTGCTTGAACAGGCTGCCGTGCTGGCTGTTGATGCCGAAGCTGACGAGGACGAAGAATTCGACCTCGACCTTTCGGCCGGTACGCTCGATAAGACGAACGACCCGGTCCGCCTTTACCTGCGCGAGATGGGGATCGTGCCGCTGCTGACCCGCGAGGGCGAGGTGGCGATCGCGAAACGCATCGAACGCGGGCAGATCAAAACTCAAAAATCGATATCGCGCTCGCCTATCGCGGTCGAAGCCCTGCTCAAATTGGGCGAAGCTCTGGCCGCCGGAAAGGTGAGCATCCGCGACACCGTGATGTTTTCCGAACAGGCGGAACTGACCGGTGAAGAGGACAAGGCCGACGAATACATGCGCTGGACGCTCGAAGGTATCGAGCGCATAAATGAAAATTATAAAAAGGCGCTAAAGACCCTTAACGCGCTGATCAAGGAACAGGAAAAACAAAAAGGCGCCAAAAAAGCCGGTAAGCGTTTGATCCGCCTGCGCCGTGAAGTTGCCAGGTTAAGACTTGAGATCGCCAGCGAGATCAAGATGCTGAACCTGACGGAACGCGCCAAGCAGAGGCTGATCGAATCGATCCGCAAGATCAGTAATGAGATCCGCTCTGCCGAGCGTGAGGTCACCAAAGCGCAAAACAAGATCGACGCGAAACCGCCGGCGCCCGAAAAGAAAGAATTGCGCAAGCGGCTCAACGATTACAAGAGCCGCCTGACCGTGATCGAAGAGAAGTATCACATCCCGCCGGTGGAAATTAAGCGTTCGCTGCAATCTATCCTGGTGGGCGAATCGCAAACCAATCAGGCCAAGAAAGAGCTGGTCGAAGCCAACCTTCGACTGGTCGTTTCGATCGCCAAGAAATACACCAACCGCGGTCTGCAGTTCCTCGACCTGATCCAGGAAGGCAATATCGGCCTGATGAAGGCGGTGGACAAGTTCGAATACCGTCGCGGCTACAAGTTTTCGACGTATGCCACGTGGTGGATTCGGCAGGCGATCACGCGAGCGATTGCCGATCAGGCGCGTACGATCCGCATTCCCGTGCACATGATCGAGACCATCAACAAGCTGATCCGCACCTCGCGGCAGCTGGTGCAGGAACTGGGTCGCGAACCGACGTCGGAAGAGATCGCCAAGCGCATGGATATCCCGGTGTCGAAGGTCCGGAAGGTGTTGAAGATTGCCCAGGAGCCGATCTCTCTCGAAACGCCGATCGGCGACGAGGAGGATTCGCATCTCGGCGACTTCATCGAGGACAAGTCGATCGGCTCGCCGGTCGAGGTGGTCATCTCGAACAACCTCGAAGACAGCACCCGCCGCGTGCTCAAGACGCTCACGCCGCGCGAAGAAAAAGTCATCAAGATGCGTTTCGGCCTGGAAGACGGTTCGGAACACACGCTGGAAGAAGTAGGCCAGTCGTTTGCGGTAACCCGCGAGCGCATTCGCCAAATCGAGGCGAAAGCATTGCGGAA
>DASYKT010000040.1:0-3142 GCA_035995185.1 Pyrinomonadaceae bacterium
CAAACCTGTCCTGGGTGATTATGACGCCGACGGCAAAGCCGACCTGGCAGTCTTTAGACCGAGCAACGGGGTCTGGTTCTTCTTTAAGAGCAGCGACGCGACGGTGGGCGGAAACCAGTTTGGACTCACGACCGATCTTCCCTCACCGGGAGACTATGACGGTGACGGAAAGAACGACCTGACGGTCTTCAGACAGGCCGATCACAACTGGTACGTGCTGCCTTCGACCAGCGGCATATTCCATGTCACCACCTGGGGCCTTACCCCGGACAAATCCGTTCCCGGCTCGCTCGTACAATAGATAACGGTTCAGAGTTCAAAGTTTAGAGTTACGCGTTTAGGCGTAAAGTTATTACAGATACTCACGCCTGAAGGGCGTAACTCTGAACCCCGAACTTTGAACTCTAAACTTTTTTTGTATAAGTTCAGACTTTTAGCAATGCACCCGCGTCTAATCCTTCGACTAAAAGCTTTACCTATCTCTTTTTGAAAGAATCAAATACCGATGCGACGGATCAAATTAATAGTTACCGGCTTATTTTTCCTCATAGCCGTGGTTGGGGTTAGTAATAAGCTGCTGGCGCCCGTTGTCACAGGACAAACGGGCCTTTCCGCGCCGACCGGCGTTATCGCTTCCGACGGTTCTTATATTAATAAGATAGGGCTGAACTGGGACTCCGTGCGCGGCGCCGCGCAGTACCGGATACTGCGCAATACCGTCAACGATTCCGCCGGGGCCGCCGCGGTCGGCCTCACGCCGTCGAATTTCTTTTTCGATACTACCGCCGCCGCCGGGCAAAACTTCTTTTATTGGATACGAGCGGAAAACGGGGCGCTGACCAGCGGGCCCAGCCAGGCCGAGCAGGGCTTTCGCGCGATCGGACAGGTAACGGGGCCGATCCCGCCGATAGAACCGCCGCCGCCCGCGCCGCCGGCAAATCCCCTTACCGCCGCCAAAGCTTCTTTAGGTAAAGTGCTGTTTTGGGAAGAACAGCTTTCATCGACCCGCACGGTTTCCTGCGGCACGTGCCACCGCGGTGGTAAAGGCGGTTCTGATCCGCGCTCGGTCTTTAACACCGCCCGCTCTGACAATCCCGGTTTTGACGGGATCGCCGGAACGGCCGATGACGTGACCGGTTCGCCCGGTGTTCCTTTAAATACGGCAGACGGGCGCTACGAATGGTCCTCGCAATACGGCTTGCGCGAACAGGTAACCGGAAGAAAATCGCCTTCTTATATTAATGCCACTTATGCGCAGCTTTTATTTTGGGACGGCCGCGCCACGGGAATTTTTGTCGACCCGCTCACGCAGGCCACTATCTTAAACGGCGGCGGCGCGCTGGAAAGCCAGGCGGTCGGCCCCCCGGTGAGTTCATCCGAGATGGCGCACTCCGGGCGCGATTGGACGCAGGTCGCTTCGCAGATCGGCACATCAAAACCGCTGGCGCTTGCGCCTTCGGTGCCCGCCGGATTACAGAATTGGGTTGACGGGCGAACTTACGCCGAATTATTTCAGGAAGCTTTCGGCACGCCCGACGTAACGCCGAGCCGCATCGCGCTGGCCATCGGAACTTACGAACGGACGCAGTTTGCCGACCGCACGCCGGTCGACGTGGCTGCCGGCGGAGGCGCGCCTTTGACCGCATCGGAGCAGCGCGGGCGGGGACTTTTCGGAGCGATACAATGCGGCGTCTGCCACGCCGGCTCGTTATTTTCCGACAATGCGTTTCACAACATCGGGCTGCGCCCGCAGGCGGAAGACACCGGCCGTTTTGCCGTCACGGGCAATCCGCAAAACCTTGGTGAATTTCGCACGCCGAGTTTGCGCAACGTCGAACTGCGCGGCCCCTACATGCACAACGGGCGTTTTTCGACGCTCGAAGAAGTGGTCGAGTTTTACAACCGCGGCGGCGATTTTCCGAACGCGAATAATTTTCCGGCCAATCTCATCCGTCCGCGAAATCTGTCAACGCAGCAAAAAACGGATCTCGTCAATTTTCTCAAGCGCCCTTTGACCGATGCCCGCGTGGCAAGCGAAACATCGCCCTTTGACCGGCCGACATTGTACACGGAGTCGAACCGGGTGCCGGTGTTACTGGGCAGCGGAGTTTCAGGTTCGGGCGGAGTAATTCCGCAGGCCATCGCGGCCGAGCCGCCTCTGGTCGGCAATCCGAGTTTCACCGTGGCTGTTTCGGGAGGCTTGGGAGGAGCACAGGCGACGCTGGTGATCGGTGACAATGATCCTGGTACGTCGCCCAAGGGAGGCATTCCTCAGGCCGGTTCTTTCCATCACAGTGTAGTTACACTTGGAGGCAGCGGTAATGGCAACGGTTATGGCTCGGTAAGTATCGCTATCCCGGATAGTGCTTCTCTGGTAGGAAGAACTTTTACCGGCAGATGGTACGTCAATGACGGCGGTGCGGCAGGAGGCTTCTCCGTTTCCCAGGCATTTCGTTTCACCGTCTTTGGCGAAGCAACATTTGCTTCTCATGCCAAGCATGCCGACTTTGATGGAGACGGCAAGACGGATATTTCGGTCTTTCGTCCGAGTGAAGGCAACTGGTACATCCTCAACAGTTCGAACGGCACTTTCAACGCAGTGACGCTGGGAATAGGAACGGACACTTTAGTACCGGAAGACTATGACGGTGACGGGAAAGCCGATGTCGCTATCTATCGCGACGGCGGCTGGTTCTTACAACGTAGCCGTGATGGTTTCTTAGGAATATCATTCGGACTGCCGGGTGACAAACCGCAGCCGGGTGATTATGACGGTGACGGGATAGCCGATCAGGCAGTGTTCAGACCGAGCACCAGCACCTGGTATATCAATGGCAGCCGTGACGGTTTGAGCATTACCCAGTTCGGATTATCGCAGGATAGACCGGTGGCGGCAGACTATGACGGAGACGGCAAGACCGACATCGCTGTCTATCGAGACGGCATATGGTTCATGCTCAGAAGCAGGGATGGATTGGCCATTTCCCAGTTCGGGTTAGCGGAAGACAAACCTGTCCTGGGTGATTATGACGCCGACGGCAAAGCCGACCTGGCAGTCTTTAGACCGAGCAACGGGGTCTGGTTCTTCTTTAAGAGCAGCGACGCGACGGTGGGCGGAAACCAGTTTGGACTCACGACCGAT